>CADCHQ010000028.1 GCA_902801325.1 uncultured Bacteroidales bacterium | reverse complement strand
AGGGTCACGGTCTTGCAGATGTTACTCATACTTATATCTTTTAAATGTTAGTAATCATGGTGGAGCGTTTCTCCACGGGTGCAAAGGAACTCAATGATGACATGCTGATTCCGATTATTCCCAATAATCACTGAATAATCTGTCAGTATGGTAGAAATTCAGAATCCGGCAGGCATCATTCCCAAGGATTTCCGTTCTTCCATCACTCTTTCCACATCGGAACGAAGCAGGAGGTTAAGCCTTCCTACTTTAGTCTTCTCGATATGCTTTACCTTGACAATGTGGCAGATGTTGGCTTTAGTCAGTCCATAGAGTTGCTGCACTTGCTCAACAGTATAATAGTTTTCGTCCTCCAACAAGTCCGTCCGGCGTAGTTCATCAAAGTGGCTTTGAGAATAGTAGGTGTGTCCATACTCACGTTTACTGGGAATCTTGTGACGGTGGGCATAGGAACGGACTGCCGCAAGGTTGATACCGTATCGGTCTGCTACTTCCTGTGGTGACAGCCAATCAACGATGGCATCAAGGTCTATGGTGGTGCTGAATACGGCATCAATGTGTTTCTTGCTGTAGTAGTTCCGTCCTGCAATACGGCACATTGGAATCTGGTGACGCTTTGCTGAGGCATAGAGCCAAGACTGCTTGACCTTATATATCTGCTTCACTTCCTCGCCTGAGTAGTATTCAAGAACTTCATCGGTAGGCATCACATTTTTATTGCCCCCCTTAGAAGACGTCTTTTGCCTCATGGAAGTTTTCTTCGGCTTCAAGTAGGGGAGGACACGGTTATAAGGATTGGCCGCAAACATCTTCTCAATGTCACTCTTACGGACAAGAGCCATTCGGCTGCTCAACCGTGAGGCTGGCAACTTCCCTTGCTCAACGAGTTTATAGACATACTGACGGGTACAGCCTAAAAGGATGGCAGCCTTGGAAAAGGTCAGGTACTCCTGCTGTTGGAGTTCCATCACTGGCTCAACACTCCGAAGGAAATCCCTTTGTCTCTTTTTCTTGGATTCCTTCGCTTTCTCGGCACATTCCTCCGAGCAGTACTTCTGCATTCCGATGTTTGTGGTGAAAACCTTGCCACAATAAGCACATTTTCTGGTCTTTGGCATACTTGCAGTATTTGTTGGTTCAACATTTCTTTTTATTGTACCTCTCCGCAAGTAATCACAAGTAAACTATTGACATCCTTTGTCAATTTTCACCACGATGTTGCTTTTCTCAAAAGCGGGTCAGAAATCAGTCAACAGTTGTAACCCTTCGGCAACCCTTGTCAACTATGTCCACGATGTGGCAAAAATAAAGCCTCGTAAATTCCCTGCGGTAGAAATACGTTGCAAATTTATAGGGAATTTCCGAAGCAACCAAAAACGACTTCTGAAGTGTTAAAATCTAAAAGTGACTGTAGTACAATGATTTAAGTTCGATTAGTTTTCGTTATTCATGATAGTTTAGAGGTCTCTAAATACAATTCCGGAACGCAAAACTGCCAATCGTTGTCACGCTGTTGGGGATGGTCACTGAGGTCAGGTCTTTGCAATTCCGGAACGCAAAACTGCCAATCGTTGTCACGCTGTTGGGGATGGTCACTGAGGTCAGGCCAGTGCAATTATAGAACGCACCGCTTCCTATGCTCGTCACGCTGTTGGGAATCGTGATGGAGGTCAGACCGCTGCAACCCCGGAAAGCATAGACTCCTATGCTCGTCACGCTGTTGGGAATTGTGATGGAGGTCAGGCTGGTGCATTCAAAGAACGCCTCAGATGGAACCACCTTCACCCCCGTGAAGTACTGCAACTCGTCGAACGAGGTGATGTCGGTATTGCCCTTGAAGACAGTTCCGAGGTCGGTCACAGCCGCCGCTTCACCCTCGCCCAGTTCCCCGTCGCCACCGGTGTCCCAGTTAGCGACACATATTGCTTTGACAGCAGCATCGGCAAATTCTATGGATGGAGATGGGTCTTCCATCTCTATGATTTCCTTGAACTCCTTCCAGTAATTTGCGGCCTCGTAAGCTGCTTTACAACCATAAGGAACATAAAGAGTTGCATTGGCGCGGTTGGGAAAAGTAGTTTCAGAAATACTGAGCGGTGATTCTATGTCAACAGTCACTGATGTCAGGTTGCTGCAATTCCAGAAAGCATTGCTCACTATGCATGTCACGCTGTTGGGGATGGTGACAGAGGTCAGGCCACTGCAGCCAGCGAAAGCATCAGTTGCCATTCCCACAGTGCCTGCTTGAATCTCAATGGCAGTTCCATCTGGCATTGTGCCTTTGTATTTATAAGCCACCTTTCCAGCATAGACTAATCCGTCAGGCTGGTTGTCATACCATGGGGTCTGATAAAATGCATTACTACCGATGTTTGTCACGCTGTTGGGAATCGTTATGGAGGTCAGGCCAGTGCAATTATAGAACGCACCGCTCCATATGTTCGTCACGCCGTCCTGAATCGTAACGGAGGTCAGGCCCCTGCAGTTTTCGAAAGCACCGCTCCATATGTTCGTCACGCTGCCCGGAATCGTAACGGAGGTCAGGCCCCTGCAGTCACAGAAAGCTTCGCTCCATATGTTCGTCACGCTGCCCGGAATCGTGATGGAGGTCAGGCCGCTGCAGCCAGAGAAAGCCCCGTCTCCTATGCTCGTCACGCTATAACTTCTGCCTCTGTATATGACTGACTCAGGGATAGTGACATGTCCAGAGTATGAACCAGTAGAGCCATTGTTAACGACCTCTGCAAGATCCTCTTCGAAGTTATAATAGATGCCATTAATGTATGCATCATAGGCGTGTGCTGAGATGTTCCCTAAGAAAGCGAGAAAGAATAATAGAAAGTATTTTGTTTTCATAATTATTTATTTGCTTGAAATTAAATAATCTTATCTAACAACATTTGATGAATTAATTGAATAATTCTTTGAGCTAAATCAGCATCGTTTTTATAAACTTTTAGAATCTTATAACCCTTTACCAGTGGAAGAGTCTTTTTCCCCTTTTCCTTTTTTATCCATCTTTCACGCTTCCAATCCTCGCATGTTACATCCAAATAGTAACGATGAGCCTGTATTCCTCCAAAATGATTATAATTGGCAGGGCTAATACAAAACAGTGGACTGGGCCTCTCCTCAATATTACATTCTACGAAATCCCAACCATCGAATTCGTATATCTTATGTTTTGTACGGGGACAATGGTAGAAGAAACGAAAATTGTCTTCTACGATAGGCCAACTGTCACCATCCGTGGAAACATAAATAGGAATAGTTCCATATTCTGATTGGTAGTTTATGAAGACATCCACGTCTCGTATATGGTTTTTCTTTTTTTCTTTGAATGCTTTTTCATAAGCTACCTGTATGGAAGGATTAAGTACACCCCCACCTGACAATAGTACTATTAGGTGATGAAGGGTGGTGCTTTTCCCACAATTTCCGTCACCAAACAGAACAATGTCTGACATAAGGTTTGATGGTTTGTTTTCCAACAACAATATAGGAACTCTCTTTGAATCTTTCATGATATAAATCGATATTAAGTAAAAAATGTGAATTAATTACTTCGTCTACATTTAATGCTTAAGTTCTTATCTTCTTCATAGTATTATTTATTATTCGCCCGCAAATATACGAATAAAAGTTTAATGTGTAATGTTTAACGTCTATTTTTCTAATGCTTCGTTGAGAGGAAGTGAAGTATAGTACACTTTGTTGACCTACCCCTCACGAAAAAAACTGTAATCTGTACACATTGTACACATCTTGTTGCCTACCCCTCACGAAAAAAACTGTAATCTGTACACATTGTACACATTTAAAATGCGACACCCCATTCTCTCGAACAGGGTGCCGCTATAATGTTTAGATGAGAAGCTTGCGATAGATGTTGGGTGTATCGGTTTCTTCGATGTATCCACGTGATTTCCAGGTAGAAATCATGTTTCGTGGATCGGGTTCCATACCCCAACGTATACGTTCTTCGACGAGTTGCTGGCGCGTGAAGACCCTTTCCATGCGGGCAAGCAGGTTTACGGGACCTCGGCCTATGCGCACGATATTGTCCAACTGGCGTGCAGCAAGGAAATCTTCTCCAAAGAAGTGACGCTTGACCTCAATGTCGTAGAGGTAGCTCCAACGCACGAAGGCCTCGATTTCTGCCGTCCATATTCCCTCGGCAATGTAGAGTGTCATTGCGCGACGTGTGGCACTGACGAGTGCACGCTTGTAGAGGTCGAGCAAGAGGACATCCTCCGTGAGTGCTGCGTGGTGCAGTGTCTCCTCGTCGAGTTGTCGGATGAGACGTAAGCACTCGGGACATTCGATGTGCCCATGAGCGGCATTCAAGTTACGGATGGCGAAGTCGAGTCGGTTATAAAATACCTCATCGTAGTTCCCAAAGAGGGGTGCGCCGGCAAAGGGGTCGCGATCGATGGTAGAGAGCGTCAGTCGCGAGAGGGTGCCATCGGTGAGTGCCCGACGCAGGTAACGGCGTGCAGTACCGGGTGTGGTGCTGACGTTCATATTCATGCGCAAGGGGGCTTCGCCGCTAATACTGGCCGCGCTGACACGCTCGGCTCCCCATTCGTTGTGGTCAAAGGCTTCGCGCAGGAGTTCGGTGGAACAGCCGTTGCGACCACCGGCAAAGCGGTCGAGAAATTCAATCTCATCGCATCGTACATAGAGTGGCTTTCCCTTCGCACGCAGCATGAGGTCGAGGAAGGAAGCGGCTGTGGCGTTGGCCTGAATCCATTGTATTGCCCCATCGGGTCGTGGTGGTTTATTCTTGTTCGACCCCAGCTGGCTGCACTCCTCACGCCAGGCACGCTCCTGTGCTCTCACCATGCGGTCTTTTTCCTTGATGTCACGCATAATAGCGTCGATGGGTGCATTCACACAGCTCTTGCCACTGGAGAAGGGTGCTACGAGCATTGAGAGGCAACCTGGTTCGAGAACTTCGCCAGTGATGTGGTTATAACTGACACCCGCAAGATGGGTGTCGAGCGGTGCAAAGATACTCATGGCCACAGCGGGTCGGAAGGCAGGGTCAACCTTGGATGTGAGCAGCGTGATGAGCGGTGGGAACGACCCCTTGGCGAAGGCTGCTGAGAGCTCGGATAGAGAGGACGCCTGCTCGTGGGATTCCTGACCCGACGTTTCGCTGTCACAGGTGTTGTCCTGGCCATCACCCAGTTCTGCGAGGATGTCTTGCAGCAGTTTGGGACGCGAGAAGAGTTTGCCTGTGCATGCGGAGTGAATGAGGTTGCGCATTTCTTCCTCGCCGAGTCCGTAACGAGGCATGATGTTCAGGAGTAGCGACTCGTTGTCGTCGGTGATGTAGCGAAGGTGACAGGCTAACTTGTGAAGACGATCATTGCGTTCGCCCTCCACGGGTTCGCCACCAGTGCGTTGCCAGTAGGCTTGGATAATGGAGCTGTAGGGAATGCCCTTGAATAAAGACTCTCCCCCCTGCCTGCCCACCGTCGCGAGTGGGGACTCGCTCCCCTTTGTGGGGCCGAATCCACATCCAGTGGATTCTCTAAAGACCCCAGTCGCCCTTATAGGGAGGGGAGCGGTTACATTCTCCTCTTGCTTTTTTTCAGGGACGGGGAGAGAGGGGCTTGGGCTGAAGAGGGCTTCTTCGTCGAGATACAGCGTGGCTTCCTCAGGACACACGAAGGAACAGCGTGCCAAGTCCTTGGTGCAACCATCGAAGTACTGCTGGATGCCCAGACTCACTACAAGTGCCTGTTGTGCAACGGCAATGGCCTCGGAGGCGTCGGTGGCAGAGGCGTCGGTGGGGATGTTGACTCGGCATACGAGATGAATGCCGTGCTGACTGGGTGTAAGATGAGCATAGACAATGTCTGCTGCAGGTTCAATGCCCTCAATCATGCGGCGATAGTAGTCGCGAGGGTCGCCTTGGATGTGGTCCAGGTCAATCATCATCAAGCCCGAGGGCTTAGCACTGTCGTTCTTGCGATGGCCGTCGGTAAAACTGGCGTGGAAGCAGAATGCCGGCAGTTTGGACTTCGCCTTACGATACTGCTCGGCAAGCGCTTTAGTGTCGGCACCAGGGGTGTCCATCTGTTGGGCAATGGTTTGGCAGCGTTGCCATATCTGGCGCGTAGCTTCGTCGGCAAGTGCTGCTCGGAACAGCTCTGGCGTGCAGTCTTCTGCACGTTGGCTGCGAATGTTCTTAACAATAGAAAAATGTCGTGTTAGCATGAATTTTTTGAATTTTTGAATTTTACTTTTGTTTAATGATCACTTGCGTCAAATCGCAAATCGTTGAGCGCTCGATTGATTGTTGTTTTGACACTGCAAAAGTACTTCAAAAACTACTATAAAAAGTATTACCTAACCCTTATCATAAAGGTTAGGTAATACCGTATCATGCTCGTTTTCAAGACTTTACAACTTTAATCTTATTCGTCCAAAAGCTTGTCTATGAGTTTGTAATCCTTGGGCATTCGGCCTACTTCCTGCCAGTTGTGTGCCAACTGGGGCATGTTGACGATGTTCCAAAGTTCTATGAAGGGTTTCCATTTATGCTGCAGCTTCAGGGCTGAACCCATCGCCGCGGCGATGTAGGTGGCTTGATTGTCAGATACGCCCTCGGCCAAAGCGTAAGAGCCGGGGTTGATGAAACCTGCTTCGCGCAACTTTTGCCACAGTTCCTCGGCCTCACGCGTACGCAAGCACGCGGGTACATTATTGTTATTGAGTTGTGGGGTGGCTGGTTGATTGGCTTCGGAGGTAGGTGCTGCCAGAAACTGGCGACGTCCGTGGCGGGAACGAATCTTGTTGCAGACATTGCGGATGTACAGGCGTTGCTCGCGCGGACAGTCGAGGGCAAAGTTCAACAGGTGGTCCATGAAGTCGAAGGCCACGGACGGGTTGTCCGTGTCCATCGCATCGGCTATCACATCGGTTACAGGCCGCATGCGTGTGCCTACGTACATGGTCACTCCTGCGAACATAGGTGGGTTAGGTTTCGTACACAGATAGAATCTTATCGACCCCCTCAACAACTTCTGGGAAGTCCGTCAGCAGGCGTTCTACTTCATTCGGAAAGTCAACAGATATGTAGCAATGCTTGCGGAGGATGTATTTTGCCACATACTTGAGGCCCTCAGCAATCAGATGCACCGTCTCTTTCACTTCGCCCATAAGCACGGTAAAGAGCGTTGTCTCCTCAAGCTCCACCATGATGAAATGGTCGACCTCAGTGTCGTCGTCGGATGTCCACAACGCACCTAATCTTACGCGAACGGGGTCACATTTATTGGGCACTACGCTTACGCCCAAGCCGCGCAAGCCCTCCCATACGCGCCGCATGTCGAGGTTAAACTGCCAGAGCGTGTTGCGGTCGGTGATTTCAACACCCCAGTCGGCATCGTTCTTGTTGACAACATACATGAAATTGTCCCACGAGATAGACTTCATGGCGCCTTCTATGCCCAGCACCCAGATGTGGCGCACTTCCACCTTGTCCCACACAGCACCCTCAGCGCTCAGGTAATCATCGAAATTACGGCTGTAGGTCTGGGGATTCTCGTCGTCGAGTGCCAACTATTTGCAGGCGTAGTTCACAACGGGATGCGAGTGGGTGGTAATGCCATAGGAACCCGTTTCGTCGCGTGTTTCCTCTGTTACGATGAGTGTAGCCACTTGCAATCCCACGTAGCCACATGCGGCAATTATCTGATAGGGTGGCCGCAATGGTAAGAGTTGAGTCTGAATCATAAATCAGTTCTATTATTTCCGAGGCAAATATACGAATAAGCGAGAAGAATTGCAAAAATAAAGTGATATAATGCATTCAATAAACAAAATGCAGGCTTGCATGCAATTTTTTTTATTGGATGTATGAGACCGTTAGGTCGGAGTAGCGCAGCTACATCACTTTATTGATGTATTCTCGAGTGGGAGTATTTTCGAGACCACAAAGTGGGCTCAAAGTACGATTAAGCGAGACTTTGAAGAAGACTCAAAGATATAATTAACCAACCAAAACACCAAACCTACTGGGATTAAACATTCGCGAAATGTGTACAATGTGTACAGATTACAGTTTTTTTTCTGTACCCCACCTCTTGGAAGTGAAGAGCGAAATGTGTACAATGTGTACAGATTACAGTTTTTTTTCTGTACCCCACCTCTTGGAAGTAAGGAGCGAAATGTGTACAATGTGTACAGATTACAGTTTTTTTTCTGTACCCCACCTCTCGGGAAGTGAGGAGTGAAATGTGTACAATGTGTACAGATTACAGTTATTTTCGTGCCCCCCCTATTGGAGGCAGAGAGTGAGAGAAAGAATTATTATGTATAATAATATTCTTTATAATAATATATATAATTATATATAATTTGTTGATATATAAT
>CADCHQ010000027.1 GCA_902801325.1 uncultured Bacteroidales bacterium | reverse complement strand
AAGCGTTGGGATGGACATCGACCACATCGCCCAAGATCAGATGGAGGCCACAAAGGAGCGCATCATGGCGAAGAAGGACGAACTGGGACTGCTGATGCTGGAACTGAGTGCCCGTGGCGAGGGTTACCACCTCGTCTTCCGTCGCCGTCCCTCGATGTCGCAGGAGGAGAACCTGCGTTGGGCCAGCCGCCTACTGGGCGTAGAGTACGACAAGGGTGCGAAGGACATTACCCGCGTGTTCTTCACGACATCAGCAGGTCCTGAAGACCTGATATTTCTTGATGATGAGATATTCCGGACCCTCTCCCCCGAGCCCTCTCCCTTAAAGGGCGAGGGGGAAGAGAGGAAGACCCCTAATAATCTAGAAGTCTCCCCTCGGGGAGATTTAGAGGGGGTCACGCCCCTCCCTAAAAGGGAGGGGAAGGGGGAGAGTCTTTGTTTTCGTGGCATCCCTTATTCCTCAATCATCGAAGAATATTGGTCGAAGACCGGAGGTGAACCAGTGGAGGGCGAGCGTAATGTGAGACTCCATCAGTTGGCAGTCAATCTGCGGGCGATTTGCGACAATAAGAAAGACCTTTTGATGCAAATTATGCCTCGTTTGGGCCTCTCAGAAGAGGAGTTGAGGAGTATTGTCGACTCGGCTTGCAAGGAACCTCCAAAAGGAGTATCGAAGACCATCTCTTCTATCATTCAAGATTCAAAATTCAAAATTCAAAATGAGGAAGAAGAGTTGGATGAAGAGGAAAATGATTCTTCTTCCCTCCCTTTAAGGGAGGGGAAGGGGGTGGGTCCTAGGCTTCGCCTTCCCATTGGCCTGAAGGAGAGTTTGGTGGGCGTTCCCGAATCCATGCACATGCCTGTCCTCTGCGCGGTTCTTCCCATTGCTGCAGCGTATGCCGACCAAGTGGAGGTGGAGTATTGTGATGGGATGCGTCACCGACTGGGCCTCATGAGCATCATCCGAGGCGAACAGGCGTCGAACAAGAGCATCTGTAAGACGGCGGTGGACGTGTGGAAACGGCAGTTCGACCAAGAGGACGCACTCGCCCGTCAGCGCGAGGACGAGTGGAAGGAGCAGCGCAAGCGCCGTAAGGCAAACGAGAAGGCTCCAGAAGACCCTCATGTACTGATTCGTATGGTGCCGGTAACCGTCTCTTGCTCAACTCTTTTGAAGCGCCTGAAGAACGCCCAGGGTCACACACTTTACTCCTTCGGTGAGGAGTTGGACACCCTCCGAAAGACCAACGGAGCGGGTTCGTGGTCGTCGAAATACGACATCTACCGCATGGGTTTCGACCACGGCGAGTGGGGTCAGGACTACAACAGCGATCAAGCCGAGAGCGGTGTGGTTCAGGTGGCCTACAACTGGACGATGCTGGGTACTTACGGGGCTGTGCGCCGCTGTTTCAAGTCGGACAACATCGAGAACGGACTGTCCTCCCGCGTCCTGATGGCAGAAATGCCTGACGGTGCCTTTGCCAAACTCACGAAGTTTTCCCACCGTTCGGAGGACGACGAGGCTCGCATTCAGGAGGCCGTCACAAAACTCCGCAGTTATTCCGGTTTCATCGACACTCCCCGTCTGCGTAAGGCCATCGAGAAGTGGGTGGAATCGAAGCGCCAGGAGGCGGCGAAGAACATCGACTATGTGATGGATACTTACCGCAAGCGTGCAGCGGTGATCGGGTTCAGGTGTGGGGTGATACACTTCTTGCTATCGCAAGAAAATGAAAAATTAAAAATGAAAAATGAAAAATTGAATGATCAATGTTCAATGTTCAATGTTCAATGTCGCGAAAGCAAAGCTTCGCTTGATTTCGCTTTAAAGATTGCCGACTACTGCCTCGAACAACAGATGAAAGCCTTCGGCGAGACGCTGCAGAGTGGGATAGTTTCGGCAAGTCAGGAAGGATTGCGTAACACGAAGAACCACAATGTATTTGACCAATTACCTCCAGTCTTCACGATGGGCGACCTAAGAGCACTGAAGCAGGGAGAACATACTCCTCAAGCACTTAATATGGTAATATACCGATGGAAGCGTGATGGGTGGATTGAGAAAATCGATGCGCAACACTGGCGAAAGAGTAGCAACTCAAAATAATAACAAAATAACAAAATAACAATAAGCTTTTTCAACTATGAAGAAATATGAACTAAGTCGCGGGTGGAGGAATAACAACCCGCTGAACATACGCAAGGGTGAGCGTTGGCAGGGCATGCGTCCGAGCCAGAATGACCCGAGTTTCTGTCAGTTCGAGAATCAGGCGTGGGGCTACCGCGCTGGGGCAAAGGTGCTGACATCGTACTTCCGCTACATGACGCAGAAGGGCGTGGCCTTCTCGCCGGAGAACATCGTGCGCCGATGGGCTCCACCGAAGGAGAACAAGACGGAACGCTACATCGAGCGAGTGACGGAGCTGACGGGCTTCGAGCGCCAGCAACACCTGCTACCGCCGAACACCCCGAAGGGGGCACGACAAATGGCGCTGCTGATGGCCGCCATGACCTGCGTCGAGTGTGGATGCGAATGGCAGGATGTGAACCTCTACAACCTCTGCCTCGGCATCTGGATGGCCGTGCATGTGGCAGTGGACTATGAGGAAGTGAAAAAATGTCACACCGATTGAAAAATTTTTTCAAGAAAATGTAACTTTTCTCTCGCCCATTCGTCTTCCTTATAGATAGTGCGAAAAATATGGATTACAAATACATAGAACAACTGCTGGAACGCTACTGGGAATGCCAGACGACACTGGAGGAGGAAGCCATCCTGCGCAATTTCTTCGCTCAGTCGGACATCCCTGCGCGACTACTTCCCTACGCCGGACTGTTCCAAGCCGAAGAGCACATGGCCAACGAGCACCTGAGCGACGATTTCGATCAGCGCGTGATGAAGGCCATCGAGGAGAAAGAGGTAGAGACCACAGCCCATGTAGTGGCAATGAACAGCAGAAGCTGGACGGAGAACCTGCGCCCGCTATGGCGCGCTGCAGCAGTGGTGGCAATCGTGCTTACCATTGGTATGGCTGCACAGCAGGGATTCAGTCCTCGCGGCGAACAGACGGGCAACAACCCGATGATGGCTGCACAAACGGAAGACACCATCGAACTGTTTACCGACCAACCCGAACTCTCACCTCAGACAGAGGCTGCTCTGCCGGTGACGCAAACCGATACGCTTAAAAACATAGCTCAATAAGTACATTCTCTTTTTTATTTAATTAATAAAACAACCATTGCTTTTTGACCGCGAAAGGGACTGCCCGTGAGGGTGGCCCCTTTTTTGTGATACAAAGTTGCACGATTCAATTGTTTTTTTTAATTTTGGAGCCTAAAACCTGTTTATCATGAAGAAAAACGTCTTTTCAGCACTCTTCCTGGCATTTGCGATGTCGGCATCGGCACAGCAACCCATGCTCGAAGGCTTTGAATACAATCCCAATCCCACTGGTCCCGACGGCACAGAATGGCAGTCACCCCAACGACTGGCACTGAACAAGGAACAACCTCGCGCTTGGATGTTCTCGTTTGCCAACGAGCAGGAGGCCTTGAAGGTGCTGCCCGAGGCTTCGACCTATTATCGTTCACTCGACGGAACTTGGAAGTTCCACTGGGTGCCCGAACCCTCTAAACGCGACTCCACCTTCTGGCAAACGTCGTTTGACGACTCAGGGTGGGACGACATTGAAGTGCCTGGATGCTGGAACGTCCAGGGCTTGCAAAAGGACGGAACGATGAAGTACGGCGTGCCCATCTACGTCAATCAGAAGGTCATCTTCCAGCATCGCGTGGCTGTGGACGACTGGCGTGGAGGCGTGATGCGCACTCCACCCACCGACTGGACCACTTATCAGTATCGCAACGAAGTGGGCTCGTACCGACGTACTTTCCAAATTCCCGCCAACTGGCAGGGTCGCGAGATCTTCATTAACTTCGATGGTGTGGACTCGTTCTTCTACCTGTGGATAAACGGGCACTACGTGGGATTCTCGAAGAACAGCCGCAATACGGCTCGCTTCAACATTACCCCATGGCTGAACCCCTATGGCGACAATGTGGTGGCAGTGGAGGTATATCGCAACAGCGACGGGTCGTTTCTCGAGGCTCAGGACATGTTCCGACTGCCAGGCATCTTCCGTTCGACTTACCTGACAGCAAACCCACAACTGGAAATCCGTGATCTGGCCGTTCGCACGGCATTCATCGGTGACGGAACAGGCATCATAAACATCGAAGCCGAGGTACACGGAACACTGAAGGAGAAACCTGCAGAGCAACTGCACAACCTGATGCCCGTGAACCTGGCTAAGAAGCAACCCAAATACACCCTGAACTATCAGGTGTTCCCCGTAAAGCTGTATTCCGACGAGACCGAACCGGCAGTGGCTTCACTGCAAAACGCCAACAACTATTCACAGATCTTCATCCCCAACGCACGTCCCTGGAGTGCCGAACAGCCCAACCGCTATGTGCTCGTGGCCACACTGCTGAACCGCAAAGGAGAGATCATCGAATGTGTCAGCACATACTTCGGCATTCGTAAGGTGGAAATCCGTGATACGAAAGCCGAGGACGACGAGTTCCATCGCGAAGGCCGTTACTTCTATGTCAATGACAAACCCGTGAAACTGAAGGGTGTGAACCGCCATGAGAGCAATCCATCACGCGGTCACGCCATCACGCGTAAACAAATGGAACAAGAGGTAATGCTGATGAAGCGTGGCAACATCAACCACGTGCGCAACTCACACTACTCAAACGATCCCTACTGGTATTATCTGTGCGACAAATACGGCATCTATCTGGAGGACGAGGCCAACATCGAGAGCCACGAATACTACTACGGCGACGCATCGCTCTCCCACCCCAAGGAATGGAAGGCTGCACATGTGGCACGCGAGATGGAACTCGTGCACTCGCACATCAATCATCCCAGCATCGTCATCTGGAGTCTGGGCAACGAGGCTGGTCCGGGCTACAACTTCAAGGCAGCTTACGAAGCCATTCACGAATACGACAAGAGTCGTCCTGTACAGTACGAACGCAACAACGACATCGTGGACATGGGTTCGAACCAGTATCCAAGCGTCGGTTGGGTACAGTTTGCCGCTAATGGTGGAAAAGGACCGAAATACCCCTTCCACATCAGCGAATACGCTCATTCGATGGGCAATGCAGGCGGAAACCTCATCGATTACTGGAAAGCCATCGAGAGCACCAACTTCATCTGTGGTGGTGCCATCTGGGACTGGGTGGACCAAGCCATCGACACCTATACGCCCGACGGAACACGATACTTCGGCTACGGCGGTGACCACGGCGACCGACCCAACGACGGCATGTTCTGCATGAACGGCGTCATGTTCCCCGACTTGCAACCCAAACCCGAATACTACGATGTAAAGCACGTCTATCAGAACGTGGGTGTGGAACTGGACAGCATGTGGAGCATGAACGAAAACGTGCACATGGTGCGCCTGAAAGTGACGAACAAGAACTACTTCGTACCTCTCGACTATGTGGACATTAGCGTCGTGGTCGTGCGCGATGGCTTCGACATCGGACGTAGTACCATACCCAACGATCCCGTACACGGAATGGTTCCTATTGGTCCGCGTAAGACAGAGTCCATCACTGTGCCTATTCGCTTTGCCAATGACGAGAACATCGATGCCCACTGCTACGACCTGCGCGTGGAATTCCTCCTGCGTCACGATATGCCTTGGGCTGACAAGGGCTATGTGCAGATGAGCGAACAGGTAGACCTTTGGGGCGCCGGCGACGTGAAACCGTTGTTCACCCAGCAGAAAGATGACGCAAAATTGAACATCTCGCAAAGCAGCAAGGAAAGTATCACCGTCATTCGCTCGCAAGTGAAACAGAGTGGCCAAAAGCCCTTCACGGTGACCTTCGACGATGCTCTGGGAACGATTCACTATCTGGGCTATGGAGGAGAGTCATGCGACAATGCCGATATCGAAGATATCATCGAACCCGGTTGTGGACCTGTCATCAATGCCTTGCGCGCTCCTGTCGATAACGACAACTGGTTCTATCAATCGTGGTACCAAAACGGACTGCACAACCTCAGTCACAAAGCCCTCAGCCGCAATGTTTATACCCGCAAGGACGGGGCTGTAGTGCTGAACTATGTTGTGGAAAGCCGAGGCACCAAGGGAGCAATACACGGTGGCAGCAGTGGACGATACACCATCGAGGACAAAGGCGAGAAGGCCGATTTCTTCTTCACGAGTAACATCGTCTGGACTGTTTATCCCAATGGTACCATCGAATGCGAGAGTGCCATCACGAGTTCCAACACAAAGGCTATTCTTCCACGTCTGGGATTCCTCATGAAATTGCCCAAGCGATTCGAAGCAGAAGGCTCGAAGTTGAGTTACTTTGGCTGTGGACCGCAAAACAACTATGCCGATCGCATGAGTGGCATGTTTAAGGCTGTCTATGAAAGTACGGTGAAAGAGCAGTTCGTTAACTTCCCCAAACCGCAGGATATGGGAAATCGCGAGGGCGTTTCGTGGCTCGCACTGACTGATGCCAATGAGAAAGGGCTGGTGTTTGGCGCTCTGACGGGAGCAATGTCCACCAGCGTGCTGCCTTGGAGTGACTTGCAACTGACTTATGCTCCGCATCCTCATGAACTGCCTGAGAGCGATGGAGTCTATGTTCATCTCGACGCAAAGGTTACGGCTCTCGGAGGAAACAGTTGCGGACAAGGTGGCCCGTTGACACCCGATCGCGTTTATGCCGACGCTTACACCTTCGGCTTCTTTATCCGACCCACTGCGACAGCCGACCCACGCACCATTTCCAATAACAACTTTGCTGTTATCCACAGTGGCGACCTGCCGCTCGTCATCACACGCGATGCCAAGGGCGAAGCTAAGATTGTGTACAATGAGTTTAACGGCGAGTCGGTCAGCTATGCCATACAACCCCTTGGAACAAAGGCTGGCAAGCAAAAAGGCAAGGTTTACGGAGACGAATCCATCGATATGCGTGCTGGCGGAACCATTACTGTATGGCACACCGAAACGCCTAACATTCGCTTCTCACGCACATTCGAAAAAGTGGAATTCGTGCCCATTAGTGTTATTGCTTGCAGCAGTGAGGAACCTGGCGAGGAAGCCACACGAATGGTCGACGGCAAACCCGAAACCATCTGGCACACGGCCTATGGTGTGACGGTAACAAAGTATCCGCATACGATTGACTTCGATTGTGGCGAAGAAAAGATGATAAAGGGCTTTACCTATCTGCCTCGTCAGGACGGCGGTGCAAACGGTGATATCAAAGGATATCGCGTCATGCTATCCACTGATGGTAAGACATGGGGCCAACCCGTATGTGAAGGCGAGTTTCCACGCTCGAAAAACATACAAAAGGTGCTCTTCTCCACCCCACAGCGTGCTCGCTATCTCCGCTTCATGGCTCTCTCAAGCCAAAATGGAGCCGACTACGCCAGTGGTGCAGAATTTAGCGTTCTTGCAGAATAAGGGGATTTAGAAGAGAACCTTTATTGTATTCGCAGAATAAAGGGAATCAAGAAGGGAACAGGAACCGACGGGCTTGAGCCTCATCTTGAGCTAGTTGATCCATTAACTCATCACGCGAGGCAAAGCGTTGCTCATCGCGCAGTCGATGCTCGAAAGTCACGGTAATTCGCTGACCATACAAATCACCTTCATAATCCATTAGGTTCACCTCCACCGATAACGCCTCACCATTGCCTATGGTGGGGCGATTACCGATATTAAGCATGCCCCCGTGGCGTGTGCCATCCTCCAAGGTTACCCATACGGCATAGGCACCATTGGCAGGCAACAGCTTTTCGGCATCGGGTTGCATATTGGCTGTTGGGAAGCCCAACTCATGCCCTACATGGAATCCGCGAACCACCTCTCCACTCAAAGCATACGAGCGTCCAAGCATTTCACGCGCACCATTCACATCTCCTTGCTCTAGCATGCGACGACATTTGCTACTACTTACCATCACATCGGCCAGTTCGTAAGCACGAACCACCTCAATGCCAGTCTCCTCACCCCAACGCATGTAATCGTTGAGAGAACCGCCACCGTGTCCGAAGACATGGTCATAACCTAGAATCAACACACGTACATTCAATTCCTTCCGAAGCACTTGCTCCATGAACTCTCGTGCCGACAATTGGCTTAATTCAAACGTAAATGGCAAGACAACAATCTCATCCACTCCCGTCTGTCGTAGCAATTGTTCCTTCTCCTCCAGCGTTGTCAGCAACACTGGCACATGATTGGGAGATACCACTGTGCGCGGATGGCGGTCAAAGGTCACTAGCATCGACGTCATCCCTCTCCTCTTCGCCTCATCCTGCAACTGCCGAATCAGACAAAGATGGCCCCGATGAACTCCATCAAAGAACCCGATAGAAGCTACTCTTGCCTTATTATTTTGTGCTTGCTCTCTCATTTCTTTGCAAAGATACAAAAATTTTTAATTCTCAATTTTCAATTCTCAATTAAATTTATTACCTTTGCACCCGCTAAACCTTTATAGGTAAGCACTGGACTTGTAGCTCAGTTGGTTAGAGCAACAGACTCATAATCTGGAGGTCCCTGGTTCAAGCCCAGGCTG
This sequence comes from uncultured Bacteroidales bacterium, assembly GCA_902801325.1. Classification (GTDB taxonomy): domain Bacteria; phylum Bacteroidota; class Bacteroidia; order Bacteroidales; family Bacteroidaceae; genus Physcousia. Next base: position 2,856 of record CADCHQ010000027.1, on the reverse strand, counting down.
GTCCACACTGAAAATCAGAGAGTTATGAGAACTTCGTAACTCTTTTTTCTTTTCTTGTGAAATTCAGGTGAAATTCGCAACGAAAAAGTTGATTGGTGAAATACCGTGCAATCTTTCCAAATGACATGCGATACCAAGAACTGTATATATGGCTGAGTAGATTGCTTTGAGGAACCTCATTCCGCTAATAATATATAAAAGGTGGGGTAATATGCATTGTTTCTCAATTATTAGTAGTACCTTTGTTGCTGGATTTCGCATTCGTGTGATACCCAAAGACATTGTGGACAAGAGAAATGGCGTTCGCTATCTCATTCAACGACCTCGAAATGTAGGAAGTTTCAAGGAATAATAGTCAGAGAATAGATAAAGTGAGCGTTCACGTTATAGCGTGGGCGAAACTTATCTGACTATTATGGCACTTCCTACAGCCACGAGGGAAAGATATGGGTTGTTCACGCTTTCTCTATGCCCTGTGGATTATGAAAGTTTAACGCCCGACGATACAGGAATTCCCGCTTCACGGCGTTTATATAGACAGAAACATTATCAACAAATATCGAAATGAAAACAATGAAATTCTGGAGAAACATCCTCGTGATGACCGCTGCCATGCTCTCCCTCGCCTCTTGCAGCAGCGATGATGACAACGATGTCTACGAAGCAACAGAGCTTGGTGGCACATGGCAAAAGGTGTATGACGAAGGCGTGGCCGATGCTGGCACGGTACAGTACACATTCCATCCACAGTCTGTGAATAACGGCACCGTTGATATATTCACCTCAGACTGGGCAGCAGGCGAGACCACAGTTTATCGCATCTACACCGTAACGGATGCTGGGCATCTACAAATTTCGCCCAAGCCCGATGATACCTCAGTTGCTCTCACCGTGGATTGCGACATCCGCCGCCTCACCAGCACGCAGATGATTTGGAACAAGCCCGGCACCAGCGAAGAAATAGCTCGTTTTACAAAAGAGAAATAAACCCATCAAATCGGAATATATGAAGAAATCAATATTAGTAGGATTGCTTTTGCTACTACAAGGTATCGCTGAAGCACAAACCATCGATATTACATATCAGGACAACCACATTTATCTTCCTTGTCAGGTTAATGGTAAAGATGCAAACCTCGTCTTCGATACGGGAGCGGAACTCATCTATCTTGACAGCACCTTTATTGTCTCCAGCGGACTGACTTTCAAGCAGGTTGGTCAAGCGAATATAGGCGGAGCCGGACTTAAAGTCAAGAAGACAAAAATCATCTTCGGCGAAGTCGCTGTCGCTGTGGGAGGCAAGACCTATACCCCACAGTATGTTCCACTGATAAATTTAAGACCCATCCTTGGTGCTGATGCCGACGGGTTATTCGGATTAAAAGAGATTGGAGACAAGGTTATCTGTATTGATGTCCAAGACGGGAAGATGTCATTTTCCGACAGGGTGACTGCGGACATGACGGACGGCTTCACAAGGATTCCGATTGAGTATGCTTCAGGTCGGGTGCTGATTCCCTTTACGGTCATGGTCGGTGAAGGACAAACTATCTCGGGTAAGGCCTTGATGGATATGGGTTCAGGACAAGGTCTGGAATTTACAAGCAAAACAGCCGCCAAGTACCATCTGGAACAAATTGAGGACAAGATACCCTTTCACTATGCACACGGCGGTATCGGCGGCGAATCGTCTGGCTATGAATTTACCGTTACCACAAGTTTGAAGTTAGGCGATGTGGAAATTGTACCAGGAACCGTGAGGTATAGTTCCGATAAAACTGGAGCCATGGCAAGCGATGCGTATGCAGCCATTATCGGCAACAAGTTATGGTCGCAGTTTTTCGTGGTTTTGGACTTGAAGAACAAGAGCCTATATCTAAAGAAAATCCAGTGAATTTCAATTTAGACGACAAGCCCTGTTATGAAAAAGGTAATATCCATTCTGTTTGCACTGCTGCCCGTTCAGGCGAATTGCAAATTCGGCTGAACGGGAAGGACACTCCACCCTTGAAATGGGCTGCTGTCATGTGACAGAAGGGACGCTCTACCCTTGAAACGGACAAATGCAGGTTGCAGAAGCGCGTTTCCGCTCGGCTTTGCCGCTTTCACAAAGCGCAAGCGACTGAAAGAACCCTTGAACGTGGGTTCTGCATATTGACAATAGCGACGCTCCGGGGTGGAGCGCCGCTACTGTCTTGTTGCATGGCGGCGTTTCAATTTTCGTCGCCGTCGGTCTCGGGCTGCACGGGGGGCACCATTCCCGAGCTTTGCTCGCCTACCCGTAGCCTTTCGCCGTCGCCGTCCTGCGAGCCGCCGTCGGGCTGGGGCTGGGGCTCGGGCTTCGGGTCGCTGCCGCTGGTCTTGCCGCCGATGTAGTACTGGCGGGCTTGTTTTTCGGAGTCTTACATGTGAAATCCATGGCTTCGGCTTTGCTGTCGTTCTTCCTTCATGTCTTGAACAATGTAGGAGAGTTGTCCCTTTACCCGCTCACACTCTTCATATTTCAAGAATGGAAGTGAGGCATTAAGTACAGTGCCTGCTGCTTTCTCCTTGTCAGGCTGGCTATTCATGTAGCGTTTGACATCGCACTCCTGGCGATAACTGAAACTACGATAGCCAGACTGAATATAATCAATAACAGCTTTAACAGCACCTCTTAGCAGTTCTGAAAGGGTTGACAGATAATGACCAAGGCGTTCGCGATAATCATTGATGATGCTGTCCTTTAGACGGATAATCCTGTCTTTCTCTTGATTATCCTGCTGATGGCGGAAGAACTCTCCCTTATACTTGTCCTGCAGATTCTCAATTTGCTTATCCTTCTCTGCAAGTAGCTGGGTATAGCGGTTCTGTTCT
>CADCHQ010000026.1 GCA_902801325.1 uncultured Bacteroidales bacterium | reverse complement strand
AGTGGCGGGGTTCCACCTCTTCCCATTCCGAACAGAGAAGTTAAGCCCGCCCGCGCCGATGGTACTGCTATTGTGGGAGAGTAGGTAGCCGCCGTTTTTTCAAAAGAGAGTAGCCTCTGCATCTTAGGATGCGGAGGCTATTCTGTTTTAGGCTGCCTGCTCTCACACATTGTGGGCGAAGAAGGCCTTTAGATGATTGCCCTTTGGCAATCAGTGCCTGATGAGGGGAGTAATCTATGATTACGACGGAGGGCTGTAGGTAGCCGCCGTTTTTCAGAGAGGAGCCCTGATGTCCGAAAGGATGTCGGGGCTTCTTTGTTTGTATCATGGGCTGCCTGCTCTCACACAATTCATTCCTTCTCTTGCTTTTTGAACCTATATTTGAGGTGGATTGAACCTATATTCGAGGCGGATTGAACCTAAGGCTTTCGGCACTCCCTCCCTTGCCTGAAATGTATACATTGTATACATTTCGCCCTTCACTTCCTAGAGGTGGGGTACACAAAAATAACTGTAAACTGTATACATTATTGTTCAGGTGGTAGGATAAACTTTTGTTCTTGGTTGAGGATGATCTCTTCTTGGTTGCACATGCTCCGAACGACTTCGGCAAATTGTTGTTGGTCGAAGCCTGTGTAATCGATGTCTTGCGGTGCAAGTGGACCATTTTGCAGTTGTCGCAGCACACTGGCACGTATGAGTTCTTCGGGTTTCTCCTCAGGACTTCGACCAAGACAGATTTCGCATCGCCCGCATGGCTTGGTGTCATTCTCTCCGAAGTAGGAGAGCAGGAAACGGCTGTGGCAGAGGTCGGTATCTGTGACGTACTGTATCATGGTCATGATGCGGCGTTCGTATTGCGTACGTCTGTCGGAATAGACCTGAGGTGGTAGTATCACTTCATCATTTTCTACTCGCCGGATGGTGAAAGTGATGTAATTGGTACGCTTGCGAGGGATATAGTTTACAATACCTGCATGGTGAAGTTCTTTCAGAGCGATATAGACTCGATTGTAGTCGAGACCGCTTTCTTTGGCCAGAAGATACTCGTCGATGTAGATAAACTCAGAGAAGAGTCCACTGTACTTTCTCATGAGGGCGTGTATGATCTGTTCCTGTTCGGCAGGTCTCTCTCGTAGTCGGTAGAGTTCATCGCGTCCGAGACAAAACATGATTCGGCTGGTGACTTCCTCGTCCTCGGTATATCGGATATATCCTGCTTTATCGAGCAATAGGAGAGCGCTGTGTGCCTGTACGGGGAAGTGACGATATTGATAGCAGAACTTTTGGAGACTGAATTCGCGTGTTACGTTCGTGCCATCGCCCATCGCCATTTCGAAGTAGCAACACATGTCTTCATAAACCTTACGCACATAATCGGGTTCAGGATAAGTCTCACCAACGCGGTTGAGCAGTTTGCGTCGGTCTTTGTCGTCGTGTAAGAGAACGGCATAAGCCAATTTACCGTCTCGTCCTGCACGTCCGGCTTCCTGGAAGTAAGCTTCAGGAGAATCGGGCATTTCGTAATGGAGCACAAGTCGAACATCGGGTTTGTCGATACCCATGCCGAAAGCATTTGTTGCCACCATCACACGGAACTTATCGTGTTGCCATGCGGCCTGACGTTCGTCTTTGTTCACCTGTGGCAGTCCTGCGTGGTAGTTTGTGGCGGTTATTCCTTCACTGATGAGGAATTCGGCCAGTTCCTGCGTCTGTTGCCGATTGCGGGTATAGACGATGGCAGAACCCGTCATGCTCTGCAGAATGTGAACCATCTCCTTCATCTTGTCATAAGTGTGTCGAACGACATAGATGAGGTTTCGGCGTTCGAAACTCATGCGACAAACCTTTCCGTCTCGGAACTGCAGTTGCTGCTGTATGTCATCTACAACGTCGGGAGTGGCCGAAGCCGTGAGAGCCAGCACTGGTGCATTAGGTACAATGCGACGTATCTCGGCAATCTGCAGGTAGGAAGGTCGGAAGTCATAGCCCCATTGTGATATGCAGTGAGCCTCGTCAACAGTGATGAAGCACACCCGCATGTGGCGTAGTTTGGTTTGGAAGAGTTGGCTCCCAATGCGTTCTGGTGAGATATAGAGAAATTTGTAGTTGCCCAAGATGCAGTTTTCCAGTGCTGTCAGGATTTCGGCATGAGTCATTCCCGTATGCACGGCAGTAGCCTTAATGCCTCTTTTTCGCAGACTTCTCACTTGATCTTGCATGAGTGCGATAAGTGGCGTGATAACGATGCAAATGCCTTCCATAGCCATTGTCGGCACTTGGAAGGTGATACTCTTTCCACCTCCTGTAGGCATCAGTCCCAGGGTGTCGTGTCCAGAGCCGATGTTTTCTATGATTTCTTGCTGTATGCCTCGGAAGCTATCGTAACCCCAGAACTTTTTTAAGACCGATTGATAATTGACAATAGACAAGGGAGGATGGAAGATTGAAGGATTAATAAATTGAAAGATTGAAGAGGGAGGGCTGAGGAAGCATCAAATGCCTGAAGGGGAGGCTGTTGGCTTGATGTCCTCAATTTGCAGTTGCACTTCGCCACGCTTGTGTGTGTTTTCCTCTATGGCGTAAACGATGTCGAATGATTGCTTTGTCTTGATGTATCGGGCTTGGCTGCTTTGTCCAAAGGCGATGCCGTTCATCACGTTGTTACTGTTGTTGTCAACGAGTTCCAGCTTGATGTGTTCCTGCTCTCTTCCTACCACCTTGCTCGTGCCATAGTCATAGACCTGACGTGTACAGAAAATGGGTCGTGGATTGTCAGGACCAAAGGGATTGAAACGTTTCAAGTCGGTAAAGAAGCGGTGTGTGATGTCGCGGAAGTTGATGGTTGCCTCAATGTCGATTTGTGCCATCGTGAGTTCAGGATCGAGATTTTGTTCGACATAGCTCTCGAAGCGACGTTTGAACTCCTCCACGTTTTCCACCTTCAGGGTAAGGCCTGCGGCATAGGTGTGTCCACCAAAGTTCTCGAGCAGGTCGCGACAACTTTCAACGGCTTTGTACACATCGAAACCGCCAACCGAACGTGCAGAACCAGTGGCAAACTCATCGCTACGCGTGAGTACGACGGCAGGCCGGCAATAGACTTCGGTCAAGCGTGAAGCCACGATGCCTATGATGCCCTTATGCCACTCCTCGTTGTAGATGACGATGGCCTTGCTCTCGTGCTCATGGTCGAGTGATTCCACGATGTGGTTGGCCTCCTCGGTCATGCTCTTATCCAAGTCCTTGCGTTGGTCATTATAGTGATTGATGAGATTGGCCTGCATACGTGCCACTTTCTCATTCTTCTCCACAAGCAAAGTCACCGTCTCCTTGCCGTTCTGCATGCGTCCTGAGGCATTGATGCGTGGACCAATCTTGAAGATGATGTCGCTTATCATGATCTCCTTGCCCGTGAGTCCACAAATGTCCATGATGGCTTTCAGTCCTACGCTGGGGTTGGCATTCAGTTGGCGCAGTCCGTGGTAAGCCAGTATACGATTCTCTCCCATTATAGGCACGATGTCCGATGCAATACTTACTGCACACAGATCGAGCAAGGGTATGAGTTTGGAGAATTCAATGCCGTTGCTTTGTGCAAAGGCTTGCATGAACTTGAATCCCACGCCACATCCCGACAGGTCGGTGTAGGGATATGTCGCATCCTTACGTTTAGCATTGAGAATGGCCACGGCAGGAGGCAATACCTCGTCGGGCACATGGTGGTCGCAGATGATGAAGTCGATGCCTTTCTCCTTGGCATAGGCAATGGTTTCAACCGCCTTGATGCCGCAGTCGAGCACGATTACCAGTTTCACTCCTGTGTCGTAGGCATAGTCCACTCCTTGGACGGAAACACCGTAACCCTCTTCATATCGGTCAGGGATGTAATAGTCGAGGTTGGAGTAGTATTGTTCGAGGAACTTATAAACGAGAGCCACCGCCGTACATCCATCCACGTCGTAATCGCCATAGACCATGATGCGTTCCTTCTGAGCCAAAGCGCGATTGAGACGATCAACAGCCTTGTCCATATCGCGGAACAGGAAGGGGTCGAGAAGTTCGTTGAGTTGGGGGTGGAAAAATCGTCGTGCTTCCCAGACATCCGTGATGCCTCGGTTCACCAAAAGCCGACCCAGAATGGGGCTAATATTAAGCCCTTTGGCCAGTTCTTGCGCCTGTATTTCCTGCTCACTTGTCGGCTCGACAAAGTCCCACTTGTAATTCATGCCTACAAATATACAAATAAAAAAGCAAAACCACGTCATCTCTGGCGTGATTTTGCGTTTTTTTAATATTCGGAAGTCTGGACTTAGATACCCAGTTTCTTACGAATCTGCTTGGGAATGGCGTTCTTGTTGACCAGATAATCCATGGTGTTGGCGGCAATGAAAGCCTTGGTCATGTACCAAGTTCCCTTGTATTCGCCAGTCTCACCCCACGAGTTCTTTACCAGGTAATATTCACGTCCGTTCTGATCCTTTGCCAGACCATAGATGAGCATACCGTGGTCGTCGGTCAGTTCCCAGTTGTCGAAACGCTCTTGGCGAAGTTCTTGAGTAGGAACGATTTCGGGCACTGTGCATCCGAGAGAGTCAATGAGGCTCTGCTTTTTGGAGGCAGTCATCTTCAGCCAGCGTGCCATATCACTACCTGCAAGGCTTTCGGTGGCTTTGGTGTCGATGGCGTAAGCCAGACCCTGACGAGTGAATCCCTCTTCCGATACGTCGCCGCCCCATGCTACGGTGTAACCCAGATTAACGGCGTTGTCGATGACTTGCATCATTTCGTCGATGGGCAGGTTGTAGGAGAGTGGGAAGCGCCAGTTGTCCTGTACCTCTACGGCAAATGCTGAGTAGAAGGGATGGTGGGTGTAACTGGTGATGCTCACATAGTCGTCGAGGTTGATGTCCAGACTCTGGACGAAGGTCTTCGGAGTGTAATTCTTGCCTTCATAGGTGAACTCCTCGGGGCACTTGCCCAGATAGGCGTCGAGAATGCCTTGCAGTCCCACCTTCCATTGGTTGGAAATCTTCTTTGCCGAACTCTTCGAAACGGCAGCCACATAGGGTTCGAGCAGAGAGAAGAACTCGTTGAAGTTGTTCAGAGAATCACCATAAAGAGAGCCGGGGAAGGGCATAGCGTCTTCAGGGCAGATACCATGATTCTTCAGTGTGGACAGTACGTCCTCGGCAGAACCACCTTGTGCAAACTGGCAATCGCCATGATAGCGAACCACCTGAATGGCACGTTCCATGTAGGTCTTGTTCTCCACAAACGATTCGCACAGGTCCATCTCCTTACCAGTGGCCTTCAGGATTTCGGCCTCGAAGAACGAAAGGGTAGAGTAGTTCCAGCACGTACCCGAACGGTTCTGGTCCTTCACGCTTGTGATGGGAATCTGCTTGATGATGGTAAACTCGGGTTTGTTGCTCTTCGCAGAGTCTTTGGCTTCGTCAGCCTGTACACCGATGGCCATGAAAGCCAGCAGTGCGAGAGTTAGAATCTTTTTCATTATTGTTTGATGTTAATTAGGATTTATCGGAATTGTGGGGTTAGAAGGGAAGCATGAACTCCTCTACATCTTTTATCTTATAAGGAATTATCTTCTCGCCCAGAATGCGACAACCGTCATGCGTGATGAGAATGTCGTTTTCCAAGCGAATGCCTCCAAAGTCCTTGTATGTCTCCAGCATGTCGAAGTTCAGGAATTCCTTGCAGTGACCAGTGGCTTTCCATTCGTCGATGAGCGCAGGAATGAAGTAAATGCCTGGTTCGTCGGTCATTACCCAACCTTCCTGCAAGCGTCGTCCACAACGCAGACAGTTGGTGCCAAACTGGTCGAGATTGGGTCGAACCTCATCGTCGAAGCCCACGTAGATTTGTCCCAGACCTTCCATGTCGTGAACGTCCATTCCCATCATGTGTCCCAACCCGTGAGGGAAGAACATGGCGTGAGCACCTGCTGCTACGGCTTCGTCGGTATCGCCCTTCATCAGACCTATTTCCTTCAGACGCTCTGTCATCAGACGTGCTACACCGAAGTGCACATCCCACCACTTTACACCCGGACGAGCCAAAGTGAGAGCATGGTCGTGACAGTCGACGACGATTTGGTAGATGTCCTTCTGACGTTGGGTGAACTTGCCACTGATGGGCGAAGTGCGCGTGTTGTCGGAACAATAGTTCTCGTTGGTTTCTGCACCGCAGTCACACAACATCAGTCGGCCTGCCTCCAAGGGACGTGGCGAGGGGTAGCCGTGCATGATCTCTCCGTGCATCGAGAGGATGCTGGGGAAAGAAACGATGCAACCCTTTGAGGAAGCAATGCCAGATATGCGTCCGGCAATCTCTTGTTCTGTGACGCCTGGAGCACACATCTTCATGGCTGTGGTGTGCATTTCGTAACCAATGGCACATGCGCGTTCTATTTCTTCCACCTCGCCTTGCGACTTCACGGCACGTTGGTCGATGACAGCCTTGATGAGTTCCAGACTTGCAGCCTCGCGTTGTTTCGAGGGATGGATTCCTGTGAGGTCCATGAGTTGAATCATCAGGTCGTGACGATAAGGCGGCAGGAAGTGGATGCGTCGACCTTGTTGGCGCGCTTTGTCCACAATCACAGCCAGTTGGCTCATGGGTGCACTGTTGGCCACACCCGACTGCTGAGCCATATCGGCCACAGAGTCCACTTGGCCGAACCACACGATGTCCTCAATGTCGATGTCGTTTCCGATGAGCCATTCCTTGCCTTCGTCGGCATCGATGACACCCACCAGTCCTTCGCGGTGTTGCCCGAAGAAATAGAGGAATGAAGAATCCTGACGAAACTTGTATCCGTTCGACGGATAGTTGACAGGAGAATCGTTGTTACCAAAGAGCAGAATGATGCCGTTTCCAATGCGTTCACGCAAGATGCGACGGCGTTCAACATAGGTTAGTTTGTCAAATAACATAGTCAGAAACATGCAATAATAGGCAAAGATACTAATTATTTATTAATAATGTGTGTTAATTATGAAAAAAATGTTTACCTTTGTCTCGTAATTCAATATAAATCAGCACAATAGGTATGAAAAAGATTGCCCTCCCATTTCTGCTGCTAATGACATTTGTGTCAGGCGTTTACGCAGTAGAAGTACAAGATACAATAACAATGCGCGAAGTGGTTATCGATGACAGGCATACTGCTGCCGAGATGCGTAATCTGCCACAAGATGTTTCTGTAATATGGTTCGAGCGGTTGATGAAGGAAGGTTATCGTCCTTCGGTGTTGTCGGTACTGTCAGAACAGATTCCTGGATTGTTCATCCCCAACCGTGGTATGATGGGTTATGGTGTCAACTCAGGTGGTGCAGGTGCCATCTTGGTACGTGGTTTGTCGAGTGGAGTGGGTCAGATGCTTGTCTGCATCGATGGCGAACCCCAGTATAGCGGTATCTATGGACACAGTGTAGCCGATTTCTATCAAACCCATGCCACTGATAACGTTGAGGTTATACGTGGCCCCGCTTCGGCTCGCTTTGGTTCGAATGCCATGGGTGGTGTGCTGAACATCAACACCCGTCAGGCCCCTCTTGATGGTGTTGCGACTAATGTGACCGTAGGTGCAGGCAGTTATGGAACCGTACAGACCGAAGCCACCAATCAGGTGCAGAAGGGACGCTTCTCCTCCGTTGTTTCGGCACAATATAATCGCTCGGACAATCATCGCGAGAATATGGGCTTCCAGCAGGCGGGTGGCATGGTCAAGTTGGTCTATCGCTTCAATGGCCATTGGAATACAACAGCAACAGCCGATGTTAATCACTTTTACACTGAAATGCCTGGCGCTGTCACGAAACCTATGTTCGATAATGAACAATGGATAACGCGAGGCAATGCCTCGTTGGCCTTTCGAAATAATTATTGGAAGAAGCATACTTATGGCTGGATACGTGTTTATACCAACTTTGGTAAGCATAAGATTGACGATGGAACAGCCGATCCCGAGAAGCCTTCGACCAATTATTTCCAGAGTCGTGACAACGTGGCAGGCGTATCGGCTTGGCAGCGTGTGGATTTCTTTAAGGGTAATCGTACAACCTTTGGTGTCGATTATCAACATATCTATGGCCGAGCCTACTATACTTTAAAGGAGACAGGCGAGGAGTTGCCTCCCTCAATGGCTTCGGGCAAGAGTCATCGCAATGAGGTTGCAGGTTATGTTGATTTCTTTCAGAAGGCAACCGACTGGTTGACATTAGATGCAACCCTTCGTGTCGACCACCATAGTGTGGCAGGGACAGAGATTGTGCCTCAGGGTGCACTGCTCTTCAAGCCTGTGAAGGATGGTGAATTGAAGGCGTCGGTGAGTAAGGGCTTCCGCAATCCCACGATGCGTGAACTTTACCTTTATAAGGTGGCCAATGCAGAGCTGGGACCAGAGCGACTGATGGACTACGAACTCTCATGGAAGCAATGGCTGATGCATGGCCGTTTTTCCTACGGATTGAATACCTTCTATATGAAAGGAAAGGACATCATTCAGACGGCTATGGTCAATGGTGCCATGATGAATGCCAACGTAGGCGAGGTGGAAAACTGTGGTGTGGAACTAACGGCTGATTATTCCATCAATGCTTATTGGGATCTTACTACTAACCATTCGTATCTTCACATGGAACACCCTGTTCTTTCGGCTCCTACTTATAAGGGCTATCTGGGTGTTTATTTCCACGATAACGACCGATGGTGGTGGAATACAGGACTGCAATATGTTGCAGGCCTTTACACGGCGGTCGGAACAAATGAACAGAAGGAAAACTACTGCCTCTTGTCCTCATCACTTACTTATCGTGTGTGGAAGGGGTTAAAGCTGTGGGTGCGTGGTGAAACACTTATCGGCGAACGCTCGTACGAGACCATTCTGGGCTATCCCATGCCTCAGGCAACCGTGATGGCAGGAATTAGTTGGGACTTTTAGACCTCACCCCAATTCCTCCGTCGCGAGAGAGGGGGAAGGGGATAATAAATTAAAGATTAAAAATTAAAGATTGAAAGTTTTTGCTCCGACAAGCACGCAAGCGTCACTGCTGTGCAGATGCCGAGCGAAAAATTAAAAATTGAAATAAAAAAAGAAAACCGAAAGTCTCCCCTCGGGGAGATTTAGAAGGAGCCATTATTTTATTGAAATATGCGGAAATACAAGACAAATTACACGGAAGCATTCCGTGAAGAGCAACTGAGGTGGTTTGAAGAGCGGATGGATAAACTGCCTAAGGAGATGCAAATCGATGAGGCAACGTACACGCCAGACTTGCCTCTGACCGTACGCCACTTGGCACTGACACTCAGAAACTATGCCCCAAGCATCATCTTCTCGGGATACATGGAGACGTTGATGAAGATAAAGGAAAAACTGAAGGCGGAGGGCTTAAAGTAAGCGGCCCCTCTCCCCGCTCCCCCCTCAAGGGGAGGAGAGCCTACTACGCGAATTTAAAGAGATTTAAATCTCAGGGTGGTATCCTTTTGAGACAAGTCTGGTTACTTGTTTCGTTTCTTTACGCAAGCGTTCCAAAGATAAGCCCCTCTCTTTGGGAGAGGGGTTGGGGAGAGCCTACTTTACCACCCGTCTCACCCCAACGAAGCGACGGGCATAATAGCCGTCGGTGGAACGGCTTACAATCACGCCATTGCGAGTGCTTGCATGAATGAATGAGAAGGTATTGTTGGTGGGATCAACCTCGACCACGATGCCCACGTGTCCCACATGCTTGCCGGAATGCGCACTGGTGAAGAACACCAGGTCACCACGTTGCATGTTACCGCGATCGACAGGATGATTGCGTGCATACTGGTCACGCGAAGAAGCCCCAATCTCGAAGTTGTGCCTACGGAAGACATAGCCCGTGAAGCCCGAGCAGTCGAAATGGTTTGGCCCTTTTCCACCACTGCGATAGCGCTTGCCCAAATGCCGGAAAGCTTCCGTGAGAATGTTTTCCACCAGTTCCAATCCTTGGCCTAAAGCTTTGCCGTACGACCCCTCGTCGGGGATGAGCAGGCGTATGGCCACCGTATCGATTTTAGCCATGACAGTCCCCTGTGGTGCCTTGTTGGTAAACGGGTCTTGACCGCGGGCAGGCAAGGCCACCAGCAAGGTGACAAGCAGTATGCTCAGGTATGTCGTCAGGTTCTTCATGGTGTCACTTTCTTTATTTCCAACCCACTCGTTTGTACCAACTCGTTCGCTTGAAGGCTTCGTTTTGTCGGCCTCCTTCTGTGGGTATGTACATCGAGACGCCCAGGATGTTGGCTTCGTCGGTGAGTGTGGGATTGTAGAATTCCGGATAGGCCGTTTCCCATTGCTGTGTGGCAAAGCGGTAAGGCACAGCCTTCCGTGCTGTTTCGAGCCAGGCTTGATAGTCGCTGTCGAACCACGCATGCATGGCACTCCCCATGTCGAAGAATTCGGGTTCCCACTGTTCGGGATATTCCAGTGCGAAGTATTGTTGCACGCCTTCCGTTGTGGGGTAGGAGGGCAGACGGGCTATGAGAGGCGCTGTGGCTGTGGCCAGTTGTTCCATTTCGCTTGTTCGCAGGGCAGAGATCACGATGCCTCCTCTCGTCTTGTAGAAGTCGTAATAGGCCTCGGCAATGCGCCAGGGCTGGTCGTCGAAGAGTGTCGGCAGCATCTCGTCGTAAGGTGCCCCCTCGGCTGGGATTTCAGCTGGTGAAGCGATGCACCAGTCCACGCAGTCGCGCAGTTCGTAGGCCACCTCTATCGTCTGCATGAAGCAAGCGTCGAAGAAGACGTAAGTCCATCGCTCGCCTGATTGTCGGAGTATGTTGGCCAGTGTCGGGATTTCCATTTCCGTGCCGATGTTCGAGAAGGAGTTCTTGCCGTTGTCGACACCGATGGAATAGCGTGGTTGCTGGGGAAGCCATCCACTGCCGTGCGACCACATCACCAGTCCGTACTGGTCGGCAGGACTTTCCTTCGTGACGGTTCGCAGGACTTGTCGCAGGGTTGCGCTGTCCGTGCTCAAGGGGTCGGTCTTGTAGGCAAAGAGCGTCTTTTCGCCACTCTTGTCGAAGGTCAGGATTTGGGGATATTCGTTGTTTCGGCTGTTGTCGAAGAACACCACCAGTTGACAGCTGTCGGGGATGGTCTTTATGGCCGAACGTATCTCGTTCAGGTCGCGTTGGGCATAGGTCGAGAGTGAGTTTTCGCCCATTATGTACACCACCACCACGCGCTTCCACGTCGTTTTTGGCAGTTCCAGTTCATCGTGGCACGAAGCACACAGAAGAAGGACTAAAATGGCTGTCAAGAGGTGTCTCATTCTGCAAAGTTACGAATAAGTGAGCAAATGCCAAGCATGTCGGTGCAATAAATTGCTGTTTCGCACGTTATTAGTAATGTATGATATGGACAGATAGAGTTCGGCAGGTGAAAATCCTGCTTGTGGTGACAGCTGTGCTCATTGCCGTAGCGTCGCTTGTGGTGTCCCACCTGCTCGTGCGTGACCTCGTGAAGGAGGAACGTAACAATGTGGAGGTGTGGGCGGAAGCCCTGCGTTCGCTCAACGATGCCGATGAGAACACCGATCTGGCACTTGTGCTGAAGGTCATCGGAGGCAACGAGAACATACCCGTCGTGGTCATGGACGCCGATGGTCAGGTCCAGCAGTTCCGCAATCTGAAAGTGCGTGGAGAGACTGCCGAGGACTCGCTCCACTACATTGCCCGTCGAGCTCAGAGCATGAAGTCGAGCGGTCATGTGGTTCGCGTCTATCTCGACAACCAGAGCGCCAAGGGCAGGCAGGAATACATGGAAGTCTGCTACGACGAGAGTCTCATGCTCCAGCGTCTGGCCTACTATCCCTATGTGCAGTTGGGCGTCGTGCTCATCTTCGTCGTGGTGGCCATCTTCGCCCTGCTTAGCAGCAAGCGAGCCGAACAGAACAAGGTGTGGGTGGGACTGTCGAAGGAGACTGCCCACCAGCTTGGAACCCCCATTTCGAGCCTGATGGCGTGGGTGGAAGTGCTGAAGGAAACCTACCCTGCCGACGAACTGATTCCCGAGATGGACAAGGACGTGCGTCGTCTGCAACGCATTGCCGAACGCTTCTCCAAGATAGGTTCCCTGCCTGAACCCAAACCCGAGAACCTGAACGACGTCATCCAGAACGTGGTGCAGTACATCGGTCGTCGCACTTCGAACAAGGTGCAGTTGAACGTCAACATGCCCAGTCATCCCCTCATCGTCAGCATGTCGGCCCCCCTCTTCGAATGGGTGGTCGAGAACCTCTGCAAGAACGCCATCGACGCCATGGACGGCAAGGGCAGCATCACGCTCACAGCCCGTGACGAGGGCGACCTGTTCTCCGTGGAGGTGTCGGACACTGGCAAGGGCATTGCCAAGCAGAACTTCAAGGACGTCTTCATGCCTGGCTTCACCACCAAGAGTCGCGGTTGGGGCCTCGGTCTCTCCCTGGCCAAGCGCATCGTGGAGGAGTATCACAAGGGTCGCATCTTCGTCAAGAGTTCTGAATTGGGAAAGGGTACCACTTTCCGCATCGAACTTAGTAAGAAGTAGAGTCCACTTTCGTTGATGACGATGGATTTTGATTTGTAGTTAGAACCAGTGCACTGAATTAGTGCGGTGGTTTTGTCCTCCTCATCCACATGGTTTGGGTTTGTAGGAGCGTCGTGATTCGCGACGGTGCCTTGTCCCTGCACCTTTGCGGTGCAAGCACAATCTCATTCATTCATGTAAGTCTGTCAAAGAACGTGAAAGCCGAGTGCAATCAAAATTATTTGAATTGCCGAGGCGCATCCGTTTCTCGAAAAATAATTTCAAAGAACGTGAAAGCCGAGCGACATCATGCGAGGAGATAGATGATGCAAATTGAACCTTTGTTCGGCGCGCTTCGAACAATTGTTGAATTGTCATCGAACCTATTTTCGCCTGCTCGGCTATGTTCCCTCTCTTGAGGCGACTGGGGTCTTTAGAGTAGTGACCGAATGTCACTACGGCCCCACAAAGGGGAGCGAGTCCCCCACTCGCGACGGAGGTTGGGTTAGGGAGAGGCTGCTCTCTTCTCTAACACAATACAAAGATAGTGATAATTTTTGAGATATGCAAATTTTCCGCTCTCCTGACGAGCTTTGGATAAAAGGTTTTTGAAAGTGAGTTCGTAATATGTTGATATACAAGCAAATGATGTATTAATACCAGAGGGCCTTGGGTGTGGCAAATATTAAAAATCTAACAAAATAACAAAATAACAA
>CADCHQ010000025.1 GCA_902801325.1 uncultured Bacteroidales bacterium | reverse complement strand
AAGCGTTGGGATGGACATCGACCACATCGCCCAAGATCAGATGGAGGCCACAAAGGAGCGCATCATGGCGAAGAAGGACGAACTGGGACTGCTGATGCTAGAACTGAGTGCCCGTGGCGAGGGTTACCACCTCGTCTTCCGTCGCCGTCCCTCGATGTCGCAGGAGGAGAACCTGCGTTGGGCCAGCCGCCTGCTGGGTGTGGAATACGACAAGGGTGCGAAAGATATTACCCGAGTGTTCTTCACGACATCGGCAGGTCCTGAAGACCTGATATTTCTTGATGATGAGATATTCCGGACCCTCTCCCCCGAGCCCTCTCCCTTAAAGGGCGAGGGGGAAGAGAAGAAGACCCCTAATAATCTAGAAGTCTCCCCTCGGGGAGATTTAGAAGGGGTCGCCCTTTGTTTTCGCGGTATTCCATACAGCGAAATTGTGAAGGAATTTTGGAACCGTACAGGCGGTGAACCTGTCGAGGGTGAACGGAATGTCAGACTTCATCAACTGGCGGTGAACCTGCGCGCGATATGCGACAATAAGAAAGAGGTATTGATGCAGATTATGCCTCGTTTGGGTCTCTCAGAAGAGGAGTTGAGGAGTATTGTCGACTCGGCTTGCAAAGAGCCGCCCAAGGGCATTTCGAAGCAAATGCAAGAGATCATCAGGACCCTCTCTGACTCTCCCTTAAAGGGAGAGGAGGATGAGGACCTCTCCCCAGCCCTCTCCCAAGGAGAGGGAAAAAGCCCTAAAGGGCGATTTTCTGCGAAAAAGCTTCCGATTGGTTTGAAGGAGAGTTTGGTGGGTGTTCCCGAATCCATGCACATGCCCGTCTTGTGCGCCGTATTGCCCATTGCTGCAGCGTATGCCGACCAAGTGGAGGTGGAGTACTGCGACGGACAGCGTCACAAGCTGGGACTGATGTCTATCATCCGAGGCGAACAAGCATCGAACAAGAGCATCTGTAAGACGGTGGTGGATGTGTGGAAACGGCAGTTTGACAAGGAGGACGCACTCGCCCGTGAGCGCGAGGATGAGTGGAAGGAGCGTCGCAAGGGTCGCAAGGCCAACGAGAAGGCGCCTGAAGACCCGAAAGTCCTCATTCGCATGGTGCCGGTAACGGTCTCCTGCTCTACTCTGCTGAAGCGCCTGAAGAACGCGCAAGGTCACACACTTTACTCTTTCGGCGAGGAGTTGGACACGCTGAGGAAGACCAACGGCGCAGGTTCGTGGTCAAGCAAGTACGACATCTACCGCATGGGTTTCGACCACGGCGAATGGGGTCAGGATTACAACAGCGACCAGGCTGAATCGGGTGTGGTAAACGTCGCCTACAACTGGACGATGCTGGGAACGTACGGGGCTGTGCGCCGCTGTTTCAAGTCGGACAACATTGAGAACGGCCTGTCCTCTCGTGTACTGATGGCGGAAATGCCTGACGGAGCGTTTGCCCGACTGACCAAGTTTGCACGTCGTTCGGAGGCTGACGAAGACCGCATCCAGGAGGCAGTGACCCGTCTGCGTTCCTACTCAGGTTTCATCGACACTCCTCGTCTGCGCAAGGCCATCGAAAAGTGGGTGGAATCGAAGCGCGTCATTGCCGCGAAGAACATCGACTACGTGATGGACACCTATCGCAAGCGTTCGGCTGTCATCGGTTTCCGTTGTGGAGTCATCCATCACCTCCTTCGTGGTGAAGAGCGTGAACACAAGACTTCACTTAACTTCGCAATCGCAATTGCTGAGTACTGTCTGGAACAGCAGATGAAGGCCTTTGGCGATACTTTGAAGAATGAATATGTGGTGGCAAAAGAAGAGTGCCAGCGTTATGGAGCAAATCACTCCATTTTCGACCAACTACCTCCTGTGTTCTCAATGAACGACCTGCGTGCGCTGAAGCAGGGATTCTGCGGAGAATCGGCTTTGCGCACCATCACGACCCGATGGCGTCGAGACGGTTGGATTGAAAAGAAAGATGCAAAACATTGGGCGAAAACGCCACATTGCCACATTGCTACTTTGCCACATTAAGCTTTTTCATTATGGAACTGATACTGAAAAGAATTGCGAAACGCAAAGGATATACGATTGGAAGATTGTACAGGACCCTCTCCCCTGAGCCCTCTCCCTTAAAGGGCGAGGGGGAGGGAAACTCTCCACTCTCCACTCTCAACTCTCAACTGGCTTACCTCTGCGACACATTGGAACCCACTTGGCGCGATTACAAGAACGGAGCTTACAAGGTGAAGGGTCGGTCGGCAATTCCTGAAGGGGTTGCCCCTGCTATGGAACGTGCCGAAATTCAGCGGAATACGCATCCATGCCGGCAACAAGCCGGAGGACACGGAAGGGTGCATCTTGGTGGGTAAGAATCAGCAAGTGGGTCGACTTGTCGACTCCCGCTTCTGGGTGCAACGCCTGAAACAAGAGATCTCTGACGCGCATGAACGAGGCGAGAAGGTTTACCTGACGGTAAAATAGGCTTTGACCAGATACATATTAAAGCAATGAAGCGACTCTTTCCTCGCGGGAGGGAGTCGCTTCAGTATGCAGAAAGTAATGAAATTACCTTTACAGCGTCACATGTTCGGCCTGTACGTTGCGACCGAGGAAGACGGAGGCATTCTCATTGAAATTGAGGGGATGCTCAGTGGTGAGGTAACGACTGTTGCCGTTTCGCGTGATGCGCTGCTCCATCTCGGGATGGCGCTGGAGGTAGTCCTTGAGACTGTTGGCCACATATTCGCCCTGAGGTACCAGTCGGATGTGGCTGGGGCAGAACTGACGCAGTTTGCTGAGCAGAAGGGGATAGTGGGTGCAACCGAGAATGATGGTGTCGATGTCGGGGTCGCGGGAGAGTAACTGGTCGATGTATTTCTTGACGAAATAGTCGACACCAGGGCTGTCGTACTCCTTGTTCTCGATCAGGGGAACCCACATGGGGCAGGCTTGACCGGTGACACGTACGCCAGGATGCAGTTTGCCTATCTCTATGTCGTAGGTGTGACTGCGAATGGTGCCTTGTGTGGCAAAGATGCCCACGTGGCCATTGCGGGTGAGTGTACCAGCAATCTCTGTAGTAGGACGGATGACGCCCAGCACACGGCGGTTGGGATCAATCTCAGGCAGGTCGCATTGCTGAATGGTGCGCAGAGCCTTGGCAGAGGCGGTGTTGCAGGCCAGGATGACCAGCGGGCAACCCATCTCGAACAGGCGTCGAACGGCCTGTAGGGTAAATTCGTAGACCACCTCGAAGGAGCGTGTGCCATAGGGCGCACGAGCATTGTCGCCCAGATACAGATAGTCGTATTCGGGCATCAATTGCTGTATCTCGCCAAGTACTGTCAGTCCCCCATAGCCTGAATCAAAAACACCAATGGGACCTTTATCCATTGAACATTGACCATTAATCATTGACATTCACTTTTGAGGAGTTGTGTTGGGAGCGATTCTCACTTCGTTCGAGGAGTTATATTGGGAGTTAGAGAGGGAGTTAGTTCGTTGCACTCGCGTTTTATTCGTGCGAAGCACTAACTCCTGAGCTTTAGCTCTTAACTCCTCAGCCAAAGGCTGAATAACTCCTGTCCATAGGACTTAACTCCTTAATTATTCTTTACTCTTCGGTCGACTCGATGCCAAGTTTCCGCATTACTGCCTTGGTGACGTCCTCGCCGATGGCAGGATTGACGAATGGGCACTGGTTGTTGTCGGTATTCAGGATGGCAGCATAACCCGCCTCTACGCCCACAACACGGATGGCGTCGTTGAGTTGTGACTCCACACCGGCCATCAGTTCACGCTCGGCCTTGGCCAGCAGTTGCTGGGCTTCCTGACGGAACTTGATGCCTGTCTCCATGAGCACCTGCAGTTCGGCCTGACGCTTCACGAGGATGTTCTCGGGAAAGTCTTTCTGGCCTTGCAGGAACTCGGAAAACTTGCGTTGGAACTCCTCTTCGCCACGTGTGGCCTCCTGCTCGTACTTGGTCTTCAGTTCGCTGAGACTCTGTTGGGCTTGGGCGTAGGCAGGCATCTTCTTCAGGACAGACTCGTAACTGAGGTAGCCTATCTGCACCTGAGCAAAGACCCCTCCTAACCTCCCCTTAAAGGGAAGGAAAAGAGCGATGAGGGTAAGAAGAATGATTTTCTTCATATGCATTCTATTATTCAAGTTTCTCCCTCCCTTGGGGAGGGTATGGGGTAGGCACTTTACTTGATGCCCAGTTCTGCCTTCAGCTGTGCAGTAACGTCGGTGCTCAGCGATGGGTTGATGAAGGAGATGGCACCTGTGGAAACGTCAACAACATAGACATAACCGCCGGCTTCGCCAATCTTCTTGATGGCAGCTATAACCTTGGCCTGTATGGGTTCCATCTTCTCGGACTGCTGCTTCTGCAGGTCCTGCTGGCTTGCCTGATAGAAGTCCTGGATGCTCTGCTCCATCTTCTGCAGGTCCTGAGCCTTGCTCTGCAGGATGGCCTGTGCGGTGCTCTGGTCCTCAGACAGCTTCTGGAACTCTTCACCCTTGGTCTGGTACTCCTTCTGCAGGCGCTCCAGCTCTTCCTGATACTGAGCAGTCAGTTTCTGGATTTCGGCACCAGCGGTCTTGTACTCTTCCATGTTAGGCAGAATGTCAGCCATGTTGAAGTGTGCGAACTTTTGTGCAAAGATGCTCATGGGTGCGAGCATCAGAATCATTACAAGAATCTTTTTCATCGTTTATAAAAATTAATATTAATGTTTTAAATTTTTAAGGAGTTATTCAGCCTTGGCTGAGGGAGTTATAGGGGAGTTATCGGCTTTCAGCCTTGGGAGTTCTTGCTCCTCTGCGCTACGCAAGCGACCAGAGGTCGAGCGATTCTCACTTCGTTCGAGGACGATAGTATTGTCCTTTTAACTCCTCTTTAACTTCCTTTTAACTTCCCTTAATCTCTTAATTGTATCCCAGTTTCGTCAGCACCTCGTTGGAGATGTCAATCTTGGGAGAGGCGAAGATGATGCCTGCGTCGCTGGCACGGTCGAGAATGAGACTGTAGCCCTTCTGCTCGGAGATGTCCTTGACGGCATTGTAAATCTCGTCCTGAATGGGCGTCATCAGACTCTCGCGCTTCTTGAAGAGTTCACCGTCGGGACCAAAGTACTTGCGCTTCAGTTCGCCTGCTTCCTTTTCCTTGGCTACGATGGCCTCTTCCTTTTTGGTCTTCTGTTCTTCGGAGAGGAACACGGCCTCGTTCTGGTAGTTCTTGTACAGTGTCTGAGCCTCGGTCTGCAGAGCCTCCACTTCGGCCTGCCACTTCTTCGAGACTTGGTTCAGTTGTTCATTGGCACGCTCGTAGGCAGGGATGTTCTTCAGGATGTACTCCATGTCGACGAGAGCAAACTTCTGTGCGTTGGCGGTCACGGCACCCAGTGCCACGGCCAGCATGATAATCAATCTTTTCATAGTATTCAAATTCCTAACTGTTATCTCTTAACTATTAACTTTTATCTTTTATCTATTATCTATTATCTCTAAACTATTAGACCCTTCAATCGTCCGATTGCTTAATTCTTAACTCTTAATTCTTAACTCTTAACTCTTAACTCAATTAGAACTCCTGTCCCAGTATGAAGTGGAACTGCGAACCGCCCTTCTTGTTTGCGCCGTTATACGTGACTTTGTCGAAGCCATAGGCCCAGTCGATACCGAGCAGACCCACCATAGGCAGCATGATGCGCACACCGAAGCCAGCCGAACGCTTCATGTCGAAGGGGTTGAACTTCTTGATGTTCGTCCAGGCATTACCGCCTTCGAGGAATCCCAGTGCATAGATGTTGGCCGAATTGCCCAGCATGAGCGGGTAGCGCAGCTCGAGGGTGAAGCGGTCGTATGCATAGCCATAGGTTGCGATAGAACCGTTGTCATAACCGCGCAGTCCGATGGTCTCGGTGGCATACGTCGAACTGTAGCCCGACATACCGTCGCCACCCATGTAGAAGGTCTCGAAGGGACTCTTCTTGTTCTTGTTGTAGTGTCCCAGGATACCAAACTCCACACGCGTCATCAACACCAGACACTTGCTGCCTCGGGTCAGGGCTGTGAAGGTGCGTGCCTTGAACTTCCACTTGTGGTATTCAATCCACCTGTATTTATCCTGCAACTCACGCTTGTAGCTCGACGACTGGTAGTCGGTGGCCAGGTTGGCATAGTCCTTGTCGTCGAAGAGACTGTAAGGAGGCGTGATGGATGCTGTGAAGAGGAACTCACTGCCTTTGCTTGGGAAGATGGGGTTGTTGGTGCTGGTACGCGACAGGCTCAGGTTGAGGTTGAGCGAGTTACAGTTACCATTGTTGATGATGAAGTATTCCCAGTCCTTAAGCATGTAACGGGTGTATCCCAGTTCGGCAGAGAATTGGAAATAGTCGTCAGGCCATGTGAGGCGCTTACCCCATCCGAGGCTGGCACCCATGATCTTCACGAACTTGTCGGGGTCGTAGAAGTTCTCGTAATAGTTGTTGTAGTAACCCGAGTTGTAGCCTGCGCCATAGAGATAGCTGCCCATGTAGTTGCGATACATGGCGGAGTTGTAGTAGTTGTCGCTGACGTCGGTCTGCTTCGAGAAGAAGGCATTGAACGACAGGGCATTGGGTCGCTTGCCTCCGAACCAGGGGTTCATGTACGAGATGCTGTAGGCCTGATAGTATCGGCCGTTGGTCTGACCGCTGATGCTGAAGGTCTCGCCGTTACCCTGAGGCATTACACCGCGTCGGATGCCATTCTTGTTAAAGAGGTTGGCCAGACAGAAGTTGGAGAACTTAAGTCCAATCTTACCGATGACGCCGGTCTGTCCGTAACCCAGTGAGAATTCAATCTGGTCATTCGACTTGGGTGTCAGTCCCCATCCCATGTCCACAGTTCCGTTCTCGTAGTTAGGCTCTACCTTCGGGTCGATGCTTTCGGGGTCGAAGAATCCCATAGAGGCGATTTCACGATAAGAACGTTCCATAGCATCCTTTGCGAATAGGTCACCGGGCTTGTTACGCAGTTCGCGACGCACCACGTTCTCGTACACGCGGTCATTACCAATAATGCGCACGTGACTGATGTGCGCCTGTGTGCCCTCGAAGATGCGCATTTCCAGGTCGACGCTGTCGCCCACGATGTTTGTCTCCACGGGGTCGAGCTGATAGAAGACGTAACCGTTGTTGTAGTAGTTGTTACCGATGGCGTCGTCGTCCTTCGAAAGGCGGTCGTTCAGTTTCTTCTGGTTATATACGTCACCCTTCTGCATGCGCAGCTGGTGGTTCAGGACATCGGTCCTGTAAATGGTGTTACCCACCCATTCAATATTGCGGATGTAGTATTTCTGTCCTTCATCTACGTGGAGATAGACGTCCACGCTCTTCTCGTCGAAGGGCACTACGCTGTCGGCTACCAGGAAGGCATCGCGGTAACCCAGTTCGTAATATTTGTCGATGAGGTTGTCCTTGGCTTCCTTGTACTTCTTGTCGACAAACTTCTTCGAACGGAACCAGCTACCCATGTTCTTGCGTTCGTGTATGGTCTTCAACACGCCTTTGGAGATAAGGGAACCCTTGATTTTCTTCTCTGGCAGGTTGTCGTTACCGGTGATGTAGATGTGGTTCACCTTCACCTTGTCTTTCTTGTCGACGTTTACGTCCACGATGACATAGCCGGGTTTGGAGGCATCATCGCGTCGCAGAATGTTGAGTTCGGCATTCTTGTAGCCCTTCTCGTCGAAGTATCGCTTACCCAGAATCTGTGCCCGGGGAATGGTGTTGGGCGTCATCTGGTTTTCTTTCACAATGCCCAGTTTCTGCTCCAGATCCTCTCGCTCGCTTTTCTTCACGCCCGTATAGTTGATGGCGGAAATGCGCGGGTGCGGGGTAAGGTGGATGTTGAGGTAGGCAGAATCGCGAACAATGCTGTCGACGGCGATGGACACATTGCTGAAGAGTCCGTTGCGCCAATATCGGCGAATGGCGTTGGTGATTTGTTCGCTAGGGATGGTAATCTTATCGCCCACTTGCAGTCCCGACAGTCCGATGAGCAGATAGTCGTCGTAGTTTGTTGCTCCAGATACGGTGATGCCTCCGAGGATGCATTCGCGTGGAGTGCGACCATAGTCAACGTCGGGTTTTATTTCTTTGTTCAGGCCCTGTGCTAGCATCTTACCACTGGTACAGAGCAACAGAAGGGGTAGTATGAGATGTCTTATTTTCATTCTCTCTATGTTCAATATCTCAACTTTTATCTTTGAGGTTGCGCCTTGAGTTTACACACGCAACTATTATCTATCAACTATTATCTGTCCGCTCGGCTCTGCCGCTTGCGTAGCGACGTCGGAGCAAGAACTCTCAACTTTCATCTCTTCCTCCACCTGATCGCCAGTCTTGCCATAACGACGCTGACGGCTTTGGTAGTCGATGATGGCTTTCTGCAAGCATTCCTCATCGAAGTCGGGCCAGTAGGTGTCACAGAAATAGAACTCTGAGTAGGCCGACTGCCAGAGCAGGTAGTTGCTGATGCGCAGTTCTCCGCCAGTGCGTATGAGCAGGTCGGGGTCTGGCATGAAGTTGGTGAGCAATCGCGACGAGATGTATTCTTCGCTAATGTCCTCAGGTTGCAGGTTGCCGGCTTTCACGTCGCGCGCCATTTGCTGCATGGCTTGGGTCAGTTCCCATCGTGACGAATAGCTCAGCATGACGTTCATCGTCATTTTATCGTTCTGTGCGGTACGTTCCATGCATTCGGCCAGTCGTTGCTGTACGCGTGGTGGCAGCAGTTCCAGTCCGCCGATAGCACGAAAGCGCACGTTGTTCTTCATAAAGATTTCCTCCTCCAGATGGTCGAGGATGAGTCCCATCAAGGCCTCTATCTCAGGCATGGGACGGTTCCAGTTCTCTGTCGAGAAGGTGTACAGCGTCAGGTACTTAATGCCCAGTCGGGTGGCTTCAGTGGTTATCTTCTTCACTGTCTCCACACCCTCGGCGTGCCCTGCCGTACGGGGCAGTCCGCGTTGTTTAGCCCATCTGCCGTTGCCGTCCATGATGATGGCCACGTGCTTCGGTATGCGGTTCTTGTCTATCTGCTCTAATAGTGTCATGTATCTCAACTATTATCTATTATCTCTCAACTATTATCTCTCTAATCATTATTATGGCACGTTTTGCACTTAGGCAGCATGTCGTAGGTGAAGAACACCATCAGGAACGAATAACAGTCCTTGTTCTTCAGACCCGAACTCTTGATGCCGTATGGCATGTTCAGCTGTTTCCATTCCTTGCTCACGTCCAGTGCGTCGGTAGTGGTGAAGCGGAAAGTCCACTCTGCTCCCACGTTGAAGCGCGGTTTCAGTTTGTATTTCACGCCCACGCCCACAGGGCAGTTCAGTGCCACCTTGGTGCCGCCTCCACCGCCTGTGACCAGTGTCAGACCTGCTCCAGCTACGGCGTATGGTGTGAACCGACGGTTGCCTTTATATGCCTCGCCCATGCTGTATCCCCAGAAGTTGAACTCAAACTGAGCACCCATGTCCACAACGTTGCGCTTGAAGTTGAAACTTACGGGCACTCCGCCTTCGGGTGTCTGGCTCTCAGCGTCGAGAGGGATGTAGTAGCCCTTGGTGTTTCCCGACAGATGACCTATGGCGAGGTCGCCTTTCAGCACCATGCGGGGATTGAATATCTTGCGAACGACCACACCGCCCATACCACTCATGTGGCGGAAGGGCACCTTATTGGCATCGCCCAGGTAGAAGCTGGTGCCTGCAGCGACACCCAGTTCCATCTGGTATTCGTCCTCCTCCTGCGCTCCCACATTCAGGGTCGCCGCCAGTAGCATGAGTATGATCGTTATTTTCTTCACTTTTTAAACCCCAATCTATTGATGCGTCCGCGCCAAACCTGCTTGTCGAGGACTATCCACAGGAAGTTCTCGTCGTCGACGGTGGCACAGATGTGTTCCGACTGTCGTGCGGCGGATTTCAGTTTGTCGTCCACCTTCATGCAGTTGTTCTCGTAGGGTTTCCACGTAATGCCGTGATCCTGGCTGTGCAGTATTTTCTCCAGTGCGGTCAGTTTTCCGTCACGACTCTTGCCACCCAGTGCTTGCAGTCCCTTGTCGTAGGGCACGATGCACAGGTCGTGCAGCATCGGGCAGTGGTATTTGTCGCTGTTGTTGGGCGTATAGTAGACCCATGTGGCCTCTTCTTCCTTATCCTTGCCCCAACCCTTTGCCCAGACGGTGGCCTCTGTGTCGCTGTCGTTGCGACTGCCAATGAGCATCAGGCGTTGGTTGCCGTTAGGCAGGGTGTAGAAGGCCGTGTTCAGGAGTGTGGTAGGCAGGTTGGCAGGGTCGCTGTCCAAAGCCTCTTCCTCCCAAGCATCGCCATTACTGCGCAGCAATTTCTGGTTACACAGGGCATAAAGGTGTTCTTCGGTGGCGCCTATCAGTTGCAGTCCCTCTTGGGCTTGCATGGAAGCTGTTGTCCAGTTGATGGCGTCCGTACTGGTTAGCACCTCTCCTTTCGTGTTGCTCATATACAGGGCACCGCCCATCTGTTGCAGGGTCGTGGGAACGGCCTCTTCAGCACCACTGACGGCAGTCGAACTCCAGTCGCCCTTTGTTGCCAAGGCATGTTGCACGCATTTCAGGCTTCCGCCGGCTTGTCCCAGCACCATCAGTTTGTCGTTCCAGACGAAGGCCTTACGGTTGCTCAGTCCTTCCAAGACTGCTACCTCGCCTAGGTTGTTCCATGTTGTGCTGTCGCCGTTCTGTTGGTGTACGTTGACCTTCAGGGTGTATATGCGGCTCGACTTTCCTGTCTCCGAAGTGACTTTGAAGAGCACGGGTTCGGTCAGGTCCAGCGAGTCTTTCTTGCTATAGGCGGTCCATTCGGTGGCGTCGCCTTCTTTAGGCACCGCCTTGCGCCACATCAGTATGCCTTGGAAGTCAATCGTTGTCAATACTTGCGTCAGGCGGGTGTGAACGGGCAGCGAGTCGTGGTTCTCAATGGTGAGAGCCCGTTGGTCGATGCTCATCGTGAAGCCCGTGGGGGAGTACGAGGTAGTGACCACACTGTCCATCCCTGCCGCTGTGGTCAGGAAGGAACTGCGCTTCAGCGTACCTAATGACACGCTCGAGATATAACAATTTTCCGTGAGTTCTGTTTCGTCATCATCGTCCTTGAGACACGACGACAGGAATAGGGGTATGGCCATGATGGCCAATAGGGATAAAATATGATATTTTTTCATACGTATATACGCGCGTTATGTTTCGGCCTACAAAAGTACGTCAATTTTTTGGTACAGCGAAACTTCACGCCGTAAATTAAGAATTTTTATAAATAAGAGCTATTGTGTTACCGTCTATTAACAGTTTTTGGCCTATTTTTCCCTCAATTTGTGGTGCTTTTACGCCAAAGCCCAGTCTTTGAGGTGATGTCTCTATCCTGGCTTCGTCCCACAGACCTTGGTCGATGAAGCCTTGCAGGGTCTCTCGTCCGCCTTCTACGAGCAGACTCTGTACACCCTTGTCGTAGAGTTCCGTTAGCAGACTGGGGATATCCTTCTGGCTGAGCACCACAGGCATGGGGTTGTGTCCTGTCCAGTGGCGAACGTCGAGCCGCGGATGGTCGAGTTCCCAGGTGCGCCTTCCCACCAGTATGGCCTGATTGAGACTCCTGAGGCGGTGCACAAGGGCTTGCGTGGTTGGTGTCGAGAGGCGTGCGGCAGGCTCTTGGTCGCTGGTGCGCAGTCGATCGATGTAGCCGTCCTCGCTTTGTGCCCATTTCAGGGTGATGTAGGGTCGATGTTTCGTGTGGAAGGTGATGAACCGTCGGTTCAACCACAGACATTCCCGTTCCAGCACGCCCTCACGAACCTCTATCCCAGCCTCGCGCAGCATACTGATGCCTCGTCCGTCGACACGGGCAAAGGGGTCGCGACAGCCCACGACGACCGTAGGAATCTTTTTGTCGATGATGAGTTGGGCGCAGGGTGGCGTCTTGCCGTAGTGGGCGCAGGGTTCCAGACTGACGTAGATGGTGCTTCGGCTCAGCAGTTCGGGCTCTCTCACGGAGGCGATAGCGTTGACCTCGGCATGTGCTTCGCCACACTTGCGGTGGTAGCCCTCGCCTATGATGCGGCCGTCGCACACCACCACTGCCCCCACCATGGGGTTGGGTGCAGCTCCAGCCTCTCCGCATCGCGCCAGTTGCAGGCACCGACGCATATATCTCTCGTCTATATCTCTTTGATTCACGAAATAATTACGAATTATGAATTATGAATTGTGAATTATTTATTACTTTTGTGGTATGAAAACCTATCAACAGGTAGTCCACGACTTGCGTCTGATTTATCCCGAGGGCGAGGCTCGCGCTTTGGCTCGTTGGCTGTGCGAAGAGTGCCTGGGACTCAGTCAGACCGATATTTTGCTCGACAAAGATAATCATTTATCGGCAGACGACCTTGAAAATGTGAAAGAAATCACGTCGCGACTGCTTCGTCACGAACCGATTCAGTACATTCTGGGCAAAACCTCCTTCTGCGGTCACACCTTTTCTGTTGCTCCGGGTGCCTTGATTCCGCGTCCGGAGACCGAGGAACTGGTGGCTCATGTCCTGCGTTCCACAGACAAGGATTCGCCACTTTCCATCCTCGACATCGGTACGGGCACCGCCTGCATAGCCCTCTCGCTGGCTTTGTCTCTGCCGAAGGCCGACGTGGCGGCGTGGGATGTGAGTCCCGAGGCGCTGGCTGTGGCACGGAAGAACCTCGACCGTTACCCCGAGGCACGGGTAAGACTGGAACAGTGCGACATCTTCTCGCCTCCCGAGGACAACCGCCTCTGGCAAGTCATCGTGTCCAATCCGCCCTATGTTCGCCAGAGCGAGGCAAAAGCCATGCAGCACAACGTACTCGACTACGAACCCCATCAGGCTTTGTTCGTCCCTGACGACAATCCGCTACTGTTCTATCGCGCCATCCTCTGGTACGCCATGCGCCATTTGGCTCCCAATGGTACTATTTGGTTCGAGATCAATCAGGCCTTAGGCGAAGAAATGCGCCATTTAATCGAATATTTTGGCTTTGCTGACATCGAAATTCTCAAGGACTCGTATGAGCACGACAGATTTGTTCGATGCCGAAGGCTTTGTTAGTTTTTGTTAGTTTTTAGTTATTCCTGTTAGTTCTCGTTAGGTAAGCATTTATGCAAAAAACGTCCATTCCATCGGAAAAAGAAGCCCTAAGTCGTGCTGAGGCTTTATGCAGCAGACGGGAGTGTTGTATCAGTGAGATTCGTGAGAAACTCACCCTTTGGCAACAGCCTGCCGAGGTGCAACAGCGCATCATCGACCGTTTGCTGGCCGAGGGTTTCATCGACGAACAACGGTTCTGTAAAGCCTATGCCCTCGACAAACTCCGATACAATCACTGGGGACGTATAAAAATCGACCAGATGCTTCGCCTCTTGGGCTGTTCTTCCACCCATCGTCGTGAGGCTCTCGACCAACTTCCCGATGACGAATACATGGCCATCCTCACCCGTTTGGCACAGACCAAACTCCCTACCATCAAAGCGCGCAATGATTACGAACGCAAAGGCAAACTCATGCGTTTCCTAACAGGCAAGGGTTTTGAGATGGACCTTATCCGGGAAGTGGCTGATGTTGATGAGGACTAAATCCCTTTTCCCTACTTTATAAAAAGATATGGCCTTTTGTCAGTTCTGCTGATTTATGAGATTCACTACAACTTTTACCATAATGTCTTTTTCCTCCGTTTTGCTTTCTGCTATCATCAAGGTCAGGGCCACGAGGGTATTGTCGGCAATTCGTTTGCTGCCATCGGGGCGATAGAGAATGCCGTTGTTGTTGAGGAACCATAGGAACAGGGTGGCCGCGATGCGTTTGTTTCCATCGCTGAACGAATGGTTTTTGGTGACGAGGTAAAGCAGCATGGCCGCTTTCTCCTCCACGCTGGGATAAAGTTCCTCACCTCCGAAAGTCTGGTATATCTGCCCAATGCTACTCTTGAAGGAATCGTCCTTCTCGTTGCCAAAGAGCGTGCTACCTCCGAACTTCTCACGCAGGGTCTTAATGGCTTCCATAGCGTTGTCGTAGGTAGCATGGAACTTGTCCTCCTGAGTGGTCTTTGCAACCTTCAGCCGTTGGTAGTCGTAGTCATCAAGGGTGTCGAGGGCATAGGTGTAGTCCACCACGATGTCGAACAAAGCCTGGTTCTCGTCGTTCCTTTCCAGTTGTTGATTCTGTATGGTTCGGCCAATAACCCCCACCAGTTGGCGCAGTTCGGAGATCTGCTCACGGCGAATCCGGTCGTTGACGGCATAGCCCTTGACCAGATACTCTTTTAGAATGCGGTTGGCCCATTGGCGGAACTTCACTCCACGCTTAGAATTCACGCGGTAGCCTACGGAGATAATCATATCAAGGTTGAAGTAAGAAATCATACGATTAATCGCTCTTTTCCCTTCAATCTGAACTTGTGCAATTTTTGCACAGGTTGAATTTTTCTCTAACTCGTCAGCTTTATAGATATTATTAATATGACGAACTATCGACGTCCTGTCTGTTTGGAACAGTTCAGCCATCTGAGACTGCGTCAGCCACACTGTTTCGTTCTCCAGACGGACATCAATCTGAGTTTGTCCGTCCTCGCTTTGGTATATTACTATCTTATTCTCTTCCATATTCATTTCTCGTCCACAAATATAGTGCAAATCGAATGATTTCACAAATTATGGTGCAATGAATTGGGAGACATGCTTGCATATTCCCCGTGAATTGCAACGAAATATTTCGCTATTGTTTTACTAACTTTTTATTTCCCTGAATATACAGTCCTCGCTTGGGATTGATAACCCGTCGTCCGCTGAGGTCATAAAGGGCGTCTGCACCATTATGATTTGTGTAATCGGACGGCCGATGGCCTACGCTTGGCTCGTCCAAGAATTTTGAATTCTGAATTGACTCAATTCCGTTCGTATCCCCTGCGGTGACGTTGCCCGTGTACTGGCCGATGAAGAAGATTGTGCCCGTCGACTGCTCACTGATGATGTATAGGAAGGGACGAGTCGCATAGAATTTTGCAAATGG
Source organism: uncultured Bacteroidales bacterium (assembly GCA_902801325.1). Classification (GTDB taxonomy): domain Bacteria; phylum Bacteroidota; class Bacteroidia; order Bacteroidales; family Bacteroidaceae; genus Physcousia. The sequence continues at coordinate 2,099 of CADCHQ010000025.1, read as the reverse complement.
TGGCATACCGTCAACCACTTCGATGACTGTGACGGCGGCAGCCTCTGTTCCCTGCTCGTCGAGCTTGATCTTGGCCATCTGGAACATATTGCCAATGAAGATTACGCTCCCGTTGCAGAAATAGGGGAATTCGGCATTCGACGTGAAGGCGGAAGGCATACCCAAGTCGGACATCGGCTTGACAAGATTGATGTTCACGTCCGTCTCGAAGCGAGGCAGTTTCAGGTCGATGTCGTACTTGCGTCCCTTTATCTGCCAGTTCTTTCCGTTAAGGCCTTCCAGCACATCGGCGATGGTCTTACCTTCACGAGGCAGGTACACCGTCATGCGATAGGCTCCGTTGCCATAAGGAAGGTTGATGGCCTGATAGCAATCGTTCTCGGTGTAGTCGATTTCATTGCAATACTTATTCATGATAGGCACTTCGGGGCCTCCTCCAAAGGCTTCTTCCGTTGTCTGCGTGACATCGAAGGGGTCGCTCCACATGCCCTTGAAATAGAGCGCATTCAGCAGATAACTTACGGCCTTTGGATTGAAAGATTCTTCATCGAAGACGCTTGGTATCATGCCCTCCGTGTGGTCGTTGGCCCATTGGTTGATGATGTCCATCGTCTGCCCATCGTTGAAATCGCGACTTTGCGGTTGAGCGTCGTAGAAGTCGTTAGCTTTCTCCACAAACCCGTTTTGCAGATAGTAACCCTTGCCTGCGTTCACGAAGATGGTGTTGGCGATGAGTGCTTTCGTCGTGGCGTCAAGGGTGTTGGCCTCGGTCAGCATCTTCCGGCAGAAGGCATTGATGGCGTCGGCACCCGCCTCCCCGAATCCCAGCGTCTGATTGATCTCCTGCTGGGTCTGTCCTGCCGCTCCGTTGTTCAGCATGCCCAGGGCGTAGGTGATGCTCAGGGGCGAGATCACGCTGCTCTTCTCCCCACGAGTCTCGCGGAACAGGTTGAAGGCAAAGTCGTTATTTCCAGTTATCAGTTGGCGTTCGCTGTCCGTCAGTTCTATCTCCTTGGGAGCTAAGAAGGCAGAAGCATCAAACCAGAAGTCTTCCCCTCGGACGTAAGCCAACTCCTCGTAATCGCAGATGCAGGTGGGCATAATTTCGAAAAGATAGTGTGGAAGTCCTTTATCCTTGAAACCAACACCCTCTACGCCAACGGCTATATCGTATGCCTTGCCGCCGGGGTTAACATGCTGGTAACGATGTCGGCGGAACAACTGACCGTCCTCCTTTATGGTTTCGTCAACACGAGTGAATTTTGGCAAATTCTCAGCATCGTACTGCAGTGTGAAGTCGATGATCAGGAAGTCCTTCTTGTCACCTTGATAGTCGTACATATACACTCGCCCCTCCTCGTCCTCGCGGAAGGCTCCGAAATAATACTTCTTGAACTCTTGCTCGTCCGACCTGTACATCTTCATATACTGACGTCCGTCGATGACCGTGTCGCCATCTAACCAATACCACGACCTCCAAACGTCTTCTTCGTAATCTGTGTCTCCAGTCCACTCGAAGTGATGATAGGCATATACCCACTCCTTCCCCTGTTCCAGCATCTTTCGCTCGGGAACATCAGCATTGGCCGATAGGCTAAATACAGCCGCAATCAGGAATAATACATACTTTTTCATGGTTGTTGCTTTATATTTGTTGTTAGATATTTTCTTTATAATCCCATACTCCGTGTCTTCTTGCATGGTTTTCGCCACAAATTTCGGAAATATGGCTTTATGCTCCAAATTTTAATTGTTAAATAAATTGACAAAAATTGACTGGGGCAAAAAAAGACGCAAAAAGATGGGAAAGCATTTAATTTTTCAACTTCACGATTGTACGATTCTCATTTGTTAGAAGGGGGAATGGGGCTGGGGGCAAGAGGAGTGTCAAATGTCAAGAACCTATGTTCGAGGCGTTTCAAACCTATGTTCGAGATGCATTGAACCTAAGGCTTTCGGCGCTCCCTCCCCATGCCTGAAATGTATACAATGTATACAGTTTACAGTTTTTCACGTGAGGGGGTAGGTCAACAGGATGTGTACAATGTGTACAGATTACAGTTTTTCACGTGAGGGGGTAGGTCAACAGGATGTGTACA
>CADCHQ010000024.1 GCA_902801325.1 uncultured Bacteroidales bacterium | reverse complement strand
GGAGTTCTTCATGCCCATGGTCGTGCTCTTGACGTATCCCTTGAATCCGAGACCGCCGGCTGTCACGGCGTAGGGCAGGATCTGCTTGGATGCATCGTCCGTCTTCGCGCGTACCTCAATGGTATATCCGTTGTCGGTGAGCGACGAAGCGTCGAACGACTTCGATTCGTCATCTGCCTTACCTTTATATATAGGATTCTGCGAGAGGTCCTTCTGAGGCAGAGGCGTACCGTTGGCAACAATGTTTACATAGGTGCGAATGTCGCCTGAGCGCAAGATCAGTTTTCCCGTGGTAAGGTTCCTCGACGAAAGGTTGGTTACGGTAACCTCCGTTTCCTCGGCTCCTGCCTTGATGCTCTCTGGCGTCACGCTAAAGCCACTGGTAACACTTACCTTGATGTCCTCGGTTAGTCCTGTCGTGACTACTGTGACGGTGGTTGATTGGTTGGTGCCGTCGAGTCGGATCTTTTCAGGGAGTGTAGCACTGGCCTTGCGCAGTGGTGCTCCGGCTTCATCTACAAAGCGAATGGTAATTGCCTCTTGGGCAAAGGCCGATAGGCTGCCGAAGACTATCATCAGTCCCAACAGCAAGCTTCTCATGAAGAAATCTTTTTTCATAAAGCTGATATTTAGTGTTAATTTTTGCACTGAATTAAGGTTTTACGACTGCAAATATACACTATTCTTTTAATAAATAAGGATTAAAATTCCTCCAAATGGGTAGAAAAATACGTAAAGTATGATATTTCTACGTAATTTATCAAAACATCAACCTTAAATCATCCTCGACCTTGCGCGAGCGAATTAAAGATTGTGGAATTAGGATTTAGTTCGAGCGAAAAGTAAGATAAAAGAGAGCAAGAGCACATGTCATATGCTCTTGCTCTCTTTTATTTTCAGGAGCAAAAAGCGTCACTACAACGCACATGTCGTGCAAGCATTGGGGACTTGCTGTTGGAGGCGGAGAGACATTCAGCGAATCGCTTTCGTGCTTTCCACGATGTTTTGGAACCGATTCCAGCCTTCCGTTGCCTTATACTCATCCATAGAGCCAACGGGTACATAAAGGGTGGCGCTGTCATATATGTCCGTAAAAGCTTGACCGATGGCAAACGGATGTTCTATCAAGGACACTATTTCCTTTATATTAACACAGCCATAGAATGCGGTCTCCCTTATTTGGGTTACACTGCTCGGAATGGTGATGGAGCGGAGGCTTGTGCAGCCATCGAATGTTAAAGGATAAATGACGGAAATGCCTTGAGGAAGAGTTATGGAAGTAAGACTGCGGCAGTACTCAAAAACAAAACTTCCGATCACGATCTCACCATCAGGGATCGATATCGAGACGAGGTTCTCGCAACCACTGAAAGCAAATGAAGATATAATGGTTACACTTTCGGGGATAGCGAGGGACGTAAGCCCTGTGCATTGAGCAAAAGCATATTTCCCTATGTTAGTCAAATGGTTAGGCAAACGGATACTTGTCAGTCCCGAGCAGTCGTGGAAAGCTTCTTGCCCAATCTCAGTAACGCTCTCGGGAATGGAAACAGAGGTCATAGCCGAGCAACCCCAAAAAGTAAACTGCGCTATTTCAGTGGTGCCATTTGGAATGGTTACATCCCTGACTTCCCTACCTTTAATATATAGATGGTGGGCATAAAACAAGGGATTGGATGTGTTTGTTTCGAACTTAATACTGCATAGATGCTCGATGCTGGCAAATTCTGCTCTTGAAAGGCTCTCGCACATGTGGAATGCGTATTTCCCTATCTTGCTCACATGGGCAGGGATGGCGATACTCGTCAGGCTTGTGCAACGAGTGAATGCATGGTCTCCTATCTGAGTTAAAGTTTTTGGTAATGATATGCTTGTCAAACTTTTGCAATCCTGGAATGCCGATTCGCCGATTTCCGTTACAATGTATTTTTTTCCCGAAAATGAAACACAGGATGGGATGACAGCATTGCCACTGAATTCTGTCTTGTCGTAACCCGTAACAACTAGACAGTCGCCTGCAAAGGAGTATTTGATGTGGTCGAGATAGAAACTCGTGACATCCAACGCCTCAAAAACGTGGCCTCCGGAAGCGGTGCCACCCGGGTTAACAAGGATTGTATCATTTTGATCCTCCTCTTCGTCACTACAAGAAGTAACAATACCCTCGAAAGTGGCTAACATTAGTAGCACCCCGATCAACTTCAGGTATTTCATATTATTATCTTGTCTTTTATTTTTTGTAGCGCTCCAGCCATTGTTCGTAGGTGCGTTTCCAACGGTTGTGGGTCCAAAGCCAAAGTTCGGGTTGTTCCCGTATTTGCTGCTCGAGCAATTGGGTATAGCGGTCGGTGGCGGGATATTCAGACTGAATGTCGAGATCGGGAGACTGGGGGTTGAGGGTGATGAGCACCAGTTCGGCTCGGTAATAACCACGACGGGGACGGGTGACGCGGACATAGTAAAGCGCCGCATCCACCTGGCGGGCAATGCGCTCGGAGCCTATGAAGAATGCTGTCTGATGGCGAAGGAAGGGTGTCCAGTGGTGTGTAGCCTGCCACTTGGGGCTTTGGTCGGCAATGAAACCGATGATCTCGGCCTGTCCCTTCTGCCTTGCTTCGAGTATCTGGCGCATGGTCTGCTTCATGGGGATGCAAAGGCCTCCAAACTGTTCGCGTAGGTGGAGGAAAAATCGGTCGGCCTCGGCGTTGTAGAGGGGATGATAGATCTGTGCGCCCTGCCATTGTGGTTCGAGCCACATAGGGAAGGAGGCCATCCACTCCCAGTTACCGTAGTGACCGAGGTAGAAAAATCCGAATTTCTTGCCTGCTTGTCTCAGTGTCTGCTGCATCTCTTCTATGCCCACAAACTCGACACGGCGTTTGACTTCATCGTGGGGCATTGTGGCAAGTTTCAGGGTTTCGACGATGCAGTCGCAGAAGAAATGATAGAAACGGCGGGCTATGGCATTGCGTTCTTTTTCGCTCTTCTCAGGGAAACAATCAGCCAACTGTCGGTTTACCAACTTGCGACGATAGCGCACGAGATGGTATGCGATGGGATAGAGTAGCCAGTCGGCGAAGAAGTAATGTACACCGAGGGGCATGCGCGACAGGAGGCGGAGGAGGGAGAAGAGAACTTTATACAAGATAGTTAAAATTTAAAAGTCCATCCAAACCTTCCCAAGGGAAGGAAATGAAATGGTAAATTGTCAAATCGTGAAATTGTCAAATCGTAAAATTTTACGGTTGCGGGATTTCAGAATAACTGCGTTTGAGGATGCCGAGGGCCTTTTGCAAACGGATGGTGTCGCTAGGTTCGCCAACGGGCAAGGTCATTTGGGCTGTCAAGTCGTACATAGTCTCACCCGTCTTGTCTTTATAGAAGAGTCCGGCGGGATAGGTGCAATAGACGAAGGGATCGTAGTCGGGAGCAAGCACGTTGCGGCTCCAGGGATATTGCTTATAGGGCAGTTTCAACTGAGCCAGCAGGGTGGAGGCAATGTCGCTCTGGTTTATGAGAACTGACATCTGACGCGGTTCACGAATGGCACCACCCAGCCAGAGCATGGGACTATGGAAGAATTCGCCCGTGTCGTAGGTCTGGTTGTAGAGGAAACCATGGTCGGGAATGACGATGACTAGCAAGTTGTCCCATACGGGTAACGTCTTCAGACTGTCGACGAGGTCGCCCAAGCATTGGTCGGTGTATGCAAAGGCGTTCAGACGTTTGTCGTCGAGTCTGTGATAGGGAACGTCCCACGGTTCGTGGCTCGATATCGTTTGCCACACCATCATCCACTGGGCTGTAGGCGTGATTTCAGCAAGCATGTGGTACAATTTCATGGCCGAAGTGCTGTCATTGGCACCCCAGCTAGAGTTCAGTTCCTCGGAAGAGAAGTAGCTGTGGTCCAGTAGCGTTTGGAAATTCATATCGGCCAGATAGCGCTCCTTGCCCATATTCGTCATAGGTCCGGCATACATGTAACCCGTTTGATAGCCGACCTGAATCAGACTCTGAGGCAGGGATGACAAATAGGGGTGCATCTCCTCATTCTTCATGGGACTAATGGTGGGATAACTGGTCCATCCCGAATAGGCGCAAACGGTGCCGCGGTCGGTGCGGAACGAGTTGCTGTAATACTGATCCCACAAGATGCCTTCGGGAACGAGGCGCGAGAAATTGGGTGCAACGTCGGGAATGCCTCCAAGTTCCTTGATAAACTTCCCACTGAAGCTCTCCATCATGACGACGAGGATGTTGGGGCGGTCGGCACGAAGCAGGGTGTCAGTAATCTCACCACTGGTGGCGAAGGAAACACTTGTCGTGTTGTCAATGTCTATGGAACGATAGCCACGTTCGTCGAAGAAAGACGAGGCAAAGCGATATACTGGATTTGTGGCAGCATGAGAGCGGAAAAGTGTCCCTGCGTGATAACAATTTTTGACGCCGATGGGGAGAAGGGCTAGCAGAATGACAAGGCAGAGGGAACGAATGTTGCGTTTACCCTTCACTTCCTTGGGTATCATGAGAATGGCAGGAACCGCGATGAGCAACAAGAAGGCAAATAGGGTGAGCAGACGGACCACAAGGAACCAGATGCTAACGCTGTTGGTGGTGCCTTCGGGCGATGCTGCATAGGCCAAGTGGACGGCACAGAGTTTGAACTCCCAGAACTCGTACATCACCATGTCAGCAACAATGATGGTTGCCACGACGAAGGCGATGATACAGAAGTACGCTACCAACACCTTGCGTAAGCCAGTCCTCATGAAAGTGACAGCCAAGGTAGGAATGATGAGCAGCAGGCCTGCCGTGCGAAGGTCGAGCAGGAGTCCGTGAACCCATGCATTGAAAAACTGCCCGATGGTGAGTGCCTCGATGTCTCGATTATAGATGACGAATGCTGCTTTGCCAATGAGGAAAACCATTGTCAGCAATGCAGTCAGTGATAATATATATATGTTTTTTTGTTTCATTTTTTGTAACCTTTCCCCATTCTACTCGCTTTAAGAGAGGGGCAGGGGAGAGTCCCTTATTATCTTCAAAGTTGTTGCATATCATGCAGCCGCTTGTAGTAGCCATCACAAGCAATCAACTCCTCGTGTGTGCCACGTTCCACAATCTGCCCTTCGTGCAAGACGCAAATCTCATCTGCATGCTTGATGGTACTGAGTCGATGGGCAATGGCAATGGTGGTGCGTGTGGACATCAGTCGTTCCAAAGCATCCTGCACTAGACGCTCGCTCTCGGTGTCAAGGGCTGAAGTGGCCTCGTCCAGAATGAGGATGGGTGGGTTCTTTAGTATAGCGCGTGCAATAGAGATGCGCTGTCGCTGTCCGCCTGACAGTCTGCAGCCACGATCGCCCACCATCGTGTCGTAGCCTTCTTCCATTTCCATAATGAAGTCGTGGGCATTGGCAATGCGAGCCGCCTGTTCGATCTCCTCTTGCGTGGCGTTCTCTTTTCCGAAGGCAATGTTATTTCGGATGGTATCATTGAAGAGGATGGCCTCCTGATTGACGTTCCCAATGAGACCGCGCAGTGAGTGAAGAGTCAACTGACGAATATCCGTGCCATCGATGGTGATACAACCACTCGTCACGTCGTGGTAGCGAGGGATAAGGTCGACCATCGTGCTTTTTCCCGACCCCGACTGCCCTACCAATGCCAGTGTCTGTCCCTTCTTTACCGTAAGGTTGATGTTGTGAAGTATTTCGCGTGTTTCATTGTAATTGAAACATACATCCTTCAGCACGATGTCACGTTCCAAACCTGCGATGGAATGGGCATTTTTTGCCTCGCGAATGTTGTTCTCAGCATCCAGAATCTTGTTGATGCGCTCCATTGAAGCCAGTCCCTTCTGTATGGCATAACCAGCCTTAGAAAGTTCCTTGATGGGTTGCAGGGTGGTGTAGAGGATGATGAGATAGTAGATGAACTTGTTGGCGTCGATGGGACTGTTACCGTTGAAGATGAGGTAACCTCCAAACCACAAGACAAGTACAATCATGACGGTACCCAAGAACTCGCTCACGGGATGTGCAGCACTTTGGCGTATGGCAACCCGACTGGCAATGTCGCGATACTCGTTCGTTACGCGTTCGAAACGATTGATCATCTTGTCCTCGGCAATGAAAGCCTTGATGATGCGCAGTCCGCCCAGTGTCTCTTCAATCTGACTGACGCTGTCGGAGAGTTTAGCTTGCATAGTCAGGGACTTCGACTTCAATTTCTTACCGATTCGCCCAATGCCGAATGCCATCAAGGGCACTACAAGCAGAGTGAAGAGGGTAAGTTGCCAACTGATGACGATGAGTGCTCCCACGTAAACGAAGATGAAGATGGGATTTTTGATGACCATATCCAACGAGGAGGTGATGGACGAGTCTACCTCGTTGACGTCAGCTGTGATGCGTGTCATGATGTCGCCCTTGCGCTCTTCGCTAAAGAAGGAGAGGGGCAGACGAACGATCTTGCGATAAATGTCGTTGCGGATATCACGCACAATACCGGTTCTGAGTGGAGCCAGCATGGCCGAACCCCCAAAATAGGTGGCAGTCTTCAGGAGGGTGAGGAAGGAAAGGATGAGTCCCAGAAACAACAACGTAGTGGCAGGTCCGTAGGTCTCGATGAGCTGCTGGCTGTAGTAATAGCCGTTGTTCTCGGCCACCTTCAGGAGATTGCTCATGCTTGCCGAATCCCAAGGGATAAAGTCGTAGTGCTTATCGTTGACCTTGAAGAGAATCTGGAGAATGGGCAGGATGACGGTAAACGAAAACACGTTGAACAATGCCGCCAGTACGTTCATCCCCAGTGTTCCGGCAATGTAACCCTTGTAACGAGCAAGGTACTTACCCATCAGGCGAAAGAACAGACCAGCCCCATGTCCCTCCCGCTGAGTAGAGGCAACCGTTGCATTTCCTGTTTGTGTTCTGCTAGTCATGTCCTTTATTTCCTTCCAAAATCCGCCGGTATCTCACCCCATTGACTGGTTTCCCATTTTAGCACAGGCGCGTGCCGCGGGTTGTCGCGAAGCCATTTCTCGGCACGTTGGATGAGGTCATAGGTTTGTGCGGTCTCAGGTGTGCGTTCAAGTTTTGTCTTGCATTTTTGGTTATTGGCCCACAGGATGGCGTTATACGAATCGCTGTACACCTTCATGTTCCAACCCTTTTGTTTGATAAGGGCAAGCGCATGGACAATGGCAAGGAACTCGCCAATGTTGTTGGTTCCGTGGATAGGACCGTAATGGAACAGCCTCTGTTCGTTGCCCAGATACACCCCTTGGTATTCCATAGGACCAGGGTTGCCACTGCAGCCTGCATCAACAGCAATCGCATTGAAGTCAACTATACCTTTCAGTTTCTCGTAATCCACGGTTTATAATTCGTAATCAACAAATCGTAAAATTGTCAAATCGTCAATTTTTTACATCCTTTCCGGCACCTCAATTCCCAGCAGACCCAGTCCATTGCGAACCACCTTGCTAACAGCCTCAGAAAGAGCCAGACGAACTACCTGCTTGTCTTTGTCCTCTTCGCGAAGCACACTGAAATCGTGGTAGAACTGGTTGTACTCTTTTACCAAGTCGTAGCAGTAGTTGGCGATGCACGAGGGATTGTAGTCCTGTCCAGCCTGACGCACCGTGTCAGCGAAGTCGTTGAGGTGCTGGATGAGGCTAATCTCCTTCTCGCTCAGTTCTGCTGTAGTCGGCAATTTTGCAGGAACCTCTATACCCTGAGCCTTTGCCTTGCGTAGTATGCTGCGGATGCGGGCGTAGGTGTATTGGATGAAGGGGCCCGTGTTGCCGTTGAAGTCGATGCTCTCTTCGGGGTTGAAGAGCATGTTCTTGCGGGCGTCCACCTTCAGAATGAAGTATTTTAGGGCACCCATACCCACGATGCGAGCTATCTCCTGGGCCTCTGCCTCGGTGATGTCCTCCAGTTTGTTCACCTTGTCGGCACTCATCTGGCTGGCATCCTCTATCATGGTCTGTATGAGGTCGTCGGCATCCACCACGGTACCCTCGCGGCTCTTCATCTTACCATTGGGCAGTTCCACCATGCCGTAGGAGAAGTGCACGAGGTCCTTGCCCCACTTGAAGCCCAGTTTGTCCAGCAATATGCTCAGCACCTGGAAGTGGTAGTTCTGTTCGTTGCCTACGACATAAATCATCTTGTCGATGGGATAATCCTCATAGCGTAACTTGGCAGTGCCGATGTCCTGTGTCATATACACACTGGTGCCGTCGCTTCTAAGCAATAGTTTCTCGTCCAGTCCTTCTTTGGTCAGGTCGGCCCAAACGCTTCCGTCTTCACGACGATAGAAGAAACCTTTTTCCAAGCCCTCCTCCACCTTCTTCTTGCCTTCGAGATAGGTGTCACTTTCGTAGTATATCTTGTCGAACGAGACGCCCAACGCTTTGTAGGTTTCGTCGAATCCAGCATACACCCATTCGTTCATCTTTTTCCAGAGTGCACGCACTTCAGGGTCGCCCTGTTCCCACTTCACCAGCATTTCATGAGCCTCCTTGATGAGCGGAGCCTCTTGCTTGGCCTGTTCCTCGTCCATGCCCTGTGCCACGAGTTCTTTCACCTCCTCGCGATAGTGCTTGTCGAAGGCCACGTAATAGTCGCCGATGAGGTGGTCGCCTTTCTTGCCGCTGGTCTCGGGAGTCTCGCCGTTGCCCCACTTCAGCCAGGCCAGCATCGACTTGCAGATGTGTATGCCGCGGTCGTTCACGATGTTGGTCTTAACGACGCGGTTGCCATTGGCCTCCATCACCTGTGCCAAAGCCCAGCCGAGCAGGTTGTTGCGCACGTGGCCTAGATGCAGAGGTTTGTTGGTGTTGGGACTTGAATATTCAATCATCACCAGTGGACTCGCCTCTGTCACCGGAGTGAAACCGAAGCGCTCCTGACCGTTAATCTCCTCCAGCAGTCCAATCCACTGCGCCGGGGCAATCACTAGGTTCAGGAATCCCTTCACCACGTTGAAGCGTGCCACCACGTCGGGCACCTCTCGCATCAGGCATTCGCCCAGCAGCTGCGCCGTCTCCTCGGGGCGCTTGCGGCTCATCCTGAGGAAGGGGAACACCACGAGCGTCACGTTGCCCTCAAATTCGGGTCTTGTCTCTTGCAGCTGAATGCTTTCCGGGGCCACTTCCTGCCCCCACATTTCTTTGATTGCGGCCGCTGCGGCCAGTGCTATGCGTTTCGTTATCTCCATACCTTATGTAAGAAAAAAGTCAAATCTTTTATGCGGTTTTACACTACGATGCCCGCAAAGGTACGAAAAAACGAGCGAACAACAAAATTGTCCTCGAAAAATCCTTTCATTTACAGCGACCCACTACCCAGGGCTTTGCCGACAGGATTGGGTTTGGCCCATAAAGGAACTTAGTTTATGTCCGTAACCCATACATATAAGTTAGGTTGTAGCATAAACTAAGTTACTTTGTCCAAAGAACCATTTCTGCCTCGTGGGGCAGAAAGAAAAATATCTGACAAGCGTCCTATTCCTTTCCCAGTATCTTGTTCACCAACTTTGTCACGTCGGCAATGGAAACCTGCCCGTCGCCGTTCACGTCGTAGTTGGTTTCATCCTCCAACTCCACGATGCCGCCTTTGAAGATGGTCTCCGTCCAGCCCTTGTCGATGTAGGCTTGGCGCGTGCCATGGGGAACATGGAGGGTGCAGTTGGTGGGATAACCAGACTCGTTAGGACCAAACATCGTTGGTGGAAACGCAAATGGAGTTTTACTTCGCATGACCATACGCTCCAAGTCTGGGTTCGAGAGGAAAGCCCAACTCCCTATGCCGGTGACGCTGTCGGGAATCTCCACCGAAGTCAATCCCCTTCCTCGGAAGGCAGAATTTACGATGTACTTTGTGCTGCGTGGGATGACGGAGTTCTTGCAACCTGCGACGAGGTAGCCATCGGATTTCCTAAGCACACACTGGCTGTTTTCGCGCGAGTCATATTTCTCGTTGCCTGGGTCCACGGTGATGCTGATAAGGTTGGGGGTGTTCGTAAGGGCGTCGGCATAGAACGAGCGGAGGGAGGCAGGCAGATAAATGTGCTTGAGGCCAGTGTCGGAGAAAACGAGAGACATCAGTGTGTCCAATCCCTCTGGCAGAATGACTTCGGTAAGGTTCTTGTTGCCATAGAATCCGTAATTTTCTATCGTGACAAGGTCTTGGGGCAACACAATGGAACGCAAATCGCAATTGAGGAATGCATTGCTAGCTATGCGAGTCACTGTGGGTGGAATGACGATGTCGGTCAGGCTATTGCTACCGGAAAAAGCACTTTTCTCAATTGCCGTTAGCCCAGTGAAATACTGCAACTCGGGGAAGGCTTTCAGTTGTTTGTTGAGATGGAAGTAAGAAGTACCTGTGCTGTCACACAATGTGGTGACAAGGGCCGCTTCTGCACGAGTCAGGTAACCATCGTGGTTTGCGTCCCAATGGGTCAGGCAGATGGCCTCGGCCACGGAGTCGGTAAACTGGATGATGTCTGCCATATCTGTCTCCTCCACAATGCCACCTTTGAAGACGGCCTCAGTCCAGCCCTTATCGATGTAGGCCTGGCGCGTGCCAGCGGGAACGGTGAGGACGCAGGAGGGGGAGATGTTGCCGAAGGCACCGGTGCCAAAGGTAAAAGGCTCCCGAATGTGTGACACCACGGAGGTAAGGCCCGTGCAGTTCTGGAAAGCGCGTTGGGATATGGCCGTCAGTGTAGAGGGTAATTCGATGCTGGTAAGTTCGGCCATGTCAAAGAAAGCATAGTTGTAAATGGCCTTGATGCCCTCGGGGATAGAGGAGTTCTTGCATCCAACCATAAGTAGCGTATCATTAAGTACGAGAGCATTACAGCCTTTGGGCGAACTCAACATGGGGTTGCCTTCCTCTACCACAATGGAGGATAGCCCCGTGCAGCCCCCAAGGGGGAATTGGCTCAGCCTGACACAAGTCTTTGGGATATAGATATGCTTGAGGCCCGTGCACTCGACGAAACACTGCATGGGAAGTATCGTCACTCCGGAGGGGATGTCGATAGTCTCCAGATTCTTGCATCCTGCAAATGTGTACGAGGCGAATGACGTAAGCCCGTCGGGCAGGTCTATCTCCGTTAGGGCACAGCTTCGAAATGCGTACTGCCCGAGGGTCTTTATGTTATCGGATAGAGTGACGTGCTTAAGCCCCGTGCAGCCGTCGAAGGCATTGTTGCCGACAGATGTCAGGCTGGTGAAATATTGCAGTTCGTCGAAGCTTTGTATCTCCGTGTTGCCCTTGAACACCTCGCCAAGGGAGGTGAGGTTGCTGGCCTCCCACGTCGATAGCTTGCCGTCTGCGTTCATGTCCCACTCGGCTACGCAGAGGGCTTCCACAACCGGGTCGGCAAACTGGATAATCTTCTCGTCTGCCGTGCAGCGCACATACATGGTGGGGTACACGACGGGGAAGGTATATTCGTAGCCCTCCATGTCGCCGAAGGGTGTGCCTGCATATTCCATGTCGGCAGTCACCTCCTTTCCGTTCACCCAACTGCGTGCACCGATGGCATCGAACGTCAGGAACGAGGGCGAGTTGTCCACAACGTCCATGGTTAGGTTGTATTCCCCTGCCTTGTAGTCCTGACCCGAAATTCTCGCCAAGGCTCCGTTTTCCACGGTAAGGTTTATGTTGAACGACTCGGGCAGTACTTTCTTGAAGTTGAAAAAGTAGCTATTGGGATTGCCGGGCAGGTAGGCAGCAAAGGCCGTGTTGGTGAGGTGTGCGGTGGCGTTGCCTACGCCATAGACTTTGGTGGTGTCGGGGTAGGCTGTGGCGGATGTGAAATAGACATCCGTCAGTTTGGTGAACTTGCTGAAGCTGGGTGCTTCGTAGCCCGGAAGGGTCCGGATGTAGAGCTTCTCTAGGTTGGGCAGGTCGGGCTTGTAAATTTCGGTGAAATCGTATTGGGCCTCGACGAGCGACATTTTCTTGTAGAAGTAATCATACCTTGTTGATGGGGATTCCTGTATGTACGCGACGGTTCTTTCGTTGTCATAGGTGTAGACAGCGTATGCCCCTTTGCGTATGTCGCCCTCGAAGCGGAGGGTCTTGATGTTGGAATTGGTCTCGTAGCCATAACTGCTTCCAAACTGGCTGGAGAACCCCCATACCTCGACGGTGGGAGACACTTGGCGTGCAGGTTTGCCGCCCGCATCAGGTTCTACGAAATTGGGGTCGGTGGTCCAGACATACTTGTAATCACATATACCATTGATGTCAATCCGGCCAACGGTGAATGCGATGTTCTTATGTTCGAACGATGCGGGGATGACGCACTCCTCGGTGGTGACGCCAGAGAGGGATTTCACAAAGGCTACGAATTTCATGACACTGATGGATGCCGGATAGCCATTATTCAGGTCGACGACATAGCAATCGGCATAGATTTTATACTCCACGCCGTTGAGCGTGTAGGTGCCACCATAGTTCAAGGCATCGACGGGGCCTTTGACTTCATACAAGATAGCCCGTGCGGGCGAAGTCAGTGCCACGAGAGCGAGCAGTATAAGTGTCAGTTTCTTCATCATAGCAGTATCATTATTTAGGTTCATAGCTTGCAAGTTAGGGATTTAAGATCTCACCAATGCATCCCCGACTGCAAAGTTAAGACAAAAGATGGAATAAGGACCATGCAAAATCGTGCATGGCCTTGACTGAATGATGCAAACCCCTAAAATTCGACTATTTGTGGCGAAACTGGGAGGGAGAAATCCCGAATGTGTGGCGAAAGGCTCGCGAGAAAGAGGTGGGGTCGGAGAAGCCACATTCGTAGGCAATCTCTGAAACGGGTTTGTCGGGACGGGAGGAAAGCAGCAGACGGGCCTGTTCCATGCGAATGCGCATTACATACTGTTGGGTGGTGATGCCCGTCAAAGCCTTCACACGGCGATTTAGCTGTCCGCGAGTGATACACATTGATGAGGCCAACGACTCGACGGAATATTCCGGTTGCATCATGTTGCGACGGACGAGGGACACCAGGCGACTTAGGAAGTCGTGGCCGCTCTCGGGTAACTCTCCGTCAGGGCCTTCCTTCACCAGGCTCTCCTTGGCTCCTTCGCTTTGCAAATTTCTGATTATGGCCTGCAAGGCTGACTCGCGCAGGTGCATGCGCCTATGCATCCACCACCAGGTGGTGCCAACAAGAAGCAGGGTCAGGAGCATACCTATTAAAACATACTTTCGTGTGCGTAAGCGCAACTGCTCGTTCTCTTTGTGAAGCCAGTCGGAACCAAATTCTGCATTGTAGCGAGCCAGGCTTTCGGCTGTAGCATTGGAGTAGAGCGAATCCTTCAGAAGGTCGAATCGGTCGAGAGCCACCTTGGCACTGTCGGGGTTGAGTGTCCAATAGGACTCATAGAGTCCGCGTTGAGCGTGCATCTCATTCCCTAAGTCTCCCATTCCTGCAAAGATGGATTCTGCTTCGCGGTAGTGAGGGATGGCTTCTGTCTGTCGCTCCTGACAAAGAAGTGACATGCCCAGTTTGTTGAGCGCAATGCCTAAGGAATGACGGTCGCCTACCTGCCGGAATACGGGAATGGCTTCGCCAAGCACTTGTTCGGCCTCGGCATATTGGTGTAGGCCGATGAGTACGGACGCCAGCTGCGTGCGACGGACTGCCAGCTTGTAGCTGTCGCCACGGCTTTCTTCTATTTCGCAGGCTATATGAGCATGTGTCAGAGCTTGTTTGTCATCGCCCATCTGGTGATAGACCTCGGATGCCATACCTTGCAAGACGGCCATGCGGGCGGGGTTGTCAACCTTCTGGGCCAGTTCGATGGCACGGAGGATGTATTGTTCGGCTTCCTTGGGTCGGTTGGCACCGACGTAGATGCCGGCCAGGGTGTTGAGCGACGATGACATGATGTCGGGGTCGCCCGTCTGCTCGTCCAGTTTGTAGCACAGTTTGGCATAGTGGGCTGCCTGATCGTATTCGGACAGGCGGAAGTGGGCCAGAGAGAGGATGCTCAGGCAGTCGGCTTCCCAGTCGGTGCCATGCGTGAGGGGCAGTGCTCTCTCGGCGTAGTTTACACTCTGCTGGTATTCCTGCTCGGCATAGAAGTATTCGGCTGCCCAGTACCACACCTGCATGCGCATGGTGTCCAGTGGGGTGTCGGTGCCAAAATGCGTGGTTCTATCGGTGATTTCTGCCTCATGGAACTTGTCCATTACTTGATTGGCCATTGCCACCTGTGTCCGGCCGTTTGCCGCCTCGAACATTTTGAGTTGCGACTCCACATCGCTTGCATTGGCCCATAATGTGATGGCGATGAACAACGCGCTGAGGGCCATCTTTAATTTGTATTCTCTCATTTTCAATCTATTCGTCTTGTTGCAAAGGTAAGGGATTATTCTGTTTTCCGCAAGCGTCTGTTGGAATTTGTTCCGAATGGCATGGCCGCTTAGCTGAGCGTGGCTGCAATCTTGTCGGCATTCATGCTACGAGCAGAAGCGTCGAAGATGTCCTTGTAGACACCACCTTGCTTGTACACTTCGTCAGGCGTTCCGTTCTGTACCACGCGACCGTTTTCAAGTACATATATTTGGTCGGCATCGATAATCTGCCCGATGTTGTGTGAGATGATGATGACTGTGCGCCCTTGCTTGATGGCATCGATACTGTTCTTTATCTGTTCGGTGGCAATGGCGTCGAGCGAAGCAGTGGGCTCGTCGAGGAAGATGATGGGTGGATTCTTGATGAACATGCGTGCAATGGCAATGCGTTGCTGTTGTCCGCCAGAGAGTTGCAGGGCTTGTGACTCAAAACCGTTGGGCAACTGCATAATCTGATCGTAAATATAAGCCTGCTTTGCTGCTTGAATCACATCCTCATGCGTGGCTTGAGGATTGCCGTAACGGATATTTTCTTCGATGGAACCGCTAAAAATGTGATTTTTCTGCAATACTAAACCGATGTGCTCACGCAACCATTGGGTATCCCACTCCGAGAGCTCCTTACCGTCGAGTGTAATGCTTCCTGTCTGAGGCGTATAGAATTTGTCGAGCAGGTTTACAATGGTACTCTTTCCAGCTCCGCTTAGTCCTACAAGAGCGGTAATCTTTCCGGGTTGTATCCGAAGTGAAACATCGTGCAAAGCCTTTGTGCCATTGGGATAAGTAAAGTCGACGTGTTGCATCTCCAGTTCTCCGTTTACCGTATCAGGGTGGTATGTACCCGTCTCTTCCACTTCGTGGTCGGCTCGAAGAATGCCAAAGAAGCCTTCGGCGTAGATGAGTGCATCGTTCATGTCGTCATAAATGCGATGAAGTTGGCGGATGGGAGCACTCACATTGCTGAAAAGCATAACGTGGTACATGATCTTACCAATGGTCATGCCTGGGTAGTCGGTGAGTACGAGATAGGCAGTGAGGATTATGATGAGTACGGTTCCTATCTGTTCGAGGAAGGTCTTGAGACCATTGAATAGATAGCGTTGACGACGAATGTTCATCTGCTGGTCGGTCATGTCTTGCTGAACCTGTTTCTGTTTCAGGGCTTCAATGTCCTCGCGATTAAACGATTTGATAACCGACATGCTTTCAAGAATGTTCAGGATGCCCTGTGACACGCGCTGGTGGTTTTCGAACACCATCCTTCTTCCGCCTTTCATGTACTTTGCCTGCACGTATGTGACATAAAAATAGAGAGGTACAATGCAAAGGGCAACCAGCCCCACATAGAAGTTTGCGGCAAACATTAGCACCAACGCCATTATGGCACTCGTGAAGAGCGGAAGGATTTCAATAAAGAAGTTGTTGAC
Source organism: uncultured Bacteroidales bacterium (assembly GCA_902801325.1). Taxonomy (GTDB): domain Bacteria; phylum Bacteroidota; class Bacteroidia; order Bacteroidales; family Bacteroidaceae; genus Physcousia. The sequence continues at coordinate 17,909 of CADCHQ010000024.1, read as the reverse complement.
CGTGTTGCTGAGACTCATCACTCCTCGGTCGATACGTGATTGCAAGCGTCCAGTCTCGTTATCGCCCGTATTGAAGAAAGCCATACGAAATGATAGGATGCGGTTGACGACATCCAAAGAAAGGTCGCGACTGACCAAAATGTGCATTTTCTCGCCAAAGTATCGTTGGAAGAAGGTGACGATGGCAGACAGCAATTCCTTGCCCAACAAAATGGCACTGATGGCAATGAGTATGCGAGCGGCCTGCGCCCATGTGAAAGAAGAAGCCTGTATGAGTGCATTGATAGCGTCAACAGCACGGTCGAGAACTACTGCGTTGACCTGCGCCATCAAGCTACTGGCAAAGGTGAGCACTATGGTGATTATCACCAACCAGCGATAGGGACGGACGTAGGGGATCAAGTTGCGGAGCAAATCCCAAATGTTCATTTTCATGGGCGGGGAGTTATGTATATAGGAAGTTAAAGGAAGTTATATTGGGAGTTATTGCCTTTCGGCAAGGAGTTATTGGGGAGTTATCGTTCTTCGAACTGGAAGTTAATTTCCTTTAGACAAGGAGTTATGTTGAGAGTTCTTGCTCCTTTTCGTTACGCAAGCGTAGGCTTTGCCGTCCGATTACTTGCTTCGCTTTGCAGCGCAAGCATCATTGCTGCGCAGATGACGAGCGATAAGAAAGAGGGAACTACGCATTCGTAGCTCCCTCTTGTGCTTGTTTGTTCTGTCGCAAAATTACTTAAACAGCAGCAGCGAGCTCAGAACCAACCTTTGCCTTAACCACCTTCTTTGCGGGAATGGTGATAACAGCCTTGGTAGCAGGGTTGATACCCTTGCGGGCAGCACGCTTCTCAACGCTCAGAGTCAGGATACCGGGAACCTGAACCTTCTCACCCTTCTTCAGGGCACCCTTAACGGCTTCTACAGCTGCGTCAACAGCCTTCTTTGCGTCAACTTTGCTCAGGCCAGCAATTTCAGCAACCTTTGCGATCAATTCGGTTTTGTTCATAGTTGTAAATTAATAAGTTAATAAAAAAGTGTCTTTTTCATTTCTCGTTAGGGCAAATTTAGGGAAAGTTAAAATACCAACAAAGAAAATTCGCTAAAAAATCATGTTTTTTGTTAAAATTCTTATCATTCACCCACTTTTATGCTATTTTTAGAGGGATTTTGCGTACTTTTGCGCCACTAAACGCACTGATTATGCCACCAATAACTAAAAACCTGCTTATAGTCAATATACTTATGTTCGCAGCAAGTTATGTACTACTTCGCTACGGCATAGACCTGAATGCCTTACTTGGGCTTCATTTCTTTATGGCATCTGATTTCCGCTTGCATCAGTTCTTCACCTATCTGTTTATGCACGGCAGTCTCGAGCATCTTTTCTTCAACATGTTTGCTTTGTGGATGTTCGGTCGTATTATTGAACAAGTCATGGGCCAGAAGCGTTTCCTTACCTACTACCTAGTGTGCGGTATAGGTGCCGGACTTATGCAGGAATTGGTTCAGTATATCCATTACTTGACCATCGTGCCTGACTTGCCTACAGTTGATCCTGACCAGTTGGCCGATGCACTGAACATGTGGAACACTGTGGGCGCTTCGGGAGCTGTTTATGGAATCCTTTTGGCGTTCGGAATGACCTTCCCGGAAGAAAAACTTTTTATCATCCCAATTCCTCTTCCCATTAAAGCCAAATACTTTGTTGCCGGATATGCTGTCATCGAACTGATGTCAGCTATGATGCGCAGTAACGATGGTGTGGCTCACATGGCCCATCTGGGTGGAATGCTTTTTGGTCTTCTGCTCTTGTTGCATTGGCGTCATCCCGGTGGCTTGAAGAAGAAAATGCAGGGTTGGTGGGATAAGATTGGCACGTCAAAACAACCGAAGTTTCATTACCAGAAAAATAGTAAATTCTCCGATGAAATGGACTATAATGCACGTCAGCAGGCCTATCAGAGAGAAATAGATCGCATATTGGAGAAGGTCAGGAAACGTGGCTATGGTAGTTTGACAGAAGAGGAGAAGCGCAAACTCTTTGATGCGAGTGGCAGGTAATGGCAAAAGATAAGGATTCGTCATTCGGTTGGGTACGACGACTCGTGCTCAATCTCTTTACTGGAGCAAACCTTGTCACGCTGTTTTTGCTTTGGGTTTGTTGTGCCTCTACATGGGTTAATCCCGCCTTGCATCCACGTGTGTCCGTGATAGGATTGTTGTTCCCTATCTTCCTTCTTCTCAATTTGTTATTTTTTGTTCTATGGCTTATCTTTAAGCCTCGCATGATAGTTGTTCCAGTTGTCGGAATGCTTTTGTGTGGGAAATATATTCTCGATTACTGTCCTTTGAACTTCGGTAGCGACAAGGGCGATGGCGAATTGACCGTGATGTCGTGGAATGCAGGCTTCTTCCAAAATCTTCCTAACGATTCGATGCAGCTTGGCATTGATTATATCATTGGTACAGGAGCCGACATAGTGTGTCTGCAGGAAAGTCGACCTGGACAGGTCTTCTCTAATGCTATGGACAAAAGTTTGCAGGCTAATGGTTATAGTAAAGATGAGAAAGGTTCCAGAGTTGTCCTGTCTCGTTTTCCGATACTTTCATCAACATCACTTAAATTAGAGTCGGACTCGAGCAACAGCGCGGATGCGTTAGAGTTGTTGATGGGAGAAGATACTTTGACCTTGATAAATGTCCATCTTGAATGCTATCATTTCTCACTCGACGAGAAAGACGATTACGGGAGTGCCTTGGCGTCTCGAGACCGTAATCAGATGAAGGCAGAGTTTAAGTTCCTCTCAGGCAAATTGGCTTATGCCTCGCGTTATCGTGGTATGCAGGTTAATACGTTAGAGGAGTATCTCGACAGTTTGCCTCCTCACAGGTCGGTTATTCTTTGTGGCGATTTCAATGACACGCCGATTTCGTATGCTTATCAGCGCATCGGAAAACACTTGGACAATGCCTTCCGTGCTCGTGGAAAGGGATTGGGAATATCGTATAGAGAACAGAAGTTCCCTGTACGTATTGACCACATCTTCTATTCTCATGATTGGGAATGCACTCAAGCCTATGTTGACGAAGAGGAAACGGCTTCGGACCATTATCCCGTCATTGCAAGCCTCAAAAAACGGAAAAAATAGTCGTATAGGGCATATTTTTTCATTATTATTTTTTCATTTTTAATTAATTTTCGTACCTTTGTGCGCTATTTGCGCGTATGCGCCCGTTTGCATAAATAAATAACGTAAAAATAATTAATAATTTGTAACAATGCAAAACAAAGGATTTGTAAAACTGATCGCAGTCTTGCTTGCTCTGATTTGCCTCTTCTACATGAGCTTTAGCTGGGTAGCCAGTTACCATGAGAATAAGGCAGAGAAGATAGCCGCCCTTAGTGGTGAAGAGGCAGGACAAAACTATCTGGACTCTGTACAGAACAAGAAAGTGTACATGAATGTCTGGACGCTGAAACAATGCCGTGAAATGGGCCTTGGTCTTGGTTTGGACCTTAAGGGCGGCATGAACGTGATTCTGGAAGTTAGTGTGGCTGATGTAGTAAAGGCCCTGTCCGATCACAAAGAACTCACCAACACAAATTTCGCACAAGCCGTTGAAACAGCTCATAAGGCTGCGAGCAAGGGTCAGGGCGACTTCATCACCCTGTTCATTCGTGAGTACAAGCAGTTGGCTCCTGAAAGTTATCTGCGTGAACTCTTTGCTACCCAGCAGTTGCGCGATAAGGTTAGCACCACCAGCACCGATGCTCAGGTGGAGAAGGTTCTCCGTGAAGAGGTGAAGGCCGCTATCCAAAACTCTTACAACGTATTGCGTACCCGTATCGACCGCTTTGGTGTCGTTCAGCCTAACATTCAGGCTCTCGAGGGTCAGGAAGGTCGCATCATGGTGGAAATGCCTGGTGTGAAAGAGCCCGACCGCGTACGTAAACTGTTGCAAGGTAGTGCCAACCTCGAATTCTGGGAGACTTATAATTCTGACGAAGTTTATCAGACTCTTTATGATTTGGACAGCCGTCTGGCTGCTGCCAATGTAGGTGGTGAAGAAACTGATACCACTGCTGTAGCAGAGGTTGCTGAGACCGCTGAACCTGCTCAGGCCGATACTACAAAGGCTGAGGCTAAGGGCGACTTGGCTGCTGCTATTAGTGGTGACAAACCTGCTGCAGAGACCGCAAGTCCCGAAGATATGGAGAAGGCTCTAAAGGAGCATCCCCTGTTGGCTCGCTTGCAAGTGCAGCCTGGCATGGGTTGCGTAGTGGGTATCGCTCACAAGCGCAATCTGGAAGCTGTCTCTGCCTTGTTCGAGACTCCTGAAGCAAAGGCTGCCCTGCCCGCAGACCTGCGTTTGAAGTGGGGCGTAAAGGGTATCAATGACGGTGATGGCGCTGACTACTATTATCTCTACGCTATCCGTGTTACTGAGCGTGACGGACGTGCTCCACTGGAGGGTGATGTTATTACCGATGCCAGCGATGCTTTCGACCAGCATGGACGTCCTTGTGTGAGCATGAAGATGAACATCGACGGTGCTCGCCGTTGGGCTCAACTCACGAAGTTGAACGTGAAGCGCTCCATCGCCATTGTTCTTGACGATAATGTTTACAGTGCTCCTACCGTACAGAACGAGATTACGGGTGGTAGCTCTGAAATCACAGGTAGCTTTACTACTGAGGAAACCAAGGACTTGGCCAATGTGCTTCAGTCCGGTAAGATGCCTGCTCCTGCCCACATCGTGAGCGAGGAAATCGTTGGTCCCACGCTGGGTGCCGAATCCATCCGCATGGGTATCTACAGTTGCGTGCTGGCCTTCATCATCCTGATGTTCTACATGATTGCCATGTATGGCGTCATCCCTGGCATGGTGGCCAACTGCGCCCTGCTGCTCAACTTGTTCTTCACCGTTGGTATCCTGACTTCGTTCCAGGCTGCACTGACCATGAGCGGTATTGCCGGTATGGTGCTGACGCTGGGTATGGCTGTGGATGCCAATGTGCTCATCTACGAGCGCACGAAGGAAGAGATGAAGGCAGGCAAGCGCGTTCGTGAAGCATTGGCTGCAGGTTATAGCAACGCCTTCAGCGCCATCTTCGACTCGAACCTGACCAGTATTATTACCGCTGTCATCCTTTACTATTTCGGAACCGGACCAATCCGCGGCTTTGCCACAACCCTGTTCATCGGTATCTGCGTAAGCTTCTTCACGGCAGTGTTCTTGACTCGTGTCGTTTACACTGAGATGCATAATCGCGAGAAGTGGCTCGACCTTACGTTCAAGACCTCGCTGGGCAACCGCATGTCATTCAAGAACCCCACCTTCAAGTTCATGAGCAACTGGAAGAAGAGTTTCGCCATCTTTGGTGCACTGGTGCTGATCAGCCTGGCCTTCGTCTTTGGTCGTGGCTTCAGCAAGAGTATCGACTTCACGGGTGGTCGCAACTTCATCGTTGTCTTCGACAAGCAAGTTCAGCCCGAGCAGGTTCGTGGCTTGCTTAACGAAGCCTTCCCCGAGAGCAACACCAGCGCCATTGCCATTGGTACTGACGGCCAGACAATCCGTATCTCTACCAACTATCGTATTGAAGAGGACGGCCTGGAGGTTGACAGCGAGATTGAGGAGAAGCTCTTCACTACGCTGAAGAATGCCGGTCTGTTGGCAAGCGATCTTGAGAAGGAGACCTTCATCAACCGTGACGTTCGGGAGGGTGGTTCCATCATTTCAAGCCAGAAGGTAGGTCCCTCGGTGGCTGAAGACATCACCAATGGTGCCATGATTGCTGTTGGCTTGTCCTTCGTGGCCATCTTCCTCTACATTCTGATTCGTTTCCGCAATTGGGCCTTCTCAATTGGTGCCATCTCGGCTCTGCTTGTCGATATCATTATCATCCTGGGTGCCTACGCCATGCTTTGGGGTCTTGTGCCCTTCTCTCTGGAAATTGACCAGACCTTCATTGGCGCTATCCTGACAGCCATCGGTTACTCCATCAACGATAAGGTGGTTGTGTTCGACCGTATTCGTGAGAATATCAACCTCTATCCTAAGCGCGAGCGTCAGCGCCTCTTCAACGATTCGCTGAACTCTACGTTGAACCGTACGATTAACACCTCAGTCAGCACCTTCATCGTTCTGGCCGTCATCTTCGTGATTGGTCTGTTCTTCAAGGGTGCCGACAGCATCATCTCGTTCTCATTCGCCATGATTCTGGGTGTCATCTGCGGTACGTTCACCTCCATGTTCGTTGCTGCCCCCATCGCTTATCTGGTGATGGGTCGCAAGATTAACGAAGAGGAGGCAAAGTAAGACTTTGTTTTTTCATAAGTTTATAGTTTTTGAGTTGAGGGGCATTCTCCGTGAGGAGAGTGCCCCTTTTCTATATAGTTTGGAAAGTCTCTTTCCTTACTATATTATTATATGCGCGTGCGAGGGATTCTGATTAGAACCTGAAGTAGGTTTGTACCCAGAATTGATGGTAGTGCTGGTCGACACTGTTTTTATCGTTGTGGTAGTTGTATTGTAATTGCAACATCAGATTCTTGTGTGGTTGCAGGTTTGTGCTAAAACTATAGATGGTGTGCATCGATTCTTTAGTAGCATAATCCCGATATGCATCGTATTTTGCGTAGCATTTAATCCATCGCCAAACGGGTACTCCCACGGTTACATACCAAGCATCAGCTTTGGTGCCACCCTTCCAATAGGCAGGTTGTTCCTCAGTTGCAGCAACGTAGTCACTGGCTTTGTGTCCATGAGAACGAGCATATTCGGCACGTGCACTCCAATTGTTGTCAGGATTCTCGTATTTCACACCAAAACTGTAACGTTTACGGTCAAGTGTCAGACCCTCAGGGCTTTTCCAGTTGCCTATCCATCCGAAGGCGCCAATCCACAGGCCTTTTATAGGCATCCATTGTAGGTTGCCTATTACGTCCTTTCGTCTGTTGGCATCTTTGCGATTGATGCCCTGTCCGTTGAACACACCAAGTGTATAATGGAGTTGGCGGTGTCCGTCGTGTCGGCTCTTGAACAGGTCTCCTTGAATCTGCAGTCCCAGATCTCGACCTCCCATGCTGGTTTCGCCTACGCGGTCACCAAAACCAGAGAACTTCTTTGCCAGCTGGCTATAGTCGCCAACGCCCACGTCCCAAGGATTGTAGGGATTCTCAAAGGTGAAGCATCGCTTGTATTGACCAATCTTAATTTCCAATTCCTTCCAGTGGCTCCAAGCAATGAATGCATCCTTAATGTGAGGCGACCCGTTCAGTTCCACTTGTAAACGATACTTGAAGTCGTTCAAAACGCTTCCATCGACATAGACGCGTGCCAAACGCAGGTTGAAGCCGTCGCCACCATGCTGTCCGCTTTGGTTGTCAAATTTATACGAGCCTATAACATAACCACCGAACTTGGGTATGCTGGCAATGTCGCTGCGTTTCCATTTTGCCTTGGGCAAGATGACGTCTTGCAGGGTTTTATACGTGGTGTCGAGAAAAACCTCGTCGTCGTTCTCTGATGCAAGAACGGAAAAAGGCATAAGGGTTGTCAGAGCAACCGCTAACATGAATATCTTTATTTCCATACCGCAAAGGTAAAAAATTTTTTCTTATTTTTTGTTTTGATTAAACCAATATAGTCCTTATTGGTCATAATAATCGAGATTTCCTTATCTCGGGGAATACTTTTAGAAATAAAATCAACAAATATGAAGAATCGATTGTTAGGTTTCGTGTTACTTGTTATGTGCTCAGTTTCAGCACTAGCACAAAAGTCTACAGTTACAGGAACCATTATGGACGGAGGCTTGAATGAGCCATTACCTGGTGCTGCTGTTGTACTGCTTAATCCCAAGGATAGCACTCAGGTTACGGGTGTGGTAAGTGATGTGAATGGTAAGGTGAATATGCCCGTTTCGAAGTATGGTACCTATATTATGCGCATTTCATACATGGGTTATGTTACTCAATACCGCAACATTACTCTTGACAAGAAGAATAAGACACACGACTTGGGCACTATCACATTGGCTGAAGACGCCAAAGTGATGAAGGAAGCTCAGGTGACGGCTCAGTTGGCACAGGTGGAGATGAAGGAGGATACTTTCGTCTTCAATGCTGGCGCTTACCGCTTGCCTGAAGGCTCAAACTTGGAAGAACTGGTAAGGAAACTGCCAGGTGCAGAGGTGAGCGAGGACGGTACCATTAAGATTAACGGTAAGACTGTGTCGAAAATCATGGTAGGTGGTAAGGAATTCTTCGACAACGACACCAAGATGGCTATGAAGAATATCCCCACGAAGATGGTTGAAAAGATTAAGTCTTATGACAAGCAGAGCGACTACAGCCGTATCACAGGTATCGACGATGGCGATGAGGAGACCGTACTCGACCTGACCGTGAAAAAAGGTATGAAGGAAGGCTGGCTCATCAATACAGACCTGGGCTATGGTACAGAAGACCGCTATACTGCAAAGGCCAATATCAGCCGATACACTGACAATATGCAATTTACCCTTATCGGCAGTCGTAACAACATCAACGACAATTCCTTCCCAGGTGGTGGAGGCCGTGGATGGGGCTTTGGCGGTGGCAATGGTATAACCACCAGTGACATGTATGGTTTGAACATTGCTTGGGATAATGGCTTGAGAGAGTCCGATGCTCATTATTTAGAGTTTGGTGGTAATGTTCGCTATAGCCACCGTTTCAGTGATGTGCAGACGCGATCGAACAGCGAGTTGTTCAGAACTTCTTCGTTTACGAATAATACCAATCAGTCATTCAATAAGAGTCAGGACGTCAATGCTAACTTCCGTTTCGAGTGGATGATAGACTCTGTGACCAACCTCATGTTCCGTCCCAACTTCTCTTATTCTTGGTCTGATAATCATGGAAATTCAGCTAATGCCACTTTCAACCAGAACCCCTATGATTTCTTCTCCGATCCCCTTGCCCAATACAATCTCGAGGAGAATCGCATCATTCGCGATAGCATTACGGTTAATGACAACATTCGTCAGACAATGGGTGAGAGTCACTCTACCAATGTTAGTGGTGACTTGCAGATAAACCGCCGTTTGGACAAACCTGGACGCAACGTTACGCTGAATGCCGGTGCACGTTACTCTAACTCTGATTCTAAGTCTTGGAGTCGTTCGCTCATCAATTACTACCAGCAGAAGCGTAACACATTTATGAATCAGTATAATCTCTCCCCCTCTACTTCTTATAATGTACAGGGACGCTTCTCATACACCGAGCCTATTACTAAGAACCTCAATATTCAGGCCAGCTATCAGTTCCAGTATCGTTACTCCGATAGCGACCGCTCGATGTACAGTATCGACTCGTTGCTGACTAAGCCTGAGTATGCTGGCTTTTATACGGCCGAACAACTCTATCTGGGCTATCTCCCTGGACTCGACACTTTGCAGTACCTCAAGAATATTGAGAACTCCCAGTATGCCACATATCGTGAGTTCAATCACGACGCAAACTTGATGGCACGATATAACCACAAGTTTGATAATGATCAGGAGATTCGCTTGAATGCAGGTATTAACTTCCAACCCCAAACCACACACATGGATTACCAGAAGAATCATATTGATACCACCGTTGTGCGTCATACCTTCAACTGGGCACCACGTATTGACATGCGTTGGAAGATCTCGAACACCAGCCAGTTGCGTTTGCGCTATAATGCACGTATGTCACAGCCTTCGATGACCAACTTGCTTGAGATAGTGGATTCAAGCGACCCCTTGAACATCAGTACGGGTAATGCCGGTCTGCGCTCATCGTGGAACAATAACATCAATGCCTTCTACAATGGTTACAATGTTGACAAGCAGCGTGGATGGAACTTCAATCTCAGTTACAATAATACGAAGAACAGCATCTCTACTGCCACTATTTATGACGTCAATTCTGGTGTCCGCTATACAAGACCAATGAATATTAATGGTAATTGGAACACGAGTGCATTCGTTATGTTCAACACGGCACTTGATAGGGACAAGCACCTCAACCTGATGAATTACGCCAATGTCAACTACTCTAACAATGTAGGTTACCTGAGCAGCAATGCCGATGGTTCGACTTGGGGCAACATTTATCGAGACGACAATCCTACAATCGTCGATCTTGACAAGGTGTTCAGCAATGTTACTCTTGACAAGACCATTACCAAGAATACCATGTTGAGTGAAAACCTGCGTCTGAACTATCGTAATGACTTTGGCGAAACAGGAACCTATGAGATAGGTCTTAATAGTGGTTTCAACTACCAGCATGCACGTAACGACGACCCGATGAGCAATGGTAACATTGACAGTTGGACTTTCAACTATGGTGGTAACTTCAACATCACCTTCCCCTTCAACTTCTCAATTGCTACTGACATTACTCAGCAGAGTCGTCGTGGATATTCCGACGAGGCGATGAATACTGACGAGCTCATCTGGAATGCCCAGATCAGTCAAAACCTGCGTCAGTGGCTCAAGGGACACGACCTTACCATCAGCGTTCAGTGGTATGACATACTGAAGCAGCGTTCGAACATCAGTCGTACGATTAATGCTTCGATGCGCAGTGACTCCTGGACCAATGCCATCAACAGTTATTTCATGGTTCACATCATATACACGCTTAACCTCCTTGGTAATAGAGAGTCACGTGGTATGGGCTTTGGTGGCTTCCCCGGTGGCTTTGGTGGAGGTTTCGGCGGTGGAGGCCGTGGTGGCCGAGGCGGCGGTGGCTTCGGTGGAGGAAGACCTTTCTAAGAGAGACGCTCGATCGATAGCACGCTCATAAGCGTATAAACAAATAGCCCCTACACATTTCTTTGGATGTGTAGGGGCTATTATATTATAGGTATGTTTTACGACTTCACTTGAAAGAAGGAGAAGTTCACACTACCATACGAACGATGGTCGATGAGGTAGGGATGGTCCTTGAAGTCGTTTGCCTTTCCGTGTTCCAATACAAAGACACCCTCGGGCGACAGCAAGTCGCGTTCCAATACCAAGTCAGGCAGGTCGGCAATGTTGGGTAGCGTATAGGGAGGGTCGGCAAAGATGAAGTCGAACTGCTCGTGTATGCTTGCAAGAAACTTAAACACATCGCCTTTGACAGGCACTGCAGCCTCGTCGCCCAACTTCTCTAAGAAACTTGTGATGAAACGATAGTGCAAAGGGTCTTTCTCTACTGAAACCACGCGTGAACATCCTCGCGAGAGCAATTCCAGTGTGATGCTTCCAGTACCGGCAAACAGATCCAAAGCGCTGGCACCCTCAAAGTCGATGTAACCCATGAGCACGTTGAACAGATTCTCTTTAGCGAAGTCTGTTGTAGGACGAGCCTTGAATGTGCGAGGCACATCGAAGTGTCGTCCCTTGTACTTTCCAGTGATTACACGCATATGACGTTCTTCAAGTAGCGTTTCAGTTCAGCCTCAAGTGCTTTGTCCTTGCCTATGAGCACACACTCGTCCTTGCGCTGTTTCAGTCCCAGTTGCTTCCATGCATAGAGCAGGTAATATGTCTGGTTGCTCAGCTTGTCTGCCTCAAATGAGTTGGCAAATTGCAGACGTCCTTCTTTGTAACTGAATACGAGCAATTGTCGTCCGTTGTTATGGGCATAGAGTCGAGCCACATCGTTGCTTTGCCTCTTGTCGTACGCAAGCATGCGGTTCATCAGTTGACCGAAATAGCAATGCAGCGTGGCATGTGGATAATATTTGAGGATGAGTGCCTCAATCTCTGCATCGATGACGAATACTTCTATGGTTTCCAAGGCGGGAAGCATCTCGTAGTGCATGTTCATACCCGTCAGACTGTCGTTACCAAAGGTCAGGCGATAGAGCGCTTGGGCTTCCTCGCTTCGGAATTCGTCCAAAGGAATGCGTGTCGAGGGGTAGTCGGCATAGACATTAACCTCGTCATAGTCGGGACGCAGCAAAGCCTGTTCAGTAAAGGCTTGTTCAAGGGCTTGTAATAAAGATTGTCCTGTCTTGGCCTTTACCTCCTTGGTTCGCTGAGGTGTAGAGAAAGAAAATCCATCCGAAAAGATCCGGATGGATAATTCTTGTGTTGTCAGTCTGTTACTCCCAGTTGCCAGCATTGTTGTTCCAGTTCAGGCCGGCTTCGCCAATCTTCAGGCCAGGATAGTTACCCATGCCTTCAGCAATCTCTCTTTGGTTGGCAGCCTCGCGAGCCCACAACTTGCTTTCGCCACAGATGTAGCTTTCTACTTCTGCACCACATTCCATAACGGGGATGATGGCATCCGACTTGGTCTTAATCCAAACTGCAATCAGGTCGAACTCCTTCTTCTGACCGTCCTTTGCGTCAGAGTGGGGGATGTAACGGATATCGTCAGCTACATAGCCTTCGGGATACAGCGAGTCGATAAGCGAAACCCATGTGGTGTCACGACGGAAATCTTGCAGACCATTGGCGGCAATCTCAGCAGCATTACCACGATTAACGATGGCAGCAGCCTTTGCTTCAGTCAAACCTTTCTCCATCTGCTCTTCAGTCAGCACACCTTGCTTGATGACGGTGGGAAGTTTACCTTCCTTGATGAAGATGATAAGAGAGTCCCAAGTGCCACAATACTCTTTGTACTGCTCCTTGTAGGCCTCCTGAGCCTTACGGATTTCTACGAGACGTGCCTTCACGTCCACTTCACGCTGCTTCACTTCGGCCTCGAAGTTTTGCTGGTCAGCAATACTGCGGTAGCAAATAAACAACATTGCCAGGGCGCAGATACCCAAAACTACATTAATTAGCTTTTTCATGATGGTATATTAGTATTATTTTGTAATTCGTATTTTATTTCGTACTTTTGTCTTGCAAAAATAAAATAAATAAATTGAATAAACCACATTTTGAGCCACTTTTTGCAAAAAGATGTCAATAAAACCTGATTTAGCCGACTTTATCCTCGATAAATTCCCCTATAATCCTACCGATGAGCAGTTGCAGACAGTAAAAGAGTGGGGCGAATTCCTCCATTCTCCCAATCAGGATGAAATATACTTGCTTCAAGGGTATGCTGGCACGGGAAAAACCTCTCTTGTGGGGGCATTGGTGCGGGCGTTGGATAGTCTGCATCGTCAGGTCATCCTTCTTGCACCTACAGGTCGAGCCGCCAAGGTTTTCTCTCTTCATGCCGACCATGTGGCTTACACAATTCATAAGAAGATATATCGCCAGCACACCTTCTCTGCCGAGATGATAGACTTTCAGGCTTGTCCCAATCCACATCGCAACACGCTCTTCATTGTCGATGAGGCTTCGATGATAAATAACGAGGGTATTTCTGGTCGAGGGTTTGGAACTGGACGTTTGCTCGACGATCTTGTCCACTACGTCTATGCCGGTCCCGGTTGCCGGCTTATGCTCGTGGGCGACTCTGCCCAGTTGCCTCCAGTGGGTGAGGAACTCAGTCCAGCTCTCTCAGAAGATGCTCTTTCTGCTTATGGACTGACAGTACGTTCGTCCTCCCTAAGTCAGGTGTTGCGACAGGTCCACGAGTCAGGCATCCTATGGAATGCTACAATGCTTCGCCGACTCATTTCTTCCGATGAAATGGTCGATTTTCCTCGTTTCCGGGTATCAGGATTCCCAGATATCTGCCCATTGCCTGGCGACCAACTCATTGAGAAACTCGAAGAGAGTTACTATCGTTGTGGCACTGACCAAACAATAGTCGTTACGCGCAGCAATCGTCGAGCAAACATCTATAATAATGGCATTCGGGGGCGCATCCTTATGTGTGAGGATGAACTGGATTCGAATGACCAACTCATCGTGGTAAAGAACAACTATTTCTGGCTTAACCCTGATGAAGAAGTGGATAAACGCTCGGCGACGACACAAGACGCATACGCAGATAATCGGGACAAAAACTCAGAACTAGGAACTCAGAACTCAGAACTGGCCAAGCCCTTTGGACTGGCCACAGACTTTATTGCCAATGGAGACCTTGCCGTAGTTCGTCGTCTGCGTAACGAACGTTCGTTCTATGGTTTCCGCTTTGCCGATGCCATCCTTCGTTTCCCTGATTTCGATGATATGGAAATCGAGGCCACCATCCTGCTTGATACCTTGCAAAGCGAAGCGCCTGCTTTGACTCGGGAACAGCAGATCCAGCTCTTCAATGCCATCTGTGCCGACTATCCCGAAGTGACGAACCGTCGTGACTTGATGGAGAAGATAAAGAAAGATCCTTATTATAACGCCCTTCAGGTAAAATATGCCTATGCTGTCACCTGCCATAAGGCACAAGGCGGTCAGTGGCAACACGTCTACATCGACCAAGGCTATGTCACAGAGGACATGCTTTCTCCCGACTATTTCCGTTGGCTCTACACCGCCCTTACCCGCGCAACGGAGAAGGTTTACCTCGTCAATTGGCCTCCCCAGCAGTTGGAGGGGAAGTCAGAAAAGTGAAGAAGTGAACGATTCGATGGTATATTTTACTTATAGCTACTAAAAGCAATAGTATGAAATATACTACATGATGGTGTTGGCCGAGCGACCGGAAGGGCCCTTCCTCCCGCAGCCGCACCCCATCCGCAGTGCCTTGCGCATCGACCCCTGCGTCTTTAAGGACGACGACAGCCTGTTTGAGTAGGCAACATCTGACAAATATGTTCTCGTTACATTCAAAGGCCTATTTTGACATGGGACTTTGATTTTCTTATTACATCACTCCTTAGTTTTTCCCTTATAAGCCCTAAGACTTTGTGTCTGTAACATTAGTGATACTTTTATGTATCACCTGTGTTACTTTCTCGTATCATTAATGTTACTTTTCAGTAACACCTGTGATACTTCTCCTTGCTTTTAGGCGTTCTTTGTGTTACTCTTGCCGTGGTTTGCTATCGCTCTCGCACTTTCATATCTAAGACTAACACTTAGATAAGCCCTTTTAAGGCGTTATGTAAGTGACTGCCCCCTGTTTTAGCCTAAAATCAGCTGATTGCAGTAGATTCGAAAAACGAATCTACTGCATGCTTTCCTTCTGATTGTTAGCAATTTATGATGTCCATGCAGTAGATTCAGTTGATTTTTGTTCAAAAAATATATGCGCGTGTGAGAGAATAATTATGATTGTATTTGGATCATTCTTCTTCAATGATAAAAAAGTTAATCGATAAATACTAAACAATAAATTTTTATTTGTATCTTTGCCCCGTGGGATTCGTCTCACTGTGCAGTAGCGACTGCGTGACTTATCGGAAATAAAAGAAGCGTTATGCTCTTTCTTGCTAACTGAAACCTAGGAAATTTCAAACACACAAGAAGATGGACATAACGGCTTCCACGTTAGCGTGGACTGCTGTTTTCATCATTGTGTGTGGGTTTATTCCTAGGACCTCAGTAGCTGATGTGAACATACAGTTCCACGCTTCTCATGTTAATAAAGTTTCTCTGTGGGGCTGGGAGGACAGGAGGTTCTATTATGAGACTTGAAGAAGTAAGAGAGATCGTAAACAGGTTAGAGAGTGAATTCGATTCACACAAATTCATTAGAGAATTCATCTTTGCATGTACGAGAAGCTATGGGAATTTGCTTGTCAAGCATGGAAATGTAACTACTGCGCATGCAGAAATTGCTAACTTCCTGCGAAATCATGCGGAAGAACTAAGCATTGAGAAGATAGGTGAAGATAAGATAAGTAAGGACATTTTTGGGAATGATGTTCCAAATGCTAACTGGAGAAAGAAGTAATCTATGAGACTCTTATTGAAATCATTACTTGTCGCTTTGCTTTGCATGGTGACAAATAAGGCTCTTGCCTATGACGAGATAGTGGAAATAAATGGTATTTATTATGAGTTGCATAATCAGAATTCCCCCAAAGATGCAACTGTTGTTCAACCACATAACGAATCGAAAGTGGATAAATATATAGGGGATATTTGTATCCCAGAGACAATTAAACATCAAGGTGATGTATTTAATGTAACTAACATTAGTCGTGATGCTTTTAAGGATTGTACTTCATTAAATAGTATTATCTTACCCAAAAGTATATCCTATATTCATAAGGATAACTTCTCTGGCTGTGTGGGACTGACTTATGTGTTTTTTTCTTCAAATACAAGAATAGAAAAAGATGCATTCAAAGAATGCACCAAGCTTAATCGGAATCCAAATGACGCAATGGTAAATGTTACTATGACGGTGATAGATACGCTTAAAGCCGAAAAAGATTTCGAGTATATGAAGCCGACTCTCTTGGAACCATATCAGAAAGGAGTTTCGGAACAGCAAAGATGCAAAGAGCTTAGTGAAATGTTAGGGAAAAAAGTTAAAGAAAGATCAGACCTCTTTTTGTTAAATCAAGCATATGTTTACTATATAAAGGAGAACCCTTCAGAACGAGAGAATAAAAATAAATTCAGGTTTGTTGGGGGTGTTAATGGGAGTGGAGATTTTGACAAAAACGTTAGAAAGGGGATAATAACAGAAGATGTATCAAAATATCTTTCATCATATCATCAATTCCTAGCAGATAGTCTGCAAGAGGAAAAAGAAAAAATAGATAAAGGCTGGACAGAATGGATAAAAGATGACCGACTTTCATATAAAAAGATAACAGTTTCTATGCCTAATCCATTTTATCGAGGAAGACGCTATTCAGACAGTAATTATTTGGATGAGTTAGATAAGCCTCAGCAACGGAAAGGATGGGATTATCTATATACCCATAAATGTAAAACTCACTCCGATTCGTATCCAGAAGAAATAGATTACTTGGTTTATGATACTGTTCCTTATTATAGAGTAACATATACAAAGGAAAATTCATATTATTATCTAAAGGAAGTATATGACTCACAAGGAAAACTTATTTATGTTCCATCGCTTAGCAGAGAGAGCAATAATTCAGAACTAAAGGATGTACGTAGGCTTGTGTATTTTAAGGATTATATAAATAATAAGTACAATATTAAGTCCCAGTCGAAGGAAACTCAAAAATATATACAACTCCGTTTATGTAGAGAGAATGGATTTGAGAAGACCGCTGTTGAGGCTTTTGGGGCAGTTTTCGCATCGGCATTAGTAGATGCGACTGCAAATGAGCTCTTATCACCAAGAGATGCTTATGCAGTACGGAAAGAGGCAAAAGAAAACTTTGTCACAACGGTCTATCGAGATGAAACAGGTGAGAAGTACCTCAAACAATTGGAGAAAGATCACGCAACTGAGTTTGGTTATGTATATATAATTGAACGTCTAACAAATGTCAGTTTCAGGGTTATATATCTCAACAGCCAAACTTTAAAACCATCATATTGTGCAGTAGTTACATATAGGACAGGCGATAAACCGTATACGACGGCTTTCTCAACGAAGTTAGTGGATATTCCTAAGGATATACCTCCTGCAGTGCGAGATTAATGATTTGGTTTGTTGTCGGTGATTTGTTGTTGTTTAACAAAGAGCAGGGTGCATTCTTTGGGGTGCGCCCTGTTAAATATGTAGGGGATTTGCGGATGCCTTAGTACATGGCTGCGATGGCTTCTGTCATTCTGGAGGGCATCAAGGGCATAGGCGCAGAGGCGTTTTCCGATACCGATGTCCGTAGCATATACATCCCCAAGAGCGTGCAGAAGATTGGAAAAATGGCTTTCTCCGGTTGCAGGTTCTGCAACACCATCACAGTTCATCCCAAGAATCCCGTGTACGACTCGCGCGACCACTGCAACGCCATCATTGAGACGGCCACGGACAAGCTGGTGCAGGGATGCAGCGTGACCAGCATTCCCGGCAGTTTGAAGGAGCTGGGTGATTATTCTTTCTGGCGTATGATTCTGCCCCCATGCCTGGTCATACCGGAAGGTGTGGAAGTCATCGGCGAGCATGTCTTTTCAC
>CADCHQ010000023.1:11318-56939 GCA_902801325.1 uncultured Bacteroidales bacterium | reverse complement strand
TGTACACATCCTGTTGACCTACCCCCTCACGTGAAAAACTGTAATCTGTACACATTGTACACATCCTGTTGACCTACCCCCTCACGTGAAAAACTGTAATCTGTACACATTGTACACATCCTGTTGACCTACCCCCTCACGTGGAAAACTGTAAACTGTACACATTGTACACATCTTGTTGCCTACCCCCTCACGTGAAAAACTGTAAACTGTACACATTGTACACATTTCAGGCAAGGGAAGGGAGTGCCGAAAGCCTTAGGTTCAATGCATCTCGAACATAGGTTTGAAACGCCTCGAACAAAGGTTGTAAGGTGTAAGGATTGCCTGGCCTGTGCTCATGATAAATTGTCAGCAACCATACATTATTCTTTTTAGGGATTCTCTCTCGACCTCCTTTGGCACGGTTTTTGTAGACTATGGGGAGGAGAAAATTATTAAACTTTAAACTTTAAAAATACAAGACATGAACATCAAACCATTGGCAGACCGCGTGCTCATTGAGCCCGCACCTGCAGAGACAAAGACAGTGGGCGGCATCATCATCCCCGATACCGCTAAGGAAAAGCCCCTGAAGGGCGAAATCGTAGCCGTTGGCCAAGGCACCAAGGACGAAGAAATGGTGCTGAAGGTGGGCGACCAGGTGCTCTACGGCAAGTATGCCGGCACAGAACTGGAGCTGGAGGGCAAGAAGTACCTGATCATGCGCCAGAGCGATGTGGTAGCGATTTTGGGGTAAAGGGGTAACGGCCCCTCTCTCCCTGCCTCTCCCCCGAATGGGAGAGGAGTTTACCCTGCATGGAGTAAACGAATGGAGAACTTGAAAAGAAAGTAAAACAAAAAAAATAGAACGCCTTTTGTCTCTCAGGCGACACCTTTGCCCCTCCCATTCGGGGGAGGGGACGGAGGAGAGGGGCTTAGATTATGGCAAAAGATATTAAATTCAATCTCGAGGCCCGCGACCTGATGAAGCAGGGTGTGGACCAGTTGGCAAACGCCGTGAAGGTTACCCTCGGTCCGAAGGGTCGTAACGTGATTCTCGAAAAGAAGTTCGGTGCTCCCCAGATTACCAAGGACGGAGTGACTGTGGCTAAGGAAGTGGAACTGGCCGATTCGTTCCAGAACGCTGGTGCACAGCTCGTTAAGAGTGTGGCTTCGAAGACTGGCGACGACGCTGGCGACGGAACGACAACTGCTACCGTACTGGCTCAGGCCATCGTTCGCGAAGGTCTGCGCAACGTGGCTGCTGGTGCCAACCCCATGGACCTGAAGCGTGGTATCGACAAGGCTGTTGCCGCTGTTGTGGCTAACATCAAGGACATGTCAGAGCAGGTGGGCAGCGACTATCAGAAGATAGAGCAAGTGGCTACCGTGAGCGCCAACAACGACCCCGAAATCGGTAAGCTGTTGGCCGACGCCATGGGCAAGGTGAGCAAGGACGGCGTCATCACCATCGAGGAGGCCAAAGGACGTGACACTACCATCGGCGTTGTCGAGGGTATGCAGTTCGACCGCGGTTACCTGTCTCCCTACTTCGTTACCGACACGGAGAAGATGGAGTGCGTGATGGAGAACCCCTACATCCTCATCTATGACAAGAAGATCTCTAACCTGAAGGACTTCCTGCCCATCCTGGAACCTGCCGTACAGACTGGTCGTCCTCTCTTGGTGATTGCCGAGGACGTGGAGAGCGAGGCTCTGACCACACTGGTAGTCAACCGTCTGCGCACACAGCTGAAGATCTGTGCCGTCAAGGCTCCTGGCTTTGGCGACCGCAGAAAGGCCATGTTGCAGGATATCGCCACACTGACAGGCGGACTGGTAATCAGCGAGGACACGGGTCTGAAACTGGAGCAGGCTACCATCGACATGCTGGGTTCGAGTGACAAAGTGACCATCTCGAAGGACAACACCACCATCGTGAACGGCCACGGCCAGAGCGAGCTCATCAAGGACCGTATCAACCAGATTAAGAACGAGATAGCTAACACCACCAGCGACTACGATAAGGAGAAGCTGCAAGAGCGCCTTGCCAAATTGGCAGGTGGCGTGGCAGTGCTCTACGTGGGTGCTCCCAGCGAGGTAGAGATGAAGGAGAAGAAGGACCGCGTCGACGATGCCCTGTGCGCTACCCGTGCAGCCATCGAAGAGGGTATCATCCCTGGTGGCGGTGTTGCCTACATCCGTGCTCAGAAGGTGCTGGAAGGTCTGAAGGCTGACAACGACGACGAGCAGACTGGTATCCAGATCATCCGTCGTGCCATCGAAGAGCCTCTGCGCCAGATCGTGGAGAACGCAGGTCTGGAAGGCAGTGTGGTAGTGAACGAGGTTCGCAACGGACAGGGCGACTATGGTTACAATGCCCGTGCCGACAAGTACGAGAACCTGAAGGCAAGCGGTATCATCGACCCTGCCAAGGTGGCACGTGTAGCCCTCGAGAACGCTGCCAGCATCGCCGGCATGTTCCTGACCACCGAGTGCGTCATCTGCGACGCCAAGGAGGACAAGCCCGAAATGCCAATGGGTAACCCCGGCATGGGCGGCATGGGTGGAATGATGTAAAAAAAACCTCTCCCTATCCCTCTCCAAAGGAGAGGGGATTAATACAAGGCTCCGATGACCATTGTGGTTGTCGGGGCTTTTTTGTTGCTAAAGACCCCTTCCTGACTGCCCTCCGTCGCGAGTGGGGACTCGGCACCACCGTCAGAATCATAGATTCTTCCCCTCATCAGGCACTGATTGCCAAAGGGCAATCATCTAAAGGCCTTCTTCGCCCTTTGTGGGGCCGTAGCCACATTTAGTGGCTCCTCTAAAGACCCCAGTCGCCCCAAAGGGAGGGAACTGATACCTCTCCCTAACCCTCCCCCAAGGGGAGGGAACTAACGCAATCATAATCGGAATTGAAAATAATTCGTAATTCGTCGCTCGGCCCAAAGGGACGCTTTCACAAAGCGAAGCGACTGAAAGAACTCGGATTTCGGAACAACGATTGAAAAAAAATCGTAACTCGTAACTCGGATTTCGTAATTAATTTTGTAACTTTGTAAGCGATAGTGCACCTATGCCAAGCATGAAGAACATATTCACTCAGATTCAGGTACTTGCCTACTGCATCATATTCTTCGGAGTATGGGTAGGACTGGCCTTATTTCCACCTACGGGAGGGTACATCTGGGAACCGTGGACCATCAACATCACCACGTCGGTACTGTTCACCTTGCTTGTCTATCTGACAGCCCGTCTGGCACGCACCGACAGCACCATCATAGGCATCATTGCAACGGCAGTCTTCATCATATTCTTCTGTCCGGGCGAGGAGGTTTTCTTCAATCGCGACCTCGACTCCATCCTCGAACTGTCGTCGCAATGCATCGTGCCGTTCTTCATTGCCCAGTACAATCGTGTCAGTCAGAAGGACTTCCATCGGTGGTATCTCTTGATGCTGTTGATGGGCGTCTTCTGTAGCTATACCCACAACGGTATCACCATTCCGCTGTGCTGTGCCTTCGTGTGGCTGGCCTTCCAGCGTCACGAGCGATTCTTCCGTCAGGCATGCTGGCCTATGGTCATCGGCGTCATCATCGGCACAGGACTGAGCATCTGGAACAAACGCCACGAGAGCCTGAACATGGCCACTGACCTCGAGGTGATCACGTCCGTGACCAGCATCGCACTGAAAACGCTGTGGGAGACAAAGGTATTCGTTGCGGCACTCCTCCTCACGGGTTACCTGTCCGCTGCCAAAAAGGGAAGGATGGACATCCTGTACATCGCCCGTCGGCATTACGTGATGACGCTGTGCGGTCTCTTCTCGTTGTTCACCCTACCCTTTGCCCCGCTGGGCATCGACAACGCTGTCACGGGAGTGTGCTTCTTCAGCATGTTCTGGCTGTTGTTCCTCTGTCAGCATCTGGCGGAAAAATATATGAGAAGAAAAATATAACGGACTCTCCCCCGTCCCCCTCCCTGTTAAGGAGGGGAGGAGAATGGGGAGGAGATTTAATGTTCAATATTCAATGTTCAATAAAATATAAAGATGAAACAGTTTGAGAAGATTGAGGGCCTCATCGATGCCCCGTTTACACCATTCAAGGCTAATGGTGACGTGAACTTGGAACCGATTCCACAGTATGCCCAGATGCTGGCAAAGAACGGACTGAAAGGCGTGTTTATCAACGGTTCGTCGGGCGAAGGCTACATGCTGACGAGTGACGAACGCATGCAGATAGCTGAAGCCTGGATGAAGGCAGCACCAGAGGGATTCAAGGTCATCGTGCATGTGGGCAGTTGCTGTGTGCGCGAGAGCCGCCGACTGGCCGAACATGCCCAGAAGATAGGCGCATGGGGCATAGGCGCTATGGCACCTCCATTCCCCAAGGTGGGACGCATAGAAGAACTGGTGAAGTACTGCGAAGAGATTGCTTGCGGTGCTCCTGACCTGCCCTTCTATTTCTATCACATTCCTGCCTTCAATGGGGCTTTCCTGCCTATGGTGGAACTGCTGAAGGCAGTGGACGGACGCATTCCCAACTTCGCAGGCATCAAGTACACCTTCGAGAGCATCTACGAGTACAACCAGTGCCGACTCTATGCCGACGGCAAGTTCGACATGCTTCACGGACAGGACGAGACCATCCTTCCCTCATTGGCAATGGGTGGTGCACGAGGCGGTATCGGTGGTACCACAAACTACAACGGACGTTGTCTGGTGGGCATCATCGAGGCTTGGAAGCAAGGCGATCTGGAGAAGGCTCGTGCCCTGCAGAACTATGCCCAAGAGGTCATCAATGTCATCTGTCACTTCCGTGGCAACATCGTGGGTGGCAAGCGCATCATGAAACTCATGGGTCTGGACCTTGGTCCTAACCGCACTCCCTTCCAGAACATCACCGACGAGGAAGAGGCTCGACTGAAGGCAGAACTCGACGCCATCGACTTCTGGGGACACTGTAATCTATTCTAAGGACCTCACCCCAGCCCTCTCCCAAGGAGAGGGAGAAGGAGGGAGAGGGGATATAGGTTAAGAGTTAAGAGTTAAGAGTTAAGAATTAAGAGTTAAGAGTTAAGAATTAAGAATTAAAAGTTAAGTAATCGGACGGCCGCAGGCCTACGCTTGCGTAGCTTGCCGGAGCAAGAATTAAGAGTTAAAGACCTCACCCCTGCCCTCTCCTAGGGAGAGGGAGAGAGTTAAGGACTGGGCGTATCCCGAGAGGGAGAAGATAGCGCGAAACATAAGCAATTAGAATGAATGAATAAGACAAACAGATTATACTCCATCCCCTTGTGGGAGGTATGGAAGAGGAGCCGCCTTTGGCTTCTTCTGTTCCTGTGTCTTCCCTTATCTCTGCACGCACAACCCAATCGTTTGTCCCTCGAAGCCCTTCCTTCGCATCACGCGCTGGGCGGACAGGGCGTGTCGGCACCCTTCTGTGGAATGGTGGACGGCGTACTGACCATTGCAGGCGGTTGCAACTTCCCCAACAAACCTGCTGCCGAGGGTGGCGAGAAGGTGTTCTACAGCGACGTTTGGTATCTGTGGAAAGGCAGATGGTATAAATACCGCTTTTCATTGCCCACCGCCACAGCCTACGGTGCTAGCGTAGCTGTGCCCAACAAAGGAATGGTGTGCTTGGGTGGCACGAATGGCAAAGAGAGTCTGACCCACGTCTATCGCATCAGCAAAGAAGGCGTCATCAACTGGCCATCACTGCCTGTGGGCGTCGACAATGGGGCTGCCGCCTATGGCAACGACTGCATCTATGTCGTCGGCGGACAAACTGACGGTAAACCCCAAATGGGAGTCTATCGCCTTCGTCCAGGCGAGGGTGCTGCCGTACTGACTGCCCAGTGGGAACACATAGCCGACCTTCCTGGCCAGGCACGACTGCAACCCTGTGCCGTCGTTCAGACCAACGGATTGGACGTCTCGCTGTTTGTCTTTGGCGGATATGACCCTGCAACAGGGAAGGTTGCCGACGACGCACTGGAACTGAACCTGAAGACTATGGAATGGGAATCGCACGCAGGAAGCCAAGCCACTGCAGGCATGAATGCTGTCCCATCGGGCTACAGTCATGTGCTGTTCTTCGGAGGCGTGAACAAGGACATCTTTGAACAGGCCGTAAGAGGAGAGTTTGGCGACGACTATCTCACACACCCTGCACCTTGGTATCAGTTCAATCGCGATGTGCTCGTCTATCACACCATCACCGACTCATGGTACTCCATTCCTGGCAATTCGCTTATAGCACGTGCCGGAGCAGGACTTGTCAACACAGAGGACGGCTACATCCTTGTCGATGGTGAAAGCAAGCCAGGCATTCGTGCATCGGAGGTCATGAAGGTTTCCTTCCTCCATAAAGTCAACTTTGGTTGGCTCAACTGGATTGTGCTGGTCATCTATCTGGTGGGCATGCTCGGATTGGGCGTGTTCTTCATGCGTCGCGAAGGAGGTTCCGACGACTTCTTCCGCGGTGGTGGACGTGTGCCTTGGTGGGCAGCAGGCATCAGCATCTATGCCACCATGCTGTCGGCTATCACCTATATGGCCATTCCTGCGAAAGCCTACGCCACCAACTGGACTTACTACCCCATGCTCGTCATGATATTGGTGGTAAGTTGGCCTGTGGTCAAATACTATCTGCCCTACTTCCGTAACCTGAACATCACATCGGCGTACGAGTACCTGGAGATTCGCTTCAATGCTCTGACCCGTCTGATGGCTTCAGGACTGTTCATCATCTTCATGATAGCCCGCATGGCTTTGGTTCTCTACCTGCCCTCGCTGGCTCTGACAGCAGTGACAGGTATCGACATTCGCACGTGCATCATCCTCATGGGCTTTGTCACCATCATCTATTGCACCATGGGCGGTGTGGAGGCCGTTATCTGGGGCGACGTCATACAGGGATGCATCCTCGTGGGCGGTGCCTTCTTTGCCGCATACTATCTGTGGGGACACACCGAAGGCGGTTTCTCTGGAGCCTGGCAGTTGGCTGTGGACAACGACAAACTGCGACTCTTCGAATGGAGTTGGGACTATCGGCGTGTCACCTTCTGGGTGGCCATCCTGGGCGGCGGACTTGCCAACAATCTCATTTCCTACACCTCCGACCAGACCGTCATTCAGCGCTATCTCACCACCAAGGACGTCAGCAGTGCCAGTCGCAGTATCTGGATGAATGGTATCATGAGCGTGTTCATCTCTGTCGTTTTCTATGTGATAGGAACAGGCCTCTACACCTTCTATAAGACTCACCCTGCCGCACTCGACTTCACCATGAGCAAGGGCGACACCATCTTCCCCTTCTTCATGATGAGCCAGATGCCGCAAGGAGTGGCAGGTCTGCTGATTGCTGCCATCTTTGCCGCAACGATGTCCACCATCTCGTCTAACATCAATTCGGTGTCCACAGCATTCAGCATCGACTTCTGGAAGCGTTTCCGTCCTCGTGTCATGGATAAGGAGATGTTGCGCGTGGCTCGTTGGACTTGCGTCATCAGTGGCCTCATCGGCGTAGGCATTGCCTTGCTTATGGCTACGTGGAACATCATGTCCCTCCTCGACTACTTCAACACCATCCTCGGCCTCCTGTCATCAGGACTTGGCGGACTGTTCTTCATGGGACGCTTCTTGCCACGCATCAATGGTCGCTCTGCCCTCTTGGGCTTCATCGTAGGCGAGGCAGTCGTCATCTGGATGGCCTACAACACCGACACGTCATTCATGCTCTTCGGCTTCATCGGCATGGTAGTCAGCATCCTCACGGGATGGTTGCTGTCGTTAGGCAACAAACGAACAGAAACTAAGGCATAATAGCACTGCCTTTAAACACAACAAAAGCCCGCTCTGTTACGAACGGGCTTTTGCTTTAGTATTGTCTCGCGGAGAGGGTAAATCAATATCCAGTAATTGTTAACCTTGCAATGGTTTTGCCACCTTCGCGTAGGACAGCCTGCTGGCCTCTGTAGAAGAAAGGTGTGACAGCGCCTTGAATTTCAAATACCATGCCCTCACTGGTAGTGCCTGGCATAACCATCTCGACGGCAGCTCCATCCTGCGTACCCAGATCGGTAACAGCCACTGGAATATCTACTCCACCAACAGTCAACTGCGGCTGATAGTTTACAAAGAACGGTGTGTGACGACCGCCTTCTTCCTTTGTCAAGACATAAACCGTAGCACGAATCTTCTTGCTCTGAACGACAGCCGTATTTCCTGGTGCCATGATGACATCCCCACGTGCAACGCTGGCTTTGTCAACGCCACGAAGCAGTAGGCCGACATTCGTACCTGCCGAAGCTTCTTCAATAGACTTACGGAATACTTCGATACCGCCCAGAGTTGTATTTATGTTTTCGGCATCATCACTAATCTTGCCTATGATGACAGAGTCGCCCGCCTTAAACTTACCTGTTAGGATGGTGCCGGTCGCCACTGTGCCTCTACCTGTTATTACAAAAATATCTTCAATATACATAAGACCTGCTTCCACAGATACGAAGAGTCTGGCAGGGGCAAATATGCTGTTAGCCGTTGCTGTGATGATAGCGCTTCCATAGTTCTTGGCTACAAGTTTGCCATCCGCAATGGCTACAATGCCCGTGTTGCTGCTTGTAACAGTAAGATCGGCAACAGCAACATTGTTCGTGATCAGGATGTCGGCAAGTGCCAACTCGGCATCTTTATCCATCGTGATGAAGTTGTTCTTGAAGGCAACACTCACCTCACTGGAGCTTGCATCGGCAAAGGTCACTTGTTCTATAGCATCCACATTCTTTTCGAATATAACAGCGCCACCGGATTGAACCTTCATTATCTGTGCATTCATCGTCATTGCACATAGGGCAACAAAGCCCAGTAAAAATATCTTCTTCATAGTTGATTACTTTTTAATGATTTTGTACTTTGTTGTTCCATTCTTGATGATGTACGTGCCTGCGGGCAATCCTTCGAGAGTAGCAGGCGTCGTGCCATCCTTGTTGGGTTGTAAGGTACGCATGAGCATTCCACCTACATTATAGATGTATGTAGGCTGTGGAAGCTGGTTAGCAGGTGCAATGATGCGCTCCACACCATCCGTTTCCTCGCTGAAGGTGAACTTCTGAACGTCGGACAGGGGATATTCCACCTTGGCTTCTGTTGACGTAATGACAACATTGCCTCCAGAGTAGGTCACCACAGGTTTTTTGCTAAAAGCAAACTCTACAGTGCCACCCGACTTTTGATGAACAACCAGGGCCATTCCTGCCCACGTGCTCTGTCCTACTGCAAGCATGAATACGAGCAGGACTAACGTTAAGTAACGGTTTCGCATAGGCTTAATGCTTTTAATGGGTTAGTACTAATCTTTATATTCCGACTTTCGCCATTTCGTGCGAAAACATTGGATTATTATTGCATATCATCGTTACAAATATAAACATTTTATTCTTATAATCCCAAACACACATATCCATTTCCTTACAATATGGCAAGAGATTGGAACAATTTGGAAACCCAACGCACAGGCTTTTCCTGTTCTACCTGTCAAATAAGCAATCGCCCACAAACTTCATCAAGTCTGCGGGCGACTACTTCGTCGATTATAATTTATGCATTAGGCAATGGGCCTTTGGCGAACCTAGGTTCAAAGCCTCTCGAACCTATGTTCAATGTGCCTCGAGCCTATGTTCAATGTGCGTCGAACCTATGTCTGATTGACTGAGTGCCTAAGCTTTAATTTACTCCTTTGCCGAGATTCTCTCGAGTGCTTGCCATACTTGGAACAGTCCACGAGGAACGTGGAAGCAACCCTTCCACTTACCGCCCTTGAGGGTAAGCAGGACTTCGCCACGACGATTGAGATAGCCAAACCATTCGGGATACTTCTCGTCGCGGAAGTGACTCCAAGTGTAGTCGTGTACGCGCTTGAACCACTCCAGACACTGCTCGTTGCCCGTCAGTTCGTAACCCTTAATCATGGTGATAAGTGTCTCGATGTGTACCCACCAGAGTTTCTGATCCCATTCCAACTGCTGAAGAGGACGACCCAGACGATCCATGAAATAGAAGATGCCGTCGTACTGTTTGTCCCATCCGTATTCTACCTCACGCAGGGCAATGTGCACAGCCTTTTCTATCAAGTCCTTACGACCCAAGCGCTTGCCCAAATCCATGATGAACCACATGGCCTCGATGGCGTGACCAGGGTTCTGCAGACGACCTTCATGGCAGTCCACCAGTTCGCCGTCCTTCGACACACACTCCACAATCATGTCCAACTCAGGACGATAGAACACATCCAGGACCTCGTGCAGACAGATGTCTATGGTTTCCTTCAGGAACTCAGGCGACAGCAAGTCCTCAATCTCCAGTGCCACATTGCACAGAATCATAGGCAGGGCAAAGTCCTTCATGGCTCGTGCGCCCGGTGCAGCCTTGCTCCACTTGCCCTTCGGGTTGTTGCGTTTCTGCAGGACAATGTCGAACGTGCGCTTGGCAATGTCGGCATACTCGGGGTTGCCCGTAGCCTTGTACAACTGACCAAAGGCAATAACGGCAAAGGTGTAGGAGAAGATGTTGTATGGTTCAACAAGAGGCTTACCCTCACGCGTTAACGAGAAATACCAGTTGAGATTGCCGTCGTGACCATACTTCTTCAGGAACTCTGCACCTTGTATGGCTGCATCGAGCCACTGCTTGCGTGTCTCTGCGCTCACTCCATCCTTCTCGCTCAGTTTATTGTAGAGGGTGGACAACATCCACACCTCACGCCCTTGAAGCCAGATGAACTTGTCGGTATCGTACACCTCACCATCACGCTCTATGCAGGTAAAGTATCCTCCAAACTCATGGTCGATGCTCTGGTTCATCCAGAAAGGCATCACTCTGTCCAGCAACTCACTTTTGTACTGCGCAGCCAGCGCTTTAAAATCTAATTCACGACTCATAATTATCAATTCATTATGTTTATGACCACAAAGATACAAATATTTTTTATTTTTCGACTTTAAATTTATAATTTTGTACAATGATTCTTATTGACGACCAGATACAGGAGTACACGCCTGAAGAGATAGCCCGTTGGACTGACGAATTGCCCGAATGGAGAAGGAAGCAAGTGCTGGCTTACAAGAACGATATGGGGCGACGTCAGTCGTTGCTTGCCTATCGTTTGCTCTGTCAGGGACTTCGTGAGGAATATGGTATCATGGAACAACCCACATTCGTTTATAACGAACACGGAAAACCATCTCTAGCCCTCCCCCCCACGGGGGGAGATGGAGAGGGGCCTCACTTCTCGCTTTCGCATTGCAAGGAGGGTGTTTGCTGTGCCATCTCGGACAGGCCAGTAGGCATTGACATTGAGTCGGCCAGTCGGAAGATATCTGACAGCGTCATTCGCTATAGCATGAACGAGGGCGAACAAGCGCTCATTCGCGAGAGCGACGATCCACAACGCACGTTCCTTCGACTATGGACACAGAAGGAGGCCGTACTGAAACGCCTGGGCACAGGCATTCGAGATGACATGCGTGACATCTTGTCAGACTATGCTTATACGATAGAAGTTAGAGAGAACGAACGCTACATCCTCAGTGTGGCGTGGTAAACATAGAGTTAAGAGTTAAGAGTTAAGAGTTAAGAGTTAAGAATTAAGAAAATGTAATAGACAAGCTGTCATCCTTCCAATCTCTATCGTCCTCGAACGTAGTGAGAATCACTCGGCATCTGCGAAGCCGTGACGCTTGCGTAAAGAAACGGAACAACAACTCCCGTGCGAAGCACATAACTCCCCTATCGCTCGGCACCCCTGAAAGGGTGACGCTTGCGTAGAGCATCGGAGCAAGAACTCCGCGAAGCATAAATTCTAATATAATAATATGAAAAAACTACTAACGGCATTACTGCTCACGTGCCTGTTGCCTGCGGCAGCACAGAACCCCATCATCCGCAATCAGTTTACAGCCGACCCAACGGCTAGAGTCTTCAACGGGAAGGTCTATCTCTACCCTTCCCATGACATCCACGCCCCTGAAGGGCAACGTCAGGATTGGTTCTGCATGGCCGACTACCATGTCTTCTCCTCCGACAACCTCACCGAATGGACAGACCACGGTGTCATTGTCTCACAGGAGAATGTGCCCTGGGGCAATCCCACGGGTTATTCCATGTGGGCTCCCGACTGTGTCTACAAGAATGGAACCTACTACTTCTACTTCCCCAATGCACCGAAGAGTGGGCGAGGCTTTGCCGTCGGAGTAGCCACTGCCAAACAGCCAGAGGGTCCGTTCACGTGTGAACCTGAACCCATCAAGGGTGTATCGGGCATCGACCCCTGCGTGCTTATCGACGACGACGGACAAGCCTACATCTATTGGTCGGGCATGGGCATACGCGGTGCAAGACTGAAGGACAACATGAAGGAAATCATGGACGAAGACTTCACTGAGATGCAGATGCGAAGGCCTAATAATCCCAATGCCAATAACGCCAATAACGCTAACATCCCCAATGGTCCCATCCGCGTTGCAGGCAAGACTATGGAAGGTCTGCCCGACGGCTTCAAGGAAGGTCCATACGCCTTCAAGCGCGAAGGCCGTTACTACCTCACCTTCCCTTGGGTGCGTAAGGAAAATGGTACGGAGACGCTGGCCTATGCCATGTCGGACAATCCTCTTGGTCCTTGGGACTTCAAGGGCATCATCATGGCAGAGCATGACAACGGGTGCTGGACCAACCACCATAGCATCATGGAATACAAAGGCGAGTGGTTGCTCTTCTATCATCGCAACTACTATTCCCCATCGATGGACAAACGCCGTTCTGCTTGCATCGAAAGAGTTCAGTTCAATGCCGACGGCACCATTCAGGAAGTGCACGAAACACTGCGTGGCGTAGGTATCAATCAGGCTTCCGACCAGATTCAGATAGACCGTTACAGCGAGGTCAGCAATGGCGTGAATGCCGAATACCTTGATACGGCTAACTGCTTCCGTGGCTGGTTTGTCAACCTTCCTACCAAAGGCAGTTGGGTAAGATACAATGGTGTAGACTTCAGTGCTACCTCCAATGCTTATCTCGTTATTCGTACCAAAGCCAATGCCAACACGTCTCTTTGCATTCGTGAGGGTAAGCCTACGGGAAAGGTGATTGCAAAAGTTGCCCTCACAGTTGCAGGCGAGAACGGTCCTTTCCGTCGCAACCTGATTGGTCAATGGCTCACCTTGACAGCACCGCTTGAGTATGTACCTAAAGGCGTAACTGACCTGTACATTACCTGCGAGGGCGAGGCTGTAAGCATCGACTGGGTACAGTTCAAGAACCGTCCGGAATACTTCACGTCTATCACCACACCAACTGCAAAGCCTGATGAAGACGGTTTCATCCGCCGTTGGTTACTGCTCGAACCTATCGACAAGCCTAATCGTTCCAACACCGTCTTCACGGACACTTACTTGCGTGAACATTTCTATAAGACCTACTTCAAGGACCAGTTCACCATCGTGCCTAAGGACGGGCAGAAGGTCACTGCCTTAGGTCAGCGGGCAGAAACAACCTCATTCGATCGGACTCCCGGTCGCACACAGGCACAACCTGAACTCAAGACCGTAAAGCAGACGCTTACTTGGCACGCACTCGATAGCAAGAACTACAATGTCAAGCTCTTCCGCTTTGCCGACATGCTCGACAAGACCATCTATGGCGTGCTCTTCTGGGCCGTCACCATCATCGACTGCCCTGAGGACATTCCCAATGTTCGTCTGTCCGTCGGTTCCAACTCTGCCTCCATGTGGTGGCTCAATGGCGAGGAAGCCCTCTTTCTTTCAGGAGACCGCCGCATGGTACGCGACGATGCCATGTCGCCCAGACTCAACCTGAAGAAGGGACGTAACATTCTGCGCGGTGCCATTATTAATGGTCCTGGCATGAGCGACTTCTGCGTTCGTTTCCTCGATGAGAAAGGTCAGCCCGTTACAAACTATACCATCAACCTCAACAAATAAACGTCATCATTATGAAAACCATACACATTTCAGCCACGATTCTATCGTTAATATTTCTTTCCTTCAGTAGCCGCGTGGAGGCTCAAGTTGGACAGCCCTACATTCACGACCCTTCGACTCTGGCCGAGTGCGATGGTAAGTACTACACCTTCGGAACTGGAGGTGGAGGCCTTATCTCTGAGGACGGCTGGAGCTGGCATAGTGGAGCAGAACGCCCAGGTGGCGGAGCTGCACCTGATGTACTGAAGATTGGCGACCGCTACCTTGTCATCTACGGAGCAACAGGAGGCGGACTGGGCGGAGGCCACAATGGTCGCATACTTACCATGTGGAACAAGACACTCGATCCCAAGTCACCCGACTTCAAGTATACCGAAGCCATTGAGGTGTGTTCTTCTGACGGTATGGAGGACAATGACGCCATCGACCCAGGACTTCTGCTCGACCCCACTACAGGACGCCTTTGGGCAAGCTATGGCACCTACTTCGGCACCATTCGCCTCATCGAACTTGACCCTGCAACAGGTGAGCGCGTCAAGGGCAATAAGGAACAAGACATTGCCATCGACTGCGAGGCCAGCGACCTTATCTATCGCGATGGCTGGTACTATCTGCTCGGCACTCACGGCACTTGCTGCGATGGTGTTAACTCCACTTATAATATTGTAGTGGGTCGTGCACGCAGTGTCACTGGTCCTTATGTCGACAATGTCGGTCGTGAGATGCTGCAAGGCGGTGGCAAGATGGTCATAGCTGCTGGCGACCGCGTTTGTGGTCCTGGTCACTTTGGCCGAACAATTATTGACGAAGGTGTTGAGGTGATGTCGTGCCACTATGAAGCCGACTTCGACCAAGGCGGTCGCAGTGTACTTGGCTTGCGTCCTTTACTGTGGCGCAATGGTTGGCCTGTAGCAGGCGACCGTTTCCGTGGAGGCACCTTTGAGATAGAATCAGAGCGTCGCGGCTATGCACTTGAACTTGCTGTCGACTTCGTTCGCATGACTCAAGAGCGCCAAGGCTGGTTCAATCGCGAACAGATGCAGAGGCCCGTCACTCCCGTGCCTAACCAAACCTTGCAAGATGTTATTGGCACATGGCCCAAGGGCGATATTCCTGCCCGCATTGGCGACTACATGTTCCGTCCCCATCAGCGTTGGACCATTGCCCCCGTCAGTGAAGCAGGCGGTTACCTTGGTGGCCCTTACTTCAAGATTACCATCGAAGGCACCGACCGTGCTCTTGCTGCCACCTCTGCGCTTGAGGTTACTACAGTGCCCGCCTTCACGGGTGCAGACGAACAATTGTGGCGCATCGAGCAACTTATCGATGGCACTTTCCGCATCATGCCTAAGACCATTCCTGGTCAGGAAGGTCTAAACAAGCACTATGTGCTTTATTCCGCAGGAGACAGTACTCCCACCCTTGCCCTTTACGACTTCTCGTCTGACAACTCGAAGTGGAACTTCAGGAACCACTAATACTATAAGAGTTAAGAGTTAAGAGTTAAGAGTTCTTGCTCCTCTATGCTACGCAAGCGTCACTGCTACGCAGATGCCGAGCGAAGAGTTAAGAATTAAGAATTAAGAATTAAGGGTGAAGGATTAAGGATTAAGGATTAGGCCCGCAAGCAGAAATACTTGCGGGCCTAACTATTTGGTATCACATTCGCCTTTATCGCTCAACTTGGTCCCAAGCGGGAGGTTGCTGACCAAGGAGATGACGGACGAAGAAATCGTAGCGCTTGTGCTGTCCGTAAGCATCACCCATGGTGTGATGAGCACCCGGAAGCACAATGAGCTCGAAGTCCTTGTTGGCACGAATAAGGGCATTGACCACTTGCATCGTGCTAGAGGGATCGACATTGTCGTCCATCTCACCCACGAGAAGCATAAGGGCACCCTGCAAGCGATGGGCATTCACGACATTGGAGCAATTAACGTAACTGCTGTCGACAGGATAACCCATCCACTGTTCATTCCACCATATCTTGTCCATGCGATTGTCATGACAGCCACAAGCCGCATAAGCAGCCTTATAGAAATCACCATGGAAGAGCATGGCACCAAGGGCGTTCTGACCACCGGCCGAGCATCCGTAGATGCCCATGCGAGAGATGTCCATCTCAGGATGCATCTTTGCAGCGGCCTTGAGCCATTCTATGCGGTCGGGGAAGCCTGCATCGGCAAGGTTCTTATAGCACACCTGCTCGAAGTCGAGCGAACGGAAAGAGGTGGTCATAGCATCGAGTTGCACAACGATGAACCCGAGTTCGGCCAAGTCGGCAAGGTTGGAATGCCACGTGGAGAAAGTCTTTGGCACATACTGGTCGCCAGGACCAGAATAGATGTATTCGATAACCGGATAACGCTTCGAGGGGTCAAAGTTGGAAGGACGCTGGATGATGCCCCACATATCGGTCTTACCGTCACGCCCAGGAGCCACGAATACCTCGGGAGCACGCCAACCAGTGGCCTGCAGACGACTTATGTCTGACGTCTCAAGCGTAGAGATGAGATGTCCGTCGAGTGCAGAACGCAGCACGGTAACAGGCGGTTGCAGGACGGTGGAGTAGGTATCGATGAATGTCGTATTATCAGCATTGAAGGTGATGCGATGGTTGGCAGGTTCGGGGGTAAGAGCGATAGGAGCAGAGGCAATCTTTCGGCCTGGCTGCAACTGAATCCTGTAGTAATGAAGGTTATACGGGTCTTCCTCCGTGATGGAACCATCGAGCGAAGAGGCGGGATGCCCCATGTTTCGGCAGTCACGTCCATTGGCAGAGAAGATGATGTAACCACGTCCTTCATCGTCAATCTCGGACTGCTGAACATCGCGCACCCAGAACTGCCCTTGCGTGAGTTGTGTCAGGCGGTCTTTCTTCCTGTCATAGAGATAGAGGTGAGCATAGCCGTCGCGGTCGCTCTTCCAAAGGATGAAACGTGAATTAAGGTCGTGACGCAGGTTGCGACTATAGGCAACGTACTTGTCATTATGTTCTTCGATAAGGCAACGCACCTCGCCCTTCAGGTTCATCTCAAGCACACGATATGTCTTGTGCCCGCGTTCGTTAAACTCAAAAGTTAGCGTCTGGTCGCCTTCGTCCCATCTTGGCGCCGACACCTGATATTGCGAAGCGAAGAGGGCGGTCGAGTTCGGACGAATGGTTCGACGTTCCTGCACATCCACGATAACGGGAATGCGATAGTTTAGCGAATCGCCCGGCTTGGCATACTCTTGCTGTGAATAGCGAGGCTGCACTTGGTCACGGGGAGAGGAAAGCGTGTAGGTGACATAGTGCTTAGGCGCAGGCTTGATGAGCACAGTAGCATAGTAACGACCATTGCTGGAGAAACGACCCCATGAAGAATAGTAACAAGTGTCGACACCATCCTGTGTGAGTGCGACTGCATGCTCGTCATCGCCATCGGTTGAAAGATAGAGATTGCCATCGCGATGGAAGATGGTCTGACGTCTGTCTGTAGGATTAACGGAACGCCCGTCTTTCTCGTCACGGACTTCCATCCAGTGATGACCGTCGCCACCGCCTCCCCAGCCCCAGTTCTGGCGGCGTTGCGAGGCATAAGGATTGCCGATGCGTTCCTTGCTGCCCGTAGCAGCATCGACATGATACCACACGGTGCTGTCGCCATTAAACACGGAGTACTGGAAACCGTTTGCGCCATCGCGACGCTCCGGCGTTACGCGTACATCACCATTAACGACCTTGCCTGCATAGTTCTCACGCTGGTGCCTGGCACGATAATAATCTGCGGGTGTGACCTGTGCTGCCGCATGAGAGGCAAGCAATAAAGAAAGAGACAAAAATAGTGCTTTCATATGTTGATTGTTGTTAGTTTGGATATCGTAAGGAATGAGGACCGGCATCAGAAGCGTCCGCCGCCACCAAAGCCTCCGCCTCCGCCGAAGCCGCCACCGCCTCCGCGGTTGCCACCTCCGCGATTACCTCCGCCACCATTGCGACCACCGCCTTCACCACGACCACCCTCACGGGCTTCCAGACGCGGACCATCGCCTTCAGGACCTTCCATGCGGCTCTCACGGTTCTGGCGCGTCTGACGACCACCAAAGCGACCAAAGCGCCATCCAACGGAGAACAGCACATAGGAGTGTATGGCTTCGTTGCGCGAATCGGTACGGGCAGTTGTTGAGATGTTACGGGATATATTGTCGCGTTGCTGTAGGATATCGAGTGCACGTACGGAGAGCGTCAGGTTCTTCTGGCGCAGTAAACGCTGACTGAGCGAGGCATTCCAGATGAGGTGGTTGGTGTTCATGGCCTTGTCGGCATATCCACGACGGCTCTGTTCGGAGATATCGGTGGAGAAGGTCATGCCCCATGGGAGTTGCAAGGTAATCGAACCACCATAAGAGAAGTTATAGGTATCGAGGTTCGACGCCGAGGTATTAGTCGAACGTGTGTGGTTGTACCCGAAGTTAGAACTGATGCTGGCGTCGAGATTGGTATTGTTCTCCCAGTCGCGACGATAGGAGAGGCGCACACCTTGGTTGGCATGCATGCCGCGTGTGCGGTTGCGCACGGTCTCTTGCGTCTTGCTCTGATAGACATAGCTGACGGCATTGGTAAAGGACGAACCCGTGTTTAAGTTGATGCGCCAGTACTTGTCCTCACCCATGGCGGTATTGAAGTTGAAGTTGGCCGAACCGTTCCAGTTACCATTGATGTTGACGGGCTTGGAGATGCGTCCGCCCGTGATGTCGTTATACTCCGTGCGGTTGGTAGTACTGTTCTGCGTGGTACGGAACGAGAGGTTAAGGGAAGAGGTACGCTGTGTCTCGGTCACGCTGCGACGGTATGACGCATTCATATTGTGCGTGAACGAAGGCTTAAGTTCGGGGTTACCAAGGCGTATGTTCAAGGGGTCGGCATTGGAGAGGGTATCGGGTATGAGGTCGGTGATACCGGGCTGTCCCGTATTGCCGTTGTATCGGAACTCGAGTTGTTCCGTACGCGAGAAGAGATAGCGGAAGTTGATGGTAGGCGAGGCATTGAACACAGCTCGACGAACGTCGTAGTGCTTGAGGCCCTTTGTGTAATCAACCTCGTTCACCTGTGGCTGCATGTTGGCACCGACGGTCAGGCGATAGAGTGTGCGGTTGATGCGCAACTGCAAACGTATGTCGTGATTCTGATAGCGGTTGGTTGTGTAGTTGCACTGTGCCACATCGGGCTGCGCCACCCAATGCCACTGGCGATAGTCATTGACGGAAATGCCATGATCGATAAAGGGCTGAGTCCCATCCATCCAGTCGAAGATACTGGACACCGTGCGATCGCGGTCATTGAAGCGATAGTTGTACTGGTAGGACATCTGCAGATAGAGCTGGTTTCCAATGGGTTCGATGTAGGTCAGACGCACCGAAGCGTTGCGGTTCTTGGAGGGTGCGTCGCTGTACTGCACCTTATGATAAACGGAATCTCCACCCGTGTGGGCCAGTATCTGGTAGTAATCGGTTTGGCTGTACGACTCGCTCTCGCTGGTGCTCTTTCCGAAGCCCGCGTCGGCATTCAAGGTTACGTTACGTCCGGGCTTCGAGAGGCGTCGGTTGATCTGCAAGGAGCCGGAGAAGGAATAGTTATCGCTCTGCGAATGGTTGCTATTGCGACGATGGTTGACGCCTATGGAATCGCTAAACTCGGCATAATCAGCCAAGGGGTCGTCCGTGAACTTGTAGGGGTCGTCGAGGAAGGAGGCACTCTCGCTATTGGAACCACTGCGCGAGGTGTTCCACGAGAAGTT
Source organism: uncultured Bacteroidales bacterium (assembly GCA_902801325.1). Classification (GTDB taxonomy): domain Bacteria; phylum Bacteroidota; class Bacteroidia; order Bacteroidales; family Bacteroidaceae; genus Physcousia. The sequence goes on along the minus strand of CADCHQ010000023.1, from coordinate 37,170 downwards.
GGGGCGTATCATGATGTTGGTCATCGTGTCGGGACGCCATTCGACGCGGTACTGCGTACTAAAGCCCTTGTTATTGTTCGAATTCTTGTTCCATGAGTTCGAATAGGCCGCACTGCGGTTCTCAAAGTTTTGTGAGTTCGACCACGACTCGTTGCCTCCTTGCGAGAAGTTGGTGTTTACCGACCCGTTGACCTCAAGCAGAGGCTCGCGCTGTGGTCTTTCGCCGGGTTTGGTCTTACGGGGCTTCTGCAGGTTCATCGTGGCACCAGCCGACTGGTTATCGGTGAGTCCGTTGCCCTGCGTATTGCTTGCATTGCCATAAGCCGAGAACTTCTGATCACCGAGGAAATGGTTGACCATCACGCGACCCGAATAGCGGTCGTGGGTACCATAGGCACCGTCGATGTTGCCAAACCATCCGCGCTTGCGGTTCTTCTTAATCGTAAGGTCGAGGACTGTACGCTCCTGTCCATCGTCTACACCAGTGACGCGGGCAAAGTCGCTTTGTCGGTCGTAAGCCTTCACCTTATCGACGATCTCGGCAGGAAGGTTCTTCAGGATGACATTGCCGTCTGTGCCATAGAACTCCTTACCATCGACCAGGAACTGCTGCACTTGTTTGCCGTTCCATGTATAGGAACCATCGTCGTTGACCACGATGCCGGGGAGTTTCTTGATAAGCTCCTCCACGAGGGCACCTTGCTGCAACTTGAAGGCATCGGCATTATACATCACGGTATCGTCGACCACCGTCATCTCTGGCAATTTGCCTTCGACCACGGCCTCGGCCATAACCTTGGCATCCTCACGCATCATGATGTCCTTCACTCTAAAGTTGCCCGTGCGACGCGGCAGAGTAAGGGCGAACTTCACCTCCTTGAAGCCGATGAAGGATACCTGCAAGATATAGTTACCAGCCTGAATATTGGGCAGGACGAACTGACCGCTCTTCTGCACGAGGGCACCAGCCACCTGAGTGCTGTCCGTTCGGAGCAGGCGCACCTGGGCGCCTTCGAGTGGGTCGAGGCTCTGGTTTTCATAAACCATACCTCGTACATTAAGTCGGGGGATTGAGTCCGTCTGACCCATGGCCAGAAGGGAAACTATCGTAAAAGAAAGTAATAAAAAGAGACGTCGCATACAGGATAGACACCCCTTGCGCCTAAAGGTTTAATACAAAGGACGATAACTTTTCACATAAAGTTGTCAATTTCATTACCTTTAGCAAAAGGGGGTACAGGCTTTATGTCTTATCAATCCACCTCTTTCCTCAGTTCGCGCTTCGCCATCTGCCTAACCGAATGAGTAATGCTTCGCTTTATCGCATGCAAGCGTGAACTCTGCACTTCTGCCTCACGGAACCGTTCTTTCAGCCACAAATAGGCTTCCTTGCCACCGCGCTTGTCCGTCCGCAGGCCCTTGGCTCGCGTTCCGTGGGGATGTCGGGAAAGCCTTGCCTCCACCAACTTCGGCACGCTAACGTTGCTGATGAACACGCCTTTGTACTCCTCGTCCACCAGTTTCCTATACTCCCGCTTTGTAAACCGTGTCTTGCTCATAAGTCTCTACATTCTCTCTATTATATCAAAAGACGGGGCAGTCCTTATCTTTCCGCTCCCTTCATCTCAACCTACACCTTGTAGGAACGCAGTCCCTCATAGATTAATCGGATTCCCGTCATTGCCAATTGCTATAGAACAGCAGCAAAGTTACGTATTTACTTCCATTTCAGCAAATACAAATAGATTATATATTATCACTCCTGTGCTATCTAGGTCGGTAATCTCCCGTTTGTAACAAGTAGGTATTTCAGTACTTGCTTAGTTGGGTTCGGCATCAGACTCCATGGAGAAATGTCCCCAACACTTATATCTTCCGACCCGGACACTTAGGAGGATAAGCACGAACGCCTAGGAGGATAAGTCCGAACGCCTAGGAGGATAAAGCCTCGCTCTTAGGAGGAAGAGGTGATATATTATAGGAGGATAACCAAAACTCCTACGTGAAACGATTGTTGCACGCCCTGAAACGAATGTTGCACGTCGTGAAACATTCATCTCACGCCGTGCAACCATTTGCAACATTCGCCCTTGTATGGGCTTTGATTCAAAGGCAAAGATACAAAAAAACAAGCGGAAATCCAAACAAATAAGCAATTATTTGTTCGGTCGGACGAAAGTATTTACGACAAAGGCAGGTGTATGAAAGGCAAGCACAAAAGGAAGGGAGGAGGCTCACTCATCCCACTCAGGGAGGGCAAGAAAAGAAAGGAGGTGCGAAACGCAATGTTTCGCACCTCTCTGTCGTATCGTTTAGAACTCGCAGTTCTTAGGTGTACGTGGGAAGGGAATGACGTCGCGGATGTTCTGCATACCTGTTACGAAGAGTATCAGGCGCTCGAAACCGAGGCCGAAGCCGGCATGAGGACAGCTTCCCCAACGGCGTGTATCGAGGTACCATTCAAGTTTCTCGGTCTCCATGCCACGGCGATGGATCTCTGCCATAAGTTTGTCATAGCTCTCTTCACGAACGCTTCCGCCGATGATCTCACCAATCTGGGGGAACAGCACGTCGGTGCCCTGCATCGTCTTACCATCCTCGTTGAGCTTCATATAGAAGGCCTTGATCTCCTTCGGGTAGTCGGTCATGATGACGGGCTTCTTGAAGTATTCCTCCACGAGGTAACGCTCGTGCTCACTGGCCAGGTCGTCGCCCCACTCGCATGGGAATTCGAACTTACGTCCGCCTTGGATGGCCTTCTGCAGAATCTCGATACCCTCGGTGTAAGGCAAGCGAACGAAGGTTTCCTTCAGTACGCCTTCGAGACGCTCGATGAGGGTCTTGTCGACCATCTTATTAAGGAATTCGAGGTCGTCGCGGCAGTTGTCGAGTGCCCAACGCACGCAATACTTGATGAAGTCCTCTTCAAGGTCCATCAGGTCTTCCTTATCATAGAAGGCCATCTCGGGCTCTATCATCCAGAACTCGGCCAAATGGCGAGGGGTGTTTGAATTCTCGGCACGGAACGTGGGACCGAATGTGTATATCTGACCCAGTGCCGTGGCGCCAAGCTCGCCCTCGAGCTGTCCGCTAACTGTAAGTGCTACCTGCTGGCCGAAGAAGTCGTCGGCATAATCTATCTTTCCTTGCTCGTCCTTCTTCAGGTCATAGAGGTTCTTCGTGGTCACTTGGAACATGTTGCCTGCGCCCTCGCAGTCGCTGGCGGTGATGAGCGGTGTGTGGAAGTAGAAGAATCCGTGTTCGTGGAAATAGGTATGGATGGCCATTGCCATGTTGTGGCGGATGCGCAGGATGGCACCAAAGGTGTTGGTGCGAGGACGCATGTGTGCCACCGTGCGAAGGTATTCCCACGAGGCACCTTTCTTCTGCAGGGGATAGGTGTTGTCGCACTGTCCCAGTACTTCAATTTCTTTGGCCTGTATCTCGGAAGCCTGACCAGCGGCAGGACTCTCCACCAGCACACCCTTCACACGCAAGCAAGCGCCTGTGGTTATGAGCTTTATCGTCTCTTCGTCAAAATGCTCGTCCTCACCAACAATCTGAATGTTCTTGATGGTTGAGCCATCGTTGAGGGCAATGAAGAATATGCCCTTCGAGCCACGCTTCGAGCGTACCCAACCCATCACTGTTATCTCACTACCGAAGTCTGTACGCTTCAGTGCATCAATGACTTTCGTTCTTTTCATATTTTCGACCCCTACCCCTCCCTATGAGGGGTGATAACAAAAGGTATTATTCGATATTACTTATTATTATATTCTCTTAGTCCGTCTCCCTCTCCCCCTCTTTTGGAGGGGGCGGGGAGAGGGGGCTCTTACTCAAACATTCCCGTGTACAGCATGTTTACCTCGGCCTCTGTGAGGAAACGCCAGTCGCCACGACGAACGTTCTTCTTGGTGAGACCGGCAAAGTATACGCGGTCGAGCTTCACCACGCGATAGCCTAAGTGCTCGAAGATGCGGCGCACGATGCGATTGCGACCGGAATGGATCTCGATACCAATCTGCTTCTTGTCCTTCTCATCGGCATACTCGATGGCGTCGGCCTTAATAGGACCGTCCTCGAGGTCAATGCCTTCGCTTATCTTCTGCATATCGGCAAGTGTAACGGCCTTATCGAGGAATACGTGATAAATCTTCTTTTTCTTGTACTGAGGATGGGTGAGTTTGCTGGCAAGCTCTCCATCGTTGGTGAGCAGAAGCACACCCGTGGTGTTGCGGTCGAGGCGACCTACAGGATAGATGCGTTCCTTGCAAGCGCCCTTTACCAGGTCCATCACAGTCTTACGATTCTGTGGATCGTCGCTTGTGGTCACAGTGTCCTTAGGCTTATTAAGCAGGACATAGACCTTGCGCTCGGGAGTAATCAATTGATCGTGGAAGAGCACGCTATCGGTACGCATTACCTTTGTACCTAACTCCGTAACGACCTGACCGTTAACACGAACAACACCTGCCTGAATGAAATCGTCGGCCTCGCGACGACTGCATACGCCTGAGTTGGCCAAGAACTTATTGAGGCGAATGGGTTCGTTGGGATCATAGTGCTTCTCCTTATACTCAATCTGCTTCTTCATGCTATACTTGGCATGAGGATTATAGTCGCCCGTACGCTGGCGATAGCCACCACGCTGCTGGCCATAACCGCCCTGGCGCTGGTATCCGCCTTCACGACGCTGATAACCGCCCTGATATCCGCCTTCGCGACGCTGGTAACCACCCTCGCGATTGTATGACGGACGGCCCTCACGCTGCTGACCATAGCCGCCCTCACGACGGGGACGATAACCGCCCTCGCGTTGCTGTCCATAGCTACCTTCGCGTTGCTGACCATAGCCGCCTACGCGTTGCTGACCATAGCCGCCTACGCGTTGCTGACCGTAGCCTCCTTCACGACGCTGACCATAACCTTGAGGACGGGCAGGCTCGTAGCTGACACGCTGAATGCGCGGACGCTTGCCGGTATGTCCTTCACTGTTAGAACTCCTTGATGATTCTCTGTTGTAAGGATTGTAGCCCTCACGGCTATCATCCTTCTCGTCGGAGAATTGCTCTCTCCAACGTTCGTCTTCTGTAATCATGATGATTTAATTTTTAACTGATAAATGATTAATTCCTTAAAGACCAGTATAGCTATGCGGCGACAGGTTTCGCAACTCCTCGCGCACGCTATCACTGACGTCTAGTGTTTCTATAAAATTCTTTATTGTGCTTTCACTTATGCCTTCTCCCGTACGGGTAAGGGCCTTTAATGCTTCGTATGGCTTCGGATAGCCCTCACGACGCAGGATGGTCTGAATGGCCTCGGCACATACGGCCCAACAGCCATCGAGATCACGATTGATAGCTGCTTGGTTCAACACCAACTTACGCAAGCCTTTCAGTGTGCTTTGAATACTAATGAGCATGTGGCCCATAGGCACACCGATGTTGCGAAGCACGGTTGAGTCTGTGAGGTCACGCTGAAGACGGCTGACAGGCAGCTTCTGACTTAGATGAGCAAGCAGGGCATTGGCTACACCAAGATTGCCTTCCGAGTTCTCGAAATCAATAGGATTAACCTTATGAGGCATAGCGCTGCTACCTACTTCGCCAGCCTTGATGCGCTGACGGAAATACTCCATAGAGATATACTGCCAGAAGTCGCGGTCGAGGTCAATAATCACGGTGTTGATGCGCTGCATAGCATCGAAGACAGCGGCCAGACAATCGTAGTTACTAATCTGTGTGGTGTATTCCTCACGCTCCAAACCTAACTTTTCAGAGACAAAGCTATTGCCGAACGAACGCCAATCGATGTCGGGATAGGCAACGTGATGGGCATTGTAGTTACCCGTAGCACCTCCAAACTTGGCAGTAATAGGACAAGCCTTAAGCATATCCAACTGACGGCGGAGACGATAACTGAACACGCGTACTTCCTTGCCCAAACGAGTTGGACTGGCAGGCTGACCATGCGTCTTTGCAAGCATAGGAATATTAGCCCATTCCTCGGCATACGCCTCAAGTTGAGCAACCAACTCTTCAATCTGAGGATAATACACCTCTTCCAAAGCCTCGCGAAGGCTCAGGGGGATGCTTGTATTGTTGATGTCCTGAGAAGTAAGGCCGAAGTGAATAAACTCCTTGTACTTATCCAATCCGCCTATCTTGTCGAACTTCTCTTTAATGAAGTACTCAACGGCTTTAACATCGTGGTTGGTAACGGACTCTATATCCTTTACTCGTTGGGCATCGGCCTCGGAGAAATCACGATAAATGGAACGAAGGCGTTCAGCCTCAACCGGGAAATCGGCCAATTGAGGCAACGGACGTTCACACAAAGCGATGAAATACTCCACCTCTACGCGCACACGATACTTTATTAAGGCATACTCGGAAAAATAAAGTGCTAACGATTCCGTCTTCCCCCTGTAACGGCCATCTATCGGGGATATTGCTGTCAGCTGGTTCAATTCCATAAAAACAACTTCTTCTTTGAGACTGCAAAGGTACGAATAAGTGAGGGCATAACAAAATAAATCTCAATTTATTTTTTCTGCCGAGCGTAAGTACCTTCGACGAAGTCAAAGGATGAATAAGTGAGGGCATAACAAAATAAATCTTCATTTATTTTTTCTGCCGAGCGCAAGTACCTTCGACGAAGTCAAAGGATGAATAAGTGAGGGCATAACAAAATAAATCCTCATTTATTTTTTCTGCACTTAAAGTCAAAATATATACAAAAATATAGGTCCCGTCGTCACGACGAGACCTATACCTATTAATCATCAAAGAATTTTATCCATTCACATGGATGTGGGCGCTGACGGATTCGAACCGCCGACCCTCTGCTTGTAAGGCAGACGCTCTGAACCAGCTGAGCTAAGCGCCCGTCGGAACCTCAGTTCCTAATTAGCGAGTACAAAGGTAACACAATAAAGTGAATTGACCAAATAATTGGCAAGAAAAAGTTTATTTTTTTGCGAATCGCTGGGCTTGTTCCTCAACGAAGGAAGGGTCCTCAAAATAATCAATTCGCATGGCATGACGAACTTCGTCAAGCGTCTTCCGGCCTTGCTCGCGAGCAGCCTCTGTACCCTGCTTCAAAATCTCGTAAACCTCTGGTATACGCTGTTCCCACATAGCACGACGTTCACGAATGGGTTCGAAGCGAGAGTTCAAGACATTGAGCAGGAACTTCTTACACGTACCATCGCCCAGTCCCCCATGAGTATAATGAGCCTTCAACTCGTCTAGGTTCTTATACTCAGGCAAGAATTGCTCAAAGTCGGCATCCTCGCAAAAAGCATCGAGATAGGTGAACACCGTATTACCCTCCAAATGTCCGGGATCTTCAATGCGCAAATGCAAAGGGTCGGTAAACATTGAGTTCACCTTCTTCTTCAGTTCCTTGGCTGAGTCAGAAAGATAGATGCAATTCCCTAAAGACTTCGACATCTTGGACTTACCATCAGTACCAGGCAGTCGCATACATGCTTGATTACCTGGCAACAGTATTTGAGGTTCGATAAGAACATCACCATAAATGTGATTAAAGCGTCGAACTATCTCGTTAGTAAGTTCCAACATCGGCTTCTGATCTTCGCCAACAGGAACTGTTGTTGCCTTAAAAAGGGTAATATCGGCAGCTTGAGATATGGGATAACAGAAGAAACCAGTCGGTGTTCCACCATCAAACTTGCGCATCTCAAGTTCAGTCTTAACGGTCGGATTACGTTGCAGGCGTTGTACGCTTACTAGATTCATGTAATAAAAAGACAACTCCGTAAGTTCAGGCACAGCCGACTGCACAAAGATATGGGTTTTCTCAGGGTCAATGCCTACCGACAGATAATCAAGCGCTACTTCTATGATATTCTGACGAACCTTGTCAGGGTTATCAAAGTTATCAGTCAGTGCCTGAGCATCTGCTATCATAATAAATATCTTGTCGTACTCACCCGAGTTCTGTAATTCGACACGGCGACGCAACGAACCCACATAATGGCCGATGTGCAACTTACCTGTTGGGCGATCGCCTGTCAAAATAATCTTTTCTTTAGGTTCCATCTATATTTAACTTAATTGGATTGCAAAGTTAATCAAAATATATGACCTGAGAAAGTATTGGCACAAAAAAAGAGACGCACCGCCAAAAGGCAATGCGTCTCGAAAAGTTTTCGTGGAAATTATTACTTCATAGTAACAACGGCACGACGGTTGTAAGGATAGGGAGAGAGGATGTCTACACCACCCTGACCAGAGCACTCGATGTTCTCTTCAGCAACACCCATGTCCATCAGGACCTTCTTAACGGTGTTAGCACGATTCTCAGACAAAGTCTGGTTCCAACCTGCGCTACCAGTTCTGCTATCAGCGTAACCAGTAACAACAACCTTCTTACCATGCTCCTTAGCGTACTCTGCAATTTCCTTCACGTTAACCAGATCCTTCTTAGAAGCGATGTTCCACTTGTTCAGGTCGAAGAATACAGAAGCGCTTGTGCTACCGAACTCAGTAACGGTCTTAACAACTTCCTTGGTAACGGGCTTCTGGTTAGCCAGCTTGTTCTTCAGAGCTGCGTTCTCAGCCTCAAGACCAGCGATAGAAGCGTTCAGAGCATCGAGCTGAGCCTTGTGGTTAGCCAGGATAGCGTCCATGTCAGGAGCGTTGTCCCATCCTACCTTACCGAGGTTTACACCGAGGCCAGCAGATACACCGATCTGCAGGTCACGAGTACCGAAGATACGGGGCTCGCTCTTCTGCTTCCAATTACCATCGAGATTGGTGTCACCCATGTTACCATAAACATCCAAATTCAGATGCAGACGCTTGGTGAGGTTGAAGGTATTCAATACACCAACGGTCAACAGAGGAGACCAGTATGACCAATCACAATCCTCAGCACATGTTCCGTCGAAATTAACCAATGCACCAACACCTCCGTAAAGAATAATGTTCCATACACGGGGCTTGTAGCCACCAATCAGGTTGGTCAGATTAATCATGGGTTGGAACTCGAAGTTAACCTGATGGAAGGTTGGATTATCACCCTTCTGATAGGGATCATCCCATGACTGGAAGTTTACCTGTGTACCCCAGCCACCCTGGACCTTAACACGCATACCAAATGCGGGAGTTGCCCACTTACCAATGCTCAACTCAGCACCCCAAGAACGACGACCAGGCCAGAAGGGGTTCTTCTTGTGGTACTGGGATCCATGCTCCTGAGAGGAGTAGAATGAAAGATGGGTTGCACCAGCATCGATGAACCAATTGTCCCAGAAGCCGTTAGTAACATAGCGATGCTTCAGAGTGGGATAGCTTTCAGTTGTAGTCTCAGCCATTGCAAAACTAGCCAGACCGCAGAAAGCCAACAACATCATTAACTTTTTCATAATTTTTAGATTAAAAATGTTAATACTAATACTTGTTCTCTATTCTAATTATTTATACATGCAGGTTTTATCCCACAATGTTCGGCGCAAAGTTACAAAAATAATATTGAATACATCCAAAAGTTTTTACGTTTTTTTACAAAAAACAGTACATTTTTTGTTATTTCTTGTTATTTAAACAGCTTTTCGAGGGCTTCATGAGGGAATATTGCCACAATCACCTTGCCGTCAGGAGTATAATTAGGTTCATCTTGTTGGAAGAGTTCATCCACAAGATTTTCCATTTCTGGCTGTGTAAGAACACCCCCAACAGGTATTGCTGCATCTCGAGCCATAGCCAAGGCCATCCGATGGTGAAGTTCATCCTCCATGTGCTGACCACTTACTTTCAGCGTTTCTACTATATCATCCAAAAGTCGCCTCGGATCGACACCTTCAAATCCCGCTGGCATTCCTTGAACTGAATAGCTGCCTCCTCCCAACGAAGACATTTCAAAACCCAATGCATGTAATTCATCTTGGATTTCCTCCAACAATGGTGCATCGGACATGGGGAACTGAATCAGTTCGGGGAATAATAGTCCTTGAGAAGAGGAAGGCTGCCCATTGAGTTGCGCCTTATACCTATTATATAATATACGCGTATGCGCGCGATGTTGGTCTATCACCATTAAACCAGAACGCACCTCTGTCACTATGTACTGACCACGATACTGATAATGGAGAGCACTACGTTCAATATCCGATAGGTTTAATTGATCATCAAATAAGGCCGTACTCTCCTGTGGGTTTGACACGCCATCCTCTTTTGATGGGTCTGGAACAGGATACAATTGTTGCCAGTCTATAGGTACATCCTTGTGTCGTGAGTCTGTATTTCGAAATGGATTATACGTGTGGTCTATATTGACTTTAGGAGGTGATGCATACTTGTCTTTGGGGAATGAAGGATTATATACAGGAATATTCTTGGGCCGCCCATCAACGTCGAAGTCTATTATAGGCACTGCATTAAACCGGCCCAAAGCCTCCTTAACAGCAGCCATGAGGATTTGCCAGATAGCCTGTTCGTTTTCAAACTTAATTTCCGTTTTTGTAGGATGGATATTTACATCGATTGAAGACGGATCAACCTGCATATAAAGGATATAAGGAACTTGCTCAGTAGGTTGTATCAATCCCTCGAAGGCTTCTTGTACTGCCTTATGGAAATAGGGATGACGCATATAACGCCCATTGATAAAGAAGAATTGTCTGACACCCTTCTTTCGTGCCGATTCCGGTTTTCCTACAAAACCATGAAGTGTGCACAACGTCGTATCCACATCTACACTAAGCAACTGCTCACCTAGCTTCTTTCCAAACAATGTTGCAATACGTTGCTTATGGGACTCCGGCAATAAGGTGGTCATCAAGTGGTCGTTGTGTGTGAATGTGAAGTGCAGATTCGGATTCACTAATGCCACACGCTCAAACTCCTGAATAATATTTGAAAGCTCTGTTTGATTGCTCTTTAGGAACTTCCGACGGGCAGGTACATTATAAAATAGATTCTGAACCAAGAAATTACATCCCACTGGACAGTTATCAACTTCCTGAGAAACCACTCTCCCACCCTCAATCGTGAGACAAGTTCCTAACTCAGCATCTGCAGCATGAGTTCGGAGTGTCACTTGGGAAACAGCTGCGATACTAGGCAAGGCCTCACCTCTGAACCCCATCGTCGTAAGGCTAAAAAGGTCTGACGCTTGCGATATCTTGCTAGTTGCATGTCGTTCAAAGGCCAAACGCGCATCGGTTTCCGACATACCCTTCCCGTCGTCAATCACCTGTATAGAAGTACGGCCTGCATCCACCACTACAACATCAATACGACGAGCACCGGCATCGACTGAATTCTCGAGCAGTTCCTTGATAACAGAAGACGGACGTTGTATGACCTCACCTGCAGCTATCTGATTAGCCACAGAGTCTGGCAATAAATGAATGATATCTGCCATAACTTGCCTAAGACTACAACCTTCCCATTATAATATAACGCCAAATAAGCGCTAATACAAGTATTATCATCAGTGCCAAAGGCCAAGTCAAACGATGTTCGCTCTGACTGGCACGATGGGCACGAGGAGTAAACTTGGAAAACTTTCCCTTAAACTTGTCGGGTTCAATATCGTCAGCAGGGAGTTCACCCATTTCACGCTTAGCGTCCCGTACAATCTTGTCGAGTCGGTCTTTTCTCTCACTCGTGTACATGCTAATCCGTCTGTACTTACGAGGTTCTCGTGTCTGAAACATTCCCATAGTTTACTCTCCTTTTTCAATGTTATTTCACAATCATAATACTTTGCTGACCATCTTGATTATCAGAAAGCTTTTGTTTCGGTGCAGCATGGCGCACGCTCTCCTTCAGTTCCGTTCCAGTCTTCTTGGGACGCCAGTTGAAAATATCATCCTTGTCAATCGGTCGCACATAGTCAAACCAACTGAAATTCTCAAGGTACAACTTATCTGAGGGGATTTGGAAAGGCGGATACATCGTATGAATAGACTCCGGCATCCATATCTTCTGCAACTTACGGTCTTTCATATACACCTTCATCTGACTTGTCTCAGCATTATTCATACCTACCATCAAGGAATCATCGTCAAAGATGAAATAATTGACATAAACATTCATGTCTGCCACAGAGAGATAGGGGTCTTTCCCTTTGAAATACAGATGCATCTCCTTGCTTGCCACCTGGTTATAATGCACCGAATCGACTTGCTCAACCGATAGTGCCTGATTTATAACATACACACTATCCAATGTCGAATCGTTACGCCAAGCTTTGATTTCCTCTCCTAGCAGCTGTTGTCCTTGTTGCCATACGATGGGATCCTTGTACATTGTTGTACAGGAATCACGTCCGTCATACACCATCGAGTCACATACGGCCTGCAAGTCTACACGATAAGCCCTAACCCGGTGATAAGCATGAATCATGCGATACATGCTATCCGTATTGATGTAAAATGTCTTTAGGAAAATGGAATCAGCATGGACATAACCAGTATCACGCTGAGAATAATCGATAAGCACAGCACTGTCTGCAGCTTCGGCATACCCATTCTTGTCATCATAAAGTGCATAATTACCTATGAACATATTCTTGTTCAACGTATCTTTATAGATGACATTTCCATAGGCCTTACCCACAGAATCTTTGGCATTCCAGCATACACTGTCACCGACCAGGGCTTTATATCCATTTTGTAAGATGGAGCGATTCAGCAGATACGACTCATCGGAATTGGTGTTATAGAACCCGTCCTCCGTATAGACATGATTGTTTCCGTTGTCTATATTACTCGGACCAAGCACATGGGCCTGTCCAGTACGAGAGTTATAATGGAGAGTATCGCTGATGAGAACTGAACGAGCCTCCTTTGGCGGACGAGGATTTACAAGTCTAACATTATAGTTAAACACTGCTTCACGAGTCGTTGGGCTATATTCTCCCCAGTCGCTTGTCAACTCATTGTCTTTATCAACCAATCTTCCACCCTCAAAGAAATAGCCTAAATCGTAAAGGCGGTCATAATCCAAAGAATCAGCATAGAGAGTCGTCTCACGATGCCTCAACACGACATTGTGTCGTACACGTGCCATTTGGTCGAGGCCGTCGTAATACAACACATCTCCAACAAGCGAAAGCGTATCGCCCTGACGCATCCTCACATTTCCGAAGGCATCGAACGAGTTTGTTGCCTCGTAGAAGAGCGCACTGTCACAATACATCAATGTGCCTTCGTGGTCGAAACGCACATTACCTACTAGGAATTGGGCAGTGGGATGAACGCGTTGATTAAAATAGAGTTTGTCAGCATGTAGGAGGTGGACACGGGAGTCCGAGGGTTTCCGCCCTCCTTTTCGCACTGGCCCCATTGTCATAGACAAAGAGAATAGAGCAAAAAGACATAACCATATCGACCTAAAGTGCTTCATTTAACCCATCCAGGATACTCAAAATCACAATCACGCCAATCTTCATGGATACGAATGTACGTAGTCTTCTGTTTATTTCGTATCCACTCGTCGATAAGGTTCTCCTTTTTCTTGTTCAAAACGATCTCACGCAGCACCTGAAAGTCTTCAGAAATGCTGGCGCGATGGGTCTTGATACGGCTCTTCAGCTTTGCAATCGCACAAACCGTCTTCGATTGCCGGTCTGTCATTTTGAAAGGCTTTGAGATTTCCCCAATCTCCAATCCATCAACCACACGGGCAAGTTCTGGCGAGAAGTTCGCGAGTTCTCTCATCTCAAACTTCGACGTCTGCATTGGGGTTCCGTCGGAATTCCGCTTTTGGTTGGTCATCAAACCATGATTGCTTCTCGTGTCTTTGTCGTCACTAATAAGGGTTGCACCATCCTCAAAAGAGAATTTCTCATTGCGAATATCATCAGCAATGGAATCAAGGCGCAATAAGGCTGCGTCAATGTCTTTCTGTGCAACTACAGGCTTGCGCAAGATATGGCGAACCTTTATCTTATCACCTCGCTTATCAACGAGTTGGATGATGTGGAAACCATACTCTGATTCTACAACCTTCGAAACTTTCTTGGGATCAGTCAGACTGAAAGCCACGTTGGCAAAGGCTGGATCAAGTTCGCCCTTTCCCATGTATGGGAGTTCACCACCTTGCAACTTTGTCTCTTGGTCTTCGCTGTTCAGAATTGCCAAAGTTGAGAACGGCATGCTACCATTCGTTACACGTTCGGCAAAACCACGCAACTCTTCCTTGACACGATTGATTTCTTCCTCAGGGATATTGGGGTGTTGTACCAGAATTTCCACTTCCACCTGAGTGGGGATAAGTGGCAGGGAATCCTCGGGAATATCTTTAAAATAGCGACGAACCTCAGCAGGACTGACCTTAACGTCCTCCGTCAGTTTTTCACGCATCTTCTCCACCGTGAGTTCATCCTTGTAGCGATCGTGCAATTCCTCACGAATTTGAGACATGGGCATCGATATATACTCCTCCAGTTTCTCCTTACTTCCTGCCGACAGCACCATCTCGTTGATACGATTGTCGACATGGGAGTTTATCTGGGCGTCAGTCACTTCGATACTGTCTATAACAGCCTGATGGAGAAAGAGTTTCTGAATAGCGAGACGCTCAGGTATGACGCAATAAGGATTTCCCTTTATCTGCGACCACATCGGGTCGCGTCGCATTCCTTCCACATCGCTCTTCAAGATAGCCTCATCACCCACTACCCATATAACTTCGTCAATAGTGTTATTCACCTGCTGGGCAAAAAGAGGCGAGAGGAAGAGAGAATAGATAATTGTTATGATTGCTAAGACTATGCGCTTCATTATCCGAATAAAAAAGTAAATCGTAACTGGGATTAGTGCTTATTTACCGTAGCAAGAACTTCAGGATATTTCTCAACGGCATAACGGTGACGCAGATCTTCCACAAACTTTCGCTCGCATTCTCCTTGATAGTCTGTCACTACCTGACTATTAATATCGGCCCATTTCTGTGGACCCTTCTTCAAGGTGCGTCCAATAACTGCAGCATAAGGATATCCTTTGCGCTCACGTGTCTTGCCTTCCTTCACTTTGAAGACCAGAGAGTCGACAAACGCATGTTCTCCCTTTTCATACAGACGAGGCTGTTCCATTCTCACGGTCACGCTGTCCTTGTTGAAAGCATCGCGAACGACCTTGGTCCAGTTTTCCTCATCCACACCCTTCAGGAGTTTCTTCACCTTCTTCACGTCGGCCTTCTCTTTTGCATAGTACACCATACCATGATAGTGGGGAGTCTTCCATGCATATTTCTTCTTATTCTGCTTGAAATAGTTCTCAAGAGCCACTGTGTCCGATGCAGCAGGGTCCCAAATCTGAGTCTTGCTGATTTCATACAGCAACAGTCCGTCGTGATATTCTTGAACCAGATACTTCAAATCCATGTCCTTGGCACACAGACGCTCTGTCTCAGCATCCAACAGTTGCTCAGGAGTCATGCCTCTGGCTGCAGCAATACTATCTGTTGCCTTCTGTGCCAGACGCTCACCCATGCCACGCGACTCTAGGAAGCGTTGAATCTGGGGCTTCAGTTCTTCGTAGGGTTCCAGTTGCTTGCAATCCACCAGTTTCACGATATGATATCCTACCGTTGACAGGAAGGGAGCCGATGTCTCGCCTTTCTTCAACTCATACATTACTTTCTCAAACTCTGGAACAAGCTGACCAGGACCAAACCAAGTCAGTTCACCACCACGAACAGCCGACTGAGGGTCTTCAGAGCATTTCTTTGCCAGTTCTGCGAAGTCTGCACCACCTTGCAAAGCCTGATAGATACTATCGATGCGAACCTTCTTTGCCTCCTGTTCCTCTGCAGTACTCTTTTGGGGAACACGCAAGAAGATGTGGGCAGGCAGACGCAGATCGTGACCATCCAGCTGCTTCAGCATACCATCGTAATAATCACGCACTTCTGCCTCTTCAGAACCTTCCGGAACAAGCAAGGGACGTATTTGTTGGTCACGATATGTACGGAACTCATCGAGAAAAGCACTTGCTGTATCCATCTTGGCGTCTTCAGCAGCCTTAACCTTTAACTTATAGTTGATAAAGAGTTCTACATACTCCTCTAAGTCCTTTCGGTCGATGACGTTCTCCGTATTGTTCTTATTATAGTTATACTCAAACTCGGAACGAGTAATCGGGGTTCCCGCTATTTTCATCACTACGGGATCGTCCTGTGCAAGCACAGGAATGTAAAATGTCAAATGTAAAAGAAACAATGCAATGCGTTTCATATCATTGTGAATTATGAATTATGAATTTGTATTATGAATTAATCACTGAGGACGGCTGTAATTAGGAGCCTCACTGGTGATGGTAACATCGTGGGGATGACTCTCCAGCACACCTGCATTGGTGATTCTCACGAAGCGAGCATGATGCAGATCGTTGATGCTGGCAGCACCACAATATCCCATACCAGAGCGCAAACCACCCATCAACTGATAGATAACCTCCTGTACGGTTCCTTTGTAAGGAACTCGTCCGGCAATACCTTCCGGAACCAGTTTCTTTGCATCTTTCACGTTACCCTGGAAATAACGGTCCTTCGAACCACATTCCATAGCCTCCAGTGAACCCATTCCACGATAACTCTTAAACTTACGTCCGTTATAAATGATGGTGTCGCCAGGAGACTCTTCCGTACCAGCAATGAGTGAACCTATCATCACGCTGTAGCCACCTGCTGCAAGAGCTTTCACAACGTCGCCGGAATAGCGCAGTCCTCCATCAGCAATCAAGGGAACGCCGGTTCCTTCCAAAGCTTTGGCAACATCATAGACTGCCGACAACTGTGGAACGCCCACACCTGCTACGACACGTGTTGTGCAGATACTGCCCGGACCGATACCAACTTTCACGCCATCAGCACCTGCCTCCACAAGCATGCGTGCGGCCTCGCCTGTTGCCACGTTTCCGACCACGATATCCACATCCTTGAAACGTGCTTTTGCTTCGCGCAGTTTTTCTATCACGAATTTCGAATGTCCGTGTGCCGTATCAATGACAATGGCGTCAGCACCTGCCTCCACAAGAGCGGCAATGCGGTCCATCGTGTCATTAGTCACACCCACGCCGGCAGCAACTCTCAGGCGACCTTTGTCGTCCTTGCAGGCCATAGGTTTGTCTTTAGCCTTTGTGATGTCTTTATAGGTTATCAGACCCACCAGACGATTCTGCTCGTCCACAACTGGCAGTTTTTCTATCTTGTTACGTTGCAGAATCTGTGCAGCTGCTGCCAAGTCGGTCTTCTGATGTGTGGTAACCAAGTTCTCACTGGTCATCACTTCGGCAATGGGACGAGACAGGTTTTGTTCGAAGCGCAGGTCGCGATTCGTGACAATACCCACAAGCTTACGGTCGCTTCCAACCACAGGAATACCGCCGATGTGATATTCCATCATCAGGTTCAGAGCGTCGGCCACAGTCTTGTCACGACGTATGGTCACAGGATCGTAAATCATACCGTTCTCGGCACGTTTTACGATAGCCACCTGACGGGCCTGCTCCTCAATGCTCATGTTCTTGTGAATAACACCGATACCGCCTTCGCGAGCAATGGCGATAGCCATCGTTGCCTCTGTCACGGTGTCCATAGCTGCTGAGATAAAAGGTATCTTCAGTTCTATGTTTCGCGAGAACTTAGAGGTGAGGTCTACTGTCCGAGGGAGTACTTCGGAATAAGCTGGTACCAGCAACACGTCGTCATAAGTCAATCCGTCCATAACGACCCTATCTTCAATGAATGATGCCATATCTTAATGGATTTGAGTTATTTGGTGTGCAAAAATAGTGAAAACCGAGCGCAATATCAAATAAAATAGGTTAAAAATCCTTCTATGAGTCATAAATACATGCTTACAGCATGAAATTTATGGCAAACGGGAGGAATAAATGACAAAAGGACATAAGACAGCAGAGCTGTCAGCTATTTTATTTGATAATGCAGAGGTGCATCCTATTTTCGACGTAGTCAAAGATAGTAAAACTAAGGGAAATACAAAAAGAATTGATTCTTTTTATACTTCTCTAACACGCTTTTATACGTAGGATGCAGGATTAATTTGCCTTTTCGGAATAGAATTTGATGCGTACAAGGCGAACTTCCTCTTCTGTGTACTCAGGACCGAGTTCTTCCAAAGCCTCGTCCAAGTCGTCGGTATCGGCGTCCTCGAAGTACTCATAAATGTCCAGCATGTGGTCCTCGTCCATCACCTCATCGATGTAATAGTCGATGTTGAGCTTCAAGCCGCTGTACACGATGACTTCTATCTCATTGAGCAGTTCCTCGTATTCCAGATTGCAGGCCTTGGCAATGTCTTCGAACATCACTTTCAGGTCTATCTTCTGGATGATTGTGACCTTTACCTTCGACTTATTGTCTTTTGCAGAAGAGCGAACGCGTGCGATATCTGGTCGTTCTATTTCGTTCTCTTCACAGTGCTTTGCTATCAGTTCGCAGAATTCCTTGCCAAAGCGCTTTGCCTTTCCTTCGCTCACGCCTTGCACATTGACCAGTTCCTCCACCGTGATGGGGTACATCGTGGCCATATCTTCCAATGCCGAATCCTGGAATATCAGATAGGGAGCAATGTTCATCCGACGACCGATACTGCGACGCAGGTCTTTGAGCATCGCCAGCAAGGTCTCGTCCAGAGCAGCTGTTGTAACCAGTTCTTCCTCTGTCTCCGTAAAGTCGTGGTCTTCAATGATGCTAAAGGCCGAAGGCGACTTCATGAACAGCACGCCCTTGGTGGTCATCTTGATAAGTCCGTAATTCTCCACTTCCTTATACAGGTAACCTGCAAGCATTCCCTGACGGATGACAGCATTCCAGAAACGTGGAGGATAGTCACTGCCTATGCCGAACGAGACAAGGGTATTATGTTTGTGAGCCTGTACTTCCTCAGTAGAACGACCCACAAGCACGTCGATAAGATGGTTTATCTTGAAGTTTTCCTTCGTATCACGCACCACGCGCAAAACCTTTTGCAACTGGAGGCTGGCTTCTATGCGCTCGTGAGGATGCAGACAGTTGTCGCAATTACCGCAGTTCTCTTCCTTGTATTCCTCACCGAAGTAGTGCAGCAAGGTCTTACGACGGCAGACCGAACTCTCGGCATAGGCAGCAGTCTCTTGCAGCAGTTGCTTACCGATGTCCTGTTCGCTCAGGGGCTTGCCTTCCATGAATTTCTCCAGTTTCTGCAAGTCCTTGCGGGCATAGAAGGTGATGCACAGTCCCTCTCCCCCATCGCGTCCTGCACGACCGGTCTCCTGATAGTAGCCTTCAAGGCTCTTGGGTATGTCGTAGTGAATGACGAAACGCACATCGGGCTTGTCGATACCCATTCCGAAGGCTATCGTAGCCACAATCACATCGATGCGTTCCATGATGAAGTCATCCTGCGTCTCGCTTCTCTGCTGGGCGTCCATACCGGCATGATAGGGCTTGGCACTGATCTTATTCACTTGCAGGAAGTCTGCCAGGTCTTCCACCTTCTTACGGCTCAGGCAGTAGATGATGCCACTCTTTCCCGGATGCTGACGGATGAAACGGACGATGTCCTTGTCCACATCCTTCGTCTTGGCACGAATGCCGTAGTAGAGGTTGGGACGGTTGAAGGAACTCTTGAATTCCGTTGCACCCACCATACCCAGGTTCTTCATAATGTCGCCTCTGACCTTGTCGGTGGCAGTTGCCGTGAGTGCGATGATGGGTGCTACACCGATGTTGCTAACGATAGGACGAATCTTGCGATACTCAGGACGGAAGTCATGACCCCACTCCGAGATACAGTGGGCTTCGTCGACTGCATAGAACGATATCTTCACCGTACGAAGGAAGTCGACATTCTCTTCCTTCGTAAGGCTTTCTGGAGCCAGATACAATAGTTTTGTTCTACCCGTGCGTATGTCTTCCTTAGCCTTGTCTATCTCGGCTTTGGTCAACGAAGAGTTGATGAAGTGTGCTATACCGTCGTCCTCACTCACCATGCGTATTGCATCCACCTGATTCTTCATCAGGGCTATCAGGGGAGAGATGACGATAGCCGTACCCTCCATGAGCAAGGCAGGCAACTGGTAACAAAGCGACTTACCGCCTCCAGTGGGCATGAGCACAAACGTATCCTTACCGGCAAGAACGTTGCGGATAATGGCTTCCTGGTCACCCTTAAAGGTATCGAAACCAAAGTACTTCTTCAGCTTATCGCTAAGGTTCTGTATCTTCAAAGTCTATCGTTTTTTCTATTACTCCTTTACAAAATTACAAAAAAGCGAGATAAAAACAAAATTTTATCGAAGTTTTTCCAAACACTTACAGCTCTACGACCTCAAAGTTACAAAAAAGCCCCAAAGTACGAAACTTTGGGGCAGATATCTGATGTTAAATTTTATTAAATCCCGTCAACTCACCTCTGCTGATTCCTGCAAGAGTGAGTTTTCGAGTTGACTCTCAGCATACTCCTTGGTAATGACGATGCGTCCGTTCTTGGGCTTCGACGATGGCGAATCGAATTGCAGCTGCATCATTAGCGTCTCCATGATAGAGCGCAAGCCACGTGCACCCAGTTTGTACTCCATTGCCTTATCCACGATGTACTCGATGACTTCGTCGGAGAACTCCAGGTTTATGCCATCCATGCCGAACAGCTTCTGCTGCTGCTTGATGAGGGAGTTCTTGGGTTCCAACAGGATGCGGCGCAGGGTATCCCGATCCAAGGGATTGAGATAGGTAAGCACGGGCAGACGACCGATGATTTCAGGAATCAGGCCAAACGACTTCAAGTCCTGAGGCACGACGTACTTCATCAGGTTGCCTTTGTCCAGGTTACGCGTATGCTGCACCGAATTGAATCCCACGACGTGGGTGTTCAGGCGTTGGGCTATCTTCTTCTCGATGCCGTCGAACGCGCCACCACAGATAAACAGGATGTTGTGCGTGTCCACCTGTGTGTACTCCTGTTCGGGATGCTTGCGGCCTCCCTTGGGAGGAACGTTCACGATGCTTCCTTCGAGCAGTTTCAGAAGGCCCTGTTGCACACCCTCGCCCGACACGTCTCTAGTGATGCTGGGATTGTCGCTCTTTCGTGCAATTTTGTCGATTTCATCGATAAAAACGATGCCTCGCTCTGCTGCTTTCACATCGCCGTCGGCCACTTGCAGGAGTCGGCTCAGGATGCTCTCCACGTCCTCTCCCACATATCCGGCTTCGGTGAACACGGTGGCGTCAACTATCGTAAAGGGAACCTTCAGCAAGCGGGCAATCGTGCGAGCCAGCAAGGTCTTTCCCGTTCCCGTAGGACCCACCATGACGATGTTCGACTTCTCAATCTCCACCTCGTCGTCGTGGTCTTGTGCCAGACGCTTGTAGTGGTTATAGACACTCACCGACAAGTAGCGTTTGGCATCGTCCTGTCCTATGACGTATTGGTCGAGATAGGCCTTGATATCGTGGGGCTTGGGCAACTCGCTCAGTTTCAGGTCGAAACCCTTCCCTTTCTTCGAAGGTGTCCTCAGGTTTTCCTCCACGATGCGATAGGCTGCACGGGCACAATCGTTGCAGATGAAACCCGTCAGACCGGTTATCATCAGTGGAACATCCTTTTCGCTTCGCCCACAAAACGAACAAACTCTCTTATTTGCCATTATTCTTCAATAACTCCTATTCCGAAGGAATTTAACTCCTCAGCCAAAGGTTGTTAACTCCTGTTCCGGAGGAACTTAACTCCTCAGCCAAAGGTTGTTAACTCCTATTCCAAAGGAATTTAACTCCTCAGCCAAAGGTTGTTAACTCCTATTCCAAAGGAATTTAACTCCTCAACCGAAGGCTGTTAACTCCTGTTCCGGAGGAACTTAACTCCTCAGCCGAAGGCTGTTAACTCCCATTACTTCTTCGCCAGCACTTGGTCTATCATACCATACTCCTTGGCTTCCTCTGCCGTCATCCAGTAGTCGCGGTCACTGTCGGCCCAAACCTTGTCGTAAGGCTGATGGCTATGTTCAGCGATGATGGTGTAGAGTTCCTGCTTCAGTTTCTGAATCTCACGAGCAGTAATCTCGATGTCGCTGGCCTGACCCTGTGCACCGCCCATCGGCTGGTGAATCATCACACGGCTATGAGGCAAAGCAAAGCGCTTGCCCTCCTTACCGGCTACCAGCAGGACTGCGGCCATAGAGGCGGCCATACCTGTGCAGATGGTCGACACGTCGCTCTTGATGAACTGCATGGTGTCGTAGATTCCCAGACCTGCGTGCACACTGCCACCGGGCGAGTTGACGTAGATGTTGATGTCCTTGCCTGCATCTACGGAGTCCAGATACAACAGTTGTGCCTGCAGCGTGTTGGCGGTGTAGTCGTCAATCTGTGTACCGAGGAAGATGATACGGTCCATCATCAGGCGAGAGAACACGTCCATCTGCGTCACATTCAGTTGGCGCTCTTCCAGGATGTAGGGATTCAGATACTGGTTCTGCATCGAGATGACATCGTCCAGCACCATGCTGTTGATGCCCACATGCTTTGTAGCAAATTTTTTGAAATCGTTATCCATAAATTTTTATAAGAGGAGTTATGGGGGAGTTAAAGGGGAGTCCTTAAACTCCTTAAACTCTTTAAACTCCTTAAATTCCTTTATAACTCCTAATCAATCCTTAAACATTGCGTTGAAATCGTCCAGACTCACGGTCTTCTCGTTCAGTTTCACTGTCTCCTTAGCCTTGGCAGCAATCTTCTGCTCGATGGCACGGGTTACGAGGCTTTCCGTCTGGTCCTTCTTCTTCAGCATCTCCTGAGCATACTGGTTCAGCAGCTCTTCAGGCACTTCCATCATACCATACTGGGCAAACTGCATCTTCGTGACAGCCTTGGCTGCATCCAGCACGTCGTCCTGTGTCAGTTTGATTTCGAACTGCTCAGTCAGCTGTTCCTTAGCCAGTTGCCAAGTCAGTTCCTCGAGGCTACGCTCGAAGTTATCCTCCACGAAGTTCTCTTCCTTGTCAGGATTGTTCAGACGCATGATGCGCTTCAGCATCGTCTCGGGGAACTCCAGCTTACCGATGCGCTTCATCAAGTGCTGGCGCAGGTCGAGCATGAACTTAAACTCGCTGTCCTTCTGGAACTGCTCGGACAGGATCTGACGAATGCGATTGCGGAACTCCTCTTCGCTCTTCACCTTACCCTCGCCAAAGATGTGGTCGAACAGGTTCTGGTCGACGGGAGCAGGCTGGTAGCGGGTGATCTCCTCAACCTGGAAGCTGAAGTCGCCCTTCTTCTCACCCACTTCCTCCTTCTTCAGGCGAAGCAGGGAAGCCAGTTCGGTCTCGCTGTCGTTATAAGCCTTCGAGGGGTTGAAGACGAGCACGTCGTTCACCTTGCAGTCGGCAAACTTTGCCTTCTCTTCGTCGTTCTTCATGTAGTCGGGAAGCATCACTGCGCCTTCCACCTGCACGCCACCCTCCTTGGGATTGCCGTCGGCGTCGAGCTCTGCAAGCAGACCCTTCACCATATCCTTGGGCTCATACTTCTCCACCTTGGCGTACTGACCGTTGCGACCAGCGTATGCCTCCACTTGCTTCTGCACCATGTCGTCGCTAACCTCGATGGTGTAGTAGTCCACCTTGTCCTTGCCTGTCAACTTGGCATCGAACTCAGGAGCCAGAGCCACGTCGAAGACGAATGTGAAGTCGTCCTGCAGCTCGAAGTCGGTCTTCGGAGTCTTCTCCTCGTTGGGCAGGGGTTCGCCCAGCACGTTCAGTTTCTCGTCACGGATGTATCCGTACAGCTTCTCGCGAATCAGTTTGTCCACTGCCTCGGCCTTCACTTCTGTGCCAAAGCGCTTCTTAATCAGTCCCATGGGCACCTGACCGGGACGGAAACCGGGCATATTAGCTTTCTTGCGGAAGTTCTTAAGTTCCTTTTCTACGTTCTCGGCATAGTCTGCCTTCTCAATTTGCATGGTAATGAGGCCGTTCACGGCGTCTACCTTCTCGAATGTTGTGTTCATATATACGTTATTAATTATTATTTTACATTTGGGGGTGCAAAGTTACGAATAAGCGAGCAGAAACACAAATAAAATCATGGATTTTTGTCGAGATTGGACACTGACGGGGAACTTGTTTGCCGTAATGTCCATATCAAGACAAAGCAGGTCCAAATAAAAGGACTGCATTTGTGTTTCTCGAGCGAGAGTAAGTTCGGCGCAGCCAAAGTAGCGAAAATCTCGTCTTACTCAACTTCTAACCCATCAAACACCATTCATCCTAACAATTGTCGTGCCAAACCCCGCCGTAGAAGAAAAATATCAGTCAGCGTGATAATATGGCATCGCAAACAGCACACGCAAAAGATTATTTGAATAGATTTCTGATGTCCATTGATAGAAATTCTTCAGCACTGATTCCTCCATCACCAACGACGAATGCAGACGCCGGATGAAACATATCCCGAAAGACGCCAAGTCCCTTAGTATTTTTTTCTGCAGAACTTTTCACTTCAACAGCAACCACTACGCCTTTCTTGCGAAGAATGAAGTCCACTTCATCGCTGCGTTCTCGCCAATAGAACACTTCAAAGCGATGCACGAAGGCTTGGCTCACAATCCATGCGCCAATGCCCGACTCGAATATACGTCCCCACTCTTTCCTGTCCATAATGGCCTGATCGAAGGTGTGAGGATTGTAAACCATCTTCAGGGCATTGTTATAAATTTGGAATTTGGGAATGCTGGCACGCCTTCGTGCCATATCGATGCTAAACTTCTGAAGGCCGCGCATCAGTCCGCTTTCATCGAGCAGGTTGACATATCCGGCCAGCGTGACAGTGTTTCCAGCATCTTGAAGCGAACCAAGCATTTTGTTCAGTGAGAGTAACTCGCCCGAGTACGAAGCCCCCAACTCAAAAGTTTGTCTCAGCAGGGCAGGCTTGCTGATGGGAGTGTTCATCAGGATATCCTTGTTAATGGTTGCATCAATGATGGCCGATTGTATATACTGCTCCCAACGATCGTGGTCACCGATTAGCCCTGCAGCACCTGGATAACCGCCATAGAAAAGGAACTGGTCGAGAGTGAAGTCAAAACAATCCCTCATCTCTGGGTAACTCCAGTGTGTCATGCGTATCTCCTCAAAACGTCCACTCAAAGAATCGGACAACCCTTTTTCCAACATGACCCTACTGCTACCAAGCAACAAGACTTTAATGTTCCTGTCGTGGAAGGTATCGTCATCCCATTCTTTTTTTACAGCCTCACTCCAGTTGGTAATCTTCTGTATCTCGTCGATGACAAGAATATAGCCATCCAACCGTTTGTTTTCTTTCAGGCTTCTGACAGCAGACCAACAGTTGGAGACCCATGCCGTGTTACCCGCAGGAACATTGTCAGCCGAAAACAGTTGATAAGGTGCATCCAAGTCCTGAAGCACTTGTTTGACAACTGTGGATTTCCCCACTTGTCGAGGTCCCATAACCACTTGAATGAACTTCCTTGGCTCTTCAAGCCTTCTTCTAATCAGCTGATATTCAGTTCTTTTATACACACTTTTACATTTTACTCAGTGGAGTGAGTATTTTTACTCAGTGCGCAAAGTTAATAATTTATTCTTAAACTACCAATAAAAAGATGAATAAAAAGAATATGAGCATAACCAACGGAAAATTGCGTCCGTTAAACCAGCCTAGATTTGAGCCCGGCTCAAGGCTGCGAGTAAGCGAGAGAAGTCGAAGCTTGTTTCGATTTCCGAGTGAAAGCAGGCTCGACCAAAGGTCAAGGCTGCGAGTAAGCGAGAGCAGAATGAAGCGATGGAGCAGCGAGAGCAGACTCGAACTTGTTTGAGTCATGCCGAGTCGCGACAGAGTTCGAGGAA
>CADCHQ010000023.1:0-11307 GCA_902801325.1 uncultured Bacteroidales bacterium | reverse complement strand
ATGGAGCAGCGAGAGCAGACTCGAACTTGTTTGAGTCATGCCGAGTCGCGACAGAGTTCGAGGAACTCAACTTACTTCGATTATGCCAAGCGAGAGCAGGCTCGACCAAAGGTCAAATTTGAGCTCGGCTGAATTCTCAGCCCAGTACTGAACGAAAAGATAAAAGTGAGATAAAAGAAAAGCCCCTCTCTTTGGGAGAGGGGTTGGGGAGAGGTTATACTCCCCTCCTTAACAGGGAGGGGCCGGGGGTGAGTCCTTATTCCTTACCTAGGATCTTATTCACCAGCTTCGTCACGTCGGCAATGGTGATTTGGCCGTCGCGGTTCACGTCGTACTTCATCAAATCACTTTCAGCGATGATTGTCCAGTGATGACCCGGCTGGTGCATCCAATCATCTTCGGATACAAACAGCCAATGACCATTGTTATAATAGTCGGTGAACTGATTGGTCATGTCAGTACCATCATAGAAAGCACGGAACGTCTTGCCCGCGGGCAACCAGAATTCAACTGCTCCCTGTTTACCCAGGGCAGTGCCATTCTCGACAACCTTCCCCGCATAAGAACCCTCGACGTTCTGCTGCGTAAACTCAAATCCTTCGTAGTCCACATCATTATTATAGTCGGCACTTGCATAAACCTTGTCATAGTCGCCTATGAACATGTATTCCACGGCGTTGCTGTTTCCGTCCTCCCCAATCGTGATCTCCCATACGGCCGGGTCGCGGAGGTCGACGCCAAGGGCCGCCGCAACTTTTGCATTATCAAAGTTGAATGTATAAACCCACATGTTATCCCGAACTTCCTTCGTAAACTTATCAGTAACGTCCACGCCGTTGCGGAAGGCCGTAAATGATTCATTCGGTAACGTACCTATCGTGAAGTCAGCATAAGTATTGTCGTAATCCCAGTTATAATCAGGCAAGAAGACCTCAGTAATTCCACCGATCTGCACTCCCTTGACAATATCACTTGCCTTATATTCGTAGTTGACTTCGGGATACAGCCCACCCTTGACGATGAAGGTCTGCTTGTGGCTGGTGTCATAAGAGATGTCCCACGTCTGATCTTGAGTCATAGAAGCTATATAAGTGACCCAATCCTCATTTATCCATTCATCATGCTTGCTGTATGTGACATCCTCGCCATTGCACAGCACGCGGATGGGCAGACTCTCGGGGATGGGCACATGCAGATAGATGAACCTGGTGTTCTCGCGGTCGCTGTCGTTGAAGGACAGCTCGCGATACTCGGCGATTTCGCCAGTTTCCGCATTCTTGAAGTTCTCAGAAACGGTAGTGCCATCGGTATAGTTGCGTTCATAGACAATCTCCATCTGGTCGAGGTTGCTGACGCGGAGCGTCTTCTTTTGTTCGTCGATGCTCTTATACACAATCTCCCACACGGCAGCCTCGCGGATGTCGAAGCTCAATAGCCCAACGGTGCTGTTGCCTTCCAAATCACCCTCTGCGATATCCAACTCGTAGTACTTCTTGCCATTGCTCTGCACCGTCTTCGTGAAGTAGTACGTGACATCGATGCCATTGCGCTTAATCGTCAATCCTTCGAACTCATCGGCATTAACCGTCATATTAACATAACGGTTCCACTCACTGTTAAATGGAGGCAAATAGACGGTGGCGGGACCGTCATTGGGGCTGATATCGAGAACAGGTTCACTTTCCAAGTTCTCATAATAGAACTCCATAAGAAGATTACATGTGCCACCCTTGACGACGAAGGTCTGGGGGCGGTCGGTGTTGTACGAGATGTCCCAGCTGCAGTTCGTCAGCTCGCTTACTGGCACCTCGTAGCAGAGGCGGAAGCCGTCGCCGTCGTTCTGCTTTGCGCTGAACTGATAGCTTACGTCCTGCCCGTTCTTGAGCACGCGCACTGGCTTGGCCTCGTTTGCGTTCTCGGCATACACCTTCAGGGTTACCTTACTGACTTGAGTGTCATCGATGACCAGGTCGTTGAGGTTGCCCGCATAGGTGGTTGTCTCCGTAGTGCCATCCTTCAAAGTCTGCTCCACTACCACATCGCCCTCCGTCGCGTTGTGGATGCTCCACGTTACCTCGCGTTTGGCCTCCACTATTCCACCACCGAAATACTGACTCCATGCACTATACGCCTCACTGCAACCATGAGGCACCTTCAGCACGCAGTCGGAATTGATTTGAGTGAAGACATTGCCTGCTATCGTTGGTGGCGTCGGGCTCTTGCACTCCACGGACGTAAGAGACGCACACTGGTAGAAGCAATAACTACTTATTGTAGTAACCGAAGCGGGAATCACGATGCTTGTAAGACCAACCCTTCGGAAACTGTATCCGTCAAGTGTGACTACATCTTCAGGAATCACCGTGTACTTAGAGCCTACTATAAGTTTTTTACCTTCTTTTTGTATGATGGCATTGCAGCCGTTAGGCGATTCATAAACGGGGTTTTCCGCATCCACCACAATCGACTCCAGGCCCGAGCACGCATTGAAAGCAAGAGCATTGGCAGTTGTTGTAAAGCCCGCGATAGTAGTCACTGATTTGGGAATATAGACCATCTTCAAGTTCTTGCAATTACTGAAGGCAAGAGTGCCAATCTCAGTAACGCCCTCCGGGATCTCTATCGACTTTAAGCCCGAACTCGCAAATGCATATTCTCCAATCTTCGTTAACGAGCTGGGTAGCGTCACATGCTCCAAGGCCGTCGGGCCGCTCGTTGTACTGAAGGCCCGTTCGATGTTGTTCACAGTCGGTGGTATCACTACATTCTTCAGTGCATTACAATTGCCAAAGGATTCACGCATATTCGTCACACCATAAGGCACGACCACCTCCTCCAATGCCGAACAACCATAGAAAGCAGCTTTAATCGATGTCAGTCCCGTGAAATATTGCAACTCGTTGAACTTTGTAATCTGTGTGTTGTACTTGAACGCTTCGCCCAAACTGGTCACAGCCGCAGCCTCTTCGAACGTCAGCTCACCATCATGGTTGGTATCCCAATTGTTCACGCAGATGCTCTTCACGTTGCTGTCGGCAAAGTTGATAAAGGGCTCTGTGAGGGTATCGGTTATGGGCACGATGTCTTCAAAGTCGCACCACACGGCTGCAGAGGTTTTCATTGCCTCTATCTCCTCATTCGTCTTACCTGTGATGTGAGCAGTGATGCCCCTCCTCGTGCCGAAGTATTTGTCGAAGCTTCCGCTCAAAATTGGCACATCACCCTTGAAGATAATGTCCTCCAGGTTCGGGCAGGTAAAAGTGGGGTTTGCTACTCTACCAATAAAGGTGATTGGTCCCTCAAAGATGAGGGTCTTCACCGACGAGATGTCAACAGAACCGTAGTAAATATCTCCGTACATATTAGAAGAAAAATACTGTACCTCCTTCACTTTATAAGTATTGCTACCGTTGGAGACGGATTCAGGGATAGTAAGCGTTTCGGCATTACCTCTATAGGACAAAACGACAGCGGCCCCATTTTCTATATAATAGCCAACATCGTTAATCCAGAAAGTGGGGTCTAGAGCCCACGCACTCTGTGCACTCATCATGATGAGGCCGAGCAAAAGTAAAAGTTTTTTTAGGTGTTTCATGGCGATAGCTTTTTAAAGTTTATTGATTAATATTTTCAACTATTCGCTACAAATTTAAGCAATTATTTTAAATAAATAGTACTTTTGATAAATATTTTTAGTTTTTATTAGTGGGGAGTGAGAGGGGCAGGGGGCAAGAGGATACGTTTGCCAGCGGTGTATCTCTTAACTTAGTCGGTGCTATCGAATGCTTGTTCGCAGTCCTTCGAATACTTGTTTGTGGCCCTTCGAATACTTGTTCGATGTGCATTGAACCTAATCTCGCCTCATGCTGGACTTCCTCTGAAATCCACCATAAAGGTACGAATAATTTGTGAGATACGCAAGGTTTTGCACGCTCGCGCGCGCGAAAACACCAATCTTTTTAAAAATTATTTCATAAACCATTGATAACCAAATGTTTAAGTGTTTATTCGATGTCGTTTTTCTTTCACTACGATTACAGATTACAGATTACAGTTTTGTAGGGGACAGATGTGTAGATGTGGATTTTGAACTTACTATATATATATTATATATAATATATATATAGTAAAATTTATAAGTTATAAATTATAAGTAAAGTGTGTTGAGCAGCAATACAACCGAGAGGTGAATAGCTCATAAGAAAACTGTAATCTGTAATCTGTAATCATTGTTCTATTTTTTTGTCTTTTCCTGATTTCGGTTGACAGTCGTTTTTTTTCAAAAAACGCCCATTTCATCGAAGAAATAAGACTCACCCCCTTACCCCTACAACCTCTCCCCGGCCCTCTCCAAAGGGAGAGGGAGGGTTTTTTCCTAGAGATATGACTAAAAAATGGGCAAAAAAAGACTCACCCCCTTACCCCTCTCTTGTAGCGAGGGGAGTATATAGGGGTAGAATTTAGATAAAAAGAGGGCAAAAAAAAAGACTCACCCCTGCCTGTCCTCCGTCGCGAGTGGGAACTCGCTCCCCTTGTGGGGCCGAAGCCACATTTTGTGGCTTCTCTAAAGACCCCAGTCGCCCTTATAGCGAGGGGAGTATATAGGGGTAAATTTAGATAAAAAGAGGGCAAAAACAGGCAAAAAAAG
This sequence comes from uncultured Bacteroidales bacterium, assembly GCA_902801325.1. GTDB lineage: Bacteria > Bacteroidota > Bacteroidia > Bacteroidales > Bacteroidaceae > Physcousia. The sequence goes on along the minus strand of CADCHQ010000023.1, from coordinate 6,659 downwards.
GCCCATTTGCCCAACATTTGTGTGCAGAATCTGTGCTCAAACGAGTTTGGCCCATAAAAAAACGACACCCACAAGCATTGCTCGCAGGTGCCATTAAATAATTCTCGCCCTTTCTTGCTCCGGCAAGCTACGCAAGCGTCCTAAAGGCCGAGCGAAGGGAGAGTTAGAGAGGGTTCTTATTCCTTACCTAGGATCTTATTCACCAGCTTCGTCACGTCGGCAATGGTGATTGATCCGTCGCGGTTCGCGTCGTAGCGCTCAAGGTCATCAGCATCCTCGAACTCAATGATGACTTCTTCGTCGAAACTGGTCAACATGCGGTTGAGCGTACGCTTGATGGAACCGCTTGACGACAGGCTAACCTCCACACCATTGATAGTTATACGTTTTAGGTTCGTTGGGGTACCATATATAGCAACATTGTATTCATCACCAATATTCAACGTATCAACGCGGTTAAGTGATGGCAGGTTTACCAAGGCCTCATTGAACACATCTATCTTTTTTGTCACATTACGCAAAGCCCAACGTGCGAATCCCTTGGGAGTTCCTCTGGACTTTACACGAAGCAGACGTTTTGTCAGGTCTACTTTTTCTTCATAGAGACAAGCGACCACCACCGTGTCATTATAAAGTTTCAGATTGCCGAGGTCGTAAATCAGTGTATCGCCAGACCATTCCGACGAAGCCCTAACTCCGTTTACAAAAGCTCCAGCATTATTACGTCCGCCATAGCGCAACGCTTTTAACTTAAATTCGTCGCCAAGATTTGCCTTCGACAAATTGATAGTAGCCTCCTTCGCACCATCGAGCGCCCTTACGACCGGCTGTCCGTTAGCCAAGGTATTGCATAGCCAAGACTTTCCACCAGCACCATTCACAATCGTCAGTCTCAGAATGGGACTTGGCCCATTGTGGTTCTCCTCGTAGATGGCCATCAGCGAAGAGGAAGCGAGCGTGCCCAGATTGTCTGATGAGGGAGTCGATGAAATGGTGGCGCAGAGGGAATCGCCCTGGGCATTTGGCGTAAATTTTTGGGTGACGTCCTCGCCTTCCCAGAAGATGCGGACACTCTCGCCTTGCTTAGGCTTTGACAGAAGGAATTCGACATAGCCATCAATCCCAATCTCATTATAATAGGCCTTTGCTTTCTGATTACGACCGAGTGCCTCGGATGCGACAACACTTCGAATAACCTTCGCTTCCCCATCCTCAATCTTGTAGGGCATACATTGAATCACGCCATCGCCCAACACGGAGATATCGAACGTGTAGCATGGTTTGTCAACATAAAGGACATTCAGCCGGTAGGAACCACTGCCTTCCTCGAAGTCTATCAGGGGCACGTGGTAGGTGCTGTCTGTCTGAACATACTGATTGGGATACAGTTGCAACTGGGATGTCTCCGTATTAACGAAGAGAGCGGCAACCTCCTTGCTCTCGTCAGGCTTAATAACGACATAACCGCCCTCGGCCTGAGGCAGGAGTTTCTCCAGATTCGAACCAGCGGGAATGTTGGCAACTGGGGTTTCCACACCTGTCCTGTATAGGTCTATCGTGCCACCATATCCATTGACGAGGGAAAGTTTGCGTCCATTGTCCTCGTTGATAATCTGGATATCTAGGTCATTGTCAATCTCAAATATATAAGTATTCTCGAGCACATCCTCGCCCCAGTCTTCTGCCGGAACATCGGGTTGAACCGGATTTCCATTGACAAGGACGGTGACCTTCTCCACAATTCCTTCATAGGGTTTCTTGTAGGAGCAGATGAAGGAGATGGACATGTCCGTATTATCGAAATAGGTGGCAATATAGTTGCGTTCCTCTCCATCGTAGTTCATGGGATAAAGTGTCTGATAAACTCCCGTCGTTTTATCAGTGACAGCCCACTCGTTAAACTCAACACCTCTGAACTCCATGTGTCCGTCGCCTATCTTCGTGACGTGGATGTTGAACTGCGTTCCCTCTTCATACTCCATTCGGTGATAAAATGCCGTCAGCGTGTTTGTTTTCTCGGTGATGGTGTAAGGCTGGTCCTCATATTCAAACACCCGGATTGTGTCGTTGAGCATTAAATACGAATACCGATATACGTCGGCCTCATCATAGGTGACATCAAACGCAGAGATTGTCGACCCCTTGTCAACAAAGTAGGTTTTCGTCGAATTGGGTTTGACAGTGACAGTCGTCGTATTCCCATCCATGGTCTTGCGCAACTTAAAGGAGGCGCTGCCTGGGTTTTTCACCGTCAGCCTGCGGTAAACCGAAGTTGGGTCGATAGGCTGGACATTGAGGGAGTTCCACATCGGGCTGCTGGCTTTCAGGTCCGCAATCTCATAGACATCCAAGGGCACATAAAAGGTAATCCCCTGCCCCCCTTCGTAGAAATAGTCGTCGGGAGTGCCTAAATAATTAGGAATATCGTCATGGAAATAGATGGCGGTGAGCGTTGAAACATTCTTAAGAGCAGTTCCCAATGTTGCACCCTTGTGAAAATCCACCCGAGTCAAGGGAAGGGCGGAAAGATCAGCACCAGTAAGTGTGGCATTGCCCTGAAATTCCATTTGCGTCAGCTGTGAACATTCAGTGAATACGACATTCTCGTCAATGATGATGTCACCTTCGAACTCCAATGTTTTCAACCATGGGCAACGTATTTCCGTATCCACGCCAAGATAACCTATACGCTCGACATTCCAAGTTCCATTGTAACCCTGGACAGACTTAGGAATAGTAAGAGCAAGTGAAATATTCGGTATAATAGACACAACAGCCGCCTTGATACCCGATGAGTAGTTTCCTCCATAAGGGGTATAGCCTGCATTACTATCGTGATATTGGTAGTTACAGTGAATTTTCTCAACCGTCGGATTGGAAGCCCACGATGAGACAACTGAGCCAAATTCATAATAATAAGGAAAATACAAACTCCCATCAGGCCTGACAAGTTGACTCAGATAGACCTCAATATTCTTGGTGAAACGGACGCCGTAACTCGAATACCAAGACTTGTTACGTGAAGGCGTTTGGTCGGCTGGGTCATAAAACCATATGGCACCCAGATTTGGCATCCCCGAGAAATTGCCACGAACACTCATCGCATAATCATGATCTGAAACACTTTCCTTGATGTACAAGGATGTAACATAGGGACAATTACAATGAAAATCATTTGCGAAACCTATCACTGTTGCTTCGACTCCATTCGACATGGTCACCTTATCGGGAATTGACAAGCTATACTCGTAGGATTCTGCATAGGTAATTAAAGCGTAATACTCATAAACGTAATAAACAGTTTCCTTTATTATGCCATAAGAAACACCTTGATTGTCGGTAACTGTTTCTAAATAATTAGTAGCTAACGTACTAATATTCACTGCCCAAAGCAAGAGAAATGCCAAAAGATATCGAGGATTTTTCATAGTTATAAAGGATTAAGGGTTATACATTAGGCCAAGAGTACCATGATTATTTGGCACAAAGATACGATTAAGCGAGCACAAAGACAAATAAATTTGCAATTTTGTCGAGCGAGAGTATCTAAAAGACTTCGAAGAAGGATTAAATATACGCATTATTTTAACAATGTGAGAGGAAATGGCAGTATTTATTTATTTTCTTTCATATTCTTAGATTCTCTCTTCTCCTCCGCGATCCCTGCTAATGTGTCTAACTACCTCCTCTTTCAAAAACACCCATTTCAGCCTTTACTCCTTTACTCCTAAAAGAATCGTCAAATCCTGAAATCGTCAAATCGTCAAATCGTGAAATCCTATCCTCTTGCCCCTTACCCCTCTCTTATAGCGAGGGGAGTATTTAGGGCACATTTTATAAAAAACTGACACAAAAACACCAAAAAACGGCCATTTCATCGAAGAAATTAAAGACTCACCCCCTGCCCCTCTCTTATAGCGAGGGGAGTATATAGGGGGAGAATTTAGATAAAAGAGGGCAAATAACGGACAAAAACAAGGCCCCTCTCCCCGCTCCCCCCGTTGGGAAGAGGGCTTTCCTTAGAAATCAGACTTAAAATGGGCATAATTGTGTGCCAAAAAAGTGATAAAAAGCAAAAGCGGACCGCAAGGCCCGCTTTTTTTGTTTCCCCAGCATGGAACAGGCATGCTGATGGCATGTTACAAGTATTGCAGAGCCAGCATGGTAAGGTCGTCGCTCTGCTCGGTGTCGCCCACGAAATGGGCAACAGCCTCGGTCATCTGGTTGATGAGGGTTTGTGGCTCGAGCGAAGTGGACTGCACCACTTCATTAATCCGCTCATAGCCAAACATTTGGCGCTGGGCATTCTCGGCTTCGTCGAGACCATCGGTATAGAGGAAGAGCGTGGTGCCTGGAGCAAGCGTTGTCTCTTGCTGCGTAAACGTCCAGTCAGGCAAGGCTCCAACGGGCAGATTTTTATCGACAGGAAGGGGTTCTGTGTTGACAATTGGGACTTTATGTCCGGCATTGCAGTAGCGCAGATGCCCGGTTTTGAGGTCGAGCACACCTACAAAGAAGGTGACGAAGATAGACATAGCGTTGCCTTGGGCCATCATATCGTTCATACGACTGACGATACGCTGAGGTTCCGACTCACTCTCTGCCAACAGACGGAAGGCTCCGCAGACAGTGGTCATCACCAATGCGGCAGGCACTCCCTTGCCAGCAACGTCGCCGATGCAGAAGTACAGACGATTGTCGCGTAGGATAAAGTCGTAGAGGTCGCCACCAACCTCCTTGGCGGGAGTCATCGAGGCATACATATTGAGGCCTTCACAATCGGGGAAGGCATTGGGAAGTATCGATTCCTGAATGTCCCGGGCAATGGACAGCTCGCTCTCGATGGCCGACTTCTGGGCTGTCGTGGTCTTGAGTTCTTCGATATAATGGCTGAGCGACTGCTGCATGTTCCCAAACGAGTCGCGCAAAAGGCGTATCTCGTCATCATGCTTGATGTCGGGCAACGGGGCGTTGAAGTTCCCCTGAGCCACCTCTTCTGCCGAACGGGCAAAGCTTTGCAGGGGGGATGTAACCTTCCTGATTTGTTGGCGACAGAACAGGTAGATTGCAGCCAAACCGATGAGCATGACTGTCAGGATGATGATGTTCAGCATGCGTCCGTTCTGCTGTATCACATCCTCGGGTACAACTAGCATAATGGTCCACTCCGTGAATCTGACATTGCGATAGAAAACCCACGATGGCACTCCGCCGACGGTGGCAGATGTTGCCCCCTGCCATCCTTCGAAGGTGATGTTTGCATCAATCGAGTCTTTCAGCATGCGTTCCTTGTCAGGATGGATGATGTAGCGACCGTTTTGGTCAATGATGCAAATGCAGGACTGCTGCCGCTGCAGCTTCTCAAATACCCTGTTCGCGTCTCGTGCTTTCCGCAGCATATCCTCCCTCAAATCCTCCAGCGACATATCGGAACAAAGCAGGGCCACAGGTCGTCCTTCATGGTTGTGGATGGGCGTGGCGTATGTGGTCAGCAGGCGGGGCGCTATATTCGTCGTCAGCAGTGGATTCTCGAAGTAGGGGTCCAACCAGTCGGCACTATCGCTCTTCATCCGCTCTACATACCAGTCTTCTGCGATGTAGTCATGGAATATGCTGTCAATACGCATCACACTTACCACACCTGCCGTATCGCGGGCGGCGAATGGCGCATAGAATCTGCCTTTTTCAGGATAATAGTCGGGCTCGAACAATAGTCCACAGCTAACGATGCCTGTGTTCAGTTTAACGATACGCTCCAGATGGTCGGACAGTTTGTCAGGATCATCGATGTCGCGCTCAATCTCGTGTACGCTATTGAGGTTTGCCACATAGACATCCGACAATCTGCGCTGTATCTCCCTGTGCGCTCTCATCACCACAATCTGGAAGCGTTGCATGGCCTCGTCTTCCATATACTTACTGACGGTGAAATAAACTATACTGGCAATGACGGCCATCATTGCTAGTACCACCATCATAATGCGTAGCGTGAGTCGCTGGGAAATAGGTTTCATATTAATAATCAGACGAATGATAACTATCTGAAAATTTAGTAATTAGCGAAAATTATCGTAACTTCATCGTGCTAATTCAATAGTTTCACAAACAATAATCGCTATGGTCACTGAGAACAAAGTTACGGAATTATTTTGTATTGCCGACGATTTCTGCAAGTTTTTTGACGCCAGATGGAAAATATACCATAAATAAAAAAGACTTTCCCAATCGTCAAATTGTGAAATCGTCCAATCTTGAAATCGCTATGTCACTATATAAAACCTTGTGCTGGAGGCAATCAGAAACATGAAGGAAGCATGGGGGTAAGTACATAAATCCAGATTTGGATTGATGTCCCGAGAGATAAGAATCGATTATGGTACTGTTCGTCGAGTTCCCTGCTACAACCTGACTAAAGCCGAGTGCTTGTACATCACCACGAAGTTTAATCACGAAGCGTTGGGAAAAACCACAGGGCGCAAATTTGCGCTGTGTGAGAGCAGGCAGCCTTTAAAACGCAGAAAACCCTCCGGCCACAAGGACCGAAGGGTTTCCTTCATTTGAAAAACGGCGGCTACCTACTCTCCCACAATAGCAGTACCATCGGCGCGGGCGGGCTTAACTTCTCTGTTCGGAATGGGAAGAGGTGGAACCCCGCCACT
>CADCHQ010000022.1 GCA_902801325.1 uncultured Bacteroidales bacterium | reverse complement strand
AAGCTTGATTCATGCTGCCCCTCGACTTGCATGTGTTAAGCCTGTAGCTAGCGTTCATCCTGAGCCAGGATCAAACTCTTCATTGTACTATCTTTTTTTATTTTCTTCTTGCAAAGAAAAAGGAAAGCGCACACCTGAGTTTGCCCTCGGCATTATCGGACTCGTTTATCGCATTCAGAATCGACGGTTCGATTCTCATTTCTTGTACTACTTCTTGTCTATGGAAATATGTCAAAAATCGCTTGCAATTGAGCTTTTTTCCTCGTTTGCGGGTGCAAAGGTACGGCGTTTTTTTGGACTGACAAAATATTTTAAGAACTTTTTTGCAAAATATTATCATTTTTCTTCATTTCACAAAAAACACCCTCTCTATACATTAAATAAAGGTACCCGCGGGCGCACACGCGAGAAAATCTAGTCACGCAAGACCATTGCAAACGAATTACAGTTGTTTTCCTCGATAAAAGTCGAGAATTTTCTGTCGGAAGAGATAGGTATAGCGCGATTGAATCTGTTGCGATTCGGCACGCATATACTTGGTTTTAGCATCCTGAAACTCTGTAGCAGTGGCCTTACCATTCTCATATTTGCGTTGCATGAGATTCATTGCCGTAAGGGCACTCGAGAGTGCAACATCACTGCTCTCGCACTGACGGCTGGCGGCAACAGCGTTGTAATAGGCCTGCTGAATCTCCTTATATAGTGTCTTCTTCGCCTGTTCCAACCTGACTTCCTGCGCATGAACTTGCAAACGAGCCGAACGCACATTGTTGCGAGTGGACAGACGATTGAAGATGGGAACGGAAAGAGACACACCGAAATACTGGTTGAAATTATCACGAAGCTGGGGACCGAAGCCCGTTGTGGCATAGCCGGAAGTGTTGTAGTAGCTGGTTCCGATGCCTGCATTGAAGTATAGCGAGGGATAAAGCGCACTCTTGGCCACCTGCACACCCTTCTCGGCACTCTGCAAACGAGTTTGTTCGGCCTGAATCTGCGGTTTAATGCCTACGGCTTCACTATATACAAGGTCTGGAGAAGGCAAGTCACTACCCTTAACCTGTTCTACCAAAGGACGAACCACATCAAAACCATCAGGAGTCTCCAGTTCCAAAAGTTGTGACAGTTCCAAAAGGGCAAGCATGTAACTGTTCTGCTGTTGAGTCAACGAGAGTTCATCACTGCTTAGGGTAGAACGAATCTGAGACAGTTCGGCCTCCGAAGCCTTATCGTTCTGGAAGAGCAGTTCCATTCTGTGAACCTGTGCCTGACTCAGTTCCACCTGACGCTCAGCCACAGCCACCATATCCTTCTGATAGATGGCCTCGAGATAAGCCGAAGTCACACCAAGCATGACATTCTCACGAGCATGTTCATAGTCCTGCAGGGCAGCCTGAAGATTGAGACGATGCATCTTGATGTCAGCAGGAATGCGTCCGCCCGTGATGAGAGGCGCACTTGTACCCAGACTGAAACTGGTGTTCTGCGTATTACGGTTCTGATAGGTATTGTCCACAGTCAACGCACGACCAAAACTGAAGTTCTCGCCTATGCTTCCGTTAAGGTCAGGCAAACGGCTGTTGCGAGAAGTGCTTAGCGCAATCTCCTGTTGTCGCACATTGTCCTCCTGCTGTTTGATGTTGAGGTTGTGGGCAAGTGCATACTGAATGCATTCTGTCAACGTCCACTCGTGAGCCTGCTGGGCGTGGGAGTGAAAAATGAAGAATGAAGAGTGAAGAATCAAAGTCACTGCTGCAAACACGATGCGTTTCATAACAATATTGAATTTTGAATTATGCATTAAGCATTACTTCTTGTCCTCCTTTAGGATTCCACGAACCTTCTCTCCCACTTTCACTCCACTGCGAATCTCAATATCGATGCCATTGCTCAAGCCCGTCTCGACCTGACGACGAAGGAACTTCTGTCGGGGTACGGAATCGGTAAGCACATAGACGAAAGTGCTGTCGCCAGAAAACTCCAATGCGGCCTCAGGCACGCAGATGGCCTTCTTGACGCGATCAAGCACAATCTCGGCATTGGCACCATAGCCAGAACGCAGGTTGACGGTGTCGGGCACTGCCAAAGCCGCCTTAATCTCGAACTGATTGGCACCATTGGTCTCACGTCCCTTAGGCGAGATGTACTCCAAACGGGCAGGAATCTTCAGATTCTGAACAGCACCAACCGTGATGGTAACGGGCATGCCCTCGATGATGCGACCCACCTCAGTCTCGTCGATGTTCCCATGGAAGATGAGATTCGACATATCAGCCACAGTGGCAATGGTGGTACCGTCGTTGAACGAGTTACTGAGAATCACAGAGTTACCCACTTTGACAGGAATGTCCAGAATCAGTCCGTCGACGGTAGAACGCACCAGTGTCGTACTCATCTTGGCATTGCTCAGTGAGATACCTTCACGCACGATGTTGAGCGCATCCTTACTGTTAATCATTTCGCTCTTGGCCTGCTTCAGAGCCACTTGCGACTTCTCGTATTCTTCTGCACTCACCACCTTGTCCTGGTAAAGTTTTTCCATACGCTGGAAATCAGTCTCTGCCTGCGCAAGGTTAATCTCTGCCAGACGTACACGATTTTCCGCACTGTTCAGGCTTCCCATATCGGGAATCACCTTCACTTTGGCAATGATTTCATCCTTCTTCACCATCTGTCCAGGTTCCTTGTACAGATTGGCAATGATACCCGAAATCTGAGGCTTGATGTTGACCTCATCGCGCGGTTCTATCTTTCCCGTGACGATGGTGGATTTCTCCAAATCCTTCACTTGTACTGTGGAGACCTCGTAAACCTTCTCCTTTGGGCGTGATTTCTGATAGAGGAAGACAAACGTTCCTACAAATATGGCAGCCACCAACGCAATAACTGACCACTTAATGAACTTTTTCATATTATTTCTGATTATTCTGATTTTTCGGTTACTCGGATTATGCGGAATTCTCTGAATTATCGGATTATTCTTCACGCATTGCATCCACTGGTTTTATGTTCATAGCACGGATGGCAGGAGCCAAACCGGCAAGTATACCCAATACGGTAAGCAGAAGCGATGCACCTACAGCCACTCCGAATGAGATCTGGAACAATGCCGAAGGATACTCTGCATGAGTGGCATTCTCCATCACTTGCAGGATGCCGACAGCCATAGTTATCCCACTCATTCCCGCTATTAGCGTTAGCACTATGCTCTCACTCATCACCATTGTCAGGATGTCCTTCGGCGTAGCACCGATAGCACGGCGGATTCCTATCTCGGTTGTGCGCTCCTTCACTGTTACCACCATGATGTTGCTCACACCTATGGCACCAGCAAGCAATGTTCCCAGACCAATCATCCACACCAAGATGCTAACGCCTGCAAACAGGCTGTCGATCATGCTGAAGATGGCTTCTGTGTTCACTTTCACGATAGCTTGCGTGTCATCGGGATGAATCATGTGGACGCGTTTCAGCAGAGACTCTACCTTGTACTGTACTTCAGACATGGGATACTCATCCTTTGCCACCAGTGCCAAAATGTCCACCTCATTGCCTCTGTTATACATCTGACGCATAGTCTCGTAGGGCAGATAGACTGTGGTTTCGGGATTGCCTCCGATATTAATGCCTCCCGAGCCCTTTCCACTAACGCCTATGACACAATAGTTAATGCTGTCGATGCGAAGGAACTCTCCACACGGGTTCTCTGTGTCTGGAAACAGTTCTTCTGCCACACGACTACCTATCACGCACACCTTTCTAAGCTGAATGCCATCAGCATCCGTGACTGCACGCCCATACTTCATCTTGGGATTGTCGACCTTAGCATAATCAGCATACTGACCAATTACGGAAACACCGCAAGACTTGTCGTTTGCCAAAGCCCTTGCGCCCCACTGACGAATGGTAGGAGTGACGATGCTTATCTCTGGCACAGTGTTACGGATGCGTGCCACATCGTCATATTCCAAATGCCAGACTCTGCCACTGCGAAAGCCTTTATAGGGTTCGCTTGTGGTATTGGATATCATGAATCCCGCATTAGAGGCAGCACCAGCAAAGTTCTCGCCTAACATCGTCTCAAGTCCTCTGCCTCCACCCATCAGGAGGATGAGCATGAACACACCCCAGAAGATGCCGAAGGCCGTCAGGAACGTACGCGTGCGATTCTTACGAAGGGAGTCGAAGATTTCCTCCCACAAGTCAGCGTCGATTAACTTCATTTACGATTTGACGATTTACTATTTACTATTTATTGAGCTATTTGCTTATTTGTGACTTACATTTAGCACAAACAAATTGTGAATCATGCACTTCTCAAAGCATCTATAGCTTTCACTTTCACGGCCTTGCGAGCAGGGAAGAAACCTGCCAGCGCACCAGCAACAATAATCACTATGGTGGCTTGGACACAAGTGTGCAGGTCAACCGTCGGGTCAACAAAATACCTGGCTTGGAAGATGCCCATGTCCATGACCTGATTGCCCACAGTAGCATCCATCCATTCACAGAAGAAGATGCCCAGCAACATGCCTATGTAGCCAAAGATGGCAGTTATGACGACACTCTCCAGCACCACCATCGAAATGATGTTCCAAGGGCGTGCACCTATGGCCCGACGAATACCGAACTCGCGTGTGCGTTCCTTGACGCTGATGAGCATGATGTTGCTCACACTGACAACGCCACTCAGCAACGTCAGCAATCCCAGAATCCAGAAAGCCTTGTTCAGGATGCTCATAGCACGTTGCATTTGTATGTTATCGCCAGCCTGGTTCCAGATCCACAAGGCACGATCGTCCGTTGGATCGAAGGAATGGATGTGACTGGTGGCACGAATGTATTCATTGATGAACAGTTGCATTGCCGAATCCGTAGGGATGTTGTGCGTGTTCATGGTCAGTTCATCGATGAAACGGCCCTTATTGTAGATGGTGCACAACGTCGTATAGGGAACATAGAAATTACTGCCACTAAACATCTCATTCGTCTTGTAGACACCAACTACGGTGTACAATATGCCTCCCAATTCCACACCTTTGCCAATAGCAGAACCCGCTTCCTTAAAGAGGTCCTTGCAACTGTTATTGCCCATCACGCACACTTTGCGTTTCTCGGTCATATCGATGTTGTTGATGAAGCGACCCTCCAGCATCTCCACCGCCTGCGAGACGGCATATTCGGGATAGACACCCACCATAGTGGTACTGTTGATGTGATGACCCGCATAGCTGGCCACCACTCCTTCGTAGTTGACAGTAGGTATGGCAGAGGTAATCTGATGAGGGAAGTGCCGGCGGCTCATATCCAGGTCGCGGTCGTCAAGCTGAATCAGGCGTCCTTCTTTGATACCTTCCCAAGGTTTGGTTGTTCTTCCACCAAAGACATGAACAGCATCGAAGGCAAAGCCTCCCATGTTGTACTGGAAGGAATGGATGACACCATTTCCAGCCCCTTGCAGCACGATGAGCAGGAACAATCCACTCACTACGGCAAAGCCCGTAGCAATGGTGCGCATCAGATTGCGCCTAAGCGTTCCTTGTATTTCGTGTAAAAGTTCAAACATACTATCAATTCACAATGCACAGTTCACAATGCATAATTCATTTCATTACTTGACCTTCGGTCTAGTTCTGTCGCGACTCGGAAAAGCCCAAACAAGTTTTGGCTTTTCTCTCGCTGTTCCATCACTTCATCACTCCGTCCACTCCAAAAGGCGTATGGGCAGAACCGTCGTTCACTTCGATGCTTTCTATCTGTCCGTCCTTGATGTGTACAATCTTCTCTGCCTGATAGGCCACTCCGCTCTCGTGCGTCACCACGATAATGGTCATACCCTGTTCGTGCAGTTTCTTCAACAGTTGCATCACCTCCAGAGAGGTCTTACTATCGAGAGCACCCGTGGGTTCATCGGCAAGGATGATTCGAGGCTGTGTGATGAGTGCACGAGCAATGGCCACACGTTGTTTCTGACCTCCCGACAACTCGTTAGGAAGGTGGTGAGCCCACTCACGCAGACCCACCTTTTCCAGATACTCCATAGCCAACTGATTGCGCTTCCTGCGGCTTACGCCCTGATAGAATAGCGGCAATGCCACATTCTCCATAGCATCCTTGAAACCAATCAGGTTGAAGCTCTGGAAGATGAAGCCGATCATGCGATTGCGATAGTCGGCAGCACGCGTCTCGGAGAGATTGCGGATGAGCGTACCATCCAAGCGATATTCACCTTCGTCATAATCGTCCAGGATGCCCAGTATGTTCAGCAGTGTCGACTTGCCAGAGCCTGATGCGCCCATGATGGCCACGAACTCACCCTTTCCGATGTGCAGGTCAATGCCCTTCAGAACATGCAGTGGCTGAGCACCCTGATACGTCTTATGAATGTTTGTGAGATGAATCATTGTTACTATTTTGTCTTCATGTTAGAGAAATCAATCTTGCAGGCACCGTTGTTTTCGCAGTTGTAGTTGTTGCACTCACCGCTGATGACACCGCTTGCTGCACCATTGAATTCCACATTGAGTTCATTGCAGAAGAGATTAGCATTGAATTCGCCTGCACCATTGACTTCGATTTCGACGTCGTTCTTTGCCGTCAGTTTGGCAATATTGCATCTCACGGCACCGTTTGCAGTCAAATCAAGGTCTTCGACTGAGAGGGTATCGACGTCAAGGATACCTGCTCCGGCCAGTTCTATATCCATCTTGCCAGGCATTTCTATATTGCCTTGCATCTCTATCTTACCACCGCCAGCAATCTCCACATCAGTCAGAGAGGGTGCAGTAACATAAAGGATGACGCCCGGAGTGTTCCTGTTAATCCTGTCAGCTCCCTTTTTAAGTTTCACTTCCAGTTCGTTCTTTCTTACCTCAAACCTGTAGGCATCAAGGCATTTCTCATTACCATGAGCACGAACGGAACAGATGCTGTCTTGGGCAAAGACGATGGCCACTGCTCCAGAGGCGTCAATTGCACTGAACGTTGGAAGGTCGAGGTCGCGATCTATCACTTCGCCCCACTTCTCCGTATCTTCGCGTTCATACACGATCGATTTGTCCATAACCATAGAGGTCAGTTTGTTCACTGTATCATCGCAACTGGTGAAGGAGAATGCTGCTGCGAGCAGCACAAGGGCGGAAAGAATACTACGAGTTTTCATGATGTTATGGTTTTTATTTGTTATATGAATACTTGGTTATCACTCATCGACGACCTCCTTGAGGGATATATACTCGGCATCGTGCTGGCGGTCGACGGCAATGAGCAGGATGGGCTGCATCGTGTAGGAGAGTGTGTCGCTGCCACGATTCGCACTGTACCAGAAATAGAGATTCGACTTTCCGAGCAGGTCCTTATAAGCATACAAATGCTCGCCGTACAACTCCGTCTGTTGGTTCGTAACCGGCAGGACGACTGAGATTACAAACTGGCGTTCGAAATCCACGGGCGTAGGCTTTCCGTCCGCACCCATCACCGGAGCCATGCCGAAGAGGCTGTCGAATTGTTCCTTGGTATCAATCTTGGGATTCGTCGGAATCTGTGCATCGTTGCGGAAGAAATAATTCTGCAGTTTGGTATAGGGAACCTCTGTCATCACAGGTTTCGGATCGCAACTTGCGAAGAGAAGAGCTACTGCCAGCATAGCGACTGACGAAAAGAAACTTGTTTTCATAATCTTATTTATTCTAATATTGATTTTAGACACTATATGATACTATCTCATTCAGGGTGACACCCAAAGTCTTCATGGTACGGAAGAATTCTGGAACTTGCTCGTTGAAGAACTCACGCTTGCGGAGTTCAAGGACAATCTGACGAGCACCTTCATTCACAAAATTCCCTAAACCACGCCGGGTAACTACAACATCCTGATTCTGCAACCACTCGAAGCTGCGGGCAACGGTGTTGACGTTGACCTCCACCTCGGCAGCATAGTCGCGAACGCTGGGCAACTTGCCTCCCTCAGGGTATTGACCGGAGAGAATCTGGTCCATGATGCGTTCTGCAATCTGCAGATATATGGCTTTTTGATTCTTGAAATCCATCTTAGTTCAATTCATAATTTATAATTCACAATTCATTATACGCTCAGGATCTCCCTTTGGGGAGTAGGAGGAGGCTACTTATTGCGCTTTGTGGTGATTTGAGCACGGCAATAGAGGCGATAGGACATCCACCAGCAGAAGACGGTGACGAGAGAGAGGAACAGGGTTGCACCCACCTTGATGCAAGTACCGGCCTTATCGGGATCGAAGTCTTGAATCCAAGACCAGTCAATGTCCTTGAGAAGAGGGATGATAAGGCCCATACACATCATGCTCAAGAAACCGAGCATCCAGTGGAAGGCATAGGTCCACAGCACATTGTGCTTGTATTTGACGGCATTGCCCAGCACGAATGTGGAAACGAAGGCTATCAAGTATAAGTCGGCAAGCACAGTGAACCAGAACGAAACATTCTCACCGAATATGGACGAAGTAGCATTTGCCGAGTCAAAGAAGATAGGAGAATAGGAAACCCATTCGGCATTAGAGAAACCAAAGACGATGCCTACATAGAGGTACTGCAGGATATCGATCAGGAAATAACTGACTACATAGGCCAGGAAGGCACCTCCGATGGTCATCAGTGCGTGGAAGAGGAACTTCTCTGCGTTCGAGGCAGGAAGGGTTAGTTCCTTGATGCGCGACTGCTTGGTCAGCAGGTTGTGGAAGGTGTATCCAGCAAGGATGGGCCAAGCAAAGACGAAGCACATCGTCATCCAGTTACCCATCGAGGCACCTGGCATGCTGGCCAGAGCCCACTCGGTATTGTGTGTGACACCAAACACCCAGATGGTCTTCAGGATGAATATCAAGAGAGGCAGGGACATAACCAGGAAGAGGCTAAATGCCAGCTTCGTATATTGTGCGCGATTGATGGCAAAGTTGTAACGCGCTACATTCATAAATCTATTGAAGTTCATATTTGTAAAGTTTAAAAGTTTAAGCGTTTAAAGGTTTAACGGCTAACTGCGAGTTTTTCTTTATCTCAGTGGTCAGGCATTTGTCAGTGTGTCGATGAACAACTTCTCAATGTCGATGGGTGCATCGTCGCCTTCCTCCAGCTTCTGGTCGAGCAGGACGCGATTGCGATCGATGATGACCACATGGTCGAGCAACAGCTCTACATCGTGCACTTGGTGAGTACTGATGATGAGCGTCTTTTCCTCGCTCATGCCTGCAACCACCACCTTGCGGAAGAGGCTCTTCGAGAGGATGTCGAGTCCGTTGGTGGGTTCGTCGAGCAACAGATACTTGGTGTTTGCGGCCAGAGCGATGCAGATGTACACCTTCTTCTTCTGACCCATAGAGAGACTGCCCAGATTGACCTCGGTAGGCATCTCGAACTCACGCAGGCACTTTTCCAGCAATTCGTCACTGAAACGGGGATAGAAGGCCTTGATGGCTTTTACATAACTAGTAAGGCTGATGGCAGGCAGGTCGTACTCCTCTGGCACGATGAAGATTTCAGAGAGTATCTCGGCATTACGATCGCGAGCATCCACGCCATCGACCTCCACACTTCCTTTCTGTGCACGAAGCAAACCCGTGATGAGATAGAGCAGTGTGCTCTTTCCTGTTCCGTTCTTGCCAAGCAGTCCATACACGCCTCCGTCCTGAAACTGAAGCGAGAAGTCCTCCAGCACCTTTGCCGAAGAACTGTAGCCGAATGTTACATCTTTAATATTAATCATAGCTTTTCGAATTTATGTTTTAATGTTTAACTATTTATTTTCGCTCTAATTTTTACTTTCATTTGTCCTATTGTTTTAGTGTAATAGTTTGATAGGACACTGCAAAGGTAGTACAAAGTAAATTAAACATGCAAGTGTTTTTGTGATTTTAACACTTTTTTAACATTTATTTAACATTTCAACAAGGAAAAAGTCCAAAGCGAAGCATCTTTCGGCTTCATTTTACTCCGTCATTTATGAGGAATAATTAGGGTAAAGGTTCGAATGACGTCGAACAAGCGTTCGAGAGGCATTGAATAAGGGTTCGATGAACGATGAATAAGGGTTCGAGAGGCATCGAGTAAGGGCTCAAAAAGTAAGAATAAGGGTTCAAAACACCTTGAATAAGGGATTAATATGTAATAAATTGGGTTCAAAACACCCTGAATAAGGGATTAAATAGGTAATAAATAGGGTTCAAAGCACTCAAAATAAGGGTTCGACAGGCAAAGAAAAAGCACCCACAGGCAAAGCCTGCAGGCGCTTCAATGGTTAACCGACCGAACCAAAGGTCTTCGCTTGCGTAGCAAAGCGGAGCAAAAAATGGTCAATGGTCCGCTCGGCGACAACTGGAGACGCTTGCGTAGCAGAGCGGAGCAAGAATGGTCTCCCTATCGCGATGAAGAGGAACGCGAACCCAGTCGCTTGCCATCCTTGCGCCAAGTGATGATCCACGAACCCCATCGACTGGTGAAAGTGTCGCCTGAACAGGAGAGAATCTCACCCGTGGAGGCCACACTGAAGGAGTAGAGACGCTTGCCCTGAGGATTGTAGGTGTAGTACCACGAATTGCCAACCTGAATGATGTAGAACTCCGAGGAATAGGCTACAAGACGCCCTTGACTGGTGCTAAACGAACGGACACGCTTGCCATTCTCGTCGTAGACAATGTACCACGAGGGTGTGCTCTCGATGTAGGAAATCTTCGATTCCGTCCGACCATTCTGTGCCATTGCCACGAGAGGCCACAGGAAGAACAAAGCAAAGAGGATGCGCTTCATAGGCTGTCGTGGATATAGTTCTTGGTTGACATATCGTAGTAGAGGGCTTCGAGTTCCTGCAAAGTCAGGCGACCTATGGCCCGTTCAATCACACGAAGAAGTTCCTCACGACGATACTCTTCTGATTGGCTATAGTGTTCAGTGTAGGGCATGATGAGGTGAGAGTTTAGCACGAATGATATAATAGATTTTCTTTCCCGCAATGAGCAGGGTGACAGCAGTCAGGATGAGCACAACGCCCAGGCAGATGCGCACCGTCAGCCGTTCGCCAAAGACCAGCGTGCCCACGAGCAAAGCCGTGATGGGTTCCAAAGCGCCTAAGATGGCAGCCGAGGTGGAGCCAATCTTACGGATGCTGATGGTCATGGCCACCAACGAGATGATGGTAGGGAACAACGCCAGACAGAAGGCACACATCCAGCCCAGTGCCGTCTGAGGCAACTGGAGTTCGGTGAGCCCCCGCGTGCGAACCACATAGATGAGGATGCCAAACGAAAGCGCATAAAAGGTGAGTTTCTGAGAAGGCATACGCACTATGGACGAATGGTTGACTCCCACAATGTAGATGGCGTAGGACAATGACGAAAGCAGAACCAATGTCACACCAAAGAGTGAGACCGTAGCCCCTGTGCTGGTCTTGGTCAACAGCAGTATGCCACCGAAGGCCAGCAGGATGCACACCCACGTGAGTGCCGATGCCCGTTCGCCAAAGAACAAGGCCATGATGATGGCCACAAGGACGGGATACATGAACAATATGGTGGATGCAATGCCCGCGTCCATGTACTTATAACTAAGGAACAAGAACAAACTGCTGGCAGAGAACAGTAGGCCAAAGACGGCCAGAGGAAACCAGTCACGCCTATGCACACGCATGTCCATACGACGTGCCTTCATCATCACAGCCATCATCAGGATGGCAAACGCATAGCGAAAGAAAAGGACCGAATCCGCCCCCATACCCTCCTGATAGAGAGGGAGGGCAAAGAGCGGATTCAGGCCGTAGGATGCGGCAGCAATGCTGCCCATAGTAAAGCCTTTAATTCGAGGTGTCAAATGAAACTATAAATCTAAAGTTCAAGACCTTAGCATACCTTCTCCAGACGCTTCATCATGGCGAACATGAAGAGGGCTGCAACGACGCAGACGGCAATGAAGACGCCCCAAACGATGGTGAGAGGAATGTCACCCCAGAGGTATCCACCCACGCCTACAAGCTTGTTACCAATGGCTGTTGCCACAAACCATCCACCCATCATCAAGCCCTTGTACTTGGCAGGAGCAACCTTCGATACGAAGGAGATGCCCATAGGCGAGAGAAGCAACTCACCAAAGGTGAGGATGAGGTAAGTGCCAATGAGCCAGTAGGGCGAAACAAACGATGCAGCATCGCCTGCAACCTTCTGTTCGTTAGGCGTGAGCAATCCCATTGAAGCCACCATCATGATCAGGAAGGCAGAGGCAGCAACAAGCATACCATAGGCAATCTTGCGAGGTGCACTGGGTTCTTTGCCCTTATTGGCCAACGAACTGAAGATGAGCATAGAGAACGGCGTCAGAGCCACAACATAGAAGGGGTTGAACTGCTGGAAGATGGGTGCACTGATGTCGATGGAACCACTAACGCGAGAGTACTTCCAACCCAGGAACACCAAAGCGGCAGTCACGACAAGGGCAGAGATGGACTTTGCCTTCGTGGTCTTGCTCTGGAAGAAGGAGAAGCCAGCATAGACAATGAAGATGATGGCCACGAGATTCCATACATCGAAGCACATGCTCTGCAAGCCTTCAGATGACTTAGCCGTGAACTCATCGGCAAAGTAGGTCAGAGAGAGACCGTTCTGATGGAAGGCCATCCAGAAGAAGATGACAACGGCAAACACCAGACACAGTGCAATGATGCGCTCGCGGTCGGAAACGCCGTCCTTGTTCTCAGCAGCAGGCGTTGCAGTTTCCACTGCCTGTTCGCTCTTAACCTTCGACACTTCCTTGCCTTCGGTGTGGCGGAAGGTGCTGCGTGTGGCATAATAAATAATGATAGAGAGCACCAGAGAGGCACATGCTACAGCAAATGAGAAGTGATAGGCATCGTTCGACGAATAACCCAATGAGGTCTCTGCCCACTCCTTAATCTTCACAGCGGCAGTAGGTGCAAAGAGAGCACCAAGGTTGATGGCCATGTAGAAGAGAGAGAAGCCTGCATCGCGCTTTGAGGCATACTTGGGGTCGTCGTAGAGATTTCCTACCATCACTTGCAGGTTGCCCTTGAACAGGCCTGTTCCCAGACTGATGAACAGCAAGGCGAGCAACATGACGATGAGGGCAAACTTGTCGCCTCCGAAGGGGAACGACAGCAACAGATAGCCCACAAACATGATGAGAATGCCTATGGTGACCATACGACCATAACCGAAGCGGTCGGCCATCCATCCACCCACGACGGGCAGGAAATAGACAAGCATGAGGAAATCACTGTAGATCTCGCCTGCCCAAGCAGGATCGAGACCAAAATTGGCTCTCAGGAAGAGCGCAAACACCGCAAGCATGGTGTAGTAGCCAAAACGTTCACCCGTATTGGCAAGGGCAAGGGCATAAAGTCCTTTGGGTTGTCCTTCAAACATAATACTATTTATTTAATTTAACAAGTTAGAATTCATCGATTCTTGCACCAATAACCATGCTAACACATTGACTTTGGTCAATATCTCGTGCAAATATACAAAATAATTCATAATTCACAATTCACAATTCATAATTTATGTCGACCTTTGTACTCAAATTATAACGAAGAACGATTATGACACTCAAACCCAGAATTCTCGAAACCCTGAAGAAATATGACAAAGAGACCTTTGCCAAGGACCTTTTGGCAGGCATCATTGTGGGCATTGTAGCCCTTCCGCTGGCTATTGCATTCGGCATTGCATCGGGTGTGACACCCGAGAAGGGCATTATCACGGCCATCATTGCCGGTTTCATCATCTCGCTGTTAGGAGGAACGAAGGTGCAGATAGGTGGTCCTACTGGTGCTTTCATCGTTATCATCTATGGCATTGTCAACAATCCCGACTACGGACTTCAAGGCCTCTTGGTAGCCACGATGCTGGCAGGCGTCATCCTCATCGGACTCGGAATGTTCCGTCTGGGTGCTGTCATCAAGTTCATTCCCTACCCCATCATCATTGGCTTCACGGCAGGTATTGCCGTCACCATCTTCACTACGCAGATGGGCGATGTGCTGGGACTGACACAGGAGGCAACGACGGAAGGAGGCGAACTGATACGCATCCCACTGAAAACGCCTGGCGACTTCATTGGCAAATGGGTGTGCTACGCCCAGAACATCCGTTCGTTTAACCTATGGAACTTCATTGTGGCCGTCGTGGGCATCATCATTATCGTTGTATCACCTCGTGCTTTGCGTTCTGTGCCTGTACTGAACAAGATTCCGGGTTCGTTGTGGTGCATTTTGCTGGGCACAGCGGCAGTTCTGGTCATGAAGAATCAGTTTGGCATTACGGGCATCGACACCATTGGCGACCGCTTCCAGATTCAAGCCCAACTGCCTCCCATGCAGGTTCCAAGCATCACCTTTAAGATGGTGCAGCAACTCATGCCCGTAGCCTTCACGATAGCCATCCTTGGGGCCATCGAGAGCCTGCTCTCTGCCACTGTTGCCGATGGTGCCATCTCCGACCGTCACGACTCGAACACAGAGCTTATCGCACAAGGCATTGCCAACATGGTGACTCCCATCTTCGGAGGCATACCTGCAACTGGTGCTATTGCACGCACGATGACGAACATCAACAACGGTGGTCGCACGCCTGTGGCAGGACTCATCCATGCCCTAGTCCTCATGCTCATACTCCTGCTCTTGATGCCCTATGCCGAATACATCCCCATGGCTTCGCTTGCCGCCGTTCTGGTCATTGTCAGTTACAATATGAGCGGATGGCGTGCTTTCCGTGGTCTCTTGAAGAATCCCAAGAGCGATGTCACAGTGCTCATGGTCACCTTCCTGCTCACCGTCATATTCGACCTTACGATTGCCATCGAGATAGGGCTCATCATCGCATGTGCACTCTTCATCACACGTGTAATGGA
Source organism: uncultured Bacteroidales bacterium (assembly GCA_902801325.1). Lineage (GTDB taxonomy): Bacteria > Bacteroidota > Bacteroidia > Bacteroidales > Bacteroidaceae > Physcousia. The sequence continues at coordinate 38,287 of CADCHQ010000022.1, read as the reverse complement.
GACCACCGAAATCTCTGTCATCAAGGACGAAATAGACCCGACAGAGGAGGCCGACATGCAGTTGAGCGACGAACACCTGCAGATTCCCAAGGGATGTGCCGTTTATGAAATCAATGGTCCTTACTTCTTCGGCATTGCCAACAAGTTCGACGACCTGATGGGTGCTCTCGACCACGGGCGCAAACCCCAAGTGCAGATCATACGCATGCGTAAGGTTCCGTTTATCGATAGCACGGGCATTCACAACCTTTCGAACCTCATCGAGATGAATCATGCCGACGGCGTGCATGTCATTCTCTCTGGTGTTACGCCTAAAGTACACAGCCAGTTGGAAAAGGCTGGATTCTATCAAAAAATGAATCCCGATCACATCTGTCCGCACATCGATGTTGCCTTGCAAAGGGCAAATGAGTTCATAGCGAAGGGAAAAAGCCCCAAAAAATAGCACGAAAATACGCTCTTAAACGGAATTCGAGTAGCATCCTGACCAACATTATGGTCAGGATTTTCTGTCATCCATTGCATTTTCCGAACAAAGAACATCCCCAGAACACCGTTTTTGTGGGAAGTCTTTCTAAGAAAAAACCTCTTCCTTTTCGGAATCTTTTGAAGATTTATGGGCGTATTGTGGTTTTTTTTCAGTCTTTTTATCACTTTTGGCACACAATTATGCCTATTTTGAGGGTCATATTTCTCAGGAAATCCCCCTCCCTCTCCCTTTGGAGAGGGTCGGGGAGAGGTTGTAGGGGCAGGGGGTGAGTCTATAATTTCTTCGATGAAATGGGCGCTTTTTGAAAAAACGAGATTAACCAAAATCAGGAAAAGACAAACAATGATTACAGATTACAGATTACAGTTTTCTTATGTGCTATTCACCTCTCGGTAGTATTGCTGCTCAACACACTTTACTTATAATTTATAACTTATAAATTTTACTATATATATATTATATATATAATATATATATAGTAAGTTCAAAATCCACTTCTACACAACTGTCCCCTACAAAACTGTAATCTGTAATCTGTAATCGTAGTGAAAAGAAAAAATGACATCGAATAAACACTAAACATTTGGTTATCAATGCATTATACGCCTCTTTCAAAAAATCTTTCGCTCGGAAGCCCCCGCGAGGGCTGTTTTTGGGGTCATCTCAAAAATAATTCGTAACTTTGAGGTAAAGTTTGAGATACGAAGTATCTCGGCAATTCAACGAGTTGAGCTCCTCGCTTGATTGCTCTCGGCTTTCGCGTTCTTTGAAATGTTGTTTTCTTAACCCTGGCTGTCCTTCTTACGAATCTCGACACGTCGGATCTTGCCACTGATGGTCTTGGGCAACTCATCGACAAACTCCACGATGCGAGGATATTTGTAAGGTGCCGTCTCACGCTTAACGTGTTCCTGCAGTTCCTTGACAAGGGCATCGCCAGCCTTGTCCTTCCACTCGCGACCAAGCACGACAGTAGCCTTGACAACCATTCCACGAACTTCGTCGGGAACACCCGTGATGGCACACTCCACCACTGCCGGATGGGTCATCAGAGCCGACTCCACCTCGAAAGGACCAATGCGATAGCCCGAGGACTTGATGACATCGTCGATACGGCCTTCGAACCAGTAATAGCCATCCTCGTCACGCCAAGCCATGTCGCCAGTATGATAGATGCCATCGTGCCAAGCCTCCTGGGTCAGAGCCTCATCACGATAGTACTCCTTGAACAGGCCTATGGGCTTTGTGTCACCCACGCGCACCACAATCTCGCCCTTCTCACCATCCTCACACGAAGTGCCGTCGGGTTTCAGCAGGTCGATGTCGTACTGTGCATTGGGCATTCCCATAGAACCGGGTTTGGGTTTCATCCAGGGCATAGTGCCAAGCGTCATGGTGGTTTCCGTCTGGCCAAAGCCTTCCATCATCCGTATGCCCGTCTTCTCATAGAATTTCTCGAAAACTGCAGGATTGAGGGCTTCTCCGGCTGTCGTGCAATATTCCAATGAAGAGAGATCGTAACGCGACAAATCCTCACGAATCATGAAGCGATAGATGGTTGGTGGTGCACAGAACGAAGTCACTCGGTATCGTTCAATCTGTCGCAGGAGTGTGTCGGCATTGAATTTCTCGTGGTCGAAGACAAAAACGGTTGCACCAGAGAACCACTGGCCATAGAACTTACCCCAGACGGCCTTACCCCAACCCGTGTCGGCCACAGTCAGGTGCAGTGAACCCTCGTGCAGGTTGTGCCAGAAGAAGCCCGTCGTCAGATGGCCCAAGGCATAGAGGTAGTCGTGAGCCACCATCTTGGGTTCGCCACTGGTTCCGGAAGTGAAGTACATGAGCATGGTGTCGCTGTTCTCGTTGACGTGTTCCGGACGCCTCCACTGCGGGGCTTTGTCGACTTCACGAAGGTAGTCGTGATAACCCTCAGGCACGTGGTCGCCAACGGCTATAAGCGTCTTCACGGTAGGACTCTCGTTCATGGCAGCACTGACCTGCGTGGTTACATACTGGTCATCGACACAAATGATGGCTTTTATCGAAGCCCTTGTATTACGATATACCACATCGTGACGCGTGAGCATGTGTGTGGCAGGGATGATGACAGCACCCAGTTTGTGCAAAGCCAGCATGACCACCCACCACTCGTATCTGCGCTTGAGAATGAGCATCACAGGGTCGCCCTTGCCAATGCCCAGCGATTGCAGGTAAGAGGCTGCCTGATCGGTCTGGGTCTTCAGTTGACCAAACGTGGTTCGTATCTCTACACCTTCGTCGTTGGTCCACAACAAAGCCAGTTTGTCAGGCTCTTCCTCTGCCCACACGTCCATCACGTCGTAGGCAAAGTTAAACCGCTCTGGCACAATAAATTCCAGATGTTCTCTATAGTCCTCTACAGACTCGAACTTCGTCTGCCGTAAAAATCTTTCTACCATACCTTAATACCTAAATACCTATTCTACTGTAAATGCCAGAAAACGAACTGCCTTCTCTCCCTGGGCCTTCATGCCATGAGGAATGGAGGAATCGAAATAGATGGAATCGCCCTCGTAGAGTTCGATGGTCTTGTCACCAATGTAAAGTTCCATTGCACCCTCCAGCACGAGGTTGAACTCCTGCCCAGGATGCGTGTTCTTGTACACGACATTTGCCTCTGGCTTCGGTTCGACTGTGACGATGAACACTTCGGCTTTCCTGTGAGCAAAGCCACTTGCCAGGCTCTGATACTTGTAGGCTTTAGTACGCTCTACGCTCATGCCCTGACCCTTGCGCACTACGGAATAAGATCGCATGTGAGGCTCTTCGTCAAACATCAAAGCATCGGCACTCACACCATATTTCTTGGCTATCTTCATCAAGTTAGAGATGGTGATGTCCAACTCTCCACGCTCGATGAGTTCGTACTTTTCAAGGGAAATGTCACAAGTGTCGGCAACTTCCTGTGCCGTCAGGTCGAGCACTTCACGCAATCCACGCAAGCGCTGTCCTATTTGCTTCAGTTGATTATCCATAGTCTTTTAATATCTTTTGGGTGCAAGTATCCACAGAACGAAGTATGCCAACAGACCTGTTCCAAACTCCAAAATAGCGGCAAGGAACAAAACACGTATGATCAGGGCATCTACCTCGAAATATTCGGCCAAACCACCGCATACGCCTGCAATCTTTTTGTCCGTCGATGACAGATAGAACTTCTTGTTATCCATAGTTTTCCTGTATTGAATTGATAGATTCCAAATATTAAAGATTGAAGGAAACCGACGATATGGCATCCAGGACCTGAGCGCGATCGGCATTCTCTTCCAATACCACCAACACGGTGTCGTCGCCAGCAATCGTCCCAATCACAAAGGGCAGTTCGGCTTGGTCGATGTCGTATGCCACATGCGAAGCACGCCCGGGACCTGTCTTCAAGACTGCAAGATTTCCCGAGAAACGAACGTCGAATGCACCCAGGCGATGGAGAGCCGACTGCGTCACATGCTGGTCACTGACGCGTTGGTACTTTCTCTCCTCGGGAAGCACATAGATGTAACGCCCACGTTCGTTCTGAACCTTCGAAACGCGTAACAGCCTTAAATCACGACTCAACGTTGCCTGTGCCGCAGTATACCCCGATTTCGCCAGTTCATCAATCAGTTCTTCCTGTCGTCCAACCTCACGACTCGAGATAATCATCCGGATTACTTCCAGACGAGCTTCCTTCTTTCCCATATTCAGTACATATTCATTTCTGGGTGCAAATATACCAAAAGTATGAATAATGACAAAGAAATGATGAATAAAATATAAAAGGAAAGCAAACGAAAAGCCCCGAACCTCTTATGAGATTCAGGGCTTCTTTGCTGTGGTGTCACCAGGAATCGAACCGGGGACACAAGGATTTTCAGTCCTTTGCTCTACCAACTGAGCTATGACACCATCTCGGTTTTGCGGATGCAAAGGTACGGACTAAATTCGACATGACCAAATATTTTCAAGGAAAAATGATAATTTTTATTTTTAAATTTTCAATTTATAATTAATTGTAGTATCTTTGCAGTCGCTTTGGAACGCAGGTTCGACAAGTTCAGAGCCAGCACAGAGCCTTCGGATAGTAGCGCAGTTGGTAGCGTACCACGTTCGGGACGTGGGGGTCGGGAGTTCGAGTCTCCTCTATCCGACAATCATATCATGTGGCCACAAGGCCATGCGTGTTTCACTAAGACAACCAAGCTGTGGATACGACAGACACATTACATTGGTTTGCCATGAGAGCTACATACCGACGCGAGCTAAAGGCTCGTGACGAGTTGACAGGAGCAGGTGCAGAGGTCTTCATCCCTATGCGATGGACAAAGCGCAAAGTAGGCGAACGAATGAAACGAGTAGAGACACCTGCCGTGAACAGCTTGTTTTTTGTACACTGTTCCCAACCTTTTATTCAGGAATTTAAGCGCAGACGCACTTACATTCAGTACATGTGCTCTCCAGTGCCTGGTGGAGGACGCAAACCCATCATCGTCCCAGACAATCAGATGGAGGAGTTCATACGCGTGTCTTCCCTTGTTGACGATACTGCGGAATACATCGATGCCGAGACTACTATACTTACTCCTGGCACGCGAGTAGTAGTAACGAGTGGACCTTTCGAGGGAACAAAGGGAACATTCCAGAAGATAGTAGGACGAAGAAATCGTCAGTTTGTTATTCAAATTGAGGGTGTGCTGGCACTGGCCATACAGATTTCGCCCAAACAAATAGATGTTTTATCAAGCAACGAGATATAAAATATGAACAGGAAGATAGCTGTTGCCGGAACAGGATATGTGGGATTGTCCATCGCCACACTGTTGGCACAAAACAATGAAGTAAAGGCTGTTGACGTGATTCCTGAGAAAGTAGATCTCATCAACCAGAGGAAATCGCCCATTCAAGACGAATACATCGAGCAATACCTTGCGGAAAAAACCCTGAACCTCACAGCCACACTCGACGGACGAGAGGCTTATCGCGAGGCAGAATTTGTTGTCATTGCAGCACCAACCAACTACGACCCCGTCCGCAACTATTTTGATACCAGTCATGTGGAGGAAGTCATCGAACTGGTCATGGAAGTGAATCCCAATGCCATCATGATCATCAAATCCACCATTCCTGTAGGATACACAGAGAGCGTGAGACGGCGTTATCGTTCGGACAACATCTTGTTCAGTCCCGAATTCTTGCGTGAGTCAAAGGCTCTGTATGACAATCTCTACCCAAGTCGTATTATAGTAGGTCGTCCGGAAGGAGACGAACGACTGGAGAAGGCTGCACGCGACTTTGCCGACCTCCTGCAAGAGGGTGCTATAAAGGAAGACATCCCCACCCTGTTCATGGGACTTACCGAGGCCGAAGCTGTAAAGCTGTTTGCCAACACCTATCTGGCTTTACGCGTATCATACTTTAATGAATTGGATACATACGCGGAAGCCAAGGGACTATCCACACAGGACATCATCCAAGGTGTAAGCCTCGATCCACGTATCGGCCAGCACTACAACAACCCGTCATTCGGCTATGGAGGCTATTGTCTGCCCAAAGACACCAAGCAACTTCTGGCCAACTATGCCGATGTGCCTCAGAACATGATGACGGCTATCGTGGAGTCGAACCGAACGCGCAAGGACTTTATTGCCGACCGTGTCCTGCACATGGCCGGATATTACGACTATTACAATCGTGGCGACTATGACCCCAACCACGAGCGTCACTGCGTCATTGGCGTTTACCGCCTGACCATGAAGTCGAACTCCGACAACTTCCGCCAATCTTCCATTCAAGGCGTAATGAAACGCGTCAAGGCAAAAGGTGCTGAGGTCATTATTTACGAACCAACCCTGCCAGATGGTTCCACCTTCTTTGGCAGTCGTGTGGTCAACGACATCCAGGCTTTCAAGCAGGAAGCCCAAGCCATCATTGCCAACCGCTATGACACTTGCCTCGACGACGTCAAGGAGAAGGTCTATACTCGTGATATTTTCCGCCGCGACTAATCTATGGCGACACTGAAGGAGCGCACTGCCAAAGGCCTCATGTGGGGTATGGTGAACAACGGCATGACTCAAGTGCTCAATGCCGTTTTCGGCATCATGTTCCTTCGAATTCTTACTCCCAAAGACTATGGTAATATAGCCATGCTTATGGTGTTTGCCAACATTGCCAGCACAGTACAGGAGTGCGGATTCCGTGCCGCTCTTTGCAATCTTCGTGAACCTTCTCATCGCGACTACAATGCCGTCTTTTGGTTCAACATCGGCGTGTCGGCATTGCTCTATCTCATCCTGTTCTTTGCAGCACCACTTATCGTATGGTTCTACAACGAGCCAAATTTGCTGTGGCTTTCCCGCTATCTTTTCTTAGGTTTCCTTATTTCTAGTTTCGGTATAGTTCAAAGGGCTTATCTGTTCATTCACTTAAGGAACAAGGAAATGGCAATTATGGCCATCGTGGCACTCTTGATATCAGGAACAGTGGGAGTCTTAATGGCTTGGAACGATTTTTCCTATTGGGCTTTGGCTACCCAACAGGTGCTTTTTATCCTTGTCATAGCCCTCATGGCTTGGTTCTACTCATCATGGCGTCCGACACTTACGATTGACCTCAAACCTATCCGAGAGATGTTTGGCTTCAGCAGTAAGTTGCTGTTACAGAACCTTTTCAACAATCTCAACGCCCATGCTTTCGGAGTTCTTCTCGGTCGTTTCTATGGTGCTCACTCCGCAGGTGTTTACTCCAATGCACGCAAGTGGGACGACATGGGCATCAACACCGTCAATGGCATGATTCAAGACGTGGCACAACCCGTTCTCACTCGTGTTCGCGACGATCAGGAACGATACCGCCATGTGTTTCGCAAGATGTTGCGTTTCGTGTGCTTTATCTCTTTCCCGGCCATGTTGGGCTTGGGACTCATTGCTCGCGAGTTCTTGCTCATTGCCGCTGGAGAGAAATGGCTGGAGAGCGCTCTGCTGTTGAGCATGCTTTCAGTTTATGGTGCTTTCTTTCCTATTACAACCCTCTACAGCAATCTTACTATCAGCCAAGGGCGTTCGGATATCAACCTATGGAACACGGTTGTCTTGTGTGTACTGGTGTGGATAGGGCTCATTGCTCTCCATCCGCTGGGTCTTAAGACAATGGTTGTGTTCTTCATCACCATCAACATTTTGTGGCTGTTCGTATGGCAATGGTTTGCCCACCGGTTGGTAGGGCTTCGCTTGTGGGATGTCCTGTGCGACATTATTCCCTTCCTTGTCTTCACCGTATTGGTAATGGTTGTCACTTGGTGGATAACACGTGGTATATCGAACCTGTGGCTGTTGCTCGTGAGCAAAATACTGATTGCTGCAGCCCTCTATGCCGGAGTCATGTGGCTGAGTGGAGCAAAGATTATGCGCGAAAGCATTGCTTATCTCTTTCATCATTCTAAAATAAACGACCAAGATGAATAAAGGGACGAGACTTGAATGGTTAGACGCCATGCGAGGCCTGACGATGATACTTGTCGTGGCATATCATGTGGCTCAGATGTCGTTTGGGCTGAGTGAGAAGACCAGTTCCTCGTTGCCTTTCTTCGTCCTGTTCCGCATGCCACTCTTCTTCTTTGTAAGTGGTTTCCTGGCTTACAAAGCAAGTTTCGAGTGGACATGGCCCAATGCACTCCGACTAACATGGAAGAAGATTAAGATTCAGGTCTTGCCTGCTTTGGTGTTCCTATGCGTCTTCATCATACTTAGGAGGCCCGAGTTCTGGGGTTCCTTTGAGTATTGCATGAAGAGTCCGACCAAGGGAGGATACTGGTTTACTTGGGTGCTGCTCCACATGTTCATCATCTACTATCTAACATGCATGGTGCAAGAGCTGGTCAATTCTAAATTCAAGATTGAAAATTCAAGAGGGCGACATTGGGCCATATGGGTGTTATTCGTCGTCAGCCTTATCGTCTACGAGACACTCTACCAACCAAGCATCTCGTACCACAAAGACCTCTTCTTCCGATATTCCAGTCTTGTGAAGACAATGAATTTCCTACCCTTCTTCCTCTTTGGAAATCTAGTCCATAGATATTGGGACCAAGCGCAAAAAGTGGCGGATTCATCGTGGTTTTATCCTCTTCTCACACTGATAGCCTTCCTTGCGTGTGCCGATATATTCCGGTGGCACTTCTGTCGTTTCGAATGGACAAACCTGCCTCGTACCATCGCAATGTTCACTTTACTCTCGATGGTAGTAATCTTCTTCCGCAACTATCAGTCGTGGTTCACTCAAGAACGGTTTATAGGGCGTACACTACAGTACATCGGTGTACGCACACTCGACGTTTATCTCCTCCACTACATTCTACTCCCACGCTTACCCCAAGTAGGACAGTGGCTTAACCAGAACCGTCCTAACTTCGTACTGGAAGTCGTAACCTCCTTCTCTGTAGCTCTCATAGTCATTGCCTTCTGCCTGCTCATCAGTCAGATTCTACGCATAAGTCCCCTATTCCGCCAATATTTATTCGGAAGACAATGAATATCGCCTATCTTATATCTGCCCACACCGATGCCCCCCAGTTGGCACGACTCATTAAAGCCTTGCACCCGGATGCAGAGTTCTTTGTCCACATCGACAAGAAGTCGGACATACGTCCATTTAAGGCTCACATGAATGCAAAAAACGTCCATTTCATCGGAGAAAAGGATAAGAACTCGCCCTATACTGGGAAGCGCATCGACGTGCGTTGGGGTACACTCATCGAGGTGGAATATCAGATGGAACTCCTCAAGGCGGCAATCTACCACCCACGCCATTTCGATCGGATTTTCTTCCTCTCTGGTATGGACTATCCCCTATGGAGCAACGAACGCATCACACAATGGCTCGAAGCACAAGGCGACAAGGAGATTCTGCAAGGCATTAACATGAATACCCCTTACATCAAGGGGCAACAATACAAGCTCTATACACTAAGCCGTCCACTATTCCGTTTGTTCAGTAACAAATGGAATCAAAGGTTGAGCATCGTCTGCCGTAAGGCTCTGGAAATCATTGGGCACAGGAAGGATCTTTCCATTAAGATAAAGTACGGACAATGGAACTTGTACAAGGGTTCGGCTTGGTGGTGTATCAGTGAAGATTTGGCTCGCTATGTGGTAGACACTTACAAGCAAAGCCCAGAAATCAGGCGTTACTTCAGCGACAGTTTCGGACAAGCCGAGACGGTCATACAAACCATTGCTTTCAACTCGCCTAAGTGGGCACCACGATGCATCCTAACGAAAGGCGAATACCCGGGTCTTGACGCTCTTACTCCGCTTCACTTTATCATTTACGACCCCGTCATCAAAGTGATGACCGCAGAGGATCTGCCTGCCATGAAAGCAAGCGGTCGCATGTTTGCCCGCAAATTCCTCAGTGGAATCAGTGACGGCGTAATAAGACTGATTAACGAAGAGCGGAAGAAAGCCTAGGTTCGAGGACAATTGAACATAGGTTCGAAGGCAATCGAATATAGGTTCGAGGACAATCGAATATAGGTTCGATAGCAATAAAGCCTAAGGGCTTAATCAATGTATCTCAACATCATCGGCATGGTACTGTGCGCCGGGATTATCGGGCAAGCGCATGTAGTCGCCATACCTATAAGCTAAGCACTTTTCTGCCTCCTTCATGATGGGTGCTGTCACTTGTTCAAAAGGCACACGACGTACTGGAAGGAAATCTTCCTTAGGACTTTTCTGGAAGTAAGGAATGCCCATTGCAAAGTCATAGTACCGAGAGGGGAAAATACGAGCCAGGAATCGTAGCACTGGGAAGACAAAACCACGATTCAGGTTTGCCAACATGCGAACGCTTCGCATCGCCTTTTCGGGATTATCGGCAGTCCTGATCATCTTATAAGTATGTCCGAAGGTAAGGAGAGAGAGCTTATGAATCCAGCGTGGCATGCGCTCAAGCGGGAAGATGTCGACGTATATGCCATGTTCCTTCCACACGCGATCATAGCCATTGCGTTCGTATAGTTCACTGTTTCGGTCTCTTACTTTCGCGTACTGGAAGAAATAGTTTGGGTCTGTCGTATGCCATTGCAAAACCATGTCGTCGGGCAATTCCTCAGGCAGTATCTTCATCAAGCGTTCGAAATCGGGTCTAAGCATTTCCAAGTCTAGGTCGTCGTCCCAAGGTATAAAACCTTGATGGCGCACAGCACCAAGCATGGAACCTCCCGATAGCCAATAAGGAATGCCGTGCCGTTGACAAATAGCATCGATGGCCTGAAATACATGAAGCATGCGCTCTTGCATCTGCCTGAGCAACGAACCTTCAGGATTGTATTTCGCTCTAAGCTCTTCCTGGTTCACTTTCAACTTCAATTATCGACTTTCAACTTTCTTTGGCCACCTGCCGCTAAGCCAAGGTATTCGCTCGATGTAAGGCACGAGCCAAGCACAAATAATGAATATGACGGGGATGAGGATTAAGACATCATCGTATCTGCCAAATATGCTTCGTCCGAAACACAAGTGCATAAACTTGTAGTAGTACAGCATCGGATAGTGACTGACGAAGAAGACCATAGAGTGCTCGCCTATGAAGTTGATGACTGGAACGCGGGGCAGGTGCGTAGCAATGAGCAAGCCCGAGAGGCCGCACAATATGGTGGTAATATTGATTAGGGTAATGAAGACGTTGCCCGTAAACTTATTGTTCGACATCACATACGAAGCATCGTGGAACACGAAATTGCTGGCAATGAAAAAGAGTATCAGGGCTATCGACACATGGATGGTTCTTTCCTGACTCCATCGCCCTATAATTCGACTCCACGCACGACCAAGTTCGAAGAAGAAAATTCCCATGAACACGTTGTTCAGACTAAGCCACAGGGGGTTCTTCAGCGTAAACAGCCAATACGAAACAAAGGGGAATCCGAAGTAGAGCAACGACGACCAATGGCTGACATCTGGGGAAAACCCGTCGAACAGCTTATGACGTCCCTTCTCAAGAAAATGAATCAGGATGTACGCCGCAAAGAAACTTATCAGGAACCATGTAGGATTGTTGCCATAGAAACTGCCGTTTTCCCACACATGAGGCCACTCAAGAGGTTCAATGGGATTATGGAAACGCTGTATCAGGAAAGGTAGGAATGAGAAATAAACCGCACCACCCAGCAAGCCAGTTGTCAGATAAGGGATAAGCAGTCGCTTGGCCTTATCCTTACAATATTGCCTACTATCGCCCAAGACACTTTTGTTGAAATAGCCTGCCTTGAAGAAGAAGAACGACATGAAATAGTAGGTCCACTGCATCACTTCACGCCACCAATCGTCGTCTGCATGACCACAAAAGGCCATGATATGAAGGCTTACCATGCGGATAATGCAGATGCCGCACAAGAAGTCAAAGGCGTGATTGCGTGGTTTGGCGATGTTCATGTTGCAAAGGTAGTACTTTTAATTAAATATGAAAAATTAAAAAATAAAAATCGTCCTTTCTCCCACGTATTCATTTCCTCCAGCGTCCACTCAACCATCCTATTTTCTCGAAATAAGAAACCAAGGCGAGGCATATCGGGAACACGAGTGCCAAGATAAGACCCACGTGTAACCACTGACCACGAATATTGACTCCTGCCACCATCATCCCCATGCGATAGAGGTATATCAAAGGGTAGTGCATAACGAAGAAAACCATTGAATGTTCACCGATAAAACCAAGCAGAGGCACTCGACGCATAGGAATTGAAAGCAAGACGCCCGACAGACCGCACAAGATGCATACGGAGTTCGAGATTGCTCCCCATGGGCGTTGCACCCACTTGTTAAGGGCCATATCGTACTCACCATGCCAATATCGGTTGCCATATACGAAGACGAGTACCAGCAAAAGCGACAAGACGAGGAACCAGACCCGAGGAACCCGTTTCTCCAACTCATGCCACCAATGTCCCAATTCAAAGAAGAACACCCCCATCGGCAGATTGCTTAGGCTCATCCACAAGGGATTGCCTTGCTTATAAAGCCAGTAACTAACCAATGGCAATAAGGGCCATACGAAATTTAATCTGGGAAAGAAACGCCGCCAAAAGTGGACAGCAACATACATCATAAAGAAACTGAACAGAAACCACACAGGCGGATTGCCATAGAACTGACTTTGCTCCCACAGATGACTCCAACTGACGTGCCGTAATGTCGCACCAAACACATGCGGCCAACCATAAATAAAACCGAAGAATACGGCGTTTCCTATCAATCCCCACATCAGGTACGGAATAAGTAGTCTGCGTGCCTTGTCCTTCACAAACGAGAGAGAGTCGCCCAATACAGTCTTATTGAAGTACCCTGCCTTAAAGAAGAAGAAAGAGAGGAAAAAGAAGGTCCACGCCATCAACTTACCAAAGTGATACTCGCCTCGCAGGTGACAAATGCCCACCACATGTAGCATGACCATGCGAATAATACATAGTCCACACAGGAGGTCGAAGGCGTGATTTCTTGTCTTCATGCTCACAAAAGTACAAAAAGATTAGGGATTAAAGATTAGAGATTAGGGATTTTCAACAATTATTCGTAACTTTGTTGCATGAACTACGCTCCTGTTGCTCTTTTTGTATATAATCGGGCGGACAATACGCGTCGCACGCTGGAGGCACTGTCCCGTAATACACTGGCCAGTGAAACGCAGGTGTACGTCTTCTCGGATGGGGGTAAGGACGATGCTTCGTGGAAGCAGGTAAACGAGGTTCGCAAGGTGGTGAGCGAGTTTGCTAAAACTTTCGCTGGGTTCCAATTAATTGCCCGACCCGAGAACATCTATCTCGAGCGCAATATCACAGAGGGCATTGCACAGGTATTCGAGGAACACGACCGCATCATCGTATTGGAGGACGACATTGTGACCTCGCCATACTACCTCCAGTACATGAACGAGGCTTTCGACCTGTATAAGGACGAACCACGCATCATGCATGTGGCGGGTTTCACGAACCTGAGTCTTCCCGACACGCCTTTCTATTTCACGCCTCACATGAGCGGATGGGGTTGGGGCACATGGAAAGATCGATGGAATGGGCATTTTAAGCATTACAAGACACGTGACGAGGCTCTCGAAGGATTAACCGCAGAAGACCTCAACCGCATACAATATGGTGGTGTGTTCCGTTGCCTCCAGAGCCTCGACAAACGCCCTATTCCCTGGGACATCTGCTGGGAACTCGCCATCTACCGTGCCCACGGACTATGCCTGACACCTGGGCAAACAATGGTCAGGAACATCGGACTCCAGCAAGGTACACACTTCCGTTCGTGGAGTCTCTTACAATGGTACGAGTTCGACCGTGAACCACAACAAAAGCCCCTGCCGTTAAGCAAGGTTGAGCACCCAGAAGCCAACCCTGACATTGAGGCTAAATTTGCACAAGCCATCACTGACTGGGGCATCCGATACACGCCTCTGGGTAAGGTGGTGCGCTACATCTACAAGAAACTGAAGCCATGAAGATACTCATTGTAAACACTACGGAAAGGACAGGCGGAGCAGCTATTGCTGCCAGCCGATTGGCTCACGCCCTTAGGCAAGAAGGTGTGGAGGTGGAAATGCTCACACGCAGTAGTCAATGGCCATTCTATTGGGAAAGGTTTCGCATCTTCCTTGCAAATCGAAGCAAGCGTGGTCTTTGGCAGGTGGACATTGCCAACTGTGGCGAAGATATCACTAAGACGCGAGCCTTCCAAGAAGCCGATGTCATCCACCTGCATTGGGTAAATCAAGGGTTCTTATCCCTAAAAAACATCGAGAATATACTTAAAAGTGGCAAACGTATCATCTGGACGTTGCATGACCAGTGGCCTTATACAGGCATCTGCCATTATGCAGAAGAGTGCAATCGCTTCCAGACACATTGCCACGATTGTCCACAACTCAACCATCCTGCCGCAAGAGACCTTTCCTTCCAGGTGTTTGAGAAGAAGCGACGCATATACGCCCAAGGACAAATCACGTTTGTGGGATGCAGTCAATGGATTGCCGACGAGGCACGCAAAAGTGCTTTAACCCAAGAACACCGCGTCGTTAGCATACCCAACCCTATTGACCACACGGTCTTTCATCCCATCTCTAAGACTGATGCCCGAACTCAATTTGGTTTGCCTGAGGACAAGAAGATTGTGCTCTTCACATGCCAGAAGGTAACGGACGAACGAAAGGGCATGCGTTATCTGGAAGATGCTATGCAACAATTACCCGACGTGAGACTTGTACGTGTGGGCAAAGGGGGTGACTATGAGATACATGAACCCAAACAGATGGCGGCCTTATATGCGGCAGCTGACGTCTTTGTTACTCCTTCCTTACAGGACAACCTGCCGAACACCATCGTTGAAGCGATGTCATGCGGAACACCTTGCGTAGGTTTCAATGTGGGTGGAATACCTGAGATGATTCACCACAAGCAAGACGGCTATGTTGCCCAATATCGCGATGCCGACGACCTGGCCTCTGGCATACGGTATGTGCTCTCCCACCCCGAATTGAGTGAGAAGGCTGCCAGCTATGCCCACGCGACCTACAACGAACACCGCGTGGCACAACTCTACTTACAAGAATATGAAAGATAAACCACTCATAACCATCATCACAGTTACCTACAACGCCGAGAATACGATTGAACGAACGTTGCGGAGTGTGGAGGAACAGACTTACCCACGCATAGAACACGTCATCATTGACGGTTGTTCTAGCGACCACACACTTTCCCATATTCAACGCTATGTAGAACGTAATGGAGGGAAGAGTCATCTTATTCGTGTCGTGCGAGAACAGGACAATGGTCTCTACGACGCTATGAACAAGGGTATTCAGCAAGCCACAGGAGACTACCTTGTTTTTCTAAATGCTGGCGACCGACTGCATGAAGTTAACACTATCGAACAAATAGCGGACCTATCAAATTGGCGACGCGATAGTGCCAACTATGCTGTGCTTTATGGCGAGACTGACTTGGTGGATGGTGAGGGGAACTTCCTGCGCCATCGCCGCTTACAAACTCCTGAGAAGTTATCTTCCAAATCGTTCCGCAGTGGTATGTTGGTATGTCACCAAAGTTTTTATGTTCGTACCAGCCTTGCCAAAGCCACACCTTACGACCTTCGATATCGCTATTCGGCTGACTATGATTGGTGCATCCGCATCATGCAACGTGCCGAGAAACGCCGACTCCGTTTCCTCAACACAGGCCTCATCCTTACCGACTATCTGAGCGAAGGACTTACAACAAAAAATCATCACAGTTCACTCATGGAACGCCTGCGACTCATGATTCATCATTATGGATGGCCGACAGCCATTGCCGAACATCTTTGGTTTGTCGTAAGGGCAATAATAAAGCGGTAAGCACTTGAGTGCCTACCGCTTCTTTTTCTGTAATGCTATGATGCTTAGAACCTGTAGATGACCGACACATCTACGCCTGATGCCGTAAACCCAAAGGCAGGACTCCAGTCTCCATCAGCATCCTGAGCTCCAATTAAGCCGAAGTCGCCTCCTACCTGCCAATGGTCATTGATAGCAAAACGCAACGAGGGAGCAAAACCTATGTCGGCTACCACCGCATCATTGAATGCAACATCCCCCTTTGCCTTTACATCGACAAACAACTTACCATTGTTCCAGCAGTTGAAGCGTACATATGGGGCAACAATTCCAAAGACATAATCTCTTTGCACTCCCATACCCAGGCCAAAACCTACAGCCCAACGGTCATTGAACTCATAGCCCGCAGCTGGTAGCAGCTTCATCTGGAAACGGTCAGCGAGATAACCTATACCCGCATTCCCACTTACAAACCACTGAGCATTCACTTTCACACTCATGCTGGCAAGCACCAGCATCATCATTACAATCTTTTTCATCATCTTGTTTGTTATTTGGTTAATACTAAAACTATTTCTCTCTCCATCGGCACTCACCTATAATAGAAAAGAAGTGCAGACACTCCATAACATCACTCAGGCCTAGCACTGCCCTCATATCCTATGGCGAAGCCTACACTTCAGGTGTATGCTCCATTTGGATATGATAATTAGCTCTATTTTTAATCGAGGTGCTAGTTCGAGTGATGAAATGAGCTATCCGAATACAAAGTTACATAGATTTGGTTATTATTCCAAATTATTTTCTTTCTTTCGTCTTACAAAGAATCTAATCAACAACCCTACGAACAGCAGGGCGAGGAGACCGAGAGCAGAGTAGGCAATGGTCTCAGTAATATTTTCCGAGCGAGGTTTGAAGGTAAGCACAACATGATGCTTGCCACCATCGATGCGGACGGCACGCAGTACATAATCGACACGCCCAATCTCAACAGATTGTCCGTCCACAGTGCAAGTCCATCCCGGATAGTACACTTCACTGAATACCAGCACACCACCATTCTGGCTCTCTACGTCGTACTGGAGTTCATTGGCTTCATAACTAGTAAGTGTTACCATTGCAGTCGAGTCCTCTGTAGCAGTACCAAGAGTGTTCTCAAAGCGTTTGTCGGCCACAGCCACATGCTTAGTGTCGAGTCCCTTCAGTCCTGCAAGTTCGGCGTCAGCATCATCAACATAGCGAACCTCACTAACAAACCAAGCATTGCCGTTGGCATAAGGATTCTTGATTTCCGTCTTACCACCGTCCTGAAGAGGCAATATCATGTACTTCATGTTCAACATGTTCAGTACGGGCAACAACGAATCGGCCTTCTCCATTGTAGGAGCCAGTGACCAAGCCGTCTGCATCTCATTCTGGATGTGCGACTCGATGAGTTCCTGATAGCGACGCAACTTGGCAGCATGATAACCGCCTATGCTCTTGTGATAATACGAAGTTGTATTGTCATTGAATGTGCTTACCGTGAGGTTCAACACGCGATAATACTTGTCCGTATCTTGCAGGATGCGTTGGTCGACATCAGTCAGGGGGAATGCTTGCTCTGTTGTACGCTGGCGTACGAAATTGCCATCATTCAGATAACGCCTATTTACCGACCACATATCCACGAGACAAAGCAATGCCAGCAATGCCACCATTGGCACTTCCTTCAGTTTGCGGAAACGATAGAGCATCAGAATGCCAAAACCGATGAGTATGATGATGAATGAACGCATGGCGTCAGCCGTAAACATGGCTCTACGCATGTCGGAAAGGTTCTGCATCACGTCACCAACTGGCCAACCATACTGCTCCAACCCCTTGAGTGCCTGCATCTCACTCGTTGAAATATAGTTGCCGAAGAAGACATCAGGCAATAGCCAGAAGAGGAAACAAATGCCTGCGGTTAGTGCCAGACTGAGGTAATAAGGTTTTGAGGTTTTGAGGTTTTGAGGCTTTGAAGTTTCTTCCACTACCTGTTTCAATGCAAGCATAGCGAGCAAGGGAATAGTGAACTCCGCAATCACGAGGATGGAGGCCACCGTACGGAACTTGTCGTACATAGGCACATAATCGAGGAAGAAATCGGTAAAGGGCATGAAGTTCTTACCCCACGAGAGCAGGATGCTCAATAGGGTTGCTATCAAAAGAACCCATTTCATCGGACCTTTTACGATGAACAATCCCAGAATGAACAGGAAGAGGACGAAAGCACCCACATAGACAGGACCACTCGTGCCAGGCTGCTCTCCCCAGTACTGACCCAATTGCTGATAGAGCGGACGATAGTCATTCTTGGCTTTCGCCATAGCGGTCTCGTTCTGGCTAAGGGGAACCGATGCCCCACCCTTCGTGTTAGGCACAAGCAGTGTCCAAGTCTCACCTATGCCATAACTCCAAGCAGTGATGTACGAACGTTCCAGTCCGCTATCTGTCTGGTCTGCAGCATCCTTAGTCTTTTGCGTCAGTTCACTCTTTCCACGCATCGTCTCCTTGCTGTACTCATAAGTGTGGTAGAGATTGGAGATGTTGATGCTCAAACCCAGCAGACCTCCGACGAGAGCGGCCATACTTCCTTTAAGCCACCCAGCGAACTGATGGTTTCTGATAGCATCCACCAGATAAGCGATAGCCATCAGCAACAGGACGCTGAGGAAGTAGTAAGACATCTGGATGTGGTTACTGAAGACCTGCAGACCTGTGAAGATACCCGTTACCAGAATACCCCACAGATACTTGCCTCGATAGCAGAGCACCACACCCGCGATGGTGGGCGGTATGAAGCACAGTGTCAGCAGTTTCCAGATGTGTCCGGCGGCAATGATGATGAAATAATAGCTGGAGAAAGCCCACAACACTGCACCGAGGGCTGCCATCCACGCACGGAAGTCGAATGCACGCAGCAGGATGTAGAAACCCAGCAGCATCATGAACACATAACCGGCAACCTCAGGCAAACCCAGTTGGTATACTTTTTCCACTGTGGCCAACGTATCAGTGCTATCGTACGAAGGCGACATCTGATAGGTGGGCATACCCGAGAATAGCGAGTTGGTCCATCGTGTGCGTTCGCCATTGTGTGACTTGCGATACTCGTTCAGTTCCACATTCGAACCTACAGCGGCATTATGATCTGTACCCGTTAGCACCAGTCCATCCATGATGGGATTCCAGAAATAAGCCACACTGATGACTGCGAACAAGACAACCATCAGCACATCGGGGAGAAACCTTTTATAATTCATAATTCTTAATTCATAATTCTTGGACGAGCCAAGCGTAGACCTTCGGCCGTCCGATTACATAATTCATAATACACACTCGTAATTACAAAAAAAGCCACAGTGATACACTGTGGCTTATCCCCCTCCCCTCGGGGAGGGATGGGGAGGGGGTTCTTTTTACTTACGCAGACCCAGAGCCTTCACGATAGCACGATAGCGGTTGATATCGCGAGCCTTCAGATAGTTGAGCAAAGAACGACGCTTACCTACCAAACCAGTCAGAGCGCGCTCTGTGCTGTGATCCTTACGGTTCTGCTTCATGTGCTCCGTCAGGTGCTTGATGCGATAGGTGAACAATGCGATTTGGCTCTCTGCGCTACCAGTGTTAGCTGCGCCACCACCAAACTCAGTGAAGATCTCAGTCTTCTTGGTTGAATCTAAATACATAGTACTTAATTAATTGTGTTAAACTTGTTTGTCGAACAGCAACCTCTCGTCGGCACTGTTTCGCAAATGCGGGTGCAAAGGTACGAATAAGTGAGCGAAGAGCCAAATAAAATAGAGAAAAATGAGTAAAAAAAGCTCATTTTCGCTAGTAAACTTGCTTACGAAAGCGTAAAAGGAGAATTTTTCACGGCCATTGGCCAAATTGTGAAACAATATTTTTCTCTATTATTTCTCTTCCGAACGAGAGTACTTTCGACCGAAGGTCAAAGGTAAACGCCTTAAGATGCACCCTACTTTTAAGACCTCAATGTGGACTCTAAGGTAAACTTTCCAATATCTTCGCTTTCAGTTGGTCCACGTCGGGCACGCCAATGCGAGTCCATTTCTCCACGCCATCGGCATCATAAAGCCCATAGGTTGGCACACCACCGCTGTTATAATGCTCGAGTAGAGAATAGTACTGTTCTTTTGTAAGATAGTAATGTTCGCCCGGAATATCCTTAATCATCTCGTCCCATGTGCCCGCAGGCGAGGTGTCACAGGTCAAATAAACGAATGTTACGGGTTTGTCTTTCAGCTCCTCTTTCATTGGTGCCATAAGTCGATGCCCCTGCCGGCAAGGTCCACACCATGTGGCCCAGATGTCGAAAAGGACAACTTGTCCCTTGTAACGATTCAGTAACACCGGTAAGATGTCCTTTGCTGGCACGGAATCTAGCGTATGAAAAAAGACACCCGCTTGACGGTTAAAATCTTCGCGCTTTCGCTGTTGTCCATCGTCGTAGGCTTGTAGAATGGCCACATGGTCTGGGAGGGTAATTTCCTCGCGAAGTTTATCCGTCAGGTGCAGGATCTTATCCGTGAGTACGGTTTGCAACAGGCGCAATTGTGCAGTGTAAGGGTCACACGCGTTTTCATACCAGTGATTGTAAGCCCAGAAAGCAGGACTGGCGGGCGCATATCGGCGACTGGTCATCTCAAATGCATCATTATCCGGAATTGTAGCCATAAGCGATGATGGAGGCATCATTTGCTCATATTCACTTAATTTCTTCATGTATGCTTCCGAATCTACAATTCTGGGCTCCGCACCAGTGCGCTCTTGCAAGTCGATGTAGTTTCTTGCGAAGTAGATGGTCCAACTGCGATATTCATTCTCTGCTTCCATACGCAGCAGAGCTTTCGAGGCTGAGGTCAGTCGGCGTTTGTTAATGGCACACTTCTTCGCCTCCAGTCGGGCTTTGAAAAACTGTACCCGTTGGTCCGGTGTCTCTTGCTTATTTAATTCGTCATACAACTTTAAGTCATCTGTCTTACGATGCTGCAAGGTCTCCCAGAAATCATCAGTACACTCCTTGTTCGTACGTGCCATGAATCCACGGAAGTCTATAAAAGGACAACCCTCAGCTTCCAAGTCGATAAGCATCTCTGTCACCTCTCCTGGAGCAACAAGAACCATAGCTACCGCCTCTTCCAATTCAGGAATGAGAACAAGTACTTGACGTGTCAGACGCACAGGAACTTGTGCTTCCACCGTACCATCATCAATAGGAAACATTCCCTCAAAATCGTGTGGCGCATCCAAGGGTGTGTAATTCCCTATGAATAACGTCAACTTCTTGTCAGGTTTCATGCCCAACACACAGGCACGCACTGTTGCCATACCCTCTCCTATCTTGGCATCGGGCAGTATCTCATCTTTAGCATAATGCACTTTCTTCCATTCGTCGGGGCGCACGCTTCCTTTCTCTTTAGCTCCCATCGGCAGAGCCAGGAGGGCTAACAGCAACAAACACAATATTCTACGCATACTTTGCAATTGCTAAACGAACAAACGGTCAGTTTCCTTTTATTAGAAAGTCTAAAAACTTCTCCACTATGGGGTACTGGCTTTCAGGCAGTTGGCAATGGGGATGGTCACCTACGATGTCACAAGCAAAGCGGTCGGCAATGCCAAACTTCTCCCACACCTTTTGGGCGGCATCTGCCGAGACACGCATCGCGTCGTCGGCAAGCCACTTGTAACTGGGATTTCCCAACAGCAACAGGGCACGCGGACAAACCAGAGCACACAACTCATGGTGATCATACGGCAAACGATAGACACCTTCGCCACCAAAGTTGTCACGCATGCTCTCGAGGAACCAGTGATAGTCGGTCTTGTCCAGATTCTCCACATCATCCATCGGATAGGAGATGCGCCAAGCAGCAGCACCACCGCCACCGGGCTCTTGCGCTATGGTCAGGGCTATGCGCTCATCAAAAGCACCACAGTACAAGGCCATCTTGCCGGCATACGAACAACCACTGACGCCAATGCGACTAATGTCGATTCCCGTCTGCGATGCCCCCAACTGCTGCAGACCATCGATGAGACGACTGATACCCCAAGCCCACTCGCTGTAGGCACCATTGTCCTTCAGCTCTGGATAGAGACGGTCGAATGCGTGCTCTCCCCGTTCGTGGTGGGGTCGCCATTGTGAATAGTCGTTCACCTGTGCCTCGTGGAAGGTCATGATGGCAATAGGTCGATTCTCAAACAACGCTCTGGGCAACGACAGCATGCTGGTGCCTATCATGAGGGCATAGGGTGCCTGTCCCGTCTTGGGATAGTAGATGGTGCTTCGCAGGGTCAACGTCTGGTTGCCGACTGTCACGTCAACGATCAGTGTGTCTGCGTCCATCCGTGCCTTCACCTGTTCGGGAGTCACGCTGGGCTTACGACCGATGCCGTAGTGCTGAATCTGAGCAGCAATCTCGTTACGCCTGCGTTCCCAGTCTGCAAAGGTCTCCACCCTACCGCTACCATCAGCCCAAGCAAGGGCATCGGGCAAATCGCGGACAACAGGCAGATCGGCCGCCTGAGGCATTATGGGAGTCATGAAATGACTGCCCGTATTCTCTTGCTGATAGACACGAGGAACAAAACCGGTCTCCGAAGTTCCCATTGTATCATCCCCTTCTGCCACCATCTGGACAAACGGGAAAAGGCACATAGCCAAACAAGAAATCATGATCTTTTTCATACGTACATCAATTAGTCTGCGAAGAAACAAAATAATTTTAATACACTCTTTTGCCTAAATATTCTTTCACATAAAGCCCAAGGTCATTCGCTGTAGTTATGATCAATCACGATGACCAGCTGCATATCAGGCACTAACGGTTGAATCTCACTGGTAAGCTGACTCACCAGTGCAGCATCGTCGTGAACCGAAATATCCGGAACCACATCGACGGAAAGCAATTGGTCCTTCTCTGAATAGAGGAAACCATGCACCTGAACGATCTCCTTGTGTGCAGCAAGGGTCTGCATCACTTGCGACTGCAAGTCGGCTCGCCTGTTATCCCCAGTGGCAATGGCATAAACGCCCACGGTCATTACGATACCATGCTTATCGAACATCGACGTCGATATCTTGCGGGTCAAGGCATGAATCTCGTGAGCCGACATCGTATCATAAACGTTGATGTGCAAAGAACCAATCTTCACGTCAGGACCGTAGTTGTGGAGTATCAGGTCGAACACCCCATGAACGCCCTCAAAGTCGGAAACCTCCTTCTTGATCTCACGGGTAAGCTCAGCGGGAATACTGACTCCAAGCAGTTCGTTGACAGGCGAAGCCAACATCTCGATACCGGCCTTAATGATAACGATGGATATCAGGGCTCCCAGAATTCCATCAAGTGACACGTTCCACATCAGCATGACACCTGCCGAGACGAGTGTCGCCAACGTGATGACGGCATCGAACAAGGCATCCGAACCAGAGGCTATCAGCGCATCGCTCTTCAACGCCTCTCCCTTACGTTTAACATATTGTCCCAACACCAGTTTCACCACGATAGCCACCACGATGACGAGGAGTGTTGTCTTCGTATATTCAGGCGTAGTCGGGTCGAATATCTTCTTGACTGACTCTATGAGTGAGGTGACACCTGCCGACAGCACAATGACGGCGATGATGATGGCACTGAAGTATTCGATTCGTCCGAAGCCGAAGGGATGTTTGCGGTCGGCAGGGCGCTGTGAGAGTTTCGTGCCTACGATGGTGATGACACTCGACAACGCATCACTCAGGTTGTTGACGGCATCCATCACGATGGCAACCGAACTTGCCAGAACGCCGACAACAGCCTTGAAGCCAGCCAGCAGGACATTCGTTACAATGCCTATCCAACTGGTGCGGATAATTTCTTGACTGCGATCCATTATTACTTAGCGGGTTCCCACTTACAGCGAACGGGCGACACGATGGCACCCTCCTTCTTCAACTCGGCAAAGGCCTTGTCCACTTCCTTTCTGTCGGCACCCAGTGCCTTGGTAACGTCACCAGCCGAAACAGGTTTACCTGCCTCACGCATAGCCTGCAATACTTGTTCTTTCATATCAGATTATTTTAGATGTTTTCTTCACGAGCGACTTATAGCTTGCCTGCCAGAGCAACAACCTTCTGTTGGGTTTCCTCGGTCTTCTGTTCATCAATCTTGGCAGTCACTACACCCATGCTCTCTGCACCCCAGTAGTTGCAGATGTCGCGGAATTCGGCTTTGGCACCATCATAGACTCCAGGCGAGTATGAGGACACGAGCAATGCCATCTTCGTCACCTTGGCAGGCTTGTTCACACAGTACATGCGCTGTATGGGAGCCTGAATCTGTGCATTGAGTGTAAAGTAGTAGATGGGAGCAGCCAGCACCAATGCCTCGGCCTCTGCCATCAGAGGATAGAGTTCCTGCATATCGTCTTTCTGGATGCATGCACCATTGCCTTTGTTGTGACAGTACTCACAAGCCAGACAGCCAGCAATCTTCTTCTTCGACACATTCACCAGTGTCACCTCATGCCCTGCTGACTCAGCAGCCTTCTTGTACTCTTCCGCCATCCAAGCGGTGTTGCCGTTCGCACGTGGCGAAGCCTGTAAAATCAAAACTTTCATAATCGTATCTATTTAGTAATAGTATCTCTGTAACTCCTTAAAGTTTCTGCAAATATATAAAAATAATCCCAAAACGAAATCAAATCGCCTTGGGACTTATTATTTTTTACGGATTTTGAGGAATTTTCTTGAATATCAGTTTCATCGCCTCGGGGTCAAGGGGCTTCATCGTGGGGAGTTTGAGGCTCTTCACCATGTGCAGGGTGCCCTGCTTGTATTTCTGGAAATGGTCGGTCTGCAAATGATGCTGATATGCTTCCTCTGATGCGTAGATTTCAAGGATGCGAATCTGACACGAGTCCTCGGCAGTCTGCATGGGGTACAGGCAGATGACGCCCGGCTCGAGTTTCATGCTCTCGCGATCCACCTCGTTGGCATATTCCAAGTATTCCTTTAAGTGCTGCGGATAGACCTCGATTTCGGCGATACGGACTATCATACTCTGTGCAAATACCATTGTGGTTAGTAGCATAAAAATCAGTGTTACCTTAAAACGAGTCATGTTTATTAGGAGTTATGGGGGAGTTATTCTCACTTCGTTCGAGGGAGTTAAGAGGGAGTTAATCTCGCAAGTCCCTCCCATTCGGGAGAGGGATTTAGGGAGAGGGGCCTTGGGAGGGGCCCCTACTTCAAATTCTTCCCAAAGAACTCGGCCAGCGTGTCCCAAGGAATCAGGTTCTTAGGCTCGCCCTTGCCCACCAGTTCCGTATAACCGCCGTCGTAGAGGTCGCAGTGCGATGCACCGGGGATGATGAGCAGTTGCTTGTTCTCGGGATTGGGATTGGGCTTCCCCACGGTGTTATATCCTTCGGCCTTGCCCTCCACCATGTACTTGTAAGCCGCTTCGCCAAAGTAACGCGAATGGGCCTTCTCGCCGTGCATCACGAGGACGGCAGAACGAATCTCATTGATATAATAGAGGAATCGGCTGTTGGCATAGGCCTGTGTACCGATGACGCGCCATCCGTCGTTCGAGTTTCCGCTGCGTTCGTGATAACCGCGCTCGGTCTTATAGTAGTCATAATAGTCCTTCACGAACTGGGGTGCCTCGTCTGGCAGTGGGTCGATGACGCCTCCAGCCATCGCCGTCGGGTCGGCCAGTCGCTGTTTGGCGAGTGCCTCACGGGCAGCATGTCGCGACTCTTCCTTGTCCTCACTGTCGAAGTATCCGTTACCACTGACGCGTGTCATGTCGTACATCGTCGAAGCCACAGTGGCCTTGACGCGCGTGTCTGCTGCTGCAGCATTCAGGGCTATGCCGCCCCAACCGCATATACCGATGATGCCGATGCGTTCGGGATCGACATTCTCTTGTTTCGACAGGAAATCGACTGCCGCCATGAAGTCTTCCGTATTGATGTCTGGCGAAGCCGTACGACGGGGTTCACCACTGCTCTCTCCCGTAAACGAGGGATCGAAGGCGAGTGCCACAAAACCGCGCTCTGCCATCTTCATTGCATAGAGTCCACTCGACTGCTCCTTCGTGGCACCAAACGGACCAGATACCGCAATGGCAGGCAACTTTTCACTTTTAATTTTTAATTTTTCATTCGCCGCAGGCAAATAAAGGTCTGCCGCCAGTGTCAGTCCATACTGTGTTTCGAACGTCACCTTACGGTGGTTTACTTTCTCACTCAGTGGGAACACCTTGTCCCACTCTTGCGTCAAAGTCAGTGTTTTCATATCGTCTTCTGTTTTTGTTTGTTCTTTGTTTGTGCAGCCCGTGAGCATTCCGCCCAACACGACTGCGGCTAATATCATTCGTTTCATACTTTCTTACCTAATTCATAAGCTTCCTGCAGTTTCGCATTACCTTCTATTTCACGGGCATCGTTCACACCTCCGCAGAATAGCGTACCTGCCAGACGACTCTTGGGATAGCAGTCTATCCAACCCGTCAAGCCCATTTCTGCACGCTTCGGAGTTTCTTCCTCTTCCTCGGCAGCCGTTGTCAGCAGATAGACGTCACGGAACTGATAATCCTGCGAGTACATCGCATTCATGCGGTCGATGAGCGTCTTCATCTGGCCACTCATCTCATAATAGTAGATGGGGGTAGCCCAACACACCACATCGGCCTTCAGCACCCGCGCCATGATGTCGTTCACATCGTCGTTGATGACGCATCGGCCCAGTTTCTGGCAACCCAAACATCCCTTGCAGAACTGTATATTCTTGCCCACCAGGGAGATCTTCTCCACGTCGTTTCCGGCCACCTTGGCACCTTCCACAAATCGGTCGGCGAGCATCTCGCTGTTTGAACCCCGACGCAGGCTTGTAGATATGACTATTACCTTCTTCATAATTTTACTTTTTTTCCGTTTCTGATGTAAATGCCTTTCGAAGGATTGTTGAACTTTTGTCCACTCATCGAGTAGTAATCCTCCTCTTCGCCGTCGGCTTTAATGCCCTTGACGGATGTCGCGTTTGTCAGTGAGAGCGTCACACTGATGTTGTTCTCTCCGGCTTTCAGGAAAGTACGCAGTTCACTTGCCGACAGTCCGTCTATCTTGCCCAGACGGGTATAACTCCACTGGTTGGTGCCATAGAACAGGCAGATGTTGCTGCCGTTGTAGAGGATCACGTCGCCAGGCTGGGCCGTCGTCTGCTGGTTGCTCGTGGGCAAAGAGAAACCCAGAGCACCCCATATCTCAAAACCGCCACTACTGTTGAGCGTCACCGTTACGGGTGCCTTCTGCAACCTTTCCACCAGTGCCTTCGTGGCACCGTTGTCTTCCAGCGTCACGCTCTGCGTCTGTCCTCCGATTGTGATATACATCTTCATCATATTACTGGCATTTTCGGGATCCTCCGCCATCACCTCGCTGTCCGACGAACAGCAGGCAAGCAGCATCGCCGTTAGGGATAAAATGATAGTACGCAATTTCACGATAGTCCTTTCTTTTTTTTATTTCAGTTTGTCGTACACCTCGTCAGTCACGGGCTCCAGCCATTCGTTAGAGGCACCCTCCTGCACGTCCTTGTGATAGGTCAGGTGCTGGAACCACGAGTCCTTCTGTGCCCCGTGCCAGTGCTTGGCTTCGGCGGGAATGGCGATGACGGTGCCGGGAGTCATCTCCACAGCCTCCTTGCCCCATTCCTGATACCAACCCCGACCGGCCACACAGATGAGCACCTGCACCTGCTTGTGGTGGACGTGCCAGTTGTTGCGACAGCGAGGTTCAAACGTAACATTCATCACACCGCCACCTACGTCGGCCAGATAGCTCTGACCCGTGAAGAACTTACCGTAGGGATTGGGTTCGCCCTTGGGCCACTTGGTGCTCAGGGTGTAGCCCTCGTTGCAGAGCCAGGCAGAGAGTTCGTCCACCAGCTGCTTCGAGTTGCCCATATTCACTGCCCCCTGCTTGTGGGCGGCGAGTTGTGGAGCCACACCTTCCAGTCCGCTCAGGGCTGCTACGGTCACCACCTCGCGGTCGGCAGCAGAGAGTTGGTCGCCAGCGAAGATGTCACCAAAGAGATGGGCCTTCAGATAATAGTCGTCCTGCGGACAGAACTCATAGTCGAAGGGCTTTCCCGACAGCTGTGTCTGGTTCTTCACGCCCAGTTCGTATGCCTTCTTGGCATCGTCCCATTCAGCAGGACGCGTCCAGGGTTTGCCTTCCTGCCAGGCCCCCTCCAAACCTCCCCGAGGGGAGTCTTCCAACACCTTGCTCAGCACTCCCAGTGCGTTCAGTGAACGTGGAAATCCCGTGTAGGCGTAGAGTTGCGAGAAGGCCTCCTTCAGTTCGTTGATGGTTACACCCTTGTCGAGCGCCACGCGCACGGCAGGCTCCAATCGTTCCACGTCTCCCTGTGCCATCAGGCAGGCACATGCTGCCAATCCCTTTTGACGCTCAGTCAGCGTCTGTGCTTCTATCGTTGTCATTACAAATAGTACTGCAAATAAACAGATGATTCGTTTCATATTACATACTCTCCTTCAGAATCTCTGTCACATCCTCCTTTGTCAGGTTCAGGTAACCGGCGGGATAGACGACGGTGGTTTCGGTGATGCCGGGAATCATCTCGGCGGTGGCACCCAGTTCGCTGATGGTCAGCGGCAACCCTATCTCCAGCATCCATGCTTTCAGGGCCTGCAGACCAGCTTCGGCCACCTGCTCGTCGGTCATTCCTTCACCCTGGATGTTCCACACGTTCTTGGCGAAGCGCACGAATTTGGGCAGACCGTTCTTCATGGCGCGACGATAGTAGGCCATCGAGACGGAGGCCAGCGCATAGCCGTGAGGGGCATGCGTCCAGGCACCCACACTGTGACCAATCATGTGAACCATCCAGTCCTGCTGCTTGCCCAGTCCGATGAGGGTATTCAGCGCCCATGTGGCTGTCCACATGATGTTGGAGCGCGCCTCGTAGTCCTGCGGGTTCTTCACGGCGATGCGACTGCTGTGGACGACGGAGCGCATCAGTCCCTCCGAGAGGTAGTCGCTAGTGTTGTCGTCGAAGTCCGAGAAGTACTGCTCCATGATGTGGTTCATGATGTCGTAGATACCTGCCTTCATCTGGTTCTCAGGCACGGTCATCGTGAACTTCGGGTTGAGGATAGAGAAACGGGGCATCAATCGACTGTCGAACACGTGGCCCACCTTGAACGTGTGCTCGGCATCGGTAATCACCGTACCGGCGTTCATCTCCGAACCCGTGCCAGCCATCGTCAGGATGCAACCCACGGGCAGCAGTCGCTGGTCCTCGGCGGGATTCTGCTGCTTCAGCCAGAACTGGTCCCAGTAGTCGCCTTCGTAATAGACCGATGCAGCCACCGCCTTCGAGTAGTCACACACGCTGCCGCCGCCAAGGGCCAGTATCAGGTCCACCTCGTTCTCGCGAGCTATCTTCACGCCCTCGTTCAGTTTCTCCAGGGTGGGATTGGTCATCACGCCGGGGTTCTCGACGATGGTCTTGCCGGCCTCTTTCAATATGGCAATCACCTGGTCGTAGATGCCGTTGCGCTTCACACTGCCGCTGCCGTAGTTCAGCAGCACCACAGGGCCGTAGCCCTTCAGTTCATCCTTGAGGAAGTTCAATGCCTCGTCACCAAAATATAGCTTGGTGGGGTTGTAATAAGAAAAGTTTCCAAGCATAGTTGTATTTTTTATTATCCGTAATTCTGAATCAAGTATTTCACAAACTGTGGGTCGCCAAAGTTGATGGTGCCAGCGTCGTGCTGGTTCAGCTGGGCAATCTGAGCCATCTCGCCATTGCTCAGCGTGAAGTCGAAGATGTCGAAGTTTTGCGCCATGCGCTCCTTGTGGCTCGACTTGGGAATAGCCACGATACCGCGCTGGGTGAGCCAGCGGAGGGCTATCTGAGCAGCACTCTTACCATATTTCGCTCCGATGGCAGTCAGCGCCTCGCTCTTCACGATGCCGTCAACACCTTGTCCGCCAAGCGGTCCCCACGCCATCATCTTCGTGCCAAACTCTGCATGAATCGGTTCGATGTCTGTCTGCTGGATGAGCGTGTTGCATTGCAACTGGTTCACCATCGGCTTCACCTCTACATAGTGGGCGAAGTCGAAGAAACGACCTGCCTGGAAGTTGCTCACGCCGATGGCGCGCACCTTACCAGCACGATAAGCCTTCTCCATAGCCCGCCAAGTGCCGAACACGTCGCCGTAGGCCTGATGGATGAGCAACAGGTCGATATATTCCGTCTGCAACTTTCGCAGGCTCTCGTCGATGCTCTTGGCAGCCTTTTCTTCACCGGCATTCGATATCCATACCTTTGTCACAAGGAACAGGTCTTCGCGCTTGATGCCACTTTTGCGCCAGGCATTACCAACGCCCTCCTCATTCTGGTAGGCCTGTGCCGTATCAATCAGGCGATAGCCCACACTCAAAGCATCCGTCACACAACGCTCACACTCGTCAGGGCTTACGAGAAACACGCCGTAGCCCAATGTCGGCATCTTGACCCCGTTTGATAATGTAATGTACTCCATAATCTTCAATTTTAATATCCTAAGCCCTTCAGCCACTTCTCCACCTTAGCACGTTCCGTGCGCACTTCGTGGCCGTAGATGCTGAAGCCCTTCTGCACGTTGGCACCGGGGAAGGCCTTCCTTACGTCCTCCACGCAGTTGGCCAGTCCGCTTCCCTCGTGAGTGGTGAAGGGAATCACGGTCTTGCCCTTCAGGTCGTTGGCGTGCTTCTTGAAGAAGGTGAACATCACCTGCGGATAGGTGCCCCACCACACGGGACCACCGATGAACACGGTGTCGCAGTTGCTCAGGTCCACGTCGCCCTCGTACTCGGGCAGTTCGCCCTTCTTGGCTTCTTCCTTCGCCAGGTTGATAAGTGGCGTATAGGCCATGCCGTCGTACTTGTGGGTGACGATCTCGAATTGCTCAGCACCCGTAATCTCACTGATGTAGTCGGCCACGATCTTCGTGTTGCCCACTTCTATGTTTCCCACTGCGTAGTTGTCTCCCGCATGCGAGAAGAACACTACCATTGTCTTACCTTCTTTTTCCATAACTTTCTCTTGTTTAGCCACCCCGCTGCATGCTGCCAACACCAGCATTACTGCGGAAAATAATACTTTCTTCATTATTCATTCTTTATTATTCATTGTTCACTTTTCAATGTTCAATGTTCAATTTTCATTTAGCGCATCCGATGCTCGCGGTGAGGTCTCGAGCGAAGCTCTGCAGTGATTTTATGAAATCAATGCTAAGACTTCCGTCTCGCTCGGCTCCTTGGAGACGCTTGCGTAGCATCCTCGGAGCAAGAACCTCACCGCAAAAGTACGGCTTTTTTTCGACATCTCGTTTTCACAAATCACGCCATATTTTGCACTTTTTGCATAATTATCACTTGAATGTCTAATGTCTAATGTCAAAGGTCAAAGGCTGCGAGTAAGCGAGAGAGGGCGAAGCTTGTTTCGACTTCCGAGTGTGAGCAGGCTCGAGACGAAGTCTCAAAGTCTAAGGTCAAAGGGAAGATTGGTTTTCTGTCGAAGACAGAGGTTTTTCTTCGGAGTGGTCACTACGCGAAGCGTGGCGGCAGGGTGAGGGCGACAAGGGAGCTTGCTCACAATGGCGGCCCTCACAACTGAAGCCTGAAGTCGATAGAGACTGGTGACCACGAAGAAGGGTTCTTGCTCCGGCAAGCTACGCAAGCGTCACTGCTGCGCAGATGCCGAGCGTTTTATGTTTTTTAAAATTAAATTGATACGTTATGAGTAATGAAAAGAAAAAAGAATTGTGTCGCTTCCTCTGGAAGCTGTTGACCGCATTGCTTGCCGCCTTTGGCGGAGCTTCTGCGGCTAACGCTGCTGTCGCGCTAGGAATCATCTAGCCTTACCCATTATGCTCCCCTCGCTACAAGAGAGGGGATGGGGGTGAGTCCTCTGACGGCCCTTATCGCGGCCTTGACCACCGCCGCAGGTGTATCTGCCTGTTGTAACTAACTGCTCCCCTCGCTTTAAGAGAGGGGCTGGGGGTGCGTCCTCTTACCGTATTGATTGCCGCTCTTAGCGCGGCCGCAGGCGTTTCAGCCTGCTACACGGTGAATCTGTAAATGACAATCGGAGCGATTCCTTTGGAGTCACTCCGATTTTTTCTTTCCTTTGTTTGCAACTTCTCTCACTTATTCGTATCTTTGCATGGCAAAAGAAACTATAATAACACTATGAAAAAAACAATTTTTTCTTTTTTCCTGTTGCTGCCTCTTATGGTAATGGCAAATAATGGAGAAAATGCCAAACAACATGCCAGGTTGTTTTTGGAAAAACAATTGCATAGACCTGTTTCCACTAAACAAATGAAAGAGGTGACGCTTGCCCTATCAGAAAAAGGAAGTGAACTAAAAGCATTCAATGTAGAGAAAGGAGGTTTCGCCTTGGTCGTTGAGAACGAGGAGAACCCCATAGTGATTGGCTATTCCACACGAGGTGAACTTTCAGAGAGTAGTATGCCTGCACCTATGCGCGAATGGTTAAAAGACTACAAGAAGGCTGCTGCAAAAGGCATTAGCGTCACAGGGAAATCCTACAAGCCTGTTGCTCAATTATTAAACACCACATGGGGACAGCGTGAGCCCTATAATTTTCTGTGTCCCACGTATGACGAAAATCGAACTGTCGCAGGATGTACCGCAGTAGCATTGGCACAGGTACTCTATTATTATCGCTCGGAGAACACATCGAATGTCATTGAAGAATATGTTAATGCCGCAACGAACACGGAAATTTCTGTTGATTATTCTAAAGGTGGATACGATTGGGACAATATGCTGACTTCATATAATGATGATAACTTAACGGCTCTTGACCCCAACTATACGGAGCAACAGGCACAGGCCGTGGCACGACTAATGTTTGAGGCAGGTGTGGCATGTCATAGCAATTATGGTTTTGACAGCAATTACACGACCACTGAGTTTTCTACATCAGGAAAGGTCCCCTATGTGGCCTTGCAGAAGAATTATAACTTTAACTGCGACTACTATTATCGCCCATATGTTCCCACTGAATTCTGGATGGATGCTATACAGCAGAGTCTGCTCAACGGTAGTCCTGTAATCTACGTTGGAGGAACACACTGCTATGTGGTTGACGGAATTGATAGTGAGGGTCTTTGCCATGTAAATTGGGGTTGGGAAGGTTCTGATGATGGCTATTATGATATAGCTTTCTCGAAGCCCTCTTCTTATGGTGGCGAGGATAACGGATTTACTGCTTTGCAGCGCATGATTGTAAACATCAAACCAAGGCAACGGGACGAAGAGTATGTAGAAAAAATCTTCCAGTCTGGCGCAACATGGTTTAATGAGACCGATGGCGGAGCGAACCTTGCCACAGGTGCAACTCCCATCACAAGTAATTATTACGGAGAAGCTGGAGGATATACCTCAAATAACTTTGGTTGGGCAATAGTTAAAGAAAACAAAGTTATAGCCCATTCAGAACCTTATTGGTCATCGGGTTGGAAGGAGACCAATTTCATCAATGATATGCAGACCTTGAACACAAGCAAGAGACTACCCGACTTGATAAACAATAACGTTAGATCATTGGATGGTGTTTACGAATTGCGTATTATATATAGGTCGAGAAGTAATGACGATGCGCCAATTAAGATCGTAGATTGCCCAGAGTCCTTACGTACTCGTCTTGAAATTAAGAACGGGACATGGACGATGCTCACCGGCTATGAGAAGAATTTTGATCCCGCATATCTCTATGACATGCAACCTGCCAGTGACGTTTATAACGGAAGCTATTTCTATGTTGAGCTGGACATGGAAGATGGTTCGTATATTGTTGGACCATCGAAAAGATCATTACCAAGTATAGATTTTGAAAACACAGAGACAGGCAAGTTGTATAGTCACGACTTCGGAATGTATGTACATTTTCCATCGTCTTATCCGGGATTGCGCGAAAAGGCCGTTTATAGAGTGAAACCTGTCAATGCAGATAACAATTTTACAATGCCTGCAGGGACATACAAGATGGTGCTGGACAAGGAAAGAGGGTGGACGAATGCTGCCGGAAAAGATTTGTACATCGACGTAGAAGAAAAGCGAGATTATCCTATTATTGACTATTACACAAATGCGCTTAACAATGGAACTCAACTAACAGAGGTAAAGCCGTCAGAACTAAAAATATTTAAGGATAACATCTACGACCAATCGTCTGTTCCTCAATTCTTCCTCGGTGGTACAAAAGGTTGTTATAGTGCTAACACTGTTGGCGGCAATGTGGTAGTTAATATTTATGCAACACCCGATGATGGCGGAGAGGAAACTTTCATTTGCTCAATTCCTGACGTTGTAGTAAATGCAAACAGCTCCAATAATACGTATTACACACTTCCATGCAACCTATTTCCATTACACGGTGCTTATCGCTTTACCTTCCGTTACCTTACTCCTGACGGAGAGAGAGGATTACTCAATCCTCTTGTGGAAGGTCATTTAATATATGTAAATACTTTCCAAAATAGTTTGCCACAATTATTGTCTCAATCAGAAACAATTGAGACAGATGGCGCACTTCAGGCGGGAGCACCTGTTAAAATGAGCCTACCTATAAAGAATAATACAACAGATGACTTCAATGGAAAAATAAAGGCCACTTTCCTTAATCTAGAAACAGGCGAATTTGTTGAATCTACATCAGAATCTTCTACAATTGCTAGTTCACAAGTTGCAACGATTTCATTTACTCCCACTTTTACAAGCAATGGAGTTTTCGACGTCTATTTGGATGGAATTCCTTCGGGTAGCAAGACAGGAACACCTATCATGAACATTAATTCTGCAGCTCGCGCCCATTTGAAGATTGGAGTCGGTGCATCAGGTATTGGAAATATTCATTCTTCACGTTTCGGCGTAGAGCAAAAGTCACATATCTACAATTTACAAGGACTTGAAGTTCCCAACATTTCAAAACGTGGCATATATATTATTAATGGTCGGAAAATTGTGAAATAACAATTACTGATATATATACAACAGATGCAAAACGAACAAGAATCGAGAGTTTACAGCTCTCGATTCTTTTTTAACTATGCACTAATTCCTTAATTATATCCTAGGGTTTCCGGCTCTGCGACAGCGATGGGGCTGGGGTGCTCGATGCCATAGGCGGCAGAGGGGTGGTTGTATACCTCGACGATGGGGGCCTGAAGGGCCTGCTCGATGGCGGAGATGGTGTCAATCGTAAAGTTGTGTGTGCCACGCATCCACTTGCTGATTTCGGCCTCGCTCTTGCCCAGACGCTGTGCCAGGTCCTTCTGCTTGAGACCCTTCTCTTCAAGCACTTCGTGTATCCTGTCGATAATGCGGAACGACAAGGCTACGCGCTGACGCACCTCGGGACTGACCCTACGGCGTCTTTCTTCCAGAATCTTACTCCTCATCATTTCTCGTAAATTTTAGGTTGCCAATGATTTCCTTATCCACAAGGACGATTGTGCCGTCCTTGATTCTCGACGAGATGAAACGACTGGTATCTACCAGTAGTTTTACGTACGGGGCGAGCGTCTTGCTCTCTTGCCAACTTCTGGCGTCCTTCACTCCTCCGTTTCCAAAAACCAGAATCTTGTCCGACAAGCGGAGACAATAGAGCCTCAATTTGGCGCCAACCTCGATGGGGATGACGCCTACACCATCGCCATAGCGACCTTCGGGACGGAAGTAGCGTTCCAGTGCTCCCCGTTCGGCTATTTGGTCGAGCCAAGAGATTATTACGTCGATATCGTTGTCATGTTCGCACCCTTCTGGAAATTTTTCGAAGAATGCTTCCAGTTCTGTCAGTTCGTTACCAGACATCCGTATGCTGTAGAAGTTGACTTTATCGTACTCTTCCAGCAACTCGATGCTGTATTCTTGCTTCATCTTTTTCTTAACTTTTAAGTTATCTTCTGCAAAAGTAAGATGAATCTTTGAAACAACCAAATAATTAACTTAAAAATTAAGTGTTTGATGTTTCTTCTCGCTCTTCGACGTAAAACTTAGTTATCTGTCTGAATTGTTTTATAATAAAGTTCTCCTCCCCACGGGGGGAGCGGAGAGAGGGGCCGTTCATTCTTCATTGGCGCTAGCGCATAAGACTGGCCTTTTCACTTCAAACTTTTTGCTTTTCCAGAATCTCTTTGTATTTTTGTACAATGGACCATCGAATAAATCGGAATTTATCGAATTGTGAAACAAACGTATTTAGGCTGAAAAATTGGCACATGTGTCAATTTCTCAGCCTAAATATTTTGCCTATTCAATAATTAAGCGTATCTTTGCACTGAAAAATTGGCACATGTGCCACAAATTCGTTGTACTATGCAGATAAAAAGAGACATATATTTGAATCAACTGGTTAATGCCAGACAGAATGGATTTATCAAAGTAGTAACCGGGCCGCGCAGGTGCGGAAAATCTTATCTGTTGAAGTCCTTGTTCCATAACCACCTGCTTTCAGAAGGAGTGGACGAAAGCCACATCATCGAAGTGGACCTGGAGGACAGGGTTAACAAGGAGTTGAGAGACCCTGATGCTTTGCTGGCATTCGTCAAGTCCAAAATAGTTGATCAACAGTTGTATTTCGTCATTCTTGATGAGGTGCAGAAAGTTGATGAGTTTGTTGATGTACTCAATAGTTTGCTACATATAAAGAACGCAGATGTCTATGCCACGGGAAGCAACTCACACTTCCTCTCTACAGATATTGCGACAGAGTTCAGAGGACGTGACCATCAGATAAGGGTTTATCCATTGAGTTTCTCAGAATACTACGCAGCTGTAGGCGGAGACAAGAGCGATGCATGGAAAGACTACTACACTTTTGGCGGTCTTCCCTTAATATTGTCCTTCGCTACAGACCAAGAAAAGGCGGACTATCTGCGGAAACTCTTCCAGACCGTATATATGGCAGACATACTGGAAAGATATAGGATTAAGAACGACAAGGAGCTGCGTGAACTGGTCAGTATCTTGGCTTCCTCTATCGGTTCTCCCAATAACCCTACGAAGATTGCAAATACATTTAAGAGTGTCGAGAACTCAAATATTACGGGTCAGACTATAGACAAGTATCTTCTTCATCTCCAAGAGGCTTTTGTCATCAGTAAGGCAGAGCGTTTTGATGTGAAGGGAAGGAAGTACATAGGTACGTTGTCGAAATATTATTTTGAGGATCTGGGCATCCGAAATGCATTGATAAACTTTCGCCAGCAGGAAGAGAACCATATCATGGAGAATGTCATATACAACGAACTATGCTTGCGTGGCTATCAGGTAGACGTCGGCCAAGTCGAAGTTCGGAAGAGAACAGAAGATGGAAAGCAGGAGAGAGTGCGCCTTGAAGTGGACTTCGTGGTCAATCAGGCAAGTCAGCGCTACTATATTCAGTCAGCCTTGGCCATCCCGGATAAGGTGAAAGAGAATCAAGAAACTCAATCGCTGGTAAACATTGGTGACTCTTTCAAGAAAATTGTCATTGTGAAAGACAATATCAAGCCTTGGCGCAATGAGAAAGGTATCCTGATGATGGGTCTGATGGATTTCTTGCTGAATAAGAATAGTTTGGATTTATAACACATGACAAGAATTCATCATTCAGCGAATAAAAAATATATGAAATAAATGAAAAAAGTATTATTTATAAATATCGCCTTACAGATTTAAACATAAAAGATAAATTCCAATTTATGTGCGAGCCGAGAGCAGAACCGAACTTGTTTGAGCTATGCCGAGGCGAAGCCATCAATCGGATAATTTCCAATTTATGTGCAAGCCGAGAGCAGAACCGAACTTGTTCGAGCTATGCTGAGGCGAAGCCATCAATCGGATAATTTCCAATTTATGTGCAAGCCGAGAGCAGAGCCAAACTTGTTTAAGCTATGCCGAGGCGATGCCATCAATCGGATACGTTCCAATTTATGTGCAAGCCGAGAGCAGAGCCAAACTTGTTTGAGCTATGCCGAGGCGATGCCAGAAATCGGACATGCAAATTCCAATTTAGCAAACAGAAACAAATATGAAATACCGATACATTGCCAGTTGCGTCTTTACGAG
Source organism: uncultured Bacteroidales bacterium (assembly GCA_902801325.1). Taxonomy (GTDB): domain Bacteria; phylum Bacteroidota; class Bacteroidia; order Bacteroidales; family Bacteroidaceae; genus Physcousia. The sequence continues at coordinate 213 of CADCHQ010000022.1, read as the reverse complement.
GGACTACCCGGAACTGAGTCTGCGCATACAGGACTATCTGAAGGAGCGTTTCGGGATGGAGATAATCCGCTGCTGTGCCGAGAAATACAGAGTGCGGCAGTTTGAGGAGGTGATGAAGCATGAATAAAAGAAAACATTTGAATATCTGAATCGACATGAACTACCATCAAATACTTGAGAATATTTACATGGACATCCGTCCATATGCACAAG
>CADCHQ010000021.1 GCA_902801325.1 uncultured Bacteroidales bacterium | reverse complement strand
TCAGCGGATTTATGCTACCTTCTGGCCTATTAAAAAGAAAACACCCAATCTTACATTTTTGGGTGTAAAATTGGGTGTAAATCTCGTAAATCACTGATAGTCAAGTGATATTGCGGAGAGAGAGGGATTCGAACCCCCGGTGCCTCTCAGCACGCCGGTTTTCAAGACCGGTGTAATCGACCACTCTACCATCTCTCCGAACTCTCTCAATGAGAGGCTTTCCTCCGAAAGCGAGTGCAAAGGTACGAATAAGCGAGCAAAACGCCAAATAATTTTGAAAATTTTCTAGCAAAAGTACCTAAAACAGCATGTTAGCATCATCAAATAGACAAGAATCCGTGAGAAAATACACGAACTTAGTCGCGAAGGATCGGCATTGTCATACAACGGGCACCACCTCCGGCACGAGGGAGTTCAGAACCGGGGAAAGCGGCTACGAAACGCGGATATTGGTTCATGTCGACACGCCCAGCAACGATGTCTTCGGCATTGAGTATGGAGAAACCTGCTCGCGAAAGCGCGTCCAACGTGTATGCATTACGCCGATACCCCATGACTCGACCTTCGCCAAGAGCAAAGAAATTTGCACCACTATGCCATTGTTCGCGCAATTGCGTCCACGAGTCTATGCCTCCGCAAAGAATGGGCTCTATCTCCCATCCCAATTGCCGCAGGGCTGTGAGCATATCGGGCTTTTGATGATAGGTGATGCGTCCACCTTCGATGTGAATGAGGGTAGTTGCCTTGTTGGCAAAAATGCCTTGTTGGCGCAACATCGGTTCGAAGGCCATGCAATGGTGACGCGAGAGGAAGGTGAAGACCATATCGAGATGGATGAACGATTCAGGCTTTCGCGGCAGTTCCTGAACAAGAATGTTGAAGTGTTCGCGCTCTCGTGCGAAGGTCTGTGCAAGGTAATCGATACCCTTGGCATTCGTGCGAATACCCTCGCCAACACACAGGAGGTCGGGCGAGGCAATGTGTATGTCGCCGCCTTCGGTCCTGGCCCAAGGATTCCGCGAAGTAGCATTCAGCATCTCCACTCCGAAGAAGTTGCGGAAGATAGCATCATAGATGAGTGTCTCGCGTTCGCGCACTTCGAAACTCATGGAATTGATGAGGACACGATTGTAAATCGTGGAGGAAGCATCGCGAGTGAAGAGCAGGTTGTAGAGCGGCTTCAGCAGATAGCGATCGTCAGAGAATCCATCCCAATGTTCGCGCTCATATCCCTCGATGAGGACCTTTGCCAGTTCGGCGCTGGAAAGTGACATCAGCCGTTCGAAAAGGCTTTCCACAACCTGCTGTTGCTGGGAGATGCGCCTGTCGTGCCGAAGGCTTTCGATGACCAGATGCTTGCGCTCGTCGTAATTGTCCAGAACCGTTTTCAGGATGTCGCGCACATAATAAACTTGCGTCCAGCGTTCGAGTACCCCACTAAAAAGGGCATATTCGTGGTCGACAGTATTCTTTTCCAGGATATCGCTATATAGTGCCTCTGCAGCATTGAGGGGCGTCATGCGTTCGACCTCAATTCCAGGTCTACGAAGCAGCACGGCTCGCAGGTGACCCGTCTCGGAGGAAACATTAACTTTACAAGGTTTTAGCATGTTTAGAATGAAGAGTGAAGAATTATGAATGAAGAATTAAGAATGGAAGGCCTAGGGGTTATTGGAAAAGGCCTAGGGGTTATTGGAAAAGGCCTAGGGGTTATTTCGGAAGGCCTAGGGGTTATCTCGGAAGGCCTTAGGGGTTATCCCGGAAGGCCTCAGGCACGATTGACGTTGAACATAGGTTCGAGTCGCATCGAACATAGGCACGATTGACGTTGAACATAGGTTCGAGTCGCATCGAATATAGGCACGATTAACGATGAACATAGGTTCAAGGAACATACAACTCTGCAAGCATGCAACGGGCACTACCACCACCAGCCTTTTCGATGCAGGAAAGGTCGGACGAAAGGATAGGCGTATCTTGCTGAATGGCCTCGATTTGCCGAGGGGCAAGCGAGCGATAGGCCGTCTGACTCATTACGAGAAAGCGCTGACCATCGGTATTCTGCACTTCCAACATATTGCCGGCAAACTGCTGCATCTGACTGAGTGAAATAGAAACAACCAGTTTCCCACCCTTCTCAAGCCTTTGCAGCAACTGACGGCGTTGTCCGTCGTCGCGGATGGATTCGAGACAAACCACAGCCTTGTTCGTGCCAACATTCATGACCACATTGGTGTGATAGACAGGTGTGCCGTGCGCGTCCGTGCAATCGAAAAGCAGATAGTCATAGCCCATCGTCTCGGCCCATTCCTTGATTACGACCTCGCTGGTACGCGGCGAACGACAGGCATAGGCTACATGATGCACGCGATCGAGCACGAACGAACCCGTTCCCTCGAGGAATTGCCCACGCTGTTCCCAATGAGTGAGATCGACAACACGGTCCCACTGCATCGTGTCCAACAGCGCTCTCAACTTTGTCCGTTCAATGCGACGATTAGGGGCATACATGGGATAAAGCACCAACGTCGTGCGCCCTTCCTCGTCGATGTGAGTGGAGAAACAATTGTTGGGGAAGATGGAATCGGGCGTAAAGGGTTCGGGAGTGTCTTGCAACACCTCGACTACGACGCCGTTTTCGCGCAATAAAGCCACATAGGCATCGAATTCGCTGATGGCTTCGCGTTGGGTGTGCAAAGCCTCATCGGCCGACTTGCTCCTTTGCTGGAAGGCATTGTTCGAAGCCGTTTCGTCGTTGAAGGCAAAGCGCACGGGTCGGACCATCAAGAGATGATTGGTCGTCTGCATAGGCACGAATGTTAAGCGCTGAACTCCTCAAAGGTTTCGCGTATGATGGCAATGGCCTTCATAAGTGCGTCCTCAGTAATCGTCAGAGGTGGTGCGAAGCGGATGATGTGGTCGTGCGTTGGCTTTGCCAAAAGTCCCTTCTCCATCATGCGAATGCAGATGTCCCAAGCCGTGCGACCGTTGACGGGACGGGTAACGATGGCATTGAGCAAACCGCGTCCGCGCACTTGTTCGATGAATGGAGAGTCTATCTTCTTTACCTCCTCGCGGAAGATGCGTCCCATGCGTTCAGCATTCTCCACCAGATGTTCGTCCTTGACCACCTTCAAGGCCTCTACTGCCACACGAGCGGCCAAGGGGAAGCCTCCGAATGTGGAACCGTGCTCGCCCGGATGGATGTTCAGCATGATGTCGTCGTCGGCCAAGCAAGCGGAAACAGGCAGTACGCCACCACCCAAAGCCTTGCCCAGAACGACAATGTCAGGACGCACGCCGTCGTGTTCGGAACAAAGCATGCGACCGGTTCGGGCTATACCCGTCTGCACCTCATCGGCTATGAGCAGGACATTGTGCTGATGACACAGGTCGAAGCATTGTTTCAGGTATCCATCATCTGGAACAAAGACGCCTGCCTCGCCTTGAATGGGTTCGGCAATGAAGGCACAAACTTCCTCGCCATACTCGTCGAGAGCACGGCGCAAGGCTTCAACATCGTTGTAGGGAATGCGGATGAAGCCGGGAGTAAGCGGACCATATTTGTCATACGAACTGGGATCGTTGCTCATGGTTATAACCGTAACGGTGCGACCATGAAAGTTGCCTTCACAGCAGATGACCTTAATCTTGTCGTTGGGAATACCCTTCTTCACTGCACCCCAGCGTCGAGCCAGTTTCAAGGCTGTTTCCACGCCCTCTGCACCCGTATTCATGGGCAGAACGCGGTCATATCCGAAGTATTCGTGGATGAATTGCTCGTACTCACACAAGGCATCGTTATAGAAGGCACGCGAGGTAAGGCAGAGTTTGTCGGCCTGATCCTTCAAAGCCTTAACAATGCGCGGGTGGCAATGACCCTGATTCACAGCAGAATAGGACGAAAGGAAGTCGAAATATTGCTTCCCTTCGACATCCCACACATAAATGTCCTTGCCTCGATGAAGCACCACTGGCAGGGGGTGATAGTTGTGAGCGCCATATCGCTCTTCAAGACTCATCAGATGCTGGCTGGCAGTCGTCTGAGCAGGTGAGTTTGTTGTATTCATTATTATATATATTGTTAAGTTAATTCAAAATTCAAGATTCGATGATTCAGAATGAATCTCACTAACCGTTAAACGTTAAACTCTTAAACATTAAACCCTTATCAGGTCACTTGATTTCGCTTATGAGCCGCGTCAATGTCTCCTTCGCATCACCCAGTTCCAGATAGACGCCCTTCTCTCGCGTATAAAGCGGATTCTCAACGCCTGCATAACCTGGTTTCAGGTCGAAGTTGCAGATGATAACCTCTGGCGCTTGATCGACGTTCAGCACGGGCATTCCGTAAATCGGAGTCCCCTCTGCCTCACGTGCGGCAGGATTAAGCACATCGTTGGCACCAATGACGACTACAGCATCGCACGAGGCAAACTGATCGTTGATGGCCTCCATCTCGTAGAGTTTCTCGTAATCGACATCGGCCTCGGCCAACAGGACGTTCATGTGACCAGGCATGCGACCGGCTACAGGATGAATGGCATAGCGTACTCGTGCACCACGGCTCTCGAGGCAATCGGCCAACTGGCGAACCTGATGCTGAGCCTGAGCCAAGGCCATTCCGTAGCCCGGCACGATGATGACATCGCTTGCTTTCGACAGCACAGAGGCAGCCGTTGGGGCCTCCTCGACAGGTTTCTGCTCCACCTGAGCCACTTGTTCGTTCAACACGCTAACCCTCTCTTCCAGATTGCGGACAAGGGCTTCCAGTTCTTGTATTCTTTTTTCTAAGTCCATAATTCTTTGGATTAAATGCTCATCACAAGCAGTGGATGAGGAGTGAGAGTCAACAGGTTTGCGGGTAGTGCCTAAGAGAATGCTCCATAGACTGCGATTCATGGCTCGGCACATAATTTGCGTGAGCAAGAGGCCTGAGGCACCTACGATTCCTCCTACGGACACGAGGAAAACATCACTGATGGCCATACCTGCAATAGCGCCTGCGACTCCTGACAGGGAGTTGAGCAAGGAGATGGTGATGGGCATATCGGCACCTCCTACGCGAATAGAGAAGTAAAGGCCAAACAATGAAGACGCGATTACTGTTAAGAAGAGGAATATGCAATTGTCCAATTGTAAAATTGTCCAATTGTAAAATAACATGCCTACAATTGTAAGGATGAGCCACAGCAGGGTAAGAAACCCATGTGCTGGCCAGACCAAAGGCTTTTGCGGAAGCAGGCGATGAAGTTTGCCAGCGGCTACGAGACTGCCCACCAGTGTAATCATACCTATGGCCACAGCCAATAAGGCGGTTATCTTCACAAAAGAAGGATGAGCCACGTCAGCAGGAAGACCTATGCCTAACGCCGTAAGACATCCCACCAATGCCGATGCGCCACCTCCCAACCCGTTGAACAAGGCAACGGTCTGAGGCATCTGTATCATCTGCACGCGGCGAGCCATCACTCCGCCTATCAGTGCGCCTACCAGCAAAGCTATGCACACCATAGGCAAGGCACCGATGCACAAGCCATTTATCGTCATCACCACACCTATGAGCAACGCCAATGCCGAAAGCAGATTACCCACGACAGCCGTTCGCACACGACTCATCATGGCTATGCCTGCCAGCACCATTAAGGCCAGCACCCCGTTGAGTATAATCTGGAATGTGCTCATGGTTGTTAGTGTTTCTTACGGAACATACGAAGCATGCGATGGGTTACCCCGAAGCCTCCAAACACATTGATGGTTGCCAAGACGATAGCGACAAAGCCTGCCGCACTGGCCAACCATCCGTCATCGGCCAACAGAGCAATGCCTGTGGCCGTAATGGCACCTACCACCGTCACCCCCGACAGGGCGTTCATGCCCGACATCAAGGGGGTGTGCAACAGGCTGGGTACCTGACGGATTATCAGATAGCCCAACACCATGCTGACGATGAATACTGCAATGAAAATAATAGGACTAATCATATCAAAAAAGAGCCCATCCTGACCTCCCCAAAGGGAAGGAAATGATCAATGGTCAATGCTCAATAATCAATGGTCATATTCCCATCGCCTCACGAGCACCGGCATGAACGAGTTCACCATCGATGCAGACGAGGGACTTCTGGATAATCTCGTCCGAGCGGTCGAGCACGAGCTTGCCGTCCTTCACCAGATACTTCACGAGGTTATAAAGGTTGTTCGAGAACATCCAAGTCGAACTGGTAGGCAACAAGCCGGGAATATTCTTCACACCCATCAAGGTTACGCCGTGCTTGGTCTCAATTCCACCCTTCGGCGTGAGTTCGCAGTTACCTCCTTGGTCGATGCTGATGTCCACGATGACGGAACCCTTCTTCATGCCCTTCACCGTGTCTTCCGTGATAATGATGGGAGCCACCTTGCCCGGGATGAGGGCTGAACAGAAGACGATGTCCATGTCCTGAATGGTTGCCTTCAAGGCTTCCTGTTCCTGAACAAGAACGTCGGCAGGCAGACGGTTGGCATATCCGCCTTCGGCAATTGCCAGCTCGGCAGGCACTGTGGTATCCACCACCTTTGCACCCAGCGACATAGCGTTCTCAGCAGCCATCGGACGAATGTCGGCAGCATAGGTAATGGCACCCAGACGCTTGGCTGTTGCCAATGCCTGCAGACCAGCCACGCCCACGCCAATGACCATAACCTTGGCGGGCTTAATCTGTCCGACAGCCGTAAACATCTGTGGGACAAAGGTCGTCAGGTGGTTGGCCGCCATCAGAATGCCTTTGTAACCAGCACAAGTGCTCATGGAAGTCAGTGCATCCATGTTCTGAGCACGCGAGATGCGAGGAATACCGTCCAGTGTGATGGCCGTAACACCACGAGCCGTCAGTCGGCGCACCATGTCATGGTTGACGGGCGATGCAGGATGGATGAATGTGATGAGCAACTGGCCAGCGTGCATCATGTCCACCTCGTGCTTCTGCAATTTCTCGTTGAAGAGCGGTTCCTTCACCTTCAGAATCATCTCGGCACGATCGTAGATCTCCTGCGGGTCGTCCACCAGTTCAGCACCAGCCTGCACATAAGCCTCGTCGTGATAAAGCGCACCTTCACCTGCCGAGCGCTCTACCAGTACCTTGAAGCCATCGGTTACAAATTTGCCCACCGTCTCGGGTGTGGCAGCTACACGCGCTTCGTCGTGCATAATCTCCTTAGGGATTCCAATAATCATAATGTGTGTGTATTTAAGGTTAATGTGTGTCTTTCTTGGCTTTCGAAGCCTTTGTAAAGGCAAAGATACAATTTATCCGCATTCGATGTTCTCCGAAAGCGGAATATTTTTATTTTTTCTTCTCAAAGCCGGCATTATTCGTCCACGTAGGCATCTTGCTGGGCGATATTGTCCTCATTCCTGCGAGCAGTCTCGTCGATGGCTTCACTATGCCCCGTTAGGGCGGCAAAGGGTGCAAACTGTGCCGCTCGCTGCATCATGGACATGCGCGGATGCCGTTTCGATGTCGGATGATCCAGATTGATGATGTCAGAATAGTCGTTTTCCATTACCAGAGGACCCTCTCCCGTCCTCTCCCTTGAAGGGCGAGGAGAAATCTCATGAGATTTGATTCTCCTGTCCTTTTTCCTTCCCTTCAAGGGAAGGTTAGGATGGGTCTATTATTGTCTATTATCCATTAATCCTTAACCTTTAACCCTTAACCAGCTTGAGGGGGTCTTTCAAGCCTTATGTCCCCCTATCTGTTTATTCCTGTCTCGCGCTGTGGCGCCCTCTTCGAAGTTCAGACCGCGCAGGATGGCATTCTTGCCAAAGCGTTCGCGTATTTTCAACCGAGCCTCCTGCAGACGACGTTCTTTGTCGAGTTGTTCCTGGCGTTTAGCCTTTTCGCGGGCTTTAGCCTCGTAGTCAGTGAACAGGTCAAGTTGCACAGGCGAGTCCTTCACTGCCATGTCCTCCTCCCTCACCACATGGTTGGAGACAAGGGTAAGCCTACGGATGAGGAGTTGGGGATTGACGATGCGGTCGTAAATGTCAAGCACGGCATCGGTGATCTCTCGCATCGACGAGGAGGGACCGCTCAGGTTGCCCGACCCGTGAGCCGACTTAGGCACCTTGCGCCCATAGTGGTCGGCCACTATCTCTCCGTCATAGTTGGCGCGGATGTCTGGTCGCGTTAGGCTCTCCACGTCATAGCCAATGCCCACCACCAATTGGTCGGTCACGAGGCGCTTCTTCACCAAGTCCAGTGCCATGGCGTCGGCCATCTCCTGTATCACCACACGAGCCTTTGCCACTGTATAGGGTTCCGTCAGCACCTGGCTGTTCGACAGGGAATGTGTCTCGGGTCGGTAGGCCTTGATGTACTCAATGGTGCACGGTTCCCATCCCCAAGCGTGGTCAATCAGGAGTTCGGCATTCACGCCAAACATGCGGTACAGGAGTTCCTCGTTCTCCAGTGACATGCGAGCCAGTTTACCCATCGTGTCGATGCCATACATGCCCAGCTTCGTCGCAATGCCATTGCCCACTCGCCAAAACTTCGTCAGGGGCCGATAGTCCCACAACTGCTGTCGGTACGACATCTCGTCGAGTTCAGCTATCCGCATACCGTCATCGTCCGGATCGACGTGCTTTCCCAGTATGTCCATCGCCACCTTGCACAGGTACAAGTTCGTCCCTATGCCCGCCGTTGCCGTTATGCCCGTCTCCATCAGCACACGCGTCATCATCACCTTTGCCAATTCCCGAGCCGTCATCTTGTACGATTTCAGGTAAGGCGTCACGTCCATCATCACCTCGTCGATGGAATAGACATGGATGTCCTCGGCTGAGATATATCGGAGGTAGATCTGATAGATGCGCGTACTGTATTCGATATAGTAGCGCATGCGCGGCGGTGCTATGATGAAGTCCACTCCGCGTGCCTTCTGCCTAACCTCGAACAAGCGTGGCCTTCCTGGTATTCCCAGAGCCTTCAGCGAGGGGGAAACGGCCAGACAGATAGTCTTGTCCGTGCGCGACTCATCGGCAACCACCAAGTTAGTGGTGAGCGGTTCGAGACCTCTCTCCACACACTCCACTGAAGCATAGAACGACTTCAGGTCAATGGCAATATATTGGCGTTCCTTGGCCAAATTGTCAAATCGTCAAATCGTCAAATTGTCAAATCGTCAAATGTCCTAGTCCAAATGAAACAACTCAGGCAGAGGAATCGTCACAGGCGAATTGTCGGGATTCACCTCCATGATGTCCGCCATCATGTCCCACCAGCGCTGCGTGATGGGGTCAACGTTCTCCGTATCCTGCGAACTGCCCTCCTTCGAGCACTCCTGATAGGCAAACAGGATATTCGTGTCGCGGTCCCAGTAGATGCTGTAGTTACCCACGCCCTGGTCCTTAATCATCTGTTTCAACTCGGGCCAGATGGCCGCATGCCGTCTCTCGTACTCTTCCTCAAAGCCAGGCTTCAGGAACATCTTAAATGCAAATCTTTTCATGATACAATTGAATAAGCACTACAAAAATACAAATAGATTTCGAGAAGGCAAAAGGGATTGGAGGAAATGTGGATAACAAAACATCGAAGCGACTCCAACGATTGGAACCGCCCGTCATCCTTATTTGTGGCAGCACCTCGCTGGTGACCCAGTGCTTAAACTCGCGAGCCCTGTCCAGTTTGGAAGAGAGAATCAGACTGTAGAGTCCTGACTCGTTGATGATGATGGATTTTGATTTGTAGTTAGAACCAGTGCACTGAATCAGTGCGGTGGTTTTGTCCTCCTCATCCACATGAGTTGCCAGTGCTTAATATAACGAAATAACAGTCTTCGCTTACTTAGGCAGGTTGAAGGCGCGAGTCATCTCAGCCATCTTTTCGTCGCTTACACCTTCAGCTTAGTCGTTACCAACGAAAAGCACCACGCATCATCACGACGCACGGTGCCCGTTGGTACCACGTTCTTACTAACTAAAATCCTGTTTGTTAATGAAAAACAGTATTATTTATTTCGCTTGGGGTTGCGGTTCCAGTGATAGACCGCATGGAACATGACGTAGCGAGGCAGTGTGCGATACCACGTCTCGGTACGCCCCAAGGCATTTACCTCGTAGTGGGTAGCCGAGAGTTGGTGCAGGAGGTCGAAGGCTTCCACGCGCAGGATGAGTTTCCCTTTCCAGAAGGGCTGACTAAGGGAGGCGTTGAGGACAAAGTCGTCGGTATTGAGGTAGCGAGTGCCATAACCGCGACGACTGTACATGGTGGCATCGGCCGAGAGTGTGAGCCCGCCTACCTTCGTGCCACAGAGGGCAGGAGTGGTGTATCGGGCCGTGAGGCCATATTCAAAATCTATGGCATTCAGTACATCGAAGTCACGCATTTGCCCTTCCGAGTGACGCCAACGGGCATCGGCCAGGGCGCGAATGTTCAGCCCCTTGTGGTCGTACTGGATGTGGCCAGCGCCGTTCAGGGTCAGGGTGTTGACGGTGTTCACGTGACTTTCCGAATCACCGACCAGCATGGCATGGTCCTTGGCATGGTTCCAGTCGATGCCGCTGTTCACGTGCCAGGTCCAGTAGCCCTTCTGCCCAATCTTGCGGTCGGTGCTGAAGTTGGCGTGGGCCACGTAGGTGCCACTGATGTTCATGGGCTGATAGGTATAGACGCCCGTAGCAGGATTGTAGACGACCGACTGCGATACGACGCGATGGTAATAGTCGAACTTGGCATCCAGGTAGTACATGCCCTGGCGAGGGGCCGTTTGGTCGGAGTAACTGGCACTGAGCGACGTCTTCGCAGTCCCTTTCAGGTCGTGGTTGCCGAGTTTGACGATGAGGGGATGGCTGTCGTCGCGCCAGTCGATGCGGTCGAGCAGTTCGGCCGGTGCGTTCTTGTAGCCGGCACTGAGGCGAATGTCGCGCTTGCCATCCTTCCATACGTGGCGGAACGAGGCGTGAGGGTCCAGGATGACGGTCGTCTGCCGGGCTATGGTGTCAATCACACCACGCTGATAACTTATCCGTTCATGGACAACGGGCACACCCATGCCGATGCTCCAGCGCTGGTAGCCTATGGTCATGTGGACTTGGGGGTGGATGTAGGTGCCGCCCTTCGACAGACTTATGCCTGGTTTGTGTTCCCAACGGCGGCGATGCAGGTCGTAAGAGTTCTGGGGGTCGGTGATGGCCACGAGGGCATCAAGCTGCGAGGGTAGCAAGAGTGTGTCGGGATGATAGAGCCAGTCGTGGTTGTCGGTCACCGTGACGTTTGCCCCGTCGCCTACCGACAGTGTCAGGTCGTGGCCGAGTTCCTTGTGATAGGTGAACGATGCCAAGCCTCCCGTCCAACGGTTCCGGATGGAGCGGGCGTTGAGACTTTCTCCCGTAATTGAGGAGGACGTGGTCTGGAATTGTGTTCCCTCTTCTGTCTCCTCGTTTTCGTAGTTTACCCAGCCATAGTAGGAGATGTGCTGCTTAGGACGGCGGAACTTGACCGTGCCCTGCGCGTCGGCGGTGAGGCCCCACGTGGTGCCCTCGTTCATGCCCACGGTGCGCTGCAGGATGGTGAGCGAGTCTGCCCATTCCTCGAACGCCGAATGCATGGAGCCATTGCGATGGGCATAGCGGAAGTCGGCGGTGATGTACGTCCAAGGTTTCTTCAACGTGAAGTCGTTATGCAGATTCAAACGGTTGTTGCCCTGGCGGTTGAAGGATTCGGTCCGCGCGGTCGGTGTCAGCCCGTCGAGATATTGCTCGCGATGCTGTCGCATGGTCTGCTCGTCGCTTGTGGAGGTGAACTCCGCACGGAAATTATTCTTCACTTTGTCCTCCTTGGCATAGTAGGACACTTCACCCGCCACGCTGCGTGTCGTCAGTTCGGAGCGAGGCATCTTGGCTGGTGTCCAGTGGTCGGACTGCCCAGCATGACGCGTCTCGTTTACATTGTTTACATTACCCAGCAGCGTCAAGCGAAGGCGGTCGGTAAATCCCAACAGGAAGCCACGGCCCAGATAACGCTTCTCCGTTCCGCCTGCCGCCTCCACATTGGCAATGTAGCCCCGACTGTATTCGTCTTTCAGATTCACGTCCATCACATATTTCTTCGGCTCCACGTCGTAGCCCAGTGCTTCGTTCTTCTCGGTCTGTTTCTCATAGACCTTCACCGTCTTCACGGTGTAGTACGGCAGGTTCTCCATCAGCACACGCTTGTTGCCGCCGAAGAACGTGTGAGAACCCAGCAGGAGTTCGTCCACCTTGCGACCGTTGACGAATATCTCACCCTGCTCGTTCAGCGTCACGCCAGGCATTTGGCGGATGAGGTCGCCCAGCATGGAACCCTCTGGCAACTGGAAGGCCGTGGCATCATAGATGAGCGTGTCGCCATGCCAAAAAAACTTTACCTTTGTGGCCGTCACCACCACTTCCTTCATCGTCTTGCCCTGCATCTTACGCATGCTCAGGGTGGGGACCTCCACCTCCTGCTCCCCGGCAGGAACGGACACGCGCTGCCACAGGTCGTCGTAGCCGTCGAGTTGGGCACGGACGAGGTACTCCATCGGTAATCCGCTGACCTCGGCCGCATAGTGTGCCATCACGATGCGCTCGCCGCGACCAATGAAACGCATAATCGGTGCCTTATCCACGACCACCGTGCTGTCCGTCGCAAGGATGGAGATGTGGGCCTCGGGCAAGGGCATCTTCAGGAAGCCGTCTTCCACCTTGCCCCCGAGGACAATGGTCTGGAGACGCTGCTTGCGCTTGGCCTGCACGGTTATGTGTTTGCCGTCCGTGTTTACCCTTACGGGCAGTCCCTTGCAGAGGCGGCGCACGTCGTCGGACACGCTTTGGCCTCGGGTGCGGGCCGATGTGCGCAGTTCCGTCAGTCCGTCGGTCAGGATGTCGATGGTGTAGTCGGTATGTTCCTGGGCAAGGGCTTGCAGGGCCTCCACAAGAGACTCTCCCCCCGCCCTCCCTTGTAGGGAGGGGGCAGTTACCTGTGCAGACAGAAAGGGGGACGAGAGTAAATATATAATAAGGTATAAAAGCCGTCGCATCACTCGCCCTCCTTCTTTTCTGTTTCAACAATGAGAGTATCGGCCTGCAGGGTGAGCTGCAGCCCCTCGAACAGGTTCAGGCGGCCAATCAGGCTCGACAGCGAGTCGGTGGGTTGCCACGTCATGATGAGTCGCATCGTGCGAACCTCCTCGTTGCGGAACAGGACGACCTTGCCATAGTGCTGGGCTACGACCGTGAGGATGCTGTCAAGCGGGGCGTTGTCAAAGCGGAGGGCAGACCCATCCCCCTGACCTTCCCCAAGGGGGAGGGATTTAGTCACTTGTGCCAGTGTGTCCGTTCTTTCTTCGTTGTGGATGTTAAAGAAGGGCCGCATGGCTGCGAATAGGAGGCCAGCCATGACGACTGCCCCGACAAAGGCGGCGGCGTAACGCCCCATCCTGACCACCCTTAAAGGGAGGGAGAAAGCCTCGCCCTTTAAGGGAGAGGTTGGAGAGGGTCTTTTCTCCCTTTCTTTAAGGGAGGACCGGGAGGGGTCTTGACTTTCGCGCAGCCACACCATCATCTGGTAATGCTTGCGCACGTCCTCGTCGGCCAGCAGTTCTTGCATCTGTTCCTCCGTGTAGCGGTCGGGGTGCTCGGTCATGTCGAGCAGGATTTCCAGTTTGTCCATGATACTCGGGATTTAGGGATTGAACCTTTGCTTCAACTTACGGATGGCCTGTGCCAGATGTTTGTAAACGGCCGCCTCGCTGATGTCCAGCTGTTGGGCTATCTGACTGTAGGTCATACGCTCCCGGAAACGCAGGCGCACCACCTCGCGCGTCTGCGGCGTCAGTTCGGTGTCGATGAAGTGGAGTATCGACTCCAGCGTGGCCTCCCTTTCCTCTGCCGTCCGGCTGTCTTCGGCCATGGCCTCGTCCAGTGGCAGGAGACGATGCACACGCTCCCTGACGTCCTTGTGGCGCAGCACGTTCATGCATCGGTTGCGCACGGCCGAGAGCAGGTAAGGCACGCCATACGGCACCTCCGTCCTTCGCTCGGCCAGCTGGGCAAACACGTCGCTCACCGCGTCGCGCCCCTCCTCCTCGTCGGCCAGCAGTCGGCAGGCCAGGCGCAGCATCTCGGTGCGATGTTGCTCATAGAGTCGTCTGATGTCCGCAGCAGTTTCCATCCGTTTTTTTTTGATAGCTTTCTGTTCATAAGACACCCGAGGCGGTGGTTTCCCAACCCCTCGCCCCCTCTTTTTTTCGTGAAAAATAGGAAAACCAATGGGTGGCAGCCCCAGTCAGTGGCGATGCTCACGCTGGAGATATTCTATCAAATCTTTGGGAAAATTGGTTTCGAGAATGGTAAAACCCTGTCCGATGAGCCATCCCCATCCCTGCGATGGACGCTGGAAGATAGACACAAGATCGTCGTGTCCGGCTGTATGGTTGGGCCACGTGCTGGCCACGAAAGCACGGCTGCCAGACTCCAGTACGCGGGGCAGCAGATGGTAGGATTCGCCCTCCAGCGATGCCATGCGGAACTGGAAGGCCAGAGGCTTCAGCTCACGGACATACTCCTCTACGTAGGCCGTGAGGTTGGGTATGCGGTCCTCGATGACAGGACAGTAGATGACGCTGTCCAGCGCCGTGCCGAAGATGCGACGGGCCTTCTCGTAGGGCCAGTCGAGAACAAACATGGTCTCCTGCAACACCCCGTGCCGCCGCAGCACCTTCAGCAGGGCACGCACAGTGCTGCCCTCCTCAGTGCCGGGCAGGTCTACGCCCGCCTTGTCCAGATAGAGATGGGCACGTCCGCGGGCCTCTTCGATGTATTCCTCCAGTGTGGCCACGGGCATCTGGGTCGATTGCCCCCAGTTGGTGCGGAGGCGCAGGCGGCGCACCTCCTCCAGTGTCATGTCAGCAATGCGCCCCGTACCGTTGGTCATGCGGTCCACCGTGGCATCGTGCATCATCACGAAGAGGCCGTCGCGCGTCTGCCGTACGTCGGTCTCAATGATGTCGGCCCCGAAGAACAGGGCATTCCTCAGAGCCTGCAATGAGTTCTCTGGTGCATACTTCCAGTCGGCGCGGTGGGCGGCCACGAACACGCGGCCCTCCGCTGTATTGCGGCGCAGGGGACATTGGGCAAAGGTCGAAAGCATAAGTTGCATGAAGAGCAACAGCACGAAGAACGGTCTTTTCATGTTACAATATTCCATTAGTGATTTGCACTACAAAGATAGTGCAAACCGAGCAAAATGCAAAACTTGTTTAAGCATTTTCGAGGTGCAGCCTATCTAAAACCGAAGGTTAAAGATAGTGCAAACCGAGCAAAATGCAAAACTTGTTTAAGCATTTTAGAAACGAAAGAGCAGCGAGAGCCATCGAACTCGTTCGTTTGGCCGAGTCGCGAGTGAGGAAGGCGAAGCCAACGTGAGTCTCTAATTCCGAAGGTTGAAGGTGGCTCTCAGCATGACGGTCCTGCCGCATAGGCCGTAGTCGTAGGTGTAGGTGTTGATGCCGTCGAAGACGGTGTAGGCGTAGTGACGCTGGTTTAGGAGGTTGTCGAGTTCGAAGCGGAGGACGAAGCGCTTCCATTTGTACTGAGCCGAGGCATTGAAGAGGGACATGCGCTTGTATTGAGCCCCCTCCTGACCTCACCCTATGGGGGAGGGAATCTGTCGGCGCACATGGTCGTAATCCACGGAAACTCTTGTCGCCATAGTAGCGCAATCGGATGACCTCGGCCTGTTCGGAGGGAATCCTGTCCAGCAACTGACAGATGCGCTGATATTTCTGTTCCTGAAATTCCGCCTCCTGTTCTATTGGTTCGGGCTGTCCTTCCAAGGGCACCATACGCAATCGGCCAGCCTCGCGCAACCGACTTACACACAAGTTGGACAGCGTGCGGTAAAGATAGCCTATCGGATTCTTTTCTATAATTATAACGCAAAAAACTGGAAAAAGACGTAATGATAATCCGAAAAAAACAAAAAAAATGAGGGCTTGTCTTTTTCAACATACCCTCACACTATTTTAACTTGTAGCCTTCGCCTACTTAGGCAGGTTGAAGGCGCGAGTCATCTCGGCCATCTGTTCGTCACTCATGCCTTCGGGTTCGTGGCCCATGGCGCGGCTCTGGATGTAGATGAGCGCACTCTTGTTGAGGACATCGATTTGGTCAAAAGCGGCCATTACATCGACATCTACGGCAAAGACGCCGTGCTTCTCCCACATCACCACGTCGTAGTCGTCATCGATGGCACGGATGGTGGCCTCAGCCAGTTCGTTGCTGCTGGGAAGCATGTAGGGCACCATGCCCAGTCCACGCGGACAGAAGGCTTTGGTCTCGGGAATCATGGACCAGAGCATGCGGGTGGCGACGTCCTTCTTCATCCACTTTTGACTGTGGGTCAGCGCCACGAGTTCGATGGGATGGGTGTGAACCGAGGCACGGTAGGGCGAACCCTTGGCCAGGAGATAGTTGTGGACGGCTAGATGGCTGGGCAGTTCCGAGGTGGGTCGAACAGGATTGTCGGCAATCATCTCGTAGGATGCACAGTCGTCGAGGATGCGGATGATGCTGCCGTTTTCCATAGGACAGCGAGCAAGGTCACGCATGCGCATGTTTGTTCCTTTGCAATAGAAATAGCAACCCTTCAGGTGGGGCAATGTCAGTCCAATAGGAGTAACAGGACCAATGGCGGGCATCTGTCGGATGGCGTCGTCAACGAGTTCTGTTACGTTCACGGTGATATTGCCACCATTGCGCTCGGCCCAACCTTTTTGCCACAGGTATCCAGCCACTTCTGCTACCTTCTCTACTTCGGCCCGCAAGGCAGGCCTGTTTTCTAATATTGATTTCATGACTATAATGTGTTTGGTAAGTGTTATTATTGCATGTTTATAATTAGTGTCATTCTGTTGTCAGGTATCCAATTTGCAAATGGCCCTTCTTGAGCAACCGATTGAGGTGAGCTTTCAGCGAGGCTGGGGTGACCCGTTTGATGTAGGAAGTGTCACTGTCATCGATGACTATATCGCCGAGCTCACGGGTGAGATCATAATAGCGACTGCCCCAATTGGTATCCTTAGCTTTCTTTTCGCGTTCCTTGACATAGCTGTCTATGAGTTCTTGTGTGATAAGATTGGCATTTGCCATATCGTGAAGAAGTTTATTCACGTTCTGCACGATGCGCTCGCGCTGGGTGGGGTCACAGGTGAAGCTGATGCAACACATCATATGGTCGAAGGGCAGTTGCTTGTCTGTCACCACACACGTCGGCGAATAAACATCGCTCTGCTGAATACGCAGCGTGTTGAGCACGATGCTTTGGAGTACACTCTGCAGCACCTGGTTGTGGGCATGACTTTCCTGTGTGAACTGAAAACCTTTCTCCCAGGTATAGAACAGGTAGGTGGCACAATACGGTGTGACATTCGTTATCTTCTCCACAACTGTGGTGTCGGCATCGCGGAGGTGGTGGGAAGCCCAAAGCGGACGCTTCACGGGTTCAGCCTTAGACGGCAGGGAGCCTATGTATTTCAGCACAAGGGGCATGATGCTGTCATTGGGGAAAAGGCCTTTGACGATGAGCACGGAACCATTGAAGTTCGAGAAGTAATCCTTCACCAACTCGCGGAAGCCCTCGACGGAATACGTTGCGGCTTCCTCCACGGTGGGTATGTCACCGCGCCGGGACGTAACAAATGGCAGACGCTGGATTCGTCTCACAGCCTTACCCATGGGCTCGTTGAAGGTGACGGCCATCGTCCGTATCTCACTGATTTTCTCAGCAGCCTCCACACTGTCAACCTCTGTCGTAGTCAGCGAGGCGTGCATCGCTATCAACCTTGCCCTCACATCTTTCCAAAAATCCTCGCTAAGGTCTGTTGAAAAAAGTCCGAAGTCCATTCGGTCGTAGAAGTCGGTGAATTCCACGCCGCTGCCTCCTGCTTCGTAACTGAACTTACGACGGCAGTTGCTTAGCAGCATCTGGTAATAGAAATCCTCATCGCTCAGTGCTGCACATCCAAAGGGACGACCGAATTTCATGTCGATGCAATACTTGGTCTCCTTCAGTGGCGAGCGCCACAACAGCACCTTCACGCCATTGCTGAGCATCAGCTCCGTGATGCTGTCGTTGCGCACGGTGGTCTGTTTGACGGTGCCGGGTACGGGGTCGAGATTCAGAGAATCAACATGTAGCCACTCGAGCTTTTTGCCAACCTTGATATCTACAGCGGCAAGTTCTTCATCGGCCATCTGCCTGACGCGCTCGATGACAGCGTTCACCTCGTCCTCCGTCGGCAGGGTTACTCCCTCGGGGAACATCTCCGCTACGAGCATATTCCTTCCACTGGTAATCTTGCGAAATTCCTCGTTAAGCTGGTCTGTGGTCAGGGTGTTGTGGATGTAGCTCTCGCACATCCGCTCGCTGCGTTCATCGTTGATAACAACGTCATTGAAGAAATTGTTGACAAACTTTTCTGCCCAGTCCTTACTGCTGTGATTGTGAGAACTGCCCAATGTGTCTGGCAAGTCGATGGCCGTAGAGTCGGCATTGTAACGAACAAAACATTTCGTTGTATCTATTTCGCTGTCCTTGAAACCTTTGCGGCGTGCGTACTCAATGGATTTCAGCAACATCTCTAAGGTCTGCTGCCAGGTATCGGCAGTAGAACTCATCTCCAGAACGAGGTTCTTGCTGTCCTTGACGTCAGCAAGGTCGAGGTAGGAGACAGTTATACCGTGAATATCTTTATTGCGAAGGGTGCTGAGACGTTCCCTCATCACGTTCTTTATCCGATCGCGGATGATTTTTGTCCGCAGGGCACCAACCGTATTCTTTTCCACCGTTTGCTCATTGGGCAGGCGAATGAGGATACAACTGGAATGAGCGGAGATTCGCTGGTCCTGATAGAAGCGGATATGCGGTTTCTCGTGGTCGGGTATGATGGGCTGTGCGGGCACAACATTCTTGCCGCGCTTTAAGTTGCCAAACGTTTTCTTGATTTTTTCCACCATCGCGTCGGGATCGAAGTCGCCCGTGACAACCACCGCCTGATTTTGCGGCTGATACCAACGCTTATAGAAATTGCGAATGAGTTTGGGCGTACAACTCCTGACCACCTCCATGTCACCGATGGTCAAACGCTGCGTATAAATGGAGTTGTTGAAGAGGTCATTAATCATCTGTTGGCCGAATGAGACAGTTTGCTTCATGCGCCATTCCTCTACGATGACGCCACGCTCATGCTCCACATCCTCGTCGGTGATGGTGGCGTCGCCTGCCCAGTCACGTAAAAGCAACAGGCAGGAATCCATCTGCTCAGTGTCCTCGGTAGGGATACCATTGAGGAAGTATCGCACAGTGTTCAGGCCCGTAAAAGCATTGCTATCATGGCCGAAGGGAATGCCGTTGCGGCGCATGAAACCTATGACGCCGCCCTGACCACCAGCCTCATCTCCGCCTTTCTTACGCGTACTGGGGAAATGCTTCGTACCGCGGAACATCATGTGCTCCACATAGTGTGCCAAGCCACGCTCGTTGTACTGCTCGATGACCGATCCGCCCTTCACCAGCAGCCAGAACGCGGCTTTCTTTTCTGGTACCGTGCAGCGACGTACATAGTAGGTAAGGCCATTCTTCAATACACCCGTCCGTACTGATGTGTCTGCAGGAATTACTTGTTTGTCTATCTCATCCAAATGGGAAAGTTCCAAATTCTGCCCTTCCTGCGCAAAGCCAGAAGAGCAGAATAGGGTTAGCAGTATCAACGACAATAGTTTCATCGCCTTAGATAACTTCTCCGTTTCTTCAGATTTCCTCGCCGTATCGCTCACGTGTTATCTGTTCCAACGATTTTCCACGTGTGTTTGGACAACCTGCGACACCCACCACCAGCGAGATGAGCAGCAGTCCTATCATGCACCAGGCAGCACGGGTGAAGCCTTCGCCGTTCTCCCCATAGATGAGCGTGAAGATGACTCCCCACACTGCCGAGAGACCACGCACAACGAAGAACATCAGTCCCTGGGCGCCGGCACGGAACTTGGCAGGGAACAATTCACTGCCCCACAGGGCATAGAATATCTGCACGGAGAGGCCTCCGTTGATGCCCCACAGGATGGAGAATGCCCAAAGGCTGCCCATGCCATTGACTCCTCCGATGATGACAAACCACGTTGCCAGTGCGGCCAGCAGACCCAGCACATAGAAGAGTTTGTGGGGGAGGCGGTCGATCAGGAACGAAAGCACAAAGGTGACACCTACTACGAATGCCCATCCAGCACAAGCGAGCATGTTGGCATACTCGTTCGAGACACCACCTGCCGTCTCATAAATGTGGGGCTGGAAGAAGCCCATCACCGAGGCAACAAGGTTCCATGTCAGGTAGATGGTTGCCAGGAACAGGGCCGTGCGAACCGCAACCTTGTTTTGGAACAGGACTTTGATGTTGTCCAACAGGCCATTCTTCTTGCCCTGCTGTTTCTGGGCTTCGAACTCGGCACTCTCCTGCAAGCCACGCTGTAGGTTCCAAGCTATGAATGCCACGACGAAGAGGGAGAAGAATACCACACGCGAACTGAAGACGTTCAAGGCTTCCCCCGAGAGGTCATTTCCACCGATGAAATGGGCCAAATTCTCTACCCAACCGAACAAATAACCGCCTGGGGCGAAGAGCATGCCCAGGAATAGGATGAGCATAGGACCAAAGCCCCACGACATTTGCGAGATGCAGATGTTGCGACCGCGATTGTTGACTTCCGAACTCTCTGAAATGTAGGTCCACGAGGCTGGAACGCCAACGCCCACGCTGATGCCCGTGATGAGGAATCCGCAGAGGAGCATGGGGAAGTTGACGGAAAGCATCACCAGCAAGACGCCTGTCATATAGACCAGCAGGTTATAGGTAAAGATGAACTTACGCCCATACTTGTCGGCAAGGAAACCGCCGATGATAGCACCGATGGCAGCACCCAGACAGTTGGCACTGATGAAGTTGAGCCATCCCAGATGCACCTCCGACAGTCCCAGATAGTTCTGCCACAGGGTCAGTCCACTAGCTCCAGCCACAATGGCCCCTGCATCGAGGTAATTGGTAAGAGACACCGCTATGGTGCTTTTAAGAGAGGAAGAAGACCCTCCTCTCTGATTGTTATTACTCATATCGTTTACATCTTTATTATTTGTTATATACTCCCTCTCCCTCAAGGGGAGGCGACTGGAGTCTTTAGAATAGTGACTAAATGTCACTACGGCCCCACAAAGGGGAGCAAGTCCCCACTCGCGACGGAGGGCGAGGGGGAGGGCCTCTTTATCTATTACTGGTCACCTCACGTTCGTATTGTTCCACTTCGGCAATGAAATCGAGACCGACAGGCACATTATTGCGGAGACAGAACTCGTCGTAAACGGCAGCCCAAGGCAGGGACTTGCACTCCTCGATGGCGGCCAAGTTCTGGAATCCCTTGCCTTCGAGTTCGAGTTGACTGATGCGAGCTGTGGGTTCGAGCAAAGCACGGGTCATGCAACGCTGAGCAGCACGACTGCCCACGACATAGGCACCTACGCGGTTGATGCTGGCATCGAAGTAGTCGAGACCATAGTGTACGCGATCGAGAGCCTTCGCGCGAACGATCTCCTGGAACAGTTCCAGCGTTGGGTCATCCATGATGGTCACGTGGTCGCTGTCCCAACGGATGGGGCGCGAGACATGCAACATCAGTTCAGGCACAAACTGCAGCACGGCACTTACCTTGTCGGCAGGGCTCTCAGTGGGATGGTAGTGGCCTGTATCGATGGTCAGTATTTTGTTGTTCTTGGCAGCATAGGCCGTGTAGAAATCATGACTGCCCACCGTGAAACTCTCTAGACCGATTCCAAACACCTTTCCTTCGATGCAGTCCTTCATCATCGGCTGTGGCTTTTCGAAAATTTCATCGAGACTTTCCTTCAGCAACTGACGATAGAGGTAGTGGTTCACACTCTGATCCTTGCAACCGTCGTGCACCCAAAGGTTCATGATACAAGGGTCGCCCTGTGCCTCACCCATGGCATTGGCAATGTCGCGACAGCGCTTGGTGTGCTCGATCCAGAACTGGCGGATGCCGTTGTCGGGATTCGAGAGTGTGAGACTGCCGCTCTTGGGGTGTGAGAAACTGCTGGAGTTAAAGTCGAGTTTCGTATCGTTCTCTTTACCCCATTCTATCCAACTCTGGAAATACGAGGCATCAACTTCGTCGCGGTCAACGACTTTACCCTTGAAATCGCCGTAAATCTCATGGAGGTTGAGACGATGTGAACCGGGAATGAGGCTCTTGGCCTTGAGGATGTCGGCTCTGAGTTCGTCGATGTTACGCGCACGACCAGGATAGTTTCCTGTGGTCTGAATGCCACCTGACAAACTGCCTGCCTGCACCTCGAAGCCAACCACGTCGTCGGCCTGCCAACAATGCATGGACAAGTGGAAGTCCTGCAACTGACGTAATACTTGTTCTGTGTCGATGCCTACCTCAGCGTAGCGGTCACGCGCTACTTCGTAGGCCTTACGGATGAGTTCTTCTTTCATATTATTTATTTAAGTGTTAGGAATTTTTCATAAGCCTTGTCCCATACCTCGTCATGATGGGGCTCATAGGTCTTCAGGTCCACACTGCGTACGACGATGCGACGCATATCGGGCAATGTGGTCACACCTCCAGCCGACTTCACCTGCACCAATGTGTTTCCTAAAGCAGTGCCTTCGGAAGGTCCGGCAATGACGGGCAGACCTGTGGCGTCGGCTGTCCATTGCATGAGGAAGCGATTGAGCGAACCGCCTCCAATGACATGAAGCCTGCGGATGCAAAAATCGGCCATTCCATCGAGGATTTCCAATATCTGACGATAGCGCAAAGCCAACGAACGGAAAATGCAACGCACGTAATCGGCAGGCGTCTCAGGCTCAGGTTGTCCTGTACGCCGACAGAACTCACGGATGGCGGCAGTCATGCTGTCGGGATGGGCAAAGAGCGGGTCGTCGGGTTGGATGAGTCCGTCGTAGGTACTGGTCAGGCAAAGGGCATTC
Source organism: uncultured Bacteroidales bacterium (assembly GCA_902801325.1). Lineage (GTDB taxonomy): Bacteria > Bacteroidota > Bacteroidia > Bacteroidales > Bacteroidaceae > Physcousia. The sequence goes on along the minus strand of CADCHQ010000021.1, from coordinate 35,011 downwards.
AGTTCGTTGACGTCAGCAGGTACATTCTGGAACTCCTTGCGGCAGTTCTCAAAAAGCCAAAGTCCACAGATGTTCTTCAGGAAACGAGTGGTGCCTTCCAGTCCGCCTTCGTTCGTGAAATTGTACTCGAAACTCTTGTCGTTAATGATGGCGTGACGACTCTCGATACCCAGCAGAGACCATGTTCCACAGGAGAGATAGGCATACTCGCCGTCCTCGGCAGGAACTGCGGCAACAGCAGAGGCGGTATCGTGTCCGCCCACACTAACGACAGGTACTGGACCTAATCCCGTCACGGTCTGCACTTGTTCACTCAGTACACCTGCCTGATGACCTGGTTGTACTAACTTGCCGAATTGACTGTGTTGCAAACCCAACATTGCGAGCAAAGCCTCGTCGATGTCGCCCTTGACAGGATTGAGCATCTGGCTGGTACTAAGAATGGTGTACTCGCAGACGGTCTCACCCGTGAGCATATAAGTGAGTGCGTCGGGAATGAAGAGTATCTTATCGGTGTGCTCAAGTGCCGTGCATCCGTTCTTCCTCAGTGTCTCCAATTGGAACAGAGAATTGAAAGGCATGAACTGGATGCCCGTGCGTTCGTAGAGTTCACGAGCAGGCATGTACTCCTGGAAGAAACGCTCCACTGCCCCATCGGTATGACTGTCGCGATAGCAATAAGGCAGGCTCAGTAACTGACCGTCCTTGCCAAAGAAGGCAAAGTCCACGCCCCACGTGTCGATGCCGATGGAAGTGAGTTCTATGCCCTCGTCTGCCACCTTCTTCAAGGCTGTGATAATCTCGTTGAAGAGATGGGGGAGGTCCCAGAACAGGTGTCCGAGGATGGGGACCTGAGGATTCTTGAAACGAGTGAACTCGCGCATCGTAATGCGCTGTCCGTCGAAAGCGGATAACACCGTGCGCCCACTTGTGGCACCTAAGTCTACGGCAAGGAAATGCTTCATGTTATGATTGGACAACTTAACGATTTGACAATTTGACGATTTTCGTGATAACGTTATAATGTGATTTCGGGATTACGACATTTCGGGATTACGACAGACTAGTTTCTTACTCCACGGCAGGAATTTCTATCTGCGAACCATAGCGATGATACTCGTTGGAGATGGACTGCTCCTTGATGTAGAGAGCCAACTCTATGCGACCATTGCGCACGGGAGCAGACTGAGCGATGTACTTGTCGCAATTGACTGCTGCCTCGAATACCACATCGGGCACTTGGCGAGAGATGGTACGGATGCGCTCGTAACGCTTGATGCTCTCACAGAATGCTGCAAGATTTTCCTTGACGATCTGCACACCCAGGTTCTGAAGACCGGGAAGCAAAGGATTGTCATCTGCAGCCGATATGGTAAGCGGCGTGCCTACTGTCTGGGCTGCCAAGGCTACCATCTCCACCTGTTCCTTGGTCTCATCGCCAAAGAGGCGGAGTGCCATTCCGCCTGCGAGTGGCAGATAGCGAAAGACATTCTGCTCGCCACGAATCTTGGGTTGAATGTTGCGGGCGTGGCGGAACTCGCGTTCGTACCATTCGGCATAAGATGCACGGAAGTCTGTGGTCGAACCTTCACGGTCGGTAATGGTCATGAACTGAGCCACATAATTGGGACCACCGGCTTTCAGACCAGGACCAAAGGCAGAGAGTTTCATGCCGCCAAAGGGCTGACGATTGACAACAGCCCCCGTAATACCACGATTGATGTAGAGGTTACCGGCCTGGATGTGGTTCTTCCAATAGCGCTGTTCCTGCTCGTCGAGCGACTGCAGACCAGAGGTAAGTCCGTAGTCGAGACCATTGACAAGGTCAACAGCCTGTTCGAGCGTGTCATAAGGTGCCACTGCCAACAATGGAGCAAAGAGTTCAGTACGGAACGTGAAAGAATCGGGCTTCACTCCCACCTTCACGGTAGGACGAAGGATATACTTCTTCTCATCCACAAACTCAGGAGCAATAAGCCACTTCTCTCCACGTTCGAGATGGAAGGCCTTCTCTAGTTTGTCGTTTTGGTTCGTAATCATCGGACCAACGATGTTGCCAGCATTCCATACGCCACCTACCTTGAGCGAGGAAGCGCAGTCCTTCAGTTTCTCGAAGAATTCGGGATTATTGTAGACGGAACGCTCCACTAGGAGCAATGAGCATGCCGAGCACTTCTGACCGGCATTGCCAAAGGCCGAACGACAAGCATTCATGATGGCGTGGTCACGGTCGCCCTTAGCCGACAGGATGATGACATTCTTACCACCCGTTTCTGCCGAAAGAGGTTTACGCGGATTGGCATGTGCTATGCTCTGAGCTGTCTCCGTACCACCCGTGAGGATGATGTGCTTGATGACAGGCGAAGAAGTGAGCAAAGGAGTAGCCTCGCGGTCGGCAATGATGACCTGCAGGGCTTGCTTGGGTACACCAGCCTCCCAGAAAGCTTTGGCGAAGAGCCAAGCCACAGGTGCTGCCACCGTAGCAGGTTTGAGGATACAAGTGTTGCCGGAAGCAAGAGCCGCTACGACACCACCACAAGGAATGGCACATGGGAAATTCCATGGAGACAATACGAGCACTGTACCTTTTGCTTTCATCTCGATGTCGGGCAGTGCATCGAACTTCTTCATCGTGGTCGTGTAGAAACGGCAGTAATCGATGGCCTCAGAAACCTCTACATCGGCTTCTTCGATGGTCTTACCCGTAATGGCACACATCGAACCATTAAGGTCACCACGCATCTGACCAAGAATGTTTGCAGCACGATACATAATCCGATGACGCTCTTCGACAGTCGTCTCTCGCCACTTGCCTGGGTCGCTATAGGCAATCTCCAGTATCTGCTTGACCTGAGTCTTGTTGGCACGTGACATCTCGCATACAAGTACGTCGCCAGGCTGCGAACGGTCGAAATATCGGGCATGATCCTCATTAAACACCAGTTCATCGCCTATCTGCGTTGGCAGTAAGTCACCAGGCTTCCAATCGCCCCACTCTGCCTGATTGATGGCGGCATTTCCTGCTGACTTCCACTTGGCAAATATCTTCTCCACCCACTGTTGATTGCAGAAGCGGTCGAAATCGGTATCGGGTTCGTTTATCATCTCGTCCTTTGGTTCCTGACCTACGTAAGGTTGGTTGCGGTCCTGCGTACGAGTAGGTGTGTGATCGAGATGGTCCTTCATGTTGTAGGCATTGATGAACTGTTGTTGCAGTTCCTTCCACTCCTTCGTGTCGGGTTTCAGCGAGAAGCTGTGCGTGAGGAAGTTATCGGGTGCAGTGTTCTCGTCCATTCGACGAACGAGGTAGGAGATGGCATTGAGGAAGTGTTCCTTCTTCACTACCGGCGTGTAAAGGATGACGTGGTTGCCCAACTTCTTCTGTGCACGCCATACGTGGTTGGCCATGCCCTCGAGCATCTCGAAGCAGAAGCAATCCTTCGGGGTCTGATACATTTGTGTGAGGAGGTAGGCATAAGAGATGGTGAACAGGTTGTGTGAAGCCATGCCGATATGCAGCACACGGGCATTCTCGGGTTTTAGTCCTCGCTCAATGATATGCAAGTAATTGGCATCCACCTCCGTTTTGTTGCTACGTACGGGATTGGGCCATCCGCGCAGGTCGCTGACAATGTTCTCCATATCCAGGTTACAACCCTTTACAATACGCATCTTGATAGGCGAGCCACCCTCTTCCACGCGTTTGTGGGCAAACTCGAGCAACTCGCTCTGGAAACCCCATGCATCAGGTAGGTAGGCCTGAACCACGATGCCTGCCTCGTAGTTCTTGAACTGAGGCAATGACAGCACGTCCTTGAACAGTTTCATGGTCAGGTGGGCATCCTTGTACTCCTCCATATCAAGGTTGATGAACTTGGGTTTCGTCACTCCGTTAGCATCGGTATAGGGATAGTCTATCGCTGTCTGGTAGAGTTCCGACATGCGACGCACCAGTTCGGGGAAGCACTCTTTATAGTTGAGGGCATGGGTCTGGGCATAGATACCCGAGATCTTAACTGAAATGTAGTTGATATCTGGTTCCTTGAGAGCCTCAAGGTAAGACTGATAGCGCTTCTCTGCCTCCTCATTGCCAAGAACGACCTCGCCCAGGAGATTCACATTCTGACCGATGTTCTCTTCGAAACGAGTGGCTAAGTGTTCCGTAAGGCTTGGACGAGCGGCATTAATGATAACACGACTCGTGTCACGACGCAAACGCCACTTGATGATGGGCACTGCTACCCAGTTGAAGAGGGGCATATAGGCAAACTTCTGGTACATCCAGAACAGGGCATGGTCAATGGGGCCAAGGAACTTGGGTATTCCGTATTGGTCGATGAGTTCCTTCACGCGCAAGGCCAGTTTTTGGCGGTCACGAATCTGGCTCGTCTCGTCCAGCATGCGCACAATAAACTTCTTATCGGTGGGAGTAGTCACCATGGTGCCATACATGTGTTGCTCGCTCTTCTCCAGTTTAGTCAGCCCGGAGTAACTCTCATCATAAAGCTTTCTCATCCAGGAGAAGACCTCCTCGATGGTTGGCATTTTCTGTTCAGCCATAACTCTTGTTTTTAGGTTTAGATAGGTTATTTTTAATTAATTGCTTGGTAAAGGTACGAATAAGTGAGAGAAAACACAAATATTTTTGTAGTTTTCCGAACGGGAGTACCTTAGAACGCAGTCCTAAGGCACTAATATGAAAGAGAATAAACCAAAAAGGAGAGCTATGGAGCGAAAGTGTAATCGATAACTTGCAAGTCTCGATCGGCAGAGCTTGTACCATAAAGCAACTGATAGCGACCTGGAATCGGACGCATCGTGCTAGTTTGGGAATCGAAACGTTCGAATACTTTGTCCGTCAGTTCCAATGTTGCTGTCTTCCGTTCACCAGGACGAAGGTTCAAACGCGTGAAGCCTTTCAGTACCTTCAGTGGAGCCGTGGGATCATCAAGGCTACGCACATAAAGTTGTATTGTCTCTGTGCCCTCGCGTCGACCTGTGTTCTTGACAGGAACAAGCAATCGACGACCCTCCAACTTGGCCTTGCCAACACTGAAACGTGTATAGGAAAGCCCATAGCCGAAGGGATAGATGACGTGGCCCTTGAAATACTGGTATGTGCGTCCTTTGGTGAGGTCATAGTCACCAAACGGAGGCAACTCGTCAAGTGTGCTGTAGTAAGTAAGCGGCAAACGCCCCAAGGGATTGTAGTCACCAAAGAGTACGTCGGCCACTGCACGACCACCCTGTTCGCCTGGATACCAAGCATTTACGATAGCGGGCAGAGAGTCGTTCTCCCAGTTCAATGCCAACTGACTACCAGCCACCAAGACAAGCACGATGTTGGGATTCAGTTTGCGTATCTCATGCAGAAATTCCTGCTGGTCGGCAGGCAACTCTATGCTCTCACGATCCTGTCCTTCGCGTTCGATGGTCTTATTTGTTCCCATAACGGCCACCACCACATCGCACTCACGAACAGCACGTCCTGCATCGCCATACAATTCAAGTCGGGTAGCCTTTGGCGTATGTGGCACACTCCACTGCAATCGTGCCATACTGAAATCGCGATTGTAGAAATACTGTGCTTCCAGGTCATACTCCTTTCCTGCCTCCAGTTCTATTTCGCCTTTGTCGTTTTGCACAGGATGGTTCCACCATAGGTCGATAACCTTCTGACCATTGATGAACAAACGTTCACCGCCACCTGCTGCCGTAAAGCAGAACTGATACTTTCCGCTGACCATGGGACGCAGTTTACCTTTCCAACTGACAGAGAAACTTCCTTTGGGAATGAAGGGGTCGGGTGGTTGATTCGACGGTTCATAGTTCACCCATGGTTCTTGCCTAGTTTTGGCATTGCCTTCCAAGTTCATGTTATTGTAATAATAGGCCGTCAAACCATTGGGAAAGCACTCTGAAGGAATGAGTTCCAAACCATCGGCGGCAGACTTCCATGGTGCATGGACTACTTTCACGCCATCACCCACCTTGTCGCGGATGCCTTGCAGGATGGAGACAGGCGTTCCTACGGGTACACCGCTATAATCGCCATACTCACACTTGTCGGCATTGATGCCTACTACTGCGATGAAACGAACTTTTTTCTTATTGAGAGGTAATAGTCCTGAGTTCTTCAGCAAGACGATGCTCTGCCGGGACGTTTCGAGAGCCAAATCGACATGTTCCTTGCAACCAACCACCGAAGGCGATATCTTTGAGTAAGGACAATGTGAGGGATCATCGAACAATCCAAGACGCATGCGAGCATCAAGAAGGCGATATACAGCCGTATCAATGTCGGCATCGGTAATCATCGCCTGACGATAGGCATTTATCAGAGGGGTTCCCATCACGTCATCACCACATTCAATGTCCAGACCTGCCTTGAGTGTCAGCATGGCTGCAGTTTCCTTAGTCTTTACATAATGATGCGCCTGCACCAACAAGCCCGGAGCCCCACAGTCACTGACCACATAACCGCGGAATCCCCAGTCCTTGCGCAACACCTTGGTTAACAACCACGGATTGGCTGTTGAGGGTACTCCATTGATGGCATTGTATGACGACATGATAGCAGCAGCCTTTCCCTCACGAACACATGCTTCGAAAGGTGCAAGATAGTACTCACGCAACTGACGTTCCGATACTTGTGCATCGCACTCAAATCGGTTGTGTTCCTCGTTGTTTACCGCAAAATGTTTGGGAGTGGAAACGACTTTCAGATAACGGGCATCATCGCCCTGCAAACCACGCACAAATGCTGCTCCTATACGACCTGTTAGGTAAGGATCTTCGCCGTATGTTTCAGGCGTACGTCCCCAACGGGGATCACGCGCCATATTGACAGTAGGACTCCAAAAGGTGAGGAGATCGCTAAACTGGTCTTTCTGTAAGTTCCCGTGTTCCAACTCATTCCATCGTCCGCGAGCCTCATCGCTGATGGCTGTAGCCACGCGGTGGATAAGTTCGGGATTCCATGTAGCACTGAGGGCAATGGCCTGTGGGAATACCGTAAAACGTCCAGGACGGATGATTCCGTGTAATGCTTCGTTGCCATGAAAATACTTAGGAATGCCCAGACGAGGAACACCATGCGAGGTGGCTTGCATCAAATCGGATTTTTCCTCCAGAGTCAAGCGCCCGAGAAGGTCCATGATACGTTCATGACGCGGAAGTGTTTCATCCTGAAACGGATAGGGCTGTGACCATGCGAGAAGATGCATAAGAGAAAACAGGAACAGAAGGAATCGTTTCATACTTACTTCATATTAAATTACCTCACAAAGGTAGACAAACCTTACCACTTGAGACAATACCCATGCACCAATTTTTGCGACAAATGATGCGAGCTGTCATTGCATTCGTCCTCAAAATCAGCATACGGCGACACATGTAAGTATTCGTTGACGCATTTGTATCAATAATTAACGCACAGATTTTCATCTTAAAACAACAGATGCACTACCTTTGCAGATGTATACAGAATGATGTAAGCATTCCCGACAAACTGACATACATATTTTATATGAACCATTACAAGCTTTTTCTTGTCTTAGCCTTGAGTTGTCTTATGTGCAAATCAGTATGGGCACAAACTATTGATAAATCAATTCGGGCAACCGACTATGTGAACCCATTCATCGGAACAGGCAGCATAGAAGGTGCTCTACGAGGCAACAATTATCCTGGTGCAACCGTGCCTTTCGGGTTGGTACAACTTTCGCCCGATACGAAAGAAGCACCCGACTGGGATTGTCCTGCGGGCTATGCCTATGAAGAAACAAACATCTATGGTTTCTCTCATACACACCTCTCTGGCACTGGTGCTGCCGACCTTATCGACATCTTGTTATTGCCTACAAGCACAGAGAGCCGACGAACCGCCATTGACCACAAAAGCGAACAAGCACATCCAGGCTATTATGCCGTCCGACTCACCGATGATGACATCCTTGCTGAACTGACAGCAACAACCCGTTCAGGCATCCATCGCTACACCTATGCCGAGGGGGCTCCGCAACAAATATACCTCGACCTCGATCACTCGGCAGCCAAAGGCTCGTGGGGACGTCGTATCGAAAAGGCACAACTGCGCATTACAGATGCCTATACCGTTGAAGGATATCGCATTATCACTGGATGGGCACCCTTGCGCAAAGTATGTTTCTCCATCCGTTTCTCCAAACCTATCGTCACCTTTCATGGTTGGAACGACCGAACAGAGATCAAGGACACGGGCACTTTCCCTCTACTCTTCAACGGCACCGACCTTAAGATGACTTTCACTTTCAAAGGCGAAGGTCGGCAGGTGGAAGCACGTGTAGGAATCTCTGCCGTTAGCATCGAGAACGCACGTCTCAACCGCGAGCAAGAGACGGACGGACAGACCTTCGACAAACTTTGTTCAAATGCCTGCAATCAATGGGAAAGTGTACTTGGAACTATCAATGCACACTTCGCGAACGAGACCGATGCCACCATCTTCTACACAGCTCTTTACCACACCATGCAACAGCCGTCGGTGTTCAGTGACGTCAATGGAGAGTATGCACGTGCCGATTATCATATTGGAAACACACGCGATGGGCACGATTTCTACACGATGTTCAGCATTTGGGACACCTACCGAGCTGCCCACGCACTCTACGACCTGCTGCAACCTACCCGTGCTGCTGATATGGTTAACTCAATGATTGATCACACCGAGCACTATGGTTATCTACCCATCTGGGAACTATGGGGCGAGGACAATTACTGTATGATTGGCAACCATGCCATCAGCATCCTTGTCGAAGCAATACGCAAAGAAGTGCCAGGTATCGATGAACAAGCCGCATGGCGAGCCATTCACAAGACGTTAACTACACCTCATCGCAATTCGCCTTGGGCGTTATGGGAAAGTCTCGGCTATATGCCCGAGAATCTGCAGACGCAAAGTGTAAGCATTACCCTTGAGGATGCCTATGACGACTGGTGTGCTGCCCGTTTGGCTGAGCACCTTGGTCATACCGATGAAATGGAGCTTTTCGACAAGCTTTCACGCAACTATCATAACCTTTATAATGCGGAATCAGGGCTCTTTCAACCCAAGGATGACAAAGGTCAGTGGCTCGAAGGCTTCGACCCATTCCGCTATGGTGCCAATGGTGGCAGTGCTTACACCGAAGGCAATGCCTGGCAATGGCGATGGTCGGTACAGCACGACATTGAAGACCTTGTAACGTTAAGTGGTGGGCAGAAGTATTTCCTCGATCAGTTGGACTACTTTTTCACCAGTAAGGAGACAAGTGGTGAGAAGAACGACAATGCCAGCGGTTTTATCGGTTTATATGCCCACGGCAACGAACCCAGTCACCATGTGTCATTCCTCTACACGCTTACAGGCCAACCCCAGAAAACTGACCAACTCGTAAATCATATCCGACGCACGATGTATAATGCCAACGTTAGCGGTTACATCGGTAATGACGACTGTGGCGAAATGTCGGTGTGGTATGTCTTTTCAGCACTTGGTTTCTATCCCGTCAATCCTGCATCGGCCGATTACGTTCTCTTCGCACCTTCTGTAATCGAGGCAACACTCAAATTACCGAACGGAAAGAATGTCCACATCGAGACTACGCGTCGAGGCAAAAATCCCATTTATGTCAAGAATATTCGATGGAATGGGATAAAATTGAAACATCCCATCCTCTCGCATCACGATTTATTGCAAGGCGGAACGCTTCATTTTGACCTCACCTCGAATCCCAATGGTCCATTGTTGCAGATTCAGTAAATCAGCATTGGCAATACATAAGAGACTTAGTCTTACTTGATGGCCTTTGAACAACGTTCGATGGTTTTCTCGCGTGGATTTCCCTAATTTTATTTGGGAAATCGCTCGCTTATTCGTACCTTTGGACCTGAAAAAACATTTATATCATGATTCAACCTAATATTGATTGTTTTATTCCTTACGAAAATGAGACCGATGCGGCGTTCCTAATCGGTCAACTTCGTAACGATCCCAATGTAGGTGAGATTCACCAACTGACCGAGCCTCCGTTTGCGACACGTGTGCTAAACAACATCGCCGAACAATCGAATGCTCGATACACCCTACTTTATACGAAAACCATGCCGTTGGAATTGGGCTATCAAGCCTTGACCCGATTGGTTACAATTGCCGATGACAGCGGGGCACTGATGCTCTATGCCGATCACTATATCCAACATCCTGACGGAACGAAAGAACGTCGACCACTCATCGATTACCAACTGGGTTCGGTACGTGACGATTTCACCATGGGTTCTGTTCTGCTCATACGCACTGAAAGCCTGAAGCATTACTTCGAACAGGAAATAGTACATCCTTACCAGCATGCCGGACTCTATGACTTACGATTGTTCCTATCACGCGAGATGCTACCCCAGCACATCACGGAATACCTTTATACTGAGGTAGAAAACGATTGCAGATTGAGCGGAGAGAAACAATTCGACTATGTCGATCCGCGTAACCGTGCCCGACAGGTAGAGATGGAACGCGCTGTCACCCGCCACTTGCGCCAGATTAATGCCTACATGGCTGCAGGCGAATGGGAACAAATCATACTCGACCGCGAACCGATGCCAGTCGAGGCTTCTGTCATCATTCCTGTACGCAATCGCGTTCGCACCATCGAGGATGCTGTTCGGTCTGCACTCGAACAAGAGACCTCCTTCCCCTTCAACGTCATTGTCATCGACAATCATTCGACGGATGGAACCACGGAGTTGCTGAAGCAAATGGTTATGGATGAAGGATTAAGGGTGAAAGATGAAAAAATCACCCCTTCACATCTCATTCACCTGATTCCCGACCGCGACGATTTGGGCATAGGTGGATGTTGGAACCTAGCCATCCATGACCCTCGTTGTGGGCGATTTGCCGTACAACTTGACTCCGACGACCTTTACTCTTCACCACAGACCTTGCAACGCATCGTTGATACTTTCTATGCCGAGAATGCTGCCATGGTAATTGGCTCATATCGAATATGTAACTTCCAACTGGAAACGTTGCCACCAGGGCTTATAGACCATAGCGAATGGACCGAAGCTAATGGAAGAAATAATGCCCTACGCATCAACGGACTGGGAGCACCACGTGCTTTCTTTACCCCCATCCTCCGCCAAATTCAGATTCCCAACACCAGTTATGGCGAAGACTATGCTCTCGGACTCATGCTTAGTCGCCGGTATCGCATCGGACGCATCTATGACGAACTATACTTATGCCGTCGATGGGAAGGCAACAGCGATGCTGCCCTGAACATCGAAGCCGTGAATCGTAATAACTTGTATAAGGACCAGCTTCGTACCTTGGAAATACGTGCACGTCAACAGCTCAACAAACTATGGCAACATGAGGTAAATGCCGATGAAATCGAACAATTTCATGCATCGGAGGTGGCAAACTGGGGTATGGCTGCAGAGAACTATGCAGCACTTACGCAGGTTGAAACGCGTGAATTAGCCGTAAAAGGGGAAGAACTTTCTCTGACCGTTCAGTGGAACCCCAAGCGCATCGTCAGCACCGGTGCAAAGGTGGATGCCAAGACCATCAGTGAACGACCTTGTTTCCTCTGCAATCACAATCGTCCCAAGGAGCAGCACAGCCTGCCCACAGAGAAGCACTACGAAATACTGCTCAATCCGTTCCCCATACTACCAGGACACCTAACCATACCCACACGGCGACACCAGCCACAGGAAATCTTCAGACATTTCAACACACTACGACACTTGGCTTGGAACATGCCTCGCCACATCGTTTTCTACAACGGGCCTGAGTGCGGAGCATCGTGTCCCGACCATTGCCATCTGCAAGCAGGACATCGTGGATTGTTGCCTTTGGAGAAGGAATGGAAACACTACGAAACGCAGTTGCAGAAACTGTACCCCATCACCGCACAACAGGAGGCAGAAGTGGAGGAAACCGGCAACAAACGTGGATGCGGACTCTACCTGCTGCGTTCTTGGGCTTGTCCCGTCTTTGTGATTCGTTCCCTGCCCACAGCGCCCGACAGTGTTCTGTGCCAGCGACTTTACGAAGCACTTCCTATTCCTGACGGCTCAACAGAACCAAGGATGAACATCATTTCCTGGCATCAGGAATGGGGCAACGGACGAGACGACGAGATCATCACGCTCATCTTCCCACGAAAGAAGCACCGCCCCGACTGCTATTATGCCCAAGGCGACGAACAGTTGATGATAAGCCCAGGAGCATTGGACATGGGTGGCCTCATAATTACACCACGCGAAGAGGACTTCCGTCGACTGACGGCAGAACAAGCCTTTAACATCCTTCGCGAGGTTACCATGACTGAAGACGAACTGCAACCCGTAATCGATAAGATACAGGACAACGAAAAGGATGAAAGCCCTGTAGAATCCGAGCAGAGCGAACAAACCGAACCCGAAGTGTCTGTCGGCATCATGACGACGGAGAAACTTACGTTCTGTCTGAACGGCGACTATCGTGCCAAAGGCCATGTCGTGACGGGAGAACAGATCGTAAGCATAGAGAACGGAGCTCTTCAGTGGAACGGAAACATCTATCACGACCTGACATTCCGTCCTTTGTCCGAGGAGTCCTCATTTAGTCTGCATGAAGTGACCATTGGCAAGCAGTTTCACTGGGAACGTCAGGAAACACAGACATTCCAAGGCAAACTGCAGTTGGTCATTGACGAGAGCAAGATTGTGGCCATCAATATGCTCCCCGTTGAGACATATCTGGCAAGCGTCATCAGCAGCGAGATGAAAGCCACATGCCCGCTGGAGTTCCTAAAGGCCAGTGCCGTCATCAGCCGTTCGTGGCTGTTGGCACAGATGGAAAAGCGAAAGCAAGGAACAGGGCAGGCCTTCTTCCAGTTTAAGCGAACCGACAGCGAACTCATTCGTTGGCACGACCAAGAGGAGCATACCATTTTCGACGTTTGTGCCGATGACCATTGCCAGCGATACCAAGGCATCACACGAGTAATTAGTCCCGAAGTCCGGCAAGCCATTGAGGAGACTCGCGGTCAAGCACTCATGTACGAAGGAAAGGTTTGCGATGCACGCTTTGGCAAATGCTGTGGAGGGATGACCAATGACTTCGAGAACTGTTGGGAAGATCAGCCTCACCCCTACCTGCATGCTGTCAGTGATCCTTATTGCAACACCACCGACCGTCAGTTGCTGGCAACCGTCCTGAACGACTATGACCAGGAAACCACCGACTTCTACCGCTGGACAGTCGAATACACGCAAAAGGAGTTGCACGATATCATAACAGAACGACTGGGACGCGACCTGGGTGCCATCGTACGTCTGGAAGATGTGGAACGAGGAAAGAGTGGCCATCTGGTTCGACTGAAGATTGTAGGCACAGAGGCCTCGTTCACTATTGGTAAAGAACTGGAAATACGCCGCACACTCAGTCAAACCCACTTGAAGTCGGCCGCCTTTACTGTCGATTATGAATATGCCGAGGGTTCTGACATTCCTCAGCGTTTCATCATCCACGGAAGCGGATGGGGACATGGTGTGGGCATGTGCCAGATAGGAGCTGCCGTCATGGCCACCGAAGGACACCCCTACGACGAGATTCTCCATCATTATTACGACGGAGCGGATATTAAGAAGTTGTATGACTAGGAGGATGAAGATTAAGGGTTAAGGGTTAAGGGTTAAGGATTAGGAGAATAAGCAATGTTGTCAGCGATACTTTCAATCATCATTGTCATAAACGAACTCATGGCCTCCAATGCGGGAATGGTGATGAGCCCTGCAACCAACTTTGATAGTTGGATAGAACTTTACAATCAATCGGACCAGGAAGTCGACCTCGCAGGATACTATCTGAGTGACGACGAAAGCAACCCGATGAAATGGAAAATGCCCAACGACATAGGCCGTGTGCCAGCCCAAGGTTTCAGGGTTATTTGGTTAGGCTCAAACAATATCAAGGAGACACAGGCTCCCTTCAAACTCGATTGCGACGGAGGTGCCATTTACCTCAGCGACGCATCAGGAGCCCTCGTCACACAAGTTAGTTATCCAGAGGCGTTAAGCCGGACCTCCTACGCAAGAACCACAGACGGTGGGGATACGTGGAGTTGGACCGCTACGCCCACCCCAGAGGCCACAAATACGACTTCATCTTTTGCATCCGAGCGTGTCAGTGCGCCAGTGGTTAGCGAGGGTAGCCAAATCTTCAATGGGTCGTTGACCATCAATGTCAACATTCCTGAAGGCACCAAACTGATGTACACGACAGACGGCAGTTTGCCCACTTACGTGGAATCATCGGAGGAAGAGCAGGAACCTTATTGGCGAAACTGGGTAAAGAACAGCGATTGTGAAGGTAGCGATGCCACCTGTTTCGTGTGTCGCGACGGTGATGGCAGCGGCGATGTGGCACGCATCACCGATGGTGTAGGTGTAGTCGTGAATGGCAAAGCCTCGCGTGGAGCAAAGGTACACTCTATTGCCAATGCCGTGAATGACTGGGACAGCCAGTTCTTTGTGTACACGCCCGACCATGTGTGGACTGCCAACGAGAACTACCGTTTCCGCATGAAAGTCCGTGCTGACAAGGCCACCCACATTTCCGTACAGTCACACCGAACCCCTGGCGATTACATCCATTGGAAAATGCTTAACGATGGGTATAACATCACGACGCAGTGGCAAGAAATAACCTACGAAGGCACCGTAACAGCTGAACAGGCTGGTGAATCAGGACTGCAAACCATTGCCTTCAACCTAAACGAAAAGAAAGAGGATAACAACTTCTATTTCGACGACATCGTCTGGGAATCGTATTACGACCCCAGTGCAGGATCGAACAATGGCTCCAGAGAAAGTAAAGATGGAGTGTTTACCATCAACAAAACCACCAACTACGTATTCCGTCTTTACAAGGAAGGATACCTGCCCAGTGTGCCTGTAAGCCGCAGTTACATCAAGCAAGATAACCAATACACCATCCCCATCGTCTCCATCGTTGGCAATGACAAATATTTTAACGACCCGATGTGGGGAATCGATGTCAAAGGCGTGAATGGGATAACGGGTAACGGTAGTGACGAACCCGTCAACTGGAACATGGACTGGGATCGTCCTGTAAACTTCAGTTACATCGACCCCGAAGAAGGGATGCTTTTCAACCAAGATGTCAACATCAGTGTTTCTGGCGGATGGACAAGAGCCGTCACACCACGTTCCATGAAATTGAAGTCAAACAAGATCTTTGATCTCCAGAACCGCTTCGACTATTCCTTCTTCCCACAAAAACCCTTCATCCGCAACAAGGCCTTGCTGGTGCGCAATGGCGGCAACGACGTGTGGAACAATCATGCCCGTTTCACCGACCCCGCACTCGCCACCATCATCCATCGTTCAGGCATAGACCTTGATGTACAATCGTTGGTTCAGGTCGCAGAATATGTCAATGGGAAATTCAAGGGCATACTCAATCTGCGTGAAACCACCAACGATAAATTCGTTTATGCCAACTATGGCTATGACGAAGATGAAATCGACATGTTCGAGAACCTCGAATTCAACAACGGCGACAAAGAGGCATTCAATCGGCTTTGGCAGCTGGCCAAAAACATAAACGATGTCGGAGCCTATGACGAAGTGAAGCGTTTGCTTGATGTCGATGAGTTTGCCAACTATATGGCAGTGGAAATATTCCTCGGTAATGACGACTGGCCCGAGAATAACATTAAGGCCTATCGCAGCCGCCAAGACGGCCGTTACCGCTACATCTGCTTCGATCTCGATTATGCCTTCAACCCATGGAATAGGAATAAGTTCACCCAAGTGCTTGACGAACACAATGACATTGAAACGGTTACCCTATTCCTCAACCTGCTCAACAACGAGGATTTCCGTCGTAAGTTCATTGACACCTACTGCATTGTTGCTGGCAGTGTATTTGAAAAGAATAGGGCCACAGCTATTGTGAAAGAACTGGCTGCAACCATGCGTCCAATGTCCCAACTCGACGGTTATCTGCCTGACTATGCAGCCAATAAGATTATCGACCAACTGCAGAACAGGTTAGAAACCATGATGACTCGTGCCCAGCAATATGCTCCTATGGCGCTGTCAGGAGTCTACAAATCTTCTGTGACCCTTTCTGCCGACGTGGAAGGTGCCCACATCTTCATCAATGGCATCAATGTGCCCTACGCCTCGTTCGATGGCGTTCTCTTCTCACCCATAACACTTGAGGCAAAAGCGCCTGCGGGCTATACGTTTGCAGGGTGGAAAGCATCCTCTGGCAGCGTCCTTACCGACTCTGTCATCAACTTGCCAGAACGCAGTAAATTCTCATTTGTGGCTAGTTTCACACCGATATCCGACTCTGACCGCGAGGCCAACGGCTTCACACCGGTATGTATCAACGAAGTCAGTGCCGCCAATAACATCTACGTCAACGAATATTTCAAGCGCAATGACTGGGTGGAACTTTACAACACAACAGATGCCGACATCGATGTCGAAGGTATGTATCTGAGCGACAAACCCGACAATCCCAAGAAGTATCAAATCGTTGGAGGCGAGGCTTCAACAATCATCCCGGCCCACGGATATCTCATCGTTTGGTGCGACAAACTGGAACCCCTCTCCCAACTCCATGCAGCCTTCAAACTTGATGCCGATGGAGGAGACGTCATTCTCACTGCCGAGGATGAATCGTGGAGCAACCGGCTCACTTACGCTGCAATGAAAGCCGACGAGACGGCTGGACGCTATCCCGACGGAACATCCAATGTGTTCACCATGAACGTGCCTACCATTGCCAAAACCAATATCATTAGCAGCTATGCCACAGCCGTTGAACAACCGACAGAGACTGCTGTTCCCAACCTGATGGCAGAGGCGGGGAACCTTGGCATTCGTTATGTTGTAGGAAGGTTACTCATCAATGGCACACCGACTGAAAACTTGCAAATCAGGATTGTCAACCTTGCAGGCCAGCTTTCTCTGTCGCTACCGGCCTCATTGAGTGGAGGCTACGCTGAAGTTTCCGTCGAACAGTTGCCCGCTGGAGTCTATATTGCTCATGCGACAGACAACCAAGGACATCAAGCAACCTGTAAGTTCGTCAAACGATAGACTTATATTCTTCAATCGGAAGGTCTAAGGGTTTTTACGGAAGGCCTAAGGGCTTCCGCCAGAAGGCATAGGTTCGATAAGCCTCGTGCCTAAGTTCAACAAGGATCGTGCCTAGGTTCGATACACCTCGAGCCTAGGTTCATTTTTTGTCGCTTCCTATTGCCCACACGGCTGCCCATATGCCCAAGAGTGCCACAAGGGCAGTCTGCAAGGTGTGAACGATGAGTACGAACATGGCACCATCGTTTCCGTCGACCCCATAAAGCATTAGCACCGTCTTTACGGCAAAGTGCCAAGGTCCTGCGCCATTAGGTGTGGGCACAATGACGGCAAAGGTTCCCACCACGAAGGCTACCAAGGCAGCCATCGGACCAAGGTGCTCTGTGTAGGAGAAGCAATAGAAAGTGAGGTAGAAATGAAGAAAATAGGAAACCCAGATGCCCAAACTATATGCCCAGAAGAGCCATTTGTTGCGTACGTCACGGATGCTCATCAGACCATCGACCAATCCGCGCAGTGTTTCACGTCCGCGATCGAAGGCATGGAAGCGACGCAGGAAGTACCACACCATGACGATAACAACCAGAGCGCATAAAGCTGTTACCAGATAACCCGTAAGTGAGAAGCCCGACAAAATGCTCTCGACCGACATTCCCGTGCGACTCATGAAGCGGACAAAGACGGGAACCTGCCACAGCACTGTAACTAACGTTAGCAACAAGATAAGCAACACATCGACCACGCGCTCTGTAACCACCGTTCCCAAAGCACGACTCATGCGTGTGCCTTCATAGCGACTGAGATAGCCGCAACGCAGCAGTTCTCCCACACGCGGTACCACCAGACTGCTGCCATAGGAAAGGAAGATGGCATTGACGCAGGAAACTCGACGAGGACGCTCGCCCATGGGTTCGAGCATCTGACGCCATCTGAGACCGCGGAACACCTGAGCCAGAATGCCGAAAGGCATACTGAGAAGCATCCAACCCCAACGCATGTCAGAAGTGAGGGCTGAAACCACTTGTTCCCACTGGAAACCGCGGTACATCCACCACAGTATGGCACCACCCAAAAGGATGGGCAACAAGATGCGTAGTATCTTTTTCATCTCGGATTATTCTGATTACTCGGGCTACACAGTTCACTCAAGCTTCGCGTCAGGTTTATAAAGTCTTGAACGCTCAGTTGTTCGGGACGCTGGTTAAAGAAATCGTCCTGCAGAAGTTCCGTGCCATCGATACCTAACTCCGACAGGAGAGGACGGATGTTGTTGCGTAAGGTCTTGCGACGCTGGTTGAAGGTAGTCTTCACTACCCTACGAAACAGACGCTCGTCACAATCCAACTGTTCAACTTCGTTACGCTTTAGGCATACGACAGCCGAACGGACCTTTGGAGGAGGATTGAAGACTCCAGGTTCGACGGTGAACAGATACTCAACATCATACCAAGCCTGAACGAGCACCGAAAGTATGCCATACGTCTTGCCACCTGGTCGAGCGGCCAGTCGTTCGGCCACTTCCTTCTGTATCATGCCTGTACAGCAAGGGATGAGATGGCGATACTCCAGCATCTTGAAGAATATCTGTGAGGAAATGTTGTAGGGATAGTTTCCCGTAAGGACGAAAGGACGTCCTTGGAAGGTTCGTTCGAGATGCATGGTCAGGAAATCGTCTTCGATAATGTTCTCCTCCAGTTGGGGGAAATGTTCGCGCAGATAGCGCACTGACTCGAAGTCAATCTCCACAACCTTCAGTTCCCGTGGTTTGGGCATGAGATACTGCGTCATCACACCCATGCCAGGCCCCACTTCCAGGACGGGCAAGTCGGGGCACGCATCCACCGTATCGGCAATGCGACGAGCCGTTGCAAGGTCGGTCAGGAAATGCTGACCAAGGAACTTCTTGGGTTTAACTTTCTGCATCATGACTGCAAAGATAGTGCAAACCGAGCGAAAAAGCAAATACATTTGTAATTTTCCAAGGTGTAGCCTATCTAAGACGATAGTCAGAGACTGACGATTAAGCGAGAGGAAAAACATTTTTATTGAAATAAAGACGAAGAAATGCTCGCATTGACTTCTAATCCCCCTCTCGCACGCACGTACATACCATAATTTATATATAAAAGACCCTTAAAAAGCCAAATCAAACAGTTAAATTAGTTAAAAAACGTAACGATGCTTGGTGCATCATGATTTTTTCGTATATTTGCCAGCCAAATATGATTATAATTAACTTATTACTAACTAAATCCTAAAAACCAATGAAGAAAAAATTACTTTCATTGTTTGCCATGGCTCTGATGGCCATTGGCATGCAGGCACAGACGTGGACAGCTCCCGTAGCTCCCGATTCTCCTTATGAGAAGATTGACTACGTGGCCGACGGCACCACGCTCTATTACCTCTACAACGTAGGTTGTGGTCAGTTCGTGACTGGCGCCAACAGCTGGAGCACTCAGATTTCTCTGGAAACTGACGGTCAGCCCCATCTAGAGATTGTCGTTGAACCAATGTCCGAGGAGGAGGAAGAGTTCTACCCTGGCGCAGTTAAGATAAGACTGAATCCCGCCAAATCGCAGACTGTCAATGGAGCCGGTGGAGCTCGTTCTTTCACTGGAACCTATTTGTTCCGCGATGGTGTGGAACATGGTTTTGTTGACCGTAACGCTCAGGCCAGCTGGTACTGGAACCTCACCAAAACTGCTAACGGTAACTACTATTGGCAGTCTCTTCCCGATCAGGGTTTCAATACCGACGGCAGTGAGTATGCTGCTGGTCAAGGTTCTGGCGCGCCTGTAGTCTTCAATGCCGCAAAAACAGCTTCCAATGTTGAATGGCAGTTTGTAGCTGTTGAAGGTTTCGACCCCAGTGCAGCCGAGTCTATGGCTGCTTTGTTCGAGGTTTACGAGGCCAAACTTGCACTCTACAACTTGGCTGTAGCTATCGTGGACGAAGGTCTGGAGGTTGACTATGAGCAGTACACTTCTGTGTATAACGGTTCTGACCTCGAAGCCCTGAAAGCAGCCTACGAACCCTTGCATCGTGCATACATGGAGGCCAAGGTTGCCGAACTGGGTAAGGACGCAGCTCCCGATAATCCAGTCGACTTCACTTCCATGCTGGTAAATCCCACATTTGAGGGTAACATCAATGGTTGGGTATGCACCTTCAAGAGTGGTACAAATGCCACCAACATCGGTTACCAAGGTGCAAGCTACACCAATGGAGATGTGCAAATCAACAAGTTCATTGAAGCATGGGCTAACAACGGTACCTCCTTCAATCCTGATCGTACCTTCAGCACTCTGGGCAATGCCGAATTGCAGCAGACGGTTCAGTACCTGCCCGCTGGTAAGTATCAGTTCACCGTTGACTGCATCGCTGTTCAGCAGTGGCAGTCCGCTGAGAACCCTGTAACGGGTGTTCAACTCTTCGCAACTGGTGGTGAAATTGACAAGTACACTGAGATCCACACTGGCAATGAAAAGCCCGAACACTTCGAGGTGAACTTCGCCTCTACAGGTGGTGACCTGGTTCTGGGTCTGCGCACACGCAACACTTCTGCCAACTGGATTGCTGCCGACAACTTCACACTGACCTACTACGGTCCCGTTGATCCTTACCAGATTACCCTGGAAGAATTCCTCGAGGACTATGACTACACCTATGACATCGATGAAGTCATGGCCAATGCTACCGTCAAGGAGAACCTTGAAACTGCAATTGACGAGGCTCGCGCTGCCATCGACGACATCGACGCTGACTACAAGGCCGCTTACGAAACAGCAGTTGCTGCTCTGGAGGCTTGGAAGGCATCTGCAAACGATTACAAGAGCCTGAAGAACCTGATCAACCATGCCGAGGCTGATGCTACCGCTTATGCAGGAATCGAAGGTCTTGGCGAACAAGTGTCTGGGAAGTATGACGAGTACAATGACGCTTACGAAGATGGTACCGCTACCACCGAACAGATCAACGAGTGGATTGCCGGTTACAACGAGTTCATCGTAGGTGCTGTTAGAGCTGCTCTGCCCACCGCAACTGAGGAGAAGCCCGTTCCCGCTACCGCTCTGGGTATCAACATGGGATACGAAAACAATACCAAGGACGGTTGGACTTGCGACAAGGGTTGGACTGTTAGAGCCCACACTGGCGAGGTATTCCACAATACCTTCGTTCTCACACAGACCATTGAGAACATGCCTGCCGGTAAGTATGTTGTTAAGGCTAAGGCCTTCTATCGTACCACCGACAACGCTGCTAACTACGATAGCTATCAGAGTGGCACAGACGAGATCCTGACCTACCTCGTAGCAGGTAGCAACAAGACTCCTGTTGTCAACCAAGCCGCTGGTGCCATCGAAGCTGACGCTGCTCCTTATGCTGGCTATGCTGAGACCATCGCCACTGAAAAAGACGAGGATGGCAACGTGACCGTAGAGGGTTCAGGCATTTGGGTTCCCAACAGCATGGAGTCTGCTGAGATTGCTTTCAATCTCGATGACACTTATGCATGTGAGGTTTCTACCTATCTGGTTAACGATGGTAGCCTGACCTTTGGTGTTCGCAACGATGGTGAGGTGCTCGACAACGCATGGAGCATCTGGAGCCAGTTCGAGATTTACTACTATGGTAAGAGCACAAGCGGTCTCTATGAGCAACTCGTAGCTCTCAAGGACCAGGCCGCTCAGATGATTGAGGAAGGCAAGGTTGATAGATATGCTGTTGCCAGTGAAAAGTTGAACGACGCTGTTAATGCCGCTGAGTCTGCTAAGGCCAGCGATGGCGAAACTGCCCTGACCGCTGTTATCGACCAGCTGATAGGGGCTATGGAGTATGCCGAGGCTGGTTTGGCTCTGGCTGAAAAGCTTATGGACATTGTTGGCGTTTACGATACGAAGTATGCCGGAGCCGTAGAAGCAGGTATCAGCAGTTCTGATCAGACCTTCGAGGCTATGCTTGACGAAGTTGGTGAAGCTGTCAGCAGCGAGCAGTTCGAAAGCAACGAGCAAATTCAGGGTTGGATCGACGGTCTGCCCGCTACATGGATTAGCTATGTAATGGGTCAGGACGGTGTTGAGTCAGCTACTGCTGAAGAGCCCGTTGACATTACTGCTATCCTCTTCAACCCCGACTTCAATGGTGGTAATGCTAACTACTGGACAGTAGACGCTCTGGGCCAGAACAATGGTTACCAGAACAACAGCACCTACACCAACGACCCCGAAGGTACTCTGCCTGAGGAAGAACGTGTAACGCTCGACCAGTTCATCGAGTGCTGGCGCAGTGGTGCTGTCCTCACCGATGGTGCTATCAGCCAGAAGCTGGGTGCTGCTCTGCCTCAGGGTACTTATATCCTGCAGGCCGAGGGTCATGCAACTCGTCAGATGGGTTACCCCGAAGGTGGTATCCAGGGTGTGAACCTGACCGTTACCGACGGCACCAACTCTTGGGAAACTCCTATGGGTGTTCCTGAAGGTGTTTCTGGTGCTGCTCCCGCACGCTATCAGGTAACATTCCAGAGCGATGGTAAGACCGTACTCACCGTTGGTCTCTTCGTGAAGGAAACCAATGCCAACTGGATTGCAGCCGACAACTTCAAGCTGTTCTATGCAGGTTCTGACTACGATGCTATCGAAAGCATTGCAGCTGATGCAACTGCCAACAAGCCCAGCGCTATCTACAACCTGGCTGGCCAGCGTGTACAGAAGGCTGTCAAGGGCCTGTACATCATCAACGGCAAGAAGATCGTGGTTAAGTAAGAAACAAGACCGAGTTTGCTTGGGCTTGTTCGAACGGGAACGAGCTCGAGCATAGCTCAAGGTCACGTAAGTGACTAAAGATTAAGGATTAGAGATTAGGGCTTCCCTGATCTCTAATCTTTTTTATATGGAACCTCTCCCTGCATCTCCCCCTCGAGTGGGGAGGGACTTTGGGGATTATAAAGGGAACTATAAAAAGAAAGCCCCGTTGCACTGAGCAACGAGGCTTCTTTCATTGTGCCCGGAACGGGACTCGAACCCGTACGGCTGTTAGGCCAAGGGATTTTAAGTCCCTCGTGTCTACCAATTCCACCATCTGGGCAGCAATTCGGCTGCAAAGATAATGAAAGCCGAGCGCAATGCCAAATAAAATGGGTGAAAATTCCGCCTATGTGGCAGAAATACATACCTAGCATGATATTTATGGCAAATAGGTGGGATGAATGTCGAAGACATAGACAGCATAGCTGTCACCCATTTTATGACGTCAATGCCGAGGCGCATCTTATCTTCGGCGAAGCCAGAGATAATGATTATTTTCTCTTCCTATCGATTATTGATGGCCAACGTGTTGTTTCCGTAATACACACGATAGCGGTAGAGCGCCTTGCCTGCATCACCCTGACTCACCTGCCCCGTATTGTTCAGGTCGTACGTGCGATGGCAACGTGAGCAGTAGGCAAGTCCCCCTTCTTGCAAGGTCAGACTGCGAGCAACATAGGCCTCATCATAACAATTGCGACAGGCCAAATCATAGCAAGTGACAACGGATCGGGTTTCGCCAAGTTCGGGGATGTTAGGCAGACCCACGATAAAACCAGCTAAACCCATGTAAAAACCCGTATAACCGTCAACAGCCGTACGATTTGCCTCGCCCTGAGAACCATTAGCCTTCGTAAAGAGGAACTTATTGCCCGTCGCGTGGATAGTGCACCATTCCCCCATCGATTCGCACGAAGTGTAAAGTTGTGATATGCTATTGACAGGCGTAAACGTGAAGCGTGCCGGCAACGAACAATATTTATTACTCACCATCTCATCGTTGCAAGACACACAAGAAAAAAGCAGGCAAAGAAAGAAGCAAAGAACCCTTCCCTTCCTCCCCCAAAGGGGAGGAGTAACTCCTCTACTATATGATACACAAATAGACTTTATCATTGGACTATAATTTCCCTCTCTTGAGGCGATTGGGGTCTTTAGAGTAATGACTGTAATCGACTTGTCGCTTGGCTCGTCCAAGAATGTCACTACGGCCCCACAAAGGGGAGCGAGTCCCCACTCGCGACGGAGGTTGGGCTAGGGAGAGGCTTTAATTCTTCATTAGCGAAGCTTGCTTCGCGCTGGGCCCCTTAATACGGCAGCATCGCCAGCATGTCGGCCAGACGTTCCACGCCATCCTGCAACTTACCCTTCAACATCTGTTTCATGAAGAAGTTCAGGTCGGCACCCAACGTTACCTTCATGGCACACTGCGTCTCAGAGGCAGGCAACAGTTGAATCCACAGGTTTGCCTGTACGGGAGAACCCTCGGTCTCGAACTTTACCAACTTCGGGTCTTCGCGCTCGATGATGCGCAGGCTCACGCTGCCGATAGGTCCTGCGTCGGTGGTCACAGAATCGCGGTCGAACTGCAACTTGGCCACGATGTCGCGAATCCGCTCAAACTGATCGTCACTCACCTTGTCGCCAGCCTGCTGACGGGCCATCTGCTCAAAGTTAGGGTCAGTCAACCTGTCCTGTATCACACTGAGGTTGTTCAGGTCCGACAACTTGGCATAGACGTTGCCCACAGGGGCAAATATCTTCTTAACAGAACTTTCGTATTTGGTCATATATATTTGACGAATTGACGATTTACATTTTAATTATTTCTCGCCCTTTAAGGGCAATCGCGAGTCAGGCGTTAGCGATTGGGGAGCTTGCGACGGAGGGTAGATAGAGAGGGTCTCTACACCTCCCAATTCGCAGGATCGCGACGCCAGTCGTTCAGGAGGTCGATGTCGCTCTCCGAGATATAACCGATGCGCAAGGCCTCACTCACCACAGCCTCGTAGTTAGTCAGCGTAATCAGGGTCACGCCAGCCTTCTTGAAGGCCTTCTCAGCCTCCTCGAAACCATAGGTGTAGGCAGCCACCATACCGATGACGTCGCAACCGTTGTTGCGGATGGCCTCCACAGCCTTCAGACTGCTTCCACCCGTCGAGATAAGGTCTTCGATGACCACAACCTTCATTCCGGGCTTCAGTTCACCCTCTATCAGGTTCTCCAGTCCGTGATCCTTGGGTTTCGAACGCACGTACACGAAGGGTTTGCCCAGCACGTCGGCCACCAAAGCCCCTTGTGGAATGGCACCAGTGGCCACACCGGCAACGGCCTCCACTTCTGGGAAGCGCTCCATGACGATGCGAGCCGTTTCCAACTTCACGAACGAACGCAGTTCGGGGTACGACAGAGTCTTACGATTATCACAATAGAAGGGGCTCTTCCAGCCCGATGCCCAAGTAAAGGGATTATTAGGTTGCAACTTGATTGCCTTGATATTCAACAGCTTAGCTGCAAAGATTTTCTCCAATGTCTTCATACGCTTATCTTTAAAAAGAAAACAACCGCAAAGGTACAAAATAATCTTTAAATGCTTTGGAAAAACTTTGTTTTTTTGCATGTCTGCATTGAAGATATCGCCCAAACAAGGGCATAAATGAGATAAGGCCTAGGGGTTCTAAAATAAGCCCTAAGGGTTTCGGCAATAAGGCCTAGGGCTTCTGCGATAAGGCCTAGGGGTTCTGCAATAAAGCCTAGGGTCATAGATTAGTGAGATTTCATGATTTTTTCGTATTTTTGCGTTACCTTTTCGGTTTTGTTGCATATATAACATAGAAACAGATAAGGGATGACAGAACAAGAGTTCATCAACACCGCCTCGAAGGAGCGCGAACGACTACTCGCGATAGCCCATGGTTATTTGCATGATTGGGATGCAGCTGCTGATGCCGTGCAGGAGACTCTCACCAGTCTGTGGGTATTTCGTTCACGTGTGGATCGGACACGGAATGTTGCATCCCTACTCTCTACGATGGTCAAGAACGTCTGCCTGATGCACCTGCGCAAAGAGCGCCCTCTGACAGAACGCCTTACAATCAATATTCCATCGTCGGGTAATCCACATTCAGACATGGAGGCAAGAGAGAGAGCCGAAGTCGTCCGGAAGGCGATGGAGGGCTTGTCTGCCCAACATCAGAGTGTCTTACACATGTTCTATTCTGCCGAACTTTCGATTAATCAAATCGCTACCATACGCAATACCACACCCACTGCCGTAAAACAAATGCTCTTGAGGGCACGCAAAGCCCTAAGAGACGAAATAGAAAGGAGGAACCCATGAAACACCCCTCATTCACCGAAGAACAACTGACCGATGCCTTACGCTCGCTAAAGCCTGACACATCGGACATACTATTCGAGAAGCTCACTTACGAGTCGCCGAAGGAACACCATCGCCCCTGGCTTTGGTACAGCACTGCAGCTGCAGCGGTTGCCGCTGTCGTAGCATGCATATTCCTGCTCTGGCCAAAAGAACAGGAAGAACACCCCGCTGTTGCCGAAGTAAAACCAGAGGTCAAGAAAGAGGTGGTTGCCATTCCCAAGAGCGAACCGCCTGTAGTCGTTGCCGAGGAACCTTCGCCACGAAAGGAAAGGAGGAAGCGAGTCGTTCATCACGAACCTACTCCCCAAGCAACAGAAACTGACGATTTGTCGCAATTGCTCGCCCAGACCGATGCCGAACAAGCACAGGCTCAGGAACAACGCGAACAAATGAGCGACATCGTTGACCAGTACATCGCCTTTGTAGAACCATAGCATACGTGCCGTTATGAAAAGAATTATCACATCACTCATCCTCATCTGCATAACGGGCCTATTGCATGCACAATGCCCCCTGTTCCAGATGAAGCCCATGCTGGAAGAACGCTGTCCGCAGTTCACCACCGACACCACGTCGCTACACAGCACCCTAAAGGCTGAGAACGGATATGAATACAGCATGAACTACCGTGCCTTGCGACTGAACGCCCCACGGAAGGAGATTCCCGTAGAGGTCGTGCACGAACTGAAGGAGAAATTCCTCCAGAACATGGCTGTGGCCCAGCGAGCCAACCACTACGAGTCGCATCAGGACGGGCGCGACACCATCAGTTTCACACTTACACATGGCGACCTGAAGGGTCTGATTCGTAGCATAGACAAACAAGTCTACTCGCGCGACACCATGTGGAGTGCATCGCTCCTGATTACAGCCGACTCCATCCGATTCCTGACGCTTTCCACCTGGAACGCACGTGTGAAAAGCATACCACTTCCCAAAGAACTGATTCAGCAACTAAATAAACAGGAATAGACTATGCGACATACTTTATTGTTATTATGGCTCTGCCTTGCTGCTACGACAGCGCAGGCGCAATTAGAAGACTTCTACATCACGCCACGAAAAAACGGATACGAACCCATGCCTCAGAATCTTGAGCAATGGGCAAGAAGATTGAACACCTTCGGGCACTTTGTACCACAAGAGAAGGTGTATGTGCACATGGACAACACCTGTTACTTTCTGGGCGACACCATCTGGTATGCCGTCTATACCCGCCGTACCGACAGCGATGTGCCCAGCAAAATCAGTCGCGTGCTCTACGTGGAACTCTTCAACCAAGACGGTTACCTCGTGGAACGCCAGATACTGGAGATGAAGGACGGCAAGGGTTGGGGCAGTTTTGCTCTGCCCGACACGCTTTATGCGGGGTTCTATGAACTCAGAGCCTACACGCGTTGGCAACTCAACTGGGGTCAGTATGAACATGAGCACACCTATGCCGAGGAAGAGCTTTTCTACACGTTGTCTATGGCCAAGGAATACTTCCGCGACTACGATAAACTCTACTCGCGTGTCTTCCCCATCTACGACAAGCCCCAGGAGGCTGGCACCTACAGCCACGACATGACCCTTCGACCCCTGCAACGATACTTCAAGGACGACCTGCCGCGTCCCAAGTTCCACCTTACCCTCTATCCTGAAGGCGGTACGCTGGTTGCCGATGCTCCCTGCCGCATGGCCTTTGAGGTAAGCAACGAGCAAGGGGAAACCAGCAACGGAAGGTGCGAGATCATTGACTCCAAGAACCAAGTCGTGGCCCAAGCCAATGCCGTAAACCGAGGGCGAGGACTGTTGCTGTTCACTCCCAAAGCCAATGAGAAGTATCAGGCCATATTCTATACCGACTCCCTAAACCGCCGAAACGACAGCATCACAGTCAAAGCCAAAGTGCGCGACATCCCTGAAGATGGCATTGCCCTGATGCTAAACCTTAGGGAAGAAGCCCTGGACATAGAAGTCAATGCACGGGGAACTCTTGCCCAAAAGGAATTTGGATACACCATCATGCACGAGGGCGTTGTGGAGGAGTTTGGTCGGCTGGAGGGCCGTAGCTCCAATGTCACGATTCCGCGCAGTGCCCTTCGCCCAGGTGTGAACCAAATGACCCTCTTCGACGATGAAGGACGCGTCTATGCCGACCGCCTATTCTTCGTGTCCTCCCCCAACCTTATGCAACCTACCGTCACCATATCGGGAGCAAAGGAACAATACCAACCCTACGAGCAGATAACCCTGAACGTGGAAGCCAACGGTTGCAGGGAAGACTCATCCAGCGTGAGCCTTGCCATTCGTGATGCCACTTATGCCGACGAGCTCTACGACAATGCCAACATTCTGGTAGAGATGCTGCTGTCCTCCGAAATCAAGGGCTTCGTGCCCAATCCTGGATGGTACTTTGAGAAAGACGACGAAGAACATCGCTTTGCCCTCGACCTACTGATGCTCACCCAAGGCTGGCGCCGGTTCGACTGGCGCGAAATGGCAACGCCAGGCGACTTCATGATTACTCACCCATCGGAATACAGCCAGATATTGGAAGGCTCTGTGCATAAATACAACGGATACAGCACTTCCGAATTAAATTCGTATACGGTCCATTACGATTCGAGGTGGGGGGTTGACCGAAATGAACTTGATCGCATATTTAGAGAGTCAACGCAACAATACAACA
The DNA here is from genome assembly GCA_902801325.1 of uncultured Bacteroidales bacterium. Taxonomy (GTDB): domain Bacteria; phylum Bacteroidota; class Bacteroidia; order Bacteroidales; family Bacteroidaceae; genus Physcousia. The sequence goes on along the minus strand of CADCHQ010000021.1, from coordinate 5,997 downwards.
ATTCATTCCGGGAGAACTATTTCAATATGGAACAGGTTGCCGACAAGCTGTATGCCATGGGACTCAGCAAGGAGATGATACACAGAGAACTACGCATGGAATACGGCAACAGGGCCGACCTAAGTTTCCTGAACAATAAAGATTGGCGAACACGCTGGGCTGGTGCATACGACCAAAACCGGTACCACGCCACTGACCAAGTCAAGTATCCCGATTCCCGACGGGCTCGCCTGCCTTTTAAGCGTACAGAAACGGGAGGTTTCACATTTGCCAAAGACCGCGACATCTATGCCTCGCAACAACAATATGATGCTGGTGTGGTGAATGAACAAAGCAAGCGCCACAACGATCGCCCCTCTTGGCAACGCATCATCGGTAACAGCAGCAGGTGGAAGCATGAGCCTTTCATCTACGCCGAGTTTATGAAGCCCAATTGCCAACCCATAGTTGGCGAGACAGCAACGCAGAATGGACTGTTCCGCATCGTCGTGCCAGACATCGACGGATATTGCCTGATGTATCTGGGCGCTTCCGATTCCACCAAGTGGAACAAACGAAGCATCTTATCGTCGAAGAAGATCAGTAGCCGAAGATACAAAGCCAAAACACATAATGGACGTCCCATCGTAACCCAACTACAGGAAGACGACCCCTATGGCTATACCAACGATTTTCCCGACTTCTATGTACGCCTCTCGTACCCCTATCCTCGTTTCGTAAAGCCCTATAGCTGGTATCAAACCCACTTAGCACCCTTGTCTGAGAAAGACCATCAATTGCAAGTGGAAGCGGGGTTCACACTGGATGAGAATTTGCGCGAGGTGACTGTGCGCTCCCGTCGTGGAGGACTACGCCGTTTCGATAGTTCTAAGCCTGCGTTCGTAGTAGACGCCTACGATGCCTTCAATGCTACCATCGACGCCGGCTTTAATTTCGGACAGTTCAACGCAGATTTCTCTTTTAACGTTGCCCACACTTACATTAGCGACATGAATATGCACCGCCACTATGGTGTAGAAACTCGATACGACTCGATTAGCAGTTCGCGTTCCCGAACCCCCTTTGCTACCTATCAATACAACCTGCTCAGCAACCTCGATAAAGTGTACGTCTATACCGACTATGCACCACGACTGGAAGGAAGCAGCAGATATAGTCAGAGCGACCAGCCCAACGTAACCGTGAACCTAATCAAATACCCTGAAGGCGTAAAACGTTATCACTACGTCAACCGTCGCGTACTGCTGCAAGGCTTTAATTACCCCGATGAGTTCTATCATGTCGATTATTCCCATCGCGTGCCTTCGGCCGACGAGGCTAAAGACTACAGGCGAACGCTGTACTGGAATCCCGACCTACAGCTCGACCAAGAAGGGAAGGCCACTGTCACCCTCTACAACAACGCCCGACATACCTCCATTAAAACATCCGTAGCTGGTCAAACCTCCAACGGAACACTATTATACTGAAAACGCATGCTTAGTTAAAATTTGGTTAGAAAGCACGTGCAAACCCTCGCTGCCAGTGATGGTCGCGAGGGCCCTTAGAAATTACAAGAAAACAGCAATACACGACTACCATGAAGCCCTATTTCGTACAAATTTGCCTCCAGTCAATTTTTGTCAATTTTTAGTTGCCAAATAATTTGGAGCATATTTCCCTAATTCCTAACTTTGCCTGAAAGTATATCCCATTAAAGTAATACTGTACCATGAACCGAGCAAGTATTTTCCTTCTGCTTCTTATTTTAACTGCATTCATAAGAGCGCAGGAAAGTACTTACTGTGCCAAAGTGCTGGATGCCGACACGGGGGAACCGCTCCCCTGCGTCGGCGTTCGCATTTCGAACGAGAATACTACGCTGACGAACTTCGACGGGGAGTTCTGCATCAAGGCTTTGCCTGCCGACACCATCCGACTGAGTTTCATCGGTTATGAGACGCAGTACCTGCGTGCCGACCAGATGCCACGACAAGTCGAGATGCATGCTGCGGAAAGGCGACTGGCAGAGGTAACCGTGCAAGGGTGGGAAAAGTTGATGACGCAAATCTCGAAGAAAGCGGCAAAGATTTACGATAGGAAAAGATATCAACGCTCACAATTCTTTTTCCGACAGACCATGATCATCCCGCAGAAACAGGACATCGTGGAGGCTTTCATCGATGCGCGTTCTGCCGTGAATTTGCATGATATCCGTTTCATTACGGGAAGGCACGGGGCACAGACACAAGAACTTTGGGAGAAATCGAGTATTGGCAACATGAACCTGCACCATGTGCTGGAACTGGCTCCCATGATTATGAACAATGTGTTCTGGTTTGACTTGACAACACCACTTTCTGAGGACAGAAGCATCAAGGAATACCTGAAAACCTACTCCATCGAGGTCGAGGAACTGGTCAGCGACGGAAGGGACATCTATAAGATAGACCTATCACCCGCAGAAGGAGTTCCTGCCTCCACAAGAATACTGACAGGATCACTATACGTCGACAAATCCGACCTGAGACTGCTGGCCTTCGACGGGGATGCGAAAAACATGTGGCTTGATATCAGCAATCAGGATAATCCTTTGCAGAGCGGCGTCAGCATTCCGCTAACCTTGAATGTCCACATCGATTACAGTTACGATAAAGGCTACCCCGAGGTGACGAACCTGACCATGCGCACTGATTGTGCGGATTTCCATACACGCGCCATGATGTTTAGCATGGGGAAATCTGGAAAGAACAGGCCAAAGGGGAGCAAGATGAACAGCGATGACAACATGCTTTCTACCATTGAAGTGGCGGGCTATGACAGCACCTTCTGGGAGAATAATGAGGTCATCAAGCGCACAGAGGAGGAACAACGCATTGCCGAGGGCATTATCAGCGAAAAGAAAGCACGGAAAGACTCCATACAATCTTTGCGTGACAACCTCCCACCATTGGAAAAGTTTGCTGAACGGGCGCGGCTCATAGGCGAGCGCATCCCGCAGGAGAAGGTGTTCGTGCAGATGGACAATACTTGCTACTTCCTGGGCGATACGATTTGGTTCTCGGCGTTTACACGACGGACGAACAGCGGTAGGCCGAGCAAGATCAGCCGCGTGCTGTACGCCGAGCTGTGGAACCACGACGGGTTCCTCGTAGAACGCAAGTTGGTGGAGATGCGCAACGGACGGGGCAGCGGGTTTTTCGCCTTGCCAGACACTTTGTATTCGGGATACTTCGAACTTCGGGCAGAAGCTTTACAGCCGTGTGTTCCCCGTCTATGACAAACCCAAAGAACAGGGAGAGTTTAACCGCGACATGACGCTCCGCCCCCTGCGCCGATATTTCAAGAACGACCCCGAACCGCCGAAACTGCTGCTCTCGCTCTTCCCCGAAGGCGGAAACATGGTGGCAGGAATGCCCTGCCGAGTGGCCTTCGAGGCGGCACTGGAGGATGGGGAATACTGCGAAGGGACGGTGTCCCTTCTAATGAAAAATGAAAAATTAAAAATTAAAGATGAGAAGGGTGAGGAGGTGACCGAGGTTAGGACGGAGAACCGAGGCAGAGGGTCGTTCACTTTCACGCCTGAGGAAGGGAAGTCATACGAAGCTGTATTCACTTCATCGGACGGGAAGACGGCCAAACAGAAGATAAAGGACTTTAAGAAAGAAGGCGCGAGTCTGCAAGTCAGTCAGCAAGGCGACGAATGGGTGCTCGACATCCACACGAACCTCGACAAACCGCTTGGAATGACGATTATGCACGAAGGTGTGGTCGAGCATTTTCAAATGCTCGACAGTTCAGAGTTCCGAGTTCAGAGTTCCGAGTTAACGGAATCTTTAGTTTTCAATGGTCAATGGTCAATGGTCAATGATAAGTTAAAGGCTGGAATCAATCAGGTTACCATCTTCGACGAGGAAGGTCGTGTGTGGGCCGACCGCCTGTTCTTCGTAACAAAGCCGGAACTGACAAAGCCCACCATTGCCGTCACAGGACTCAAGGAAGAGTATGGACCATTCGAGCCCGTCGAGCTCGATGTCAAATGTAAAATGTCAAGTGTAGAAGATTCTACTCCTCGCCCTTTAAGGGCGACTGGGGCCTTTAGAGAATCCACTGAACGTGGATTCGGCCCCACAAAGGGGAGCGAGTCCCCACTCGCGACGGAGGGCAGGACGGGGGTGGGTCTTTCTGTCCGCGACGCCGTGCGTCAGGACAACACCTTCGACTCGGGAAACATCATGACGGAGATGCTCCTAGCCTCCGAAATCAAGGGCTTCGTGCCACAGCCTGAATGGTTCTTCGAGAAAGACGATGAGGTGCACCGTCGTGCCCTCGACCTGCTGATGATGACACAAGGATGGAGACGATTTGCTTGGAGAGAAATGGCACTGCCTGGGGCATGGGATATCACGCATCCAGCCGAACAAAGTCAGATGGTGACGGGAACGGTGAACAAGTATTACGTAGAAAATCCTAACACCTACGACAGAGACCCGTATGCACTATATATAGCAGAACTTTCTGAGCATTATAGTAACATGGAGAACCTCAGCACCCAAGATACGCCTGTCATGGAAACAGGAAGTCACGGATGGGACAACACTGACTACAATGCTCTCGTCAAGAACTATGGAAACTACTACACCGATGAAAGGATTAGGAACATCAAAAATTCCGAACAGAGGTTTGAGGAACGGGGTAACATCAAAAAAGAAGTTCAGGTGCATGCTGAAATCGTCAAGCTCGATAACCAGAAGGAAAGATTCGGAATCGTCGGTGACGTAACAACGAAGAAGGGGAAATTCAAGATGGAGCTTCCCCGCTTCTATGGAGACTGCTTGTTCTTTGTCACGGCCAAGGATACTACACTATGGCATAAGAAAGGGCGCAATCTTTTAACGAAGAAGTTCCGCCAGCACAACTGGATACAGATGGAAACGAGTGAATACGAGCGCATTCACGAAGATGCAGAGTTCTATGTGCGTCTCAACTTCCCGCATCCGCGATGGGTGAAGCCCTACAGCTACTATCAGGTTCACTTTGCAGCCCTGCGTGATGAACCGTCAATCGCAAAATTGCTCACGGACGGCACCCACTTGCTGGATGAGATCACCATCCGTGCACGACGCAACGGTCGCCGCAAAATCGACCTGTCAAAGCCCGTTTATGTTGTAGACGCCTACGAAGCATGTAATGCAACCATGGATGCAGGATTGTTAACACATGTATATAAATTAGATAAAGTCTATCTTATTGCTAAAAACTATATCGGAGACATGGGCATGAGCCGTGCATTCGACTATTCCTTATACTATGATTCCCTCAAGATGCAGGAGATAAGACCTCATCTAAGATTGGACAAAAGAGATACTGAACTTTTTCCTTTAGGAGATGAATATAAATGGACAAACTTTACAGCTAATAACAGAGAGAATGAATATTATCAGGCACTTGAATATCTCGATAAAATATACATCTACAGTGACTATTCACCGCGTCGCGAGGGAGATGAACGATTCAGCCAGGACAACCAGCCCAGCGTCGATATTTCATTGCACAAAATGCCTAATCAACAACGTCGTGTCACCTATCGAGACCGCCGTTACGTTCTTCACGGCTTCGCCTATCAGGAGGACTTCTACCATCCCGACTACAAGCGCAATCCGCCCAAGGCTGGACAGAAGGACTACCGCCGCACCCTCTACTGGAATCCCGACCTGAAGCTGGACGAGAACGGCGAGGCCCACGTCACCCTCTTCAACAACAGCCGCCGCACCCAAATCAAAGTCGAGGCCAACGGAATGACAAGCGAGGGAGGATTCTTATATAATAAATAGGGGGCAGGCGATCGGACGCGCGTAATCGCAGATTTTTGCCCCCAGTCAAGTTTTGTCAATTTTTAGTTGCGAAATAATTTGGCGGTTAAATCGTTTCTTTCGTAATTTTGCGACAAATAACAAGAAATCATGAAGACGAAGCACATCATTTATTGCATTTTCGGTGTTCTCATGTTTGCCGCCT
>CADCHQ010000020.1 GCA_902801325.1 uncultured Bacteroidales bacterium | reverse complement strand
ACGACATATGCCTAATTCAAATACTACAGCCATACCGCAGAAGTCGTCATCTTCAGTGATGGCATAAAAAGACATTTCCTGGCAGTGGTCTATCATCCAAAGGAAACGTTCAGTGTCTGTTCTCTCCGCTTCGGGAAAAGCAGACTCGTAGAGTTCTGGAACTTGCGCTATCAGCGGGTCTTTGCTTGACTGTATTTTTATCAGTTTCATGCTAAATTCCGATTTATCAGTCGACAAATTTACAAATAGATTTTCATTCAGCAAAAACTTTAAACTGAAAAGGCCCGTCTTTCTTTCGGCAGGTTCTAGGCAAAGGCACAATCAGGGCGGCCCCTATCGGAGTCGCCCTTGATGTTTATGCTGTTAGAGATTATTTCCCAAGAATCACATTCACCAGTCCTGTAACGTCGGCAATCGAGATGGTGCCGTCGCCGTTCAAGTCGCCTACGTCGGCCATGTTGATGGTGATGACGGACGCTTCAGAATCTGAATATCCTTCACGGGTAGCACGGACGCTTACGGTGAACTGTGTGCCTAATGGAATGACTCCATCGGTGCTTTCGCCAGAGGATGTTGAAGTAATGGTATACATATATTTCACACCTTCTGTCTCACACGAGCATCGAATCTTACCATTTTGGAAAGCAAGCACGGGCGCGGTGCAAGGCGGGATAGGCATTTCTATGATTTCTTTGAACTCCTTCCAGTAGTCTGCCGCCTCGTATGCTGCTTTGCTGCCATAAGGTACATACAGGGTGGCATTGTACCGGTTAGTGAAGGTAGCATCACCAATGGATATTGGATTTGCATTATTCACTGTCACGGAGGTTAGACTAGTGCAGCGTTTGAACGCAGAATAGTTAATCGAGGTCACGCTGTTGGGGAGGGTGATGGAGGTCAGGCCTCTGCAATTATAGAATGAATATCTACCAATTGACATTACACCTTCGGGGATATTTATGGAGGTCAGTTCGTCACAGGAAAAGAATGCATAATTGCCAATTGAGGTCACCCCTTTGGGGATAATGGTGTTATTGCAACCTTGAATCAAAGTATTTGACGCTGTTTCTATAATGGCATTACAGTCGTTTCGTGAATCGTATGTTGTATTGCCACTATCCACGGTTATTGATACGAGGCCTGTGCAACCACAGAATGCTTCTTCGCCAATCGATGTCACGCTGTTGCCGATGATGACGGAGGTCAGGCCCGAGCAGCCATAGAACGCATGACCGCCAATCGAGGTCACGCTGTTGCCGATGGTAACGGAGGTCAGGCCACTGCAACCCGAGAAGGCATTGTTGCCAATCTCGGTCACACTATTGGGGATGGTGACGGAGGTCAGGCCACTGCAACCCGAGAAGGCAGAACCGCCAATCGAGGTCACGCTGTTGCCGATGCTGACGGAGGTCAGGCCACTGCAACCCGAGAAGGCAGAACCGCCAATCGAGGTCACGCTGTTGGGTATAGCGACGGAGGCCAGGCCACTGCAACGATAGAAGGCATACTCGCCAATCGAGGTCACGCTGTTGCCGATGGTGACGGAGGTCAGGCCATTACAGTCACGGAATGCAGCTTTTCCAATCGAGGTCACACTGTTGGGGATGGTGATGGAGGTCAGACCTGTGCAGTTCCAGAAGGAACGCTCACCAATAGAGGTCACGCTGTTGGGGATGGTGACTGAAGTCAGGCCTGTGCAGCCATTGAACGCTTCTACACCAATAAATGTCACGCTGTTGCCGATGATGACGGAGGTCAGGTCACTGCAGCCACGGAACGCAGAATTGTCAATCGAGGTCACACCGTCTGGTATGGTGATGGAGGCCAGGCCACTACAACCATCGAACACTCCATAGCCAAGCGAGGTCACACTATTGGGGATGGTGATGGAGGTCAGGCTGCTGCAGCCATTGAACGCATTGTTGCCAATCGTGGTCACACTATTGGGGATAGTGATGGAGGTTAGGGCATTACAACCTTGGAACACTTTATCGCCAATCAATGTCACACTATTGGGGATTGTGATGGAAGTCAAACCAATGCAATTTATGAACGCTTCGTCGCCTATCTCGGTTACGTTATTAGGAATAATTGTGTTCTTACACCCCAAAGTTAGTACATTAGATGCTGTTTCAATTATGGCATTGCAATCGTTTCGTGAATCGTATGTTGTATTGCCACTATCCACGATTATGGATGTCAGGCCACTGCAGCCACTGAACGCAGAACTGCCAATCGAGGTCACGCTCTCGGGGATGGTGACTGAAGTCAGGCCTGTGCAACCACGGAATGCTTCTTCACCAATCGTTGTCACGCTGTTGGGTATGGTGATGGAGGTCACGCCTGTGCAACCTGAGAAAGCAGAACCGCCAATCGAGGTCACACCGTCTGGTATGGTGATGGAGGTCAGGCCACTGCAGCCACTGAACGCAGAACTGCCAATCGAGGTCACACCGTCTGGTATGGTGATGGAGGTCAGGCCACTGCATCCACCGAAGAGAGACTCGCCAATGGTGGTCACGCCGTTGGGTATGGTGATGGAAGTCAGGCTAGAACAACTTGCGAACGCCTTGTCAGCCAAAGTCGTCACACTATTGGGTATGGTGATGGAGGTCAGGCCAGTGCAACCACCGAATGCTAAATAGTCAATCTTTGTCACACCGTTGGGGATACTAACGGAGGTCAGGCCAGTGCTACCCCAGAACGCGCCCCTGCCTATCTCGACCACGATGTATGTGATACCATTATAATCCACAGACTCAGGGATAACTACATCACCCGAATAACTATTGTAATCTGCCGATTTGTATGTCACCTGGGCTGTGGTTCTTGAAAAGTTGTAATAAATGCCATCAATCTCAGCATGATAGGCCAGAACCGTTGTGCTGACCATGCTCAACAGCAGGGCGAGCAGGAGTGAAAAGTAATTCTTCATCATATTGTCAATTGTTAGTTTCGATGGACAAAATTACGAATAGTTTCTCATCCAGCAAAACTTTGAAGTGAAATCATGTGTAACAAAAGGAGGAGGGGGCGCAGGAAAAGGTTGTCCCTTTGTCCCCTGTCCCCCTCATGAAATCCTTTGATGACTGACAGTTAGGCAGTTAGGCTTATGCAGCGACTTTCACATACATGTGAGTGGTCTCGTCGAAGTCTATCTTGTGGCGTTGTCGCAGCTTCTTCAGGTGCTCCTTGTAGTCACCTCGAAGGCCGTTTTGGTCGCGTGCTTGCTTGAATTGTTCCTCGCTGAAGGTGTCGGGCAGGCACTCCAGGATGTTCTTCGGATGGAACGTTATCATGTTGTGTTCCTGCTGGATGTCGTCTTCGAGTTTCTTTCCGAAGTAGTGCATCTTCACCCAGAGGTCTCGCTTGAGCGACCATTCGACATAGTGCTCTATGTCTTTCGTCCACTTGCCTTGCATGATGTAGAGTATCATGGCTTTGTAGTAGGCGATGGTGATGGCACGTGGTGCGAAGGTGGAGAGCGATTCGCTGTCAGTGCCGGCGTATTCGTCTTCGAGTTTCGCCCTTAGTCTCTCAGCCAGTTGTTCTGCCTTGCGGCATCGGATGAGTCCTTCGGCGTTGTTGAGTCGAGCGATGTAGGGTGCAAGGGAGTCCTTGTAGCGTTTTGTGACGGGTTTGTAGCGTGGTTGAGTGGGCGTTTCCTGAGGGTCGATGGTGAGGAGGTTGCAACGCGACAGTGTTCCGTCGCCCACCCATGCCATGCACATTTGTCGTGCTCGTATGGGAGTGGTGGCTGCCGTGAAGTTGAGTCGCAGTGGTGCCACGCCTGTTATGCTGTCAGCCCCCACTCGTTCCTGTCCGTAGCTCTTGCGGTCGAAGCCTTTGCGGATGATGCGGCTTACGTCTTTCTTGCCGTTGGTGGAGAGGGCGGTAATCTCGTCGAGTTCCTGCATGTGGATGAAGAGGGGGCGCTGACCGTTGTTGTGGGCATCGATGAGTCGTTGCACGAAGGCTGCGTGTGTCATATCCGACTGGCAGATCTGGATGTAGATGTCCTTCGGGCGTGGTTTCTTCTTGCTCTTCCCTGAGGGATTAGCCTGTTTCCACTCGTTTTCTCGCTGACGGTCGACATCGTCGTGGGCTTTCAGGTCTTCGAGGATGCATTCGATGGGTTTGTCGATGCTTCCCTTTCCCTTACTTTGCTGATAGATGAGGATTTGCATGAGGGCTGGTTCACACTCCGTTCCGTCAATAAGATGAAAGGTCACGCCGTGCAGGTGGGTTGCCAATGCTCCGAACGAGCCTTCCGAGACGGTTGTCTTCAGGTGGTCGGGAGTGGTGTCCGTAATCTTGCGCAGGGGTTCGGGCAAGCGATGGGTGTAGAGTGGCGGGGTTGCGGAGTTCATGCCCCAGGGCATAATGCCCTTCTTCTGCTCGTCCTTCAGAGCTTTCAGCACTTGTCGCATGCGGTAAGTCATGCCCTTGTGTTCGGCATTGCAGGCACTGGAGAGGGCCTTGCGCCAGTCGGATTCAGGCAGTCCGTCGTAGCGTGGAATGATACGCGAGAGGCGTTCCATGGAGAAGTCACAGATGCAACGCAGGTTCAGCGCTAGTTCGTAGGTAAGTGTTTCGCGCGCTCCCTCACGAGGAGTCTGGCCGCCGTTGTACATCTCCCAGTACTTGTCGATGATTTGCTCGAAGGTGAACTCCATGTAGCTGTAGGCTGCGGGATTAGGAGTTGCGGACGGGCTGGGGTCGGCCGAATTTTCGGCTGGCGTCGGTTGCGTGGCTGCCTCTGCCGGCTTGCTCACAGGGGCTACAGGTTCGTTGGCCTCGGGCAAGAACAGGTCGGGACTGAGATAGAGCAGGTCTTCCTCGCTGGCACTGGTGCTGAAGAACACGCGTGTGATGTCCTTCGCAGCCTCGTCGAACATGCAGCCTATGAGGTCGCTAGCCCAACGAAGGTTCTCCTCCTGAGTGAGATCGGGATGACGGCGGAACACCAAATGATAGCCCTTGCCTGTGCTCCTCTCAAGCATTCCAAGTCCAAGCTGGTCCTTCATGGCGATGATTCGTGCTGGCGCCTCGCGCATCTTCTGTTCGAACAGTGGGTCGGCAGGATCGAAATCTACATCCATACCCACCGAAGGCGAGCATTGACTACTACCCTTGAGCAGCATGTCAGAGCCAGGAATGCACGAGTAGTTCATCTGCACGAGATAGCCTTTCTCCCTGTCAATCAGATCTTTCTTGGCCTTCAAGGTCACCTTGTCGACACCGTCGCTGATCATCTGGAAATACTCGGCATACATCGCGCGTACCTTACTAAGTACACTCCTGTTGCGCTCGCTGTCGCGCAGGGCACGGAACTCTGCATCGCTGCTCACGGGGTTCATCACTTTGACACTTTTATTTGTGTCAGGGTCGGTTCTAAAAACAATCTTATACATTAAAACTAATAATTAGTATGGGTTAATAAAAAGATTAGTTGTTTCATGCTGCAAAGTTAAACCATTCTCCTGAAACCACAAAATAAAAACAGCACTTTTTTCATATAATTTTGTAAACTATTTTTATATTTCTTGTAATTTGTTACCATTCAGGCAGTTGAGTAATCATTTATTAGTCGTTGACTAGTCATTGACTGGTAAACGAAAATAAATGTAACTACCATAAAATCACATTGTCACAAAAAAGTGGGACAAGGGGACAAGGGGACAATTAAATTTTACGGTCACCCCCCTTGTTTTTGTTTGTTTGCTTGTTTGTATGCTTGCATATATGTTTATATATGTAAATATTTTTCTTATTATTTATATATATTATAATATAGACAGTAATACTAAGACTTATAATAATATTATAATATATATATAGCTATATATCTTGATATGATATCATAGATACATGCTATACTGGTATAGGAGTTATGTGCTATTATGTGTTTTAATGATAACCTGTTAGTCAGTAATACTACACGCGTCGCGCGATGGATGGGTGGTGGCGCAGGAAAGGGCTGTCCCTTTGTCCCCTGTCCCCCCCACTCTCACCTTGCATCATTCCGGCGAGCAATCCATCCGAAAGATTATTTAAGTAAAACTTAAATAAAAGTCCTGAAATGTTTGCATAATTCAATGATTTTCACTATCTTTGTATTGTATTAGAAGGGCTGCAAGATTGGACAATACAAGGCGCCAAGTTGTACAACCTGAAGACCCGGATAGTACAACCAGAAGCCCCTACCTGGCCTCCCCGAGGGGAGGGAAAGAGGGCAATGTGAGTGCCAAATTATTATTAACCATCAAAGAATTTTATCATGGCAAAAACAACAATTGGGAAAATTCCCTACTCGCTAGGTCTCAGGATCAGCAACCCTTCAGAGAAGGACAGCGCGAAGAAAATCTTCGCCTATGCACAGTCGCAAACCATCAACAGCCGTCAGTTGGCCAACCACTGGGCAAGCCACACCTCGAGCTTCAGCCGCGGTGAGTGTCTGGGCATCATCGAGGACCTCTGTAGTGAGATTCAAGAGATGCTCCTGGAAGGCCACGCAGTGCTGCTGGACGGCATCGGTAAGCTCTACCTGACCATTTCGAGCCAGGGTGTGGACGATGTGGCAGACTGGACACCGAGCAACATTTCTCGCGTGAATGTGCGCTTCTCTGCCGACAAGAACCTACAGAGTGCCGTCAACAACAACGCTCAGTTCGAGCTTGTCACCTCTCGCGAGGCTCAGGCAGCAGCCATCAAGGCTGAAAAGGAAGGCCTGAACGAGGAACTCGGTAACGGCGGTTCTTCTGGCGGTAACTCCGGTGGCAGCGGAAGTGGTGACCCTGGCGATGTGACGCCCTAAGCGAAAGAAGCCCCTCTCCCTAAATCCCTCCCCCGAAGGAAGAGGAAGACCTCTCCCCAACCCCTCTCCCAAAGAGAGGGGCTTTCTTTATCCTATACTAACAGCTGGCACTGATGAACGAAGAGAACCGAGAGCCCAACGGGATTCTCGGTCCTTATCTTTACTTATTATTCACTATTCATTAGAAAAGCGAATGCTTTTCGCTATGTTGGCTTCTCGGTTCTTACCTTTACTTATTATTCACTATTCATTAGAAAAGCGAACGCTTTTCGCAATGTTGGCTTCTCGGTCCTTTTTTTCTATGAGCTCTGCACAATGTGATTGGAGGCGGAACTCACTCCGTTTACGACGTAGGATTACTTGAATATCAGCTGCGCAAACTGGTAGAGACTGCGACGCCAAGTCTGCCATTCGTGGGCAGTGCCTGGAGAAACGTAACTGTGGGCGTTGATGCCAATGGCCTTCAGGTTTTCAGCTGCTTTGCCTACACTGTTGTCGCCCTCTGCCATCCGCGTTTCACGACCGCCAGCACTCATAAACAGCACCTTGTTGGTCTTCTTGAAGTCGGCAGCGTCCTTCAGCTCTTCGGTATTGAAAGTGCCACCGCTGAACATGCCCACGTAGGCAAAAGTGGTGGGGTTGGCCAGCGTGATGCCGTGGGTCTGCATACCACCCATCGACAGGCCTGCCATAGCACGGTGATTGGCATCGGCTATCACGCGATAGTTGGCCTCTACCATCGGGATGATGTCCTTGATGAGCACATCCTGGAAGGCGTTGAAGAAACCTCCGAAGCCACCACGGCGACCTCCGCCCTGTCCGGGAGCAGGCATTTCGCGACGAGGCACGTCGAGACCATTGTCCATGAAGATGATGAACGGAACGGCCTTGCCAGCAGCAATCAGGTTGTCCATGATGATGCCCGTCTTGCCCTGAGCCGACCATCCGGTCTCGTTCTCACCCATTCCATGCTGGAGATAGAGCACGGGGAACTTCTTGGTGGGGTTCTTGTAATATTCGTTGGGCAGATAGATGTAACCGTGACGCATCTTCTCCGACACGCTCGACCAGTAGTACACCTCGTTGATAGAGCCCTGTGGCACGTTCTTCACGGTGTAGAAGTCTTCGTCGGCTGCAGGGACATCGATACCACTACCCCACCGGCTTGCGCCATAGAAGTACTTGCTTCCGGGATCGGGAACGCTGGCGCCATCGATGTTCAGCTGATAGTAGTGGAATCCCTCGTCCTGAGGCTCTGAAGTACCCGTCCAGACACCATTCTCGTCCTTGGTCATCTCATAGATCTTACCAGCGATGTCCAAACCAACGAACGTGGCCTTGGGGGCCACAATTTGCGCACGCACCATGCGCTGTGAATTCACCATTGGATACTGGCGGCCTCCCTGATTCGTCGTCGCAGGTTTGAAGTCCTCAACGACATCCGCAACTACAGACGGAACGATGGGGTTCTGTCTGGGAGCACCAAACTGAGCCGATGCAGTCATGCTTGAAAGCGTCAGCAATGCAAGAAAGATCTTTTTCATTGTGTTAAATCATTTAAGGTTGATAATAATATTTACTCAAATTTCGCAAGCTCTAGTTTCGTTAGGTTTTGAGGTTTTTGCTCCGCTGCTCCAAAAGTTCATTATCCTTTATTATGTAACTTCGTTCCATGACTTTTGTCACGACTCGGTATAATCGAAGTAAACTTCATTCTGCTCTCGCTGTTCCAAAAGTTCATTATTCATTATTATTTATTCTTTAGACGAGGCGAAGCCGAAGTCGCTCCTAGCCGAAGGCGCATTCTCTGCTGCCATGGGCAAGCCCTCGTCCATCGGTTCGTAAGTAACCGAGTGGTCTTGCAGGAAGATGTGGTGCAGTGTGCGTTCCAGTGCCGTCAGCGTTTGTTGTCTTACCTGCGGCTTCAGTTCACACTCCCACACGGTTATGCAGTGCCACCCCATCTCCTTCAGCCTCACTCGTTCCTCGGCGTCCCTCTTTTGATTCCTCCTGATCTTTGCCACCCAGAACTCGCGATTTGTCTTCGGTATCTTGCAGCACTCCGAATTCTCCATGTCAAATGTGACTTTGTGTCCATGCCAGAAACACCCGTTCACGAATATGCACGTCCTGTACCGCCTCAGCACCAAGTCGGGTTTGCCAGGCAGGCGTGGTGAGTTCAGTCTATATCGAAATCCTCTGCTCCACAGCCAACGTCTCACCAGCATCTCGGGTTTCGTCCCCTTCGAGTGGATGGCGGCCATGTTCCTACTGCGTTGTTCAGAGGTCATAGGGGTGGAATTTAAGGCTCAGTTAAACTAAAAGTGTTTTAAAGTTAACAATTTCACTTGCAAATATACAAAAACTATTTAACGGACAAAAGTCAAAACAAATATTTTCAAGACAATGGGATGTTACCTGTGTTGATTTAGTTTGATTTATTGATTTGTCTTCCAGTGTTAAGTCATCGTATGTTGATGTGGGTGTGTCATCCGTGTCTACTCATAGATTGATGTGGCCTCTGTTTTTTGCTCATCAGTCCCATCTTGGAGGAAGTTGCGCAGCTGTGCTGGCTCCAGTTTCGTCTTGGGCTGGAACTCATGTCCCAGCATGTAGTTTGTGAGGGAGTAGCGCATCTGCCGTATTTCGGGCAACTGGCCATCAGTCAGCAAATCGACGGCCGAGAAGATGAGTTTTCCTTTTCCCACCTGTGCCTCGAATACCAACGCGAGCCTTCTGTTGTTGACAAAATTGTCGATGGACTCGACAATTGGGCTCACTGGTGGCAGGCTGTCGAGCACGACCACACGGCTTCGCTTCACCAGATTCCACCACTGCCAGTCGCTATGCATGTCGGTGGGGAAATCTCTCAGCGCAGGATGGTTGGGGTGGCACAACAGCCCCATGGTTCCTGCCTGTTTGGGAAAATGCACAGGACTCCAGAAGACGGGTAGAAATTTTCCCTCCAGTCCCTTGATGGTGGCTGTCTTGGGTGAGAAGAGCACCTTCTTTCCTCTTTTCAGTGCCTGCAGTGCCTCGTCGATGTCGGCCGTGACGAGTAGCTGCCTGTCATGTGGTATTATCACCTCGGGGTAGACCCAAATATTCCATCGGTTTCGCCATGGCGAATCCTTGATGACGGCAAGCAGTTCGAGCCGTTGCGCCTTCGCCACCCTATCGAGAGGCACATCCACTTGGCTGCCAAAGCCTTCGGCATATATACGACCCGCCTCGTCGGTCAATTGCCAGTTGATTTCTTTCTCTTTGGGGTTTTCAGAATAATCTGCCACGTCAATGGTGGCAGTAAATCGCTCCTGAGCACGCCACACGGCTTTCTCGAATCGTGCCAGCGGCACCACTGGTGCACAAAATTCCCTAAAGCGTTGCGGTTGGATGAGGCCTTTTGAATCCCAGAAAGCATCGAGCAGCCCCACGAGTGCCGTGCCCTGCCCCGGGAAGTCGTTGAGGCCGAGTAGCTGGAACCCGCTTTGCAGTGGTGTCTTCAAAGCCCTCTCGATTTCCTCTTTATAGAGGATGGCAGCGAAGCGCCCTGATGCTTCGAGGTATTCACCGGCACGGTGGAGAAGCCCCTTCTGCCGCAGGTCATCACGTATTGCCTTGAAATTGAGAGGGTCGAGCACGCCGTTGTACTTATCTATCTCCTGGATATTGGGGTATACGCTATACTGCCCTATCTCATGTGAGACGAGCGGCACGGTGACATCCTTCGCGGCCTCACGGTAGTCGCTGTTGAAATCGGGCTGATGCTCATCGAACACCCCCTGTCCGCGCACCCATCCTCGTTCGGTCCATTGTGTGACGAAGATGTCGTCCTCAGGTTCCTGCCTTTTCCCATGTCCGTTTTCGAAAGTGAAGGTCGACGTGAGGTAGAGGTGCCGTGGGTCGCACGACTTCATATAGCGCGTCAGTTTGTTGAGGAAATCGAAATCGGGTTGCAGCTCATTGCCACAGCTGATGATACAGAGCGAAGGATGGTTGCCGTAGTGGCGGACGATATGGCGGAACTCATCGTATAGGAACTGTGCCGTGGCCGTGTCTTTGTTCACGTTCAGCGACCAGTTGGGCAGTTCGACCTGGCAATAGAACCCCATCTTGTCGGCCACGCGGAAAGCCGCCTCTGGTGGGCACCATGAGTGGAATCGCAGGTGGTTGAGCCCATAGTCACGGGCCGTTGCGAACACCTTCATCCATCCCCGTTCATCCATTGGTGGCGTGCCCGTCAAGGGGAAGACACAGCATTCGAGCGTACCTCTGAGGAAAGTGGGCCGGCCATTGATGAGCAACCTGTTGCCCTCGGCCGCGAACCTCCTCATGCCGAAACTTACGTTTTCGGTTTGTCCGCCAGCAGTCACACTGAGATTGTAGAGATGAGGTGAGAACTCGCTCCATGTTCTCATGTCATTGATGTGCAGCACAAACATGCCATCCTCTCTCTTCAGAGGGCTCACGCTGATGCCATCAAGAGCGAACTGCGCATCGTCGGCGCCCACCAGTCGGATGAGAATCTGTTGCTGTTCGACATCGGGATAGACCTGCACCTCGCTGATCATGGGAGCGACATATAGTTTCATTTCTCCCAGCACTCCATTCCACATGATTTGCGTGTCGTTGGTATAGGAATGAGCGAGATGGTCGAAGGAGATGTCATGCTGTTGCCTGTTGTCGATGGTGAGAGTAAGCAGATGCGTCCCTTCCGAGAGTCCCTTGTCAATATTAAAGATATGTGGAGCTACAAGACTCTCCTGCATTTGTCCGAGGTCATGCCCGTCGATGGCAAGCCTGCTTCTCCACATCACTCTCTCGAGCGAGAGCTGAAGGGGTTTGCCGGCCATGGTTCTGGGAATAAACACTTCGTGCTGATAGATGGCCACCCCTATATAAGAATGTTTTCGGGTGAGTCGCGATAATTGTGGTTTCCGCAACATTGGCTGGAGCTGATTCTCCTGACCGATGTTTGCCCCATCGAGTGTGTTGGGCAACGTGATGACAGCACGTTCCTGCCCTGCAGTGACGCTCCACGTCCCACTCAAGTCCAATGTTTGCTGGGCCACAGCCTCAACAGTCAATGAGCACAACAATAATGCCGTGATAAGATGCCTCATGTGTTGGTTTTTCTTAAAGTTAAAAGTTAACAATTTCACTTGCAAATATACAAAAACTATTTAAGGGACAAAAGTCAAAACAAATATTTTCAAGACAATGGGATGTTACCTGTGTTGACATACTGGATAAATCAAAGAGGGACAAACGAACTTAGGTTCAATACACATCGAACCTGCATTCGAGGCGCATCGAACATAGGTTCGATTATTGATGAGCCTATAGTCTGATTTCGACAGAAACATCTTAAAGGCGAAATAAGCAAAAACGTTCCTTGCCAGACTTACATACGAAAGCGATATGTTCCTTGCTCCAGCTGTATTGAATCGGTAGGGAAAACGGCCGTAGCAGTACTGCCAACTGGGACACGAACCTCCAACTCACGCAAATTCCCATCTCGGCTTATGACTTTCGACGACAGGAGGCCTTGAGGTGTGTGCAAGGCATAGAAAACAGTGTCGATGCCAACGGCAGGCATAGGTTGCACGCGGAAGTGCCGATAGCCTGCTCCCTCATCAGTCACATTCACGCCAGCCAATCGGCGTGCCAACCATGTTAGACCGCCACCAAACATGGGATGGTTGTGTGAATTCTGTCCATTCCATTGTTCCCAGGTAACAGTAGCGCCCTGAGCTATCCAATGGCCAAAACTGGGATAGTCTGTCTTGAGAATGGCGGTGGTTGCGACATCGTGAAGTCCGCAGTCGGAAAGTGTTTCAAAGAAGAACTTGGAAGTTACAAAACCTGTATTGATGTGTCCACCATGCGTCTCCATAATCTCCCGACGCAAAGTTGCTTTCACAGCCTCCTTTCGTTCTTCGGGAACTCCCATGTAAAGGGCCAGAACATTAGGTCCAAAATCGCCATAAGTAGCATTCGTTGCATCGTAGAACTTGCGGTGGAAGGCTTCGCGAGTGCGCTTCGCAATGTCGTCGGCTTCCCGTTGTCCATCCTCGTCGCCAAGCACTTTGGCGGCCTTGGCGGTGTTGGTGGCACAGAGCCAGAGGTAGAAGGTATGAACAATTTCATCGGAAGGCATACCAAAGGGAGGCACCCAATCGCCCAGATTGAGCCAATAAAGGACTTCCCCCGTCTCGGGACTTATTTTTTGCTGATACATCGTGCCGTCAGGCGTAAGCCAAGTAAGCATGTGTCGCAGTTGGGCTTTCATAGGTTGATAGCACTGACGAAGTTGGAGCGTATCGGCATACTGCAGGAAATATTCCCAAGGTATCACATTCATGGCGGCACCCCACGCCACACCACCGCCACAGGTGGGTTGCCAAGGGGCTCCGTTGGGGACATAACCGCTGTTGGGGTTTTGTGCGTCACGCATGTCGCGTAACCATTTCTGATAGAAGGCTGCTGCATCAAAGTTGAGCATAACCATAGCGGAGGCTATCTGTCCGTCGCCCGTGTAGGGCAGGCGTTCCCTGTGGGGACAGTCGCTTGCAATGCACCCATGCATATTGTCGAGTTGCGACCGTTGCCAAATGGCGTTGATGCGACGAAGCAAAGGATGGCTGCAATAGAACTGGGCTGAGAGCGGTACATCAGTATTTACGGCTTCGGCCTGAATCTGACTCGCTGTCAAACTATCGAGTCCGCGTACGATGACCTGTGAAAAGACATACCACGTAAAACGCGGAGCATAGGTTTCTCCCGTTGACTCTCCTTTGCAGAAGTATTCCTCTTTGCCCAAAGGAGACTCACTAAGATACTCCACCTGAATACGTCGCCCTGAAGATCCTTGAATGCCCTTAAGTCGTACCCATCCTGCCACTTCTTTCTCGAAGGTGACTAAGAATGCGCTGTCACGGCGTTCCACCCTAAGGGGGTGAAGAATCTCGGTAATGCGATCGGGAGGCGATGTGTGAGCTGTCAGTTGTCCTATAGGAGCGACAGCTTCCTGTACGGGTTGCCAGTCAGTTTCGTCACAATCGGCTTCTGCCCATCGGGGTGTCTCCATTCGTGCATCGTAGACCTCGCCATCGTAAACGCCAGTCATCGTAATGGGTGAAGGATGCGTAAGCCATGAGTCATCCGTGACAAATGTCTCACGTGTGCCATCGTCATAAGTAACCTCAAGTTGACAGAGCAAACATGGCTGACCAAAAGAACGCACGTGATAACTGGTACTGCGATAGAATCCATCTCCCAAGATTGCACCCATCGCATTGCGTCCGAGACGCAGCAAGGAGGTTACATCATAAGAAAGATAGAGCACACGATAAGCCGTGAAACTATTTTCGAGGGCGATGTAGCCCTTATCGAGACCTTCACGCGTGGTGTAGTTCGTAAAATTAGGAACCAGACAGTCATCACCAACCTTCGTTCCATTGACATACAACTCGAAGTATCCTCCAGCCGTAACATAGGCCTTGGCCCGACGTACCTTACCCTTCAATGTGAACGCCTTGCGAAAGAGCGGGGCGCCAACGGCCTGACGGGCGCTGATCCAACGGGCGTGCCAGTCGGAACCATGCAACAACCCCATACCCCAGTGTGCTATAGGACTCCACGGAGAACGCCGTCCTTGAGCATCCCATGTCTGCACCTTCCAATAACAGTCCTGACCAGAAGAGAGTGAGCGACCTGCGTAAGGTATAAGCACACTTGCAGACGAGGGGACGCGACCAGAGTCCCACAAGTCGTATACACCCTTTCGTAATTGGGCTTCGGACGAAGACACCACTATGCGATAGGCCGTCTGACGCTGACCACGTACATGCTCGTCAACTGGTTCATTTACCCACGACAACCTGGGGTGCAACACATCCACCACAGTGGGGTTAATCATATGCTCTACACGTAAAGAACACACACGCAATGAACTTGTGCGTAACCTCGCATGCGAACCTAAAGACAAAATAAGGAAGATGATAGTAAGTCTGTAATTCATTATAAGAGAGGTATTGGTCGTTTCATGGTTTGTTTACGTAAGAATATGCCTCGAGCCATGCTCTATAGGCTTGAATTCTCAAAGTTACACTTTTTATCGCAAGCAAAAAAGAGAATAGTCCTTTTTTATCTATTGAGGAAGGAAAAAGGTGCAAAAACTCATTCTTAAAGCCCTTTACAATATCGAGGCAACACCAAACGACCAAACCACCAAACCACCAAACCACCAAACAATATCTCGCCTTATATTTGGTATTTCGCTCGCTTTTCACTATCTTTGTCACCTCAAATCAAAAAACGTAAAAAAACGCTATGTTTGAAAACCTTAGTGAAAGACTTGAAAGGTCGTTTAAGATACTGAAAGGTGAAGGCCGCATCACCGAGATAAACGTGGCCGAGACCCTGAAGGATGTGCGCCGCGCACTGCTGGACGCCGACGTCAACTACAAAGTTGCGAAGACGTTTACCGACAACGTGAAGCAGAAGGCACTGGGACAGAACGTGCTGACTGCCGTGAAGCCGGGACAGCTGATGGTGAAGATTGTTCACGACGAACTGGCCCAGCTGATGGGTGGCGAGACGGCAGAACTGAACCTGCCCGGGCGCATAGGCGAACCAAGCATCATCCTGATGGCCGGTCTGAACGGTTCGGGTAAGACCACGTTCAGTGCCAAACTGGCCAAGATGCTCAAGGAGAAACAAGCCAAAAAGCCCTTGCTGGCCGCTTGCGACACCTTCCGCCCCGCTGCTATGGAGCAGTTGCGCGTATTGGGCGAGCAGGTGGATGTGCCTGTCTATGTAGAGATGGGGGCCACCAATCCCGTGGAGGTGGCTCTGCACGCCATCAACGAGGCTCGTCAGCATGCCAATGATGTGGTAATCGTCGATACTGCCGGCCGACTGGCCATCGACGAGGAACTGATGCAGCAGATACAGGACATCCGCGACGCGATTAACCCTCACGAAATCTTGTTCGTGGTGGATGCAATGACGGGTCAGGATGCCGTGAACACCGCCAAGGAGTTCAACGACAGACTCAACTACACGGGTGTCGTCCTGACAAAACTGGATGGTGACACGCGTGGTGGTGCTGCCCTCTCCATACGTAGTGTTGTGGACAAGCCCATCAAGTTCGTGGGTACTGGCGAGAAGATGGAGGCCATGAGCCCCTTCCACCCTGCCCGCATGGCCGACCGCATCCTGGGCATGGGCGACATCGTCAGCCTAGTGGAGAAAGCACAGGAGCAGTACGACGAGAAGGAGGCACGCCGACTGGAACAGCGCATCAAGAAGAACCAGTTCGACTTCAACGACTTCTATGCCCAGATTCAGCAAATCAAGAAGATGGGTAACATCAAGGACCTGGCAAGCATGATTCCCGGTGTGGGCAAAGCGCTGAAGGACATCGACATCGACGACAATGCCTTCAAGAGCATAGAGGCCATCATCCTCTCCATGACTCCCAAAGAGCGCCAAAATCCCGCACTGCTGAACACAAGCCGACGCATGCGCATCGCCAAGGGTAGCGGTACAAACGTTCAGGAGGTGAACCGACTCATCAAGCAGTTCGACCAGACACGTAAGATGATGAAGATGGTCACCAGCAAGCAATTGCCGGCAATGCCCAAAATGCCCAAATTCTAAATCGGACATTTGACATTGAACATTCTTGCTCCTCTGCGTTACGCAAGCGTCTCCTGTCGTCGCCGAGCGGAACATTGAACATTGAGCATTGACCTTTGACATTTGACATTTAACATTTGACATCTATATGACATTAATCGACGGAAAGGCAACGGCTGCCACGATTAAAGCCGAGATCAAACAAGAGGTAGAACAGATTGTTGCCCAAGGTGGGCGTCGACCTCATCTTGCAGCCATACTCGTAGGACACGACGGTGGCAGTGAGACTTATGTCAAGAACAAAGTGCTGGCGTGCGAAGCCTGTGGCTTCCAGTCGACACTCATCCGCTTCGAAGACGACATCAAAGAAGAGGACCTGCTGGCATGCGTGGAAAGGCTGAACAACGATGAGTCGGTCGACGGTTTCATCGTGCAACTTCCCTTGCCCCGCCACATCAACGAGCAACGCGTCATCGAGGCCATCGACTACCGCAAGGACGTCGACGGTTTCCACCCCATCAACGTAGGCCGCATGGCCATCGGTCTGCCCTGCTTCATATCGGCAACGCCATTGGGCATCTTGACCCTGCTGCGTCGCTATCAGATTCCTACCAGCGGACAGAAGTGCGTTATCCTGGGTCGCTCAAACATCGTGGGCAAACCTATGGCTCAGCTGATGATGCAAAAGCAGTGGGGCGACTCCACCGTGACAGTCTGCCACAGCCGTAGCAAGACACTGAAGGAGGAATGCCGCGAGGCCGACATCCTGATTGCCGCTATCGGTCAACCTGGTTTCGTCACTGCCGATATGGTGAAGGAGGGAGCTGCCGTGATAGACGTAGGCACAACTCGCGTTCCCGACGCTACGCGCAAGTCGGGTTATCGTCTCTCTGGCGACGTCCGCTTCGATGAGGTTGCACCTCGCTGTTCCTTCATCACTCCCGTGCCTGGTGGTGTCGGTCCCATGACCATCTGCATGCTCATGCTCAACACCCTTTCCGCTGCCAAAAAGGAGTTTTATAAGTAAAGGCTAAGGGCTAAGGGCTAAAGTCCAAAGTCTAAGGTCAAAGGTCTAAAGTCTAAGGTCTAAGGTCTAAGGGCTAAGGTCAAAGGTCTAAGGACTAAGGGCTAAAGGCAATGATTTATCGTATAAATTAGGAGAAATAAGCACAAAGGCGAAAATTTTTAATTTTTAATTTTTAATTTTTAATTTATTTTCGTCCTTTAAATTACATTTTTAGGTACTCCCGCTCGAAAATACTCAAAAAAATTTGGTATTTTGCTCGCTTATTCGTACCTTTAAATTACATTTTTAGGTACTCCCGCTCGAAAATACTCAAAAAAATTTGGTATTTTGCTCGCTTATTCGTACCTTTGCAGTCGCATTTGAGGAAGAGTCCTCAATATGGTGCCTATAGTTCAGTTGGTTAGAGCGTCAGATTGTGGTTCTGAATGTCGTCGGTTCGAGTCCGACTAGGCACCCGAGGTGAGGAGAGAAAGCCCGTTTGTTCAGTAATGAGCAGGCGGGCTTACCTTTTTGTTGTGGCGTGGTGAAGACAAAGAGAGAGCGTATACCCTGATCGGGAATACGCTCTCACTTTTAGTTGCTAGTCAGATGATTACTGAGCAGGAGTCTCGGCAGGTGCTGCAGGAGCTTCGGTAGCAGGAGTCTTCTCGCCTTGAGGAATGGTAGGCAAGTTGTTGGGATTGGTTGCCTGCTGCTCAACGGCCTGCTCCATGATGGTATCGGAGTTCTTGGGTGAAGCCAGGAAGGCTACGCTGAGAATGCTGAGGATAACCATTGCGGCTGCCAAGCCCCATGTGGTCTTTTCGATGACGTCGGTTGTCTTGCGCACACCAAGCATGGCATTGTTGTCGGCAAAACCGCTGGCGAGACCACCACCCTTAGATTCCTGAATCAGTACGATGAGACACATCAGCACGGATGCGGCTACTATCAAAATCACGATTAAATTGTACATCTTTTTAAGTTTATTTATTGTTATTATTTTCTATAAGTTTCTCCAAATATCGGATTTGGTCTGCAAAGTAACGATTTTTTTTTGGATATTTCAAGGAAAGTCGCTGAATTATTTCAAGTGCCTTGTCATATTTGCCTTGTTTAATGTAAATTCTGGCCAAAGTTTCGGTCAAAATCTCATTTTTTTCGTCATTTTCGTTGCCAATCTGTGGTTTCTGCAATTCTTCGTCGGGATGTTCCTGTATGACTATCTTTCCTTGCTCGAGGAAGTTATCCAAAATCTCTTGGCCATAAGAGATGGAAGTCCCCGTCAGGTCCTCGCCATCATTTGCCGAATCGGCCTCTATCTGAAGCATGTAGCTGACGTAGTCCGTAGTGGCATCGGCAGTGGGATGCGATTTCCGGCCCTTGGGTTGTTCTTCTACTGTCGGTGTAGCATTGAGGAAGTTGTCGATGAGCGAGTAGGTTCTGTCCACTCCTTCCTCGATGGCCTCCTCACTCGCCTTGCGCACCTTAAGCTCTGGCACGGGTTTCAGGCGGTCGGCTTCGATGAGTTCGTAGAGGACACGGCGCGAAGGCACGTAAGCTGCAGCTTTCCTTAATTCTTGACCAAACGAAGGGTCATGGGAATCATAGAGTGAGCGCAGCAACAACAAACGTGCTGCCTGATAGTATGGATATCTATCCACCAACTGGCGAAGTTGCTTCTGTGCGCTCTGCGTCCCGCCTTTCGGTTTTCCTATGTAATCTGCAATTCTTTTCACTTCTTAATTGAAAGTAGAAAATGATTTAACCCATTAACCTTTTAACCCGTTAACCCGTTAACCTTTTATATTACCAATTCGCAACCGTTGCATTAAAGATTTGTTCGGCAATGTCCTTCACCATCTGTGTGACAAGTTCTTCCTGCACGTTGATGAGTTGTTGACTTGAATCGTATTCCGTGGTAGCAGAGAATGTCCGTTCGAAGTCCTCGTCATGTTTGGCATTGTTGGTAAATCGTACATTGACCGTCATCTTCAGTTGCACCTGGCTAGAGTATCCCTGCGACGAGATGGCCTTGTTATACTGGTCGAAGCCTGTTATCTCGCCTGCCAACTGCAGGTCGCCGTTCTTCCTCACCTGCTTCAGCTTCGTCTGGGAGGCGTAAAGGTCTGTCAGCTTGTTCTGGAATATGCTTTGCATAGGCGCCCACACATAGGCCGAACGAATGGGGAAATTGTCGATCTGTATCGTCTTCGTCTTAGTGTAGTCGATGCTGGCACCATTGAACTTATAACTGACGGTGCATGCCGTCAAGGCAAAGAGTAAAAGGAAGAAGACACCTCCTACCCTCCTCTTGAAGGGGAGGAAAAAGTTTCGCAGTATGTGGGCAATTCTTTTCATTTATATTGTATCTTCTTCTCATCCTTTCAGGCTCTCCTCCCCATGTTTATCCTCCCCCCCGGGGGAGTCAGAGAGGGGTCTCCCTATTCCTCAATCCCATAGTCTTTTATCTTGCGATAAAGTGTACGTTCGGATATTCCCAAATCTTCGGCAGCCACCTTGCGGCGGTTACGACTGCGACGAAGGGCTTTCTCTATCAGTCGACGCTCCATCTTCTCCAGGTTCAGGTCCTCATCATCGTCGTCGAAATCAGCATTATCAGCATAAGCTGGCCGTTCGCCCCTGCCTGAGGATTCCAGTTTCTCAGAGAATTCGGAGTACTCCGAGAAGTCAGAGGGCGCAGTTACGCTCTCTGCCGGAAGAGCAGAAACAGGCAACTGACGCACGATGTGATCAGACGGCGTACCGTTTTCTACGCGTTGCTTCAACATCTCCACGTCCATCTTCAGCGAGTGAATCATCAACTGCATCATCTTCATAGCATGCTCCACACTCCCATCGCCGGGCGTTGTGGAAAAATTGACATCACGCAGCGCCAAGTCGGTGGTTTCACTCGAAGGCTTAATATCGAAGCGTGCCAATACCTCAGGTGTAACGACGCGCTCCTCGGAGAGGATGCTCATCTGCTCAGCCACATTCTTCAACTGACGTATGTTCCCAGGCCATTTGTAGGACATCATCACTTGCTCGGCCTCTGGAGTAAGGCGCAAAGGCTCTGGGATGCCATACTGCTCAGCTGTGTCCATTGCAAATTTTTTGAACAAGAGCACCACGTCATCGTTTCTCTCACGCAAAGGAGGCATCTTCACGCGGATGGTGCAGAGTCGATAGTAAAGATCCTCGCGGAAACGACCTTCGCGGATGGCCTTCTCTATCTGCACGTTAGTGGCAGCAACAATGCGCACGTTGGTCTTCTTGGGTTCAGAACCTCCCACAGGGATGTATTCACCCGTTTCCAAGACACGCAACAGTCGCACTTGCGTGCTGAGAGGCAGTTCGCCCACCTCGTCGAGGAACAAAGTCCCTCCGTTTGCCGCACCAAAGTATCCATCGTGATCACTGATTGCTCCAGTGAACGCCCCCTTGGTGTGTCCAAACAATTCGCTGTCAATCGTTCCTTCTGGAATCGAGCCACAGTTGATGGCAAAGTATCGCTTTGTCTTACGCGTCGAATTGTCGTGGATGATGCGTGGAATCATCTCCTTACCCACACCACTCTCTCCTTGAATGAAGACGGAGAGGTCTGTAGGCGCCACTTGCAACGCAGTGTCGATTACGGTGTTCAGCTTAGGGTCACGACCTATAATCCCATAGCGACGTTTTACATCTTCTAAATCTTTTTTTGCCATAGCGGGTGCAAAGATACGCAATTTAATTTAAAAATTAAAGAATTTAGGAAAGGAAAAAATGCTTACGCCTTCACACGCTCTATCTGCTGCAGAAGAGCAACAGCGGCAGTCACACTTGTCACGCGATTGAGAAGCATGCTGCGTCGGCCTTCTCTCTCGGCAAGCTGACAGCGAACGGGATTGGCTGCAGCATAAGCTATCAGCTGACCGAAACTCCGACTCTGATAGAAGGGGTTGCTGTCGTTCTTGGTAAAGTGCAGGCGCATGCGGCCTCCCTTGAGTGTGATGCGTTCACAACCGAAGTGGCGTCCCAAGTGCCGGAGTGGCACAACGGCAATGAGTTCCTCACCCATCTCAGGCACAGGCCCAAAGCGGTCGATAAGGCGTTGACGATACTCTTGCACAAGTTCGTCGAGACGAGGCGAAGCAGTGTCCAGTCCGTCGAGTTCCCGATACAAGAGCATGCGTTCGCTACTGCCCGGAACATAGTCGTCGGGATATCCGACTGCGATGTCGCTTTCTACTTGGCACTCAGGAACATAAAGGAAGTCCACATCCCTCTTATGGGGGAGAGATGAAGGTTGAAGGGTGGAGGATGAAGACCCCCCATCCTCCTTTGGGGGGAGAACTTCGTGAAACTCTTCCGTCTTTAATTCGTTGACG
This sequence comes from uncultured Bacteroidales bacterium, assembly GCA_902801325.1. Taxonomy (GTDB): domain Bacteria; phylum Bacteroidota; class Bacteroidia; order Bacteroidales; family Bacteroidaceae; genus Physcousia. The sequence goes on along the minus strand of CADCHQ010000020.1, from coordinate 38,246 downwards.
GCCTCAGCCAAAATCTTCTGATAAGTCTCATACCCAAGGTCGGCAATGAAACCACTCTGTTCTGCCCCAAGCAAGTTGCCTGCTCCACGAATGTCCAAATCCTGCATGGCGATATAGATGCCACTCCCAAGGTCGGAGAAGTTCTCCAAAGCCTCGAGTCGTCGGCGGGCATCGGTGGCCAGGCTTGCCAAAGGCGGTGCCATAAGCAGGCAGAAGGCCTTCTTGTTGCTTCGTCCTACACGCCCTCGCATCTGGTGCAAGTCGGACAGGCCAAACTGCTCTGCTCCTATAATGATGATGGTGTTGGCATTAGGGATATCGAGACCCGATTCTATGATGGTTGTCGAGACGAGCACATCGTAATCGTAATTGGCAAAGCCCAGCATGATATCCTCGAGCTGTTGCGTCGGCATCTGTCCGTGTCCGATGGCAATGCGGGCATCAGGAATGCGCTGGTGCAACATGTCGGCCAGTTCCGGCAGTCGACTTATGCGATTGCACACAAGGAACACTTGTCCGTTGCGACTCATCTCAAAGTTCACGGCTTCGGCTATCACTTCGGGCGAGAACACGTGTAATTCCGTCTGGATGGGATAGCGGTTGGGTGGCGGCGTCTGGATGACGCTGAGGTCGCGAGCTCCCATGAGACTGAACTGCAAGGTGCGCGGAATGGGGGTAGCCGTCAGTGTAAGCGTATCGACATTGGTACGCATTTGGCGCAGTTTCTCCTTCGTGGCAACACCGAACTTCTGCTCTTCGTCGATGATGAGTAATCCCAAGTCATGGAACTCCACTGCCTTACCAATGAGTTTGTGTGTGCCGATGATAATGTCGATGCGACCTTCTTTCAGATCGTGAAGTATGGCTGTCGTCTGTTTCGACGTGCGAGCACGACTCAGGTATTCCACTCGAACGGGGAAGTCCTTCAGTCGGTCCGTAAAAGTGCGATAGTGCTGATAGGCAAGCACGGTAGTAGGCACCATCAGCGCCACCTGCTTGCCATCGCATGCTGCCTTAAATGCTGCACGTATGGCAACTTCCGTCTTTCCGAATCCCACGTCGCCACACACCAAACGATCCATTGGGCGAGGCAACTCCATGTCTTGTTTTACTTGTTGGGTAGCACGCATCTGGTCGGGCGTGTCCTCATACAGGAACGAGGCTTCCAACTCATGTTGCATGAAGCCATCGGGCGAGAACTGGAATCCCTTCTGGTGTTGTCGGGTAGCATAGAGGCGTATGAGGTCGCGGGCGATGTCCTTGATCTTCTCCTTCGTACGCTCTTTCAGGCGTTCCCAGGCACCTCCGCCCAGTCGGTTCAGACGTGGGGTCTCCCCTTCCCTACCCTTATATTTCGACACCTTGTGCAGGGCGTGAATCGAGACGTAAACGATGTCATCATGCTGGTAGATAATCTTTATCTTCTCCTGCATCTGTCCGCCTTCGTTGATGCGTACCAAACCACCAAAGCGCCCTACTCCATGATCCACATGCACCACATAATCGCCGACCTCGAACTGTTGCAGTTCTCTCAGGGTCAGCGCCATCTTGCCTCTGCGGGCTACTTCGGAACGAAGGGTGTACTTATGGAAGCGGTCGAATATCTGGTGATCGGTAAACAGGCACACACGCAACGTATTGTCGGCATAGCCTGCATGAAGCGTCTTATTGACGGGAGTGAAAAGCCCCTGTCCTAAATCCTTCCCCCTCGATGGGGAGGGACTTTCCTTTCTTCCCCCATTGTGGGGGGCTTTGTCCTCGAAGATGGCTTTCAGTCGTTCGTTTTGCTTGGGCGAATCGGCTAATATATATATGGTATAGCCATTGGCGATGTACTCCTGGAAGGTGTCGCTCACTAGCTCAAAGTTCTTGTGGAAGACGGGCTGGGGCGTAACGTCGAAGTCCACTCGCTTTTCCGGTTCAAGCGAAGGCCTTAAACCTACCTCCACGATGCGGAAGGTCAGCAGTTGCCGACGAAAGACATCCCCATCCACCAACTTTACGGGCTCTTTGGCTTCGACCTCACCTTCTGCCAACGCACGCTCTGAGAAGCCTGTGTCGTGAACCTGATTAACCGTGTCGCACAAGAAAGTGATGTTCTTCGCCACAATGCAACAGTCGGCAGGCAGGAAGGCAAGCACGCACTCACTCCCCTTGTCGTCGGTCTCCGGCACAATGTTTATCTCCTCATGACGAGCCACAGAAAGCTGCGTCCTCACCTCGAAGCTTCGTATCGAATCGACTTCGTCGTCCATGAAGTCAATACGATAGGGATACTCGTTGGAAAAGCCGTACACATCCACGATGCTTCCTCTCACAGCCATTTGGCCGGGTTCATAGACGTAGTCGACCCTTCTGAATCCCAAGTCTGTCAGTCGACCTTCCACCTCCGTCATATCGATGTGTTCACCAATTCGCAAGGTCAGCGTCTGCTCGGTCATTTGCTGTCGGGTCACCACCAACTCGGCCAAAGCCTCGGGATAAGAGACGATGTACATTCCCTTCCCTTGTCCTGCAGCCAGTCGACCCAAGACTTGCGTACGGAGTATTTCGTTGGCAGCATCGCGTTGCCCAAACCTAATAGCCCTGCGGAAACTGCTCGGGAAGAAGAGCACCTGCTCCTCACCCAACGCCTGTGCAAGGTCGTGATACAAGTATCCCGCTTCCTCCACATCGTCCATGATGAAGAGCAAGGGAGACGTCTGTTTGTCAGCAATCGAAGCAAAGGCCATCGCAAGGCTCGATCCACGATTGCCTCCCACATACATCCTTTGCGCCGACGACGCAAGCATCCGTCCCAAAGCCTTTGCCGTGGAATGTTTGCCATACAGTCGCAATAATTCGTTCAACTCCATATAGTGGGCTACAAAGATAAGAATAAATAATGAGTTATTGTGCCACACTGCCATGATTTTATGTTCTTTATTTGGTAATTCTCTCGATTTAAACTAACTTTGGCCTTCGCCGAACATAGGCGGCACCTCGGATATGTAAAATAATTGGGATTTTATTTTTCATATCGCTCGATTTGCACTATCTTTGCCTTCGTCGAACATAGGCGGCATCTCGGCAATGCCCCATATACCTTAACACATGAAGAAGAACATCTGCCTCCTGCTCGCGCTGCTATGTAGCATCGTGGCTATGGGAAAAAAGACTACGACAAAGCAAGAAACATGGCCTAACGGCGAAACCATCGATGCGTGGTTCAGCGACACACTATCAACCGACATCCAACGTTTAGGCAAAAGATTCGTCGTGACAGACTATGGTGTAGAGGCCAATAGTACAGCCGTTCAGACAAAGGCTTTGCAGGCCGTCATCGACCGTGCGGCAAACGAAGGCGGAGGCGTTATCGTCATCCCACAAGGCACGTTCTTCAGTGGTTCGCTATTCTTCAAGCAAGACACGCACCTCTATCTCGAGGAAGGCGCAACACTGAAGGGCTCTGACCGCATTGCTGATTTCGAGATTCGTCAGACCCGTATTGAGGGACAGACTTGCCCTTATTTCACGGCTCTTGTCAATGGCGACGGACTTGACGGCTTTACTATTGCAGGACGCGGAACAATTGACGGCAACGGCACTCGCTATTGGGAGTCTTTCTGGATTCGTCGCCAGTGGAATCCCAACTGCACCAATAAGGATGAACAACGGCCTCGCTTGGTCTATATCAGTAACTCGCACAATGTCACCATTCAGGACGTAAACCTTCAGAACTCGCCTTTCTGGACCACCCACATCTATCGCTCCGACCACGTGCGTTTCCTCCGTCTCAACATATTCTCGCCCACTACAGGTCTGAAAGGTCCTTCCACCGATGCCATCGACATCGATGCTTGTCACGATGTGCTTGTTCACGCTTGCTGGATGAATGTCAACGATGATGCAGTGGTGCTGAAGGGTGGCAAGGGAACCTTTGCAGACAAGGCCCCTGAGAACGGTCCCAATTACAACATCCTCGTCCAACATTGCCATTACGGCACGGTACATGGGTGTCTGACCATAGGTTCTGAGAGCATCCATGACTGGAACATACTTGTTCGCGATTGTCACGCCGATGATGCCCGCAACGTGCTTTGGCTGAAGATGCGTCCCGACACCCCGCAGCATTACGAATACATCCGTGTCGAACGTCTGACAGGTCAGTGCAACAACTTCCTGCTTGTCAGGCCGTGGACGCAGTTCTACCAGCGTGAGGAACGTGCCGATATGCCTCTCTCCGAGTGCAACAACATCGAATTCGACAACATCAGCATGCAGTGCCAAAACTTCTTCAATGTGGAAGGCTCAGAGAAATATGCCTTGCGTGACTTCACGTTCCGAGACATTGACTGCACTGACAAAGCACCCCAACCCGCCTTCTCCAGGAATCCCATCCTGCGACTCAGTTTGCAGAATGTCAACATCAACGGGAAGCCCATCGAGGCCCGTCCTACCGACGACATCCTGAATCTTGCACGCTTGGCTAATGCCTACTTCATGATGAAAGAGGCTGACCCAGCAAAAGACTCGCAAGTAGGCGGACGCACTCGCACCAGCAATCTCTGGACACGAGGTGTGTACTACGAAGGACTAATGGCGTTGTATGAAGTTGACCCCAACCGTGCATACATAATCTACACCGACCGCTGGGGTGACCATCACCGATGGAACGCTCGCAACGGATGGCGTGCCACCAATGCCGACGACCAATGTTGCCAACAGACCTACCTCATGCGATATCTCGCCAAAGGCGATACCACCATTCTTGCCAATGTGCGTCAGAATCTGGAATACCAGATGGCTACGGGTCGCGTCAACTACTGGACTTGGATTGATGCCATACAGATGGCCATGCCCGTCTATGCGAACCTATATTCGATTACCGGCGAACAAGCGTTCATCGACTATGCTATGAAGGCATACAACTGGACACGCAACGAATGTGGTGGCGGACTCTATAATCCCAAGGAAGGACTCTGGTGGCGCGACAAAGACTTTGTACCTCCATACAAGGAGAGCGACGGACAGAATTGCTACTGGAGTCGAGGCAATGGATGGGTGTATGCCGCACTGGTTCGAGTCATGGACCATCTGAAACCCGACGACCCGAATTACAAGGCTCTCCTTGCCGACTATATGTCTATGACGAAGGCATTGCTCAAATGCCAACGAGCCGACGGATTCTGGAATCCGAGTCTGCTCTCGCCTGTCACCTATGGAGGTAAGGAACTCACAGGCACAGCCTTGTTCCTCTACGGCATGGCATGGGGATTGCGAAACGGAATACTAAGCGACAAAACTTACCGCAAGGCATGCGACCGTGCGTGGCAAGGTATGGCTAAAGATGCAGTCCACGACAATGGCTTCTTAGGATGGGTACAAGGTACAGGAAAACAACCCAGCGACGGACAACCTCTCTCCTACGACCGAGTGCCAGATTTCGAGGACTTTGGCCTCGGATGTTTCTTGCTCGGCGCAGCGGAATATTATAAATTATCAATTGATAAATAACTGGCATGAAGCGATTTACCTATATAGTCCTATACCTTTCCATTACATCTTTCTGTCTGCACTTGAAAGGTCAGACATGGCCACCGGTAAGCCCCGAAGCCAAGGCAGGAACACGGTGGTGGTGGCCTGGTTCTGCTGTCGATGGGAAGAACTTGCAATGGAACTTGAGCGCCTTCGCGCAGGCTGGTATTGGCAGTGTGGAAGTGACCCCGATTTATGGTGTCCAAGGTGGCGAGGCAAGGGAACTCTCCTACCTTTCACCCCAGTGGATGGAAGCCTTCAAACAGACGTTGGAATCATCTCACCAAACGGGCATCACGGTTGACATGAATTGCGGCACGGGTTGGCCCTTTGGCGGTCCGTGGGTTCCCATAGAAGAAGCGGCCTGCAAAGCCTTATTCGTGGTGGACACCGTAGGAACGGGAAATGCATTACGAAGGGGCATAGACCCACGCGAACGACCTTATGCCCATCTGCTTGTCGAGCGTCGCTATCCTATGGCAGAAGGCAAAGAACAGGTGATACAACTCTATCAAAGTCGCACACGCCAGATGGTGAAACGTGCCGCTCCAGGTGGCGAGGGATGGGTGGTTGACCACTTCGACCGTGATGCCGTAGCCCACTATCTACAGCACATTGGCGAAGCCTTCGACCACTCTGGTACGCCCTACCCCAATACCTTATTTAATGACAGCTACGAAGTATATGGTGCCAACTGGACACCTACCCTCCTCGACGAGTTTGCCCATCGGCGAGGCTATCGGCTCGAAGACAATCTGCGACAGCTTCTGGGGCTTGTCGATGATGGCAACAAGGTGTTGAGCGACTATCGCGAGACGCTGAGTGACCTGCTCCTCGAGAACTTTACCCAGCAATGGACTATCTGGGCTCACACCCGTGGGGCGAAAGTGAGAAACCAAGCCCACGGTTCGCCTGCCAACCTATTGGACCTTTACGGTGCTGTGGATATTCCTGAGACCGAGGGGTTCGGACTCTCTGATTTCGGCATTAAAGGACTGCGTACCGACGCAGGGATGACGCGTCGCAATTATAGTGACGTTTCCATGCTAAAATATGCTTCGTCGGCCGCCCACGTCATGGGACACCCTCTCACCTCCAGCGAGACTTTCACGTGGCTCACCGAGCACTTCCGCACCTCGCTCTCGCAGATGAAGCCCGACCTCGACCTGTTGTTTACCTGCGGCATCAACCACGTTCTCTTCCACGGGTCGTGCTACACGCCTCAGGATGCCCCATGGCCCGGTTGGCGGTTCTATGCTTCGGTGGACATGACGCCCATGAACAGCATCTGGCGCGACGTTCCCTACCTGACGCAATACATCGAACGTTGTCAGTCGTTCCTGCAGTTAGGACAACCCGACAACGATTTTCTGGTCTATCTGCCCGTACGCGACATGTGGCGGCAACGCCTGAGCCCTGGCCAAGGTGGCCTGCTGATGCAATTCGACATCCATAGCATGGCGCAAAAGGCACCTCGGTTCATCCACAGCATTCTCCGCATCGACTCACTCGGCTATGATTGTGATTACATCAGCGACCGACAACTTCAGCGCGTCAGCATCAGCGAGGATGGATTCCTGATAACTCAAGGAGGCACCCCATACCGAGGGCTCATCATACCCGACGGAACCACCCTCACACCAGAACTCCAAGCCGAACTCAACCGTCTGTCGCCACTCGTCATCTACGGCGAGCAGGAGCAGGAAATGGCACGTCTGGCCAAAGCCGAACCCATGCGTAAGGATTGTCACCTGCGAGCCATCAGACGAAAAAACGGGAACAGTCATCACTACTTCATGGCAAACCTGACGCCACGCGACATCGACGCCTTTGTGCCGCTGGCTGTCAATGGTCAGGGCGGATGGTGGTTCAATCCCATGACTGGCAGCATCGAGGCGGCAGAAGTCACACAGCAGGGGTTCCACATCCGACTGTGCTCAGGCGAAAGTCGCATCTTGCAAGTGACTGAAACGCAGCAACCTATCACCCCATCGCAAGCCACCAGTCCCTCCGTTATTCAACTCTCGGGACCTTGGCGATTGTCATTCCTCGAATCAGTACCCAGCATTAAGCGCACTTACAAACTCAATCAATTGCAGACGTGGGAAGGTATCGATGACTCCACCCGAATCCTTATGGGGACAGGCGTTTACACCACCACATTCCGCATGGAGAAAAGCGACGTCACTGGTCCTTGGAATTTGGAACTAAGCGACGTGCGTGAGAGTGCTCGCGTCTATCTCAACGGACATCTGCTGGGTTGTGCCTGGGCAGTACCCTTCACACTCCCATGTGGCAATGCGCTGAGAGCAGGGAAGAACGAGTTGCGCATCGAAGTTACCAACCTACCGGCCAACCGGATTGCAGACATGGATCGCAGGGGTGTCGTGTGGCGAAAGATGAAAGACATCAATGTCGTTGACCTGAACTATCGACCAACGTCCTATGCCCAGTGGACTCCCATGCCCAGTGGACTGAACGGTCCAGTACGGTTGGTCAAACCATAACAAGTATTCAATAAACCTGGCACAAACAAATCAACACAGAGGAAAATAGGAGAAAAACCATGGGAAAGATGAATCTGCAACGCCGCATCCTGCTCATCTACACAGGAGGAACCATAGGCATGATAAAGAGCCCTGAGACGGGAACGTTGGAACCGCTTGACTTTGACAACGTCAGGCAGCATGTACCCGAACTTCGAGAACTGGACTACGAGATACGTTCCATTCAGTTCCGACCGCCCATCGACTCCTCCGACATGCGACCTGTCCATTGGGCAAGGTTGGTAAACATCATAGCAGAGTGGTACAACCATTTCGACGGTTTCGTCATCCTGCATGGGACCGACACGATGGCCTATACGGCATCAGCCCTGAGTTTCATGCTCGAAGGGTTGCAGAAGCCAGTAGTGCTCACCGGCAGTCAACTGCCCATTGGGGTGCTGCGTACGGATGGCAAAGAGAACCTCATCAGTGCCATCGAACTTGCAGCAGCACAAGACGAACAGGGGCATGCGATGGTGCCAGAGGTATGTGTCTATTTTGGCAGCACGCTGCTACGCGGAAACCGTTCTACCAAAGCCAGTGCCGAACGCTTCGACGCCTTCTGCTCATACAACTGTCCGCCTTTAGCCACCGTAGGCATCAACATAAACTTTAACCGTAAAGTCATACTCACACCCGAAGCCGACAAACCATTCGCGCCTCATACCGAATTGGACAACTCGGTCATAGCCATCACACTTTTCCCCGGCATAAGGCCGCAAGTCATCGAACACGTCTTTGAGATGCCCGACCTGCGAGGTATCGTCCTGCGCACTTACGGTTCGGGCAATGCTCCGCAACAGCCTTGGCTTCTGAATGCAATTACTGGGGCAACAGAGAGCGGTAAGGTGGTGGTGAACATCACACAATGCGATGCTGGCGCCGTAGAGATGGGACTTTACGAAACCGGCAACCAATTGCTGAAGGCAGGCGTTGTTAGCGGTGGCGACATGACGGTTGAATGTGCCGTGACAAAGCTGATGTACCTCTTCGGACAGGGACTCGAGGCCGATGACGTGCGTCGCCTGATGACAACGCCCCTTGCCGGCGAACTGACGACATAGCAAAAGGTGGGACAGGCGGGTATGGAATTATCCTAACCCAAAACACAAATTATTGATAACACAGACGTAATCGGATAGGGTTACGAGCCCAAGCAACAGATGTGCGGCATAAAATATTCTTAAATTTTGTCAAAAAGTCGATTAATACTTGTTGTTAGATGATTTTTCCCTTATATTTGTAGCCAAAAGGACAAAAAAGTATGAAGAAAAAGACCTTCTCTCCCCCCTCCCAGAACCCTTTCGTCAAGAATAAGGAATTAATCAAGCAGCAAGGTGTAGTGGTATTCGACTATGTTACCTCATTGGCCAGCTATACCGAACGCGTCATCTCGCCCAATATTGTGATAGCCATATTCCACAGTGGGGTCATCCGCCTGGAATATGACATGCAGCCCATCGTATTTCGTTCGAAGGGGATTTGCGTGCTCTACCCCAATCACATCGTTTCCGTCAAAGACGTATCGCCAGATCTCCAAGCCACGTTAATCGTTATCTCCAACCAGTTCTACGACGAAATGCTTCGCCACTCCCTCCGACGTTACAAGAATGAATACTTAAAAGCGCCATTCTTTAAACTTACTAACCAACAATATGAGACCACTCTTCACATTGTGGAAGTGGTCAAGGCTGCCTGCCAGATAAAAGGGGCGAGTCGGACGAATATAATAGTCGACATCCTCGACATATTAGCGCGCATGACAGACTATCACCGTTTCCATGACAAAGCGCCCAAAGAGGACATCTCAAGCAACGAATTGCTATTCTACCATTTCTACGAGGCCATCGCGGCCCACCACAAAGAATCGCACGAGATACAATTCTATGCCGAAAAGTTCTGCCTTTCACCCAAGTACTTCGCCAACGTTATCAAACAGACAACCGGCATAGCTGCTTCGGACTGGATAGCCCGATTCATCATAACAAAAGCCAAGCACCTACTCAAGCGAGACGACATCAACATGCTGGCAATTAGTAAGGAACTGGGATTCGGCGAACAGTCGTCGTTTAGCCGCTACTTTAAGCACGTCACAGGCATTTCGCCTAGCCAATTCAGAAAGGAAAACAAATAAAACACACCTACAACTATGCATACAAACTCCATCGTCATCATACCCACCTATAACGAGAAGGAGAACGTGGAAAACATCATCCGCGCAGTCACCAGCCTGCCTGAAGGTTTCCACGTACTCATAATTGATGACGGTTCACCCGACGGCACGGCAGATATTGTCAAACGCCTAATGGCCGACGAACTGCCCGACAGGCTTTTCCTTATCGAACGCTCCGGCAAACTGGGACTTGGCACTGCCTATCTCTGCGGTTTCAAATGGGCGTTAGAGCATGGCTACGACTACGTCTTCGAGATGGATGCCGACTTCAGCCACGCCCCCTCCGATTTGCCCCGACTGCTTGCCGCATGTGCCGACGAGGGTTACGACATGTCCATTGGCAGTCGGTATGTTTCAGGCGTGAACGTAGTCAACTGGCCCATGGGACGAGTGCTCATGTCCTACTTCGCCTCCAAGTATGTGCAACTAGTCACGGGCCTTGACATTCACGACACCACGGCAGGGTTTGTCTGCTACCGTCGCCAGGTGCTCGAAACCCTGGAACTCGACAAGATTCGCTTCAAAGGCTATGCTTTCCAGATAGAGATGAAGTTCACCGCCGCCAAGTGTGGATTTAAGATTAAGGAAGTGCCCGTGGTGTTCGTCAACCGCACCTTAGGCACCAGTAAGATGTCTGGAGGCATCTTCTCCGAGGCCTTATTTGGCGTCATGCGCCTGCGCTGGGATGGATGGTTTAGGAAATACCCGAAAAGGGTTAAGGATTAAGAGTTAAGGATTAAGGATTAAGGATTAAGGATTGAGAACACTTATTCATAACGCAGTTATCGTAAACGAGGGCCATCGCTTTCGCGGAAGCCTTCTCATTGAGGACGACCGCATATCGGAAGTTTGCGAGGGAGAAGGCCTACCTGTCACCTCTCCGCTATCACCTCTCAACTCCATTGACGTCCAAGGCGCCCTGCTTCTCCCCGGCATCATAGACACTCACGTCCATTTTCGCGAACCCGGGATGACCCACAAGGCCGACATCTGCCACGAAAGCCGTGCTGCACTGGCCGGAGGCGTCACCTCAGTCATGGACATGCCTAACGTCAATCCGCCCACCACCACTGCAGAACGATGGCAGGAACGCATGAGGCTGGGACTTAGCGAAAGCCGTGTAAATTATTCCTGCTACATCGGAGCTACGAACGAAGGCATTGCCGACGTACCCGCACCCATTAAGCTCTTCATGGGTTCCTCCACAGGAAACATGCTCGTGGACAAGCGCGAAGCCCTGAAGACCATATTTCAGTTTGCGGCAGACCACAACCGACCCATCGTGGCACACTGCGAAGACACGCAACGCATCAACCAGCGCATGGCCGAAGCCAAACAGCTGTGGGGCGACGATCCCTCCGTTGAACATCACCCTTGGATTAGGGACGAAGAGGCCTGCTATCGTTCGTCGGCTTTGGCAGCAGAGTTGGCACAAGAGACAGGCGCCCGCCTACATATTGCCCATATTACTACAGCACGAGAAATTGAGCTCCTACAGCAGACTGCAAATGTAACCTCTCCCCTCCCGGAGGGGCTGGGGGGAGAGTCCGCTGCCACAATTACTGGTGAGGTATGCCTCCCCCACCTGCTCTTCTGTGACCAAGACTATGCCCAACTGGGCACACGCATCAAATGCAACCCCGCCATAAAGACCGCCACCGACCGCGAAGCACTCCGACAGGCCCTGAGGGACGGACGACTGCTGACCGTAGGTACCGACCACGCGCCACATCTCCTTTCCGAGAAGCAAGGCGGATGCGCCCGCGCCGCATCAGGCATGCCCATGGTGCAGTTCTCACTCGTCAGTATGCTCGGATTGGTGGACGAAGGCGTACTCCCGCTCGAACGCATGGTCGATGCCATGTGCCATCAGCCGGCCCTCCTCTTCGGCATCAAGCAGCGTGGTTTCCTGCGCCCCGGCTATAAGGCCGACCTTGTACTGGTCCGCCCCGAAACATGGACATTACACGAGGAAGCCGTCCTCAGCAAGTGCGGCTGGAGTCCTTTGGAAGGGTACACCTTCAACTGGCGCGTCCAGCAAACTTTCATCAATGGACGTCTTGCCTACGACCATGGGAACATCGACGATGCCACGCGGGGCGAAGCCTTGACCTTCGGCTGGCGTACCTAAAGCTTTCGCTGTCGAACCTAAGGCTTTCGGACATCGAACCTAAGGCTTTCGGACGTCGAACCTAAGGCCTTCGGCCGTCGAACCTAAGGCTTTCAGCACTCCCTCCCTTGCCTGAAATGTATACAATGTATACAGATTACAGTTTTTCACGTGAGGGGGTAGGTCAATAGGATGTATACAATGCATACATTTTTGCGAATGGTTACCCCCAGCAAGTTTGGTGTTTCGGTCGGTTAATTATATCTTTGAGTCTTCTTCGAAGCCTCGCTTATTCGTACTTTGAGCCCACTTTGTGGTCTCGAAAATACTCTCGCTCGGAAATTGTAAAAAGGAATGAAAAAACATGGTAAACACCATATGGGCAAAGCCCCTGAAAATGTTCTCGATTGGTTTGTAAGCAGGCTTACGCCCAATCAATAACTTTTTCATTGTTTTTCCTTTCCTTTTTTTGCAATTTCGCTCGCTTATTCGTATCTTTGCCTACGCATAATAAGGATGAACTGTGCCCGAATGGAACGATTTGAGGAGTGGTTGCACAAGGACGTGCACGAGTACTTGACAAGGCGTGGCGCCGTGGACGAACGGTTGCCTGACTGTCCCGACGTGGAAGAACGATGGGAGGCCATTGCAAAGGCGTATCTGCCCGACGGGGTTCGTGAATTCAATCAGTATCCCACGGCTTCGCTGGGCTGGATGATGTACATCGGTATGGCTCTGGCAAGGATGTGGGACCGCGATTGGCTGCACTATGCCCAGATGGAAGACTTGTATGTCTACCTGCGCGACAAGCGAGGCTATGACGAGATGGACGAATACATCCGCGAGGAAATCCTGGAACTGAAAGATGACGAGTCATCGGAACTTGACAAACTGACGAGCGACACGGCAGCCCACGTACTTAGTTTCCTGCGCCACCAGCCCATAGAACCTGGCACGCCGGAGGCCTTCCGCGCCTATGTGGCTTGCCTGCACCAGCTCTATCTCATGGGGATGGCCACATGGTTGCGTCGCATGGGGTATCACATGACCAAGGTATGAGAGAAGGGACAGGAGGAATCTGGACGCTGCACTATGAGTTGCACGAGGTGGAGCCATACGTCAACTGGCTTTACTTCTTCAATGCGTGGGGATTCCCTGCGCGCTATGGCAACGTGGCCCGGATTCACGACTGCACCTCGTGCCGCGCTCAGTGGTTGGCATCGTTTCCTGACGCCGAGAAGCCGAAGGCCCAAGAGGCCATGAAGCTGTACGACGATGCGCTGGCGCTACTGCACAACCTCGATGGACAAGCCCAGACACACGCCATTGTCGGCTTGTACGAGGCCAATGGAGAGGGGGAAGACATTCTGCTAAAGCAAATGTCTGATGTCAAATGTCAAATGTCTAATGCCAAAGGTCGAGGCAAAGTCTCAAATGGCATTCGCTTGCCTCTCCTGCGCCAGCAGCACGGGGAGACATGTTTGTGTTGGGCCGACTTCCTTCCGCCCGTGGAATCGGGGCAGACGGGAACCGTTGGGCTCTTTGTCACCTCCGTTGACGAGAAAATGATAAATAGTGAACATACTGATGACTACCACCTCATGCTGGCCCAGACGCTGGCCGACAGGTTGGCCGAGGCAACAGCCGAACGCATGCACGAGGAGGTAAGGAAAGAGCTCTGGGGCTATGCCAAGGACGAACGGTTGACTATTGAAGAAATGCTTCAAGAAAAATATGTAGGTCGCAGACCTGCAGTGGGTTATCCTTCCCTACCCGACCAGAGTCTGAACTTCCTCATCGACGAATTGCTGGACATGAAAGGCATCGGTGTGAGTCTGACGGAAAGCGGTGCTATGCGCCCACATGCCTCGACGAGTGGACTCATCATCAGTCATCCCCAAGCCCGGCACTTTGCTATCGGGCACATCGGTGAGGACCAGCTGAAGGACTACGCCCTGCGACGCGGAATGCCGGAAAATAGGATTCGCGAGTTCCTCGCAAGCAATATTGCATAATTAAAAAACAGCCCCCCTCTAACTCCCCCGAAGGGGAGGAAGAGAAAAGTAAAAAGAGAAAAGACCCTCTCTACCTCTCCCTTAAAGGGCGAGAAAAAGAGAGAAATATGAAAAGAGAAAAGAGAAAAGTGAGATAAAAATTAAAAGTTGATAGCCTTCATCACAAGTCTCTCCCATTCGGGGGAGAGATTTAGAGAGAGGGGCTTAAATTGTAAAATCGTAAAAACGTGAAATATCTCTATCGCATCTATCAACTGCTGATTGCAGCACCTTTGCTTATTATCATCACCATTGTGACGGCACTTGCCACCATCATTGGTTCCACCATCGGTTCTGCCCATTTCTGGGGTTACTGGCCCGGCCATGTGTGGTCGCGCTGGTTTATGCGCATCCTCCTGCTGCCCGTCCATACGGAAGGTCATGAGAATATTGACCACAAGACCTCCTACGTCTTTGTCGCCAACCATCAGGGTTCTTTCGATATCTTCCTTATCTACGGTTATCTGGGACGCAACTTTAAGTGGATGATGAAGAGCGAATTGCGCAAGGCTCCCCTCATCGGGAAAGCCTGTGAATCGGCAGGACACATCTTTGTCGACAAGCGAGGTCCCAAGGCGCTGCAACAGACACACGATAGGGCACGCGAAGTGCTTCAGCACGGCACGTCGCTCGTGGTATTCCCTGAAGGACAAAGGACGCTGACGGGAGAGATGGGACCATTCTTCCGCGGCGCCTATCAGTTGGCCGACGAACTCCAGTTGCCCGTTGTTCCCATCACGCTCAACGGTCCCTACCATGTACTGAGTCGACGGAGAGGTCCCGTGAACTTCGTCTTCTGGCATCCCCTTTCGATGACCATCCACAAGCCCATAGCCCCCATTGGCAAAGGTCCGGAGAACATCAAGAACGCTATGGACCTCTCGCGCGAAGCCATTGCTTCGGGCCTCAAAGACTAAGCCGTTCATGGCCATATCATACACATATAAGGAACACAACATTAAAAAGCATTACGATATTATGAAGGCAAAACTACTCTTTCTTTTGTGTTTCGTGACAAGCACGACCCTTTGGGCTCAGGACGACATCACAAAATACTACCTCACGAACTATGGGTTCGACACAGGCTTCCACTACGACGCCAACAGCACGGCCAAGGTGGCACAAGAAATCCTCGACATTGAGGGATGGACGGCAGAACTGAGTGCCGACTACACCATCACAGGCATCTACGAGTTCGGCTTTGGAGGCACGTTCAACAGTGCTACTGTTCCGGCACAAGGATACGACGGCGAAGCAGGTGGCGGACTCGCACTTTCAACGGGATGGGAACAGACATTCGTCTACTACCAAAACGTGACATTGCCTAAAGGCACATACACCATCACCGTTCCCACGTACAACGGCAAGTCCGTCATCAAAGGAACATCCCAACTGGGCTGGGTGCCTACGACGGGAACTGCCGTGATGTCCAACGTGACGAGTTATGCGGCTAAGGCATGGACCGTGGACCAAATCACTTTCACCCTGACAAAGACGACCAGCGGACGCATACAAATCGGATACAAGGCTGCGACTGGTGCTTCGACGAACTCTGCCTGTTTGCTCATCGACTATGTACGCATCATGGGGCAGGACATGACAGTGAGCAAGACTACGCTAAAAACTACTATCACCAATGCCACCAAGGCCTACGGAGAAGGTACGGGAAAGGGTGCTGCCGAACTGAAGACCGCCATCGACCAAGCACAACAGGTTTATGACGACGCAGAGGCCACGATGCCTCAGGTGCTCGAGGCCACATACGTGCTCAAACAAACACTGAACAACTACAACATGCTCAATGCCTCGGAGGAGAATCCCGTGGACATGACCCACTACATCCAGAATCCTTCGTTCGAGAGCAATGGCACATCGGGCTGGACAACCCAGAACATGCAGACGCAGAGCAACACCGTGTTCTCACGCAAACAAGGCACATTCTACCTGGAATCGTGGGTCGGCATCGGTCAGCAGATAGGAAGCGCCTCAGTAATTCAAACCATCCAGAAATTGCCACGCGGAAAGTACCAACTGACGGCTTATGCCCTTCATATCCAACAAACCGGCTCGAATAGCACTACCAACAAGGGAACGCCACAGACGGGTGCCGAACTTGTGGCAGGAACGTCGAAGACCACCATCACCAGCATGAAGCAATACACGGTGCCCTTCGCCGTCATCAACGAGACGGAGGCGGTGGTCATCGGATTGCAGGCACAGAACGCCACAGGCAATTACCTGTGTGTCGATAACTTCAAGTTGCTCTATGTCGGAGAAGCCAGCAATGCCGATTTGGCACAGGAGATACGGAACCTGATTGCTGAAGGACAGACTTATCTGGAGAAAGGCATACAGGCTAGTGCGGCAGACAAGATGAACGCTGCCATAGAAAGCGCACAAGCAGCACTGGAAGGCATTGGCACAGACGCTGATGGCAATACGATCTACGATACTGAAGCACTCAGTCAGGCACGTACCGACCTGCTTGCTGCCATAGACGCCGCAGAGGCTTCACGCCAACTCTATGACGCCCTGCAGGCACGCATCACATACGCCGAAACGGTACTCGGTTGGTGGGAAGGCGACAAACGCAAGGCTACTGCTCTCAACAACCTTGTAAGCGCCATCGCAACAGCCAAGGAGAAAATGGTGGACTATTCCTTGACAGACGCCCAAATAAGGGCAGCTGCCAACACACTGAACACACGAATCTCGGCTGTAGACAAGAAGATTTATTGCAGCGGCAGCGCTTGTGGAACGGATGCTCAACTGAAGGTTTCCACCAACCAGTGGTGCTATGACCGCTCGATGCAATCGAAGCACTGGATTCTCTTCTGGGAAGCCGGCTATGGAACAGATGTGCCTAGTGCCGTTCCTGGCATTTTGGCCAATGCCGACCGCATATTCGAGTTCTATGCCGATAGTTTGAAGTTCATTACCATCAACCAAGGGAAGTCAAAGACGGACACCTACAAGATGATTATTCGCCTCAGGCACACTACCGAGTGGGAAGCCAGCGGAAGTGGCATTGACGACCAGATAGGTCTGCTCACACTATCCAACGGAGCACATACCTCCCGTTCGGGACAAACCGTGGCCCACGAGATTGGTCACTGCTTCCAATATCAGACCCACTGCGACAATGGAGACTGGAACGGCTGGATGTACAATTGGGGACAATCGACCCTAAATGTATTCTGGGAGATGTGCGCCCAATGGCAAGCCTACAAGTTCTATCCCAAGATGCAGTTTGTGTGGGATTCCAACCAAGGCAACGACTGGTTCGGAGGCACCATCAACGGACTTCATCGCCATCCTTTGTGCGTCGACCTTCGATACAACAACTATTTCATTCAAGATTACTTCTGCCACAAACACGGTATGGGCATTATCGGACGCCTCTGGAATGAATCGAAGAGTCCTGAAGACCCCTTCCAAGCCTATATGCGCCTGACGATGACAGGCACTACGAGCCAGAAACTCAACCAGTTGGGCGATGAGATGTGGGAGTATGGTGCACGCATGACCACCTTCGACCTCGACCCCATCCGCGAGAACGGCAAAAGCAGAATAGGCTTCAGAAATCAGACGGAACTGACCAAGGACAGCGAAGCCTTCTGGTGGCCGAAGCAGAGCAACTGCATCGAGAACTGGGGTAACAACGCCATTCGCGTCAATGCCCCCACGACAAAGAAAACCATCTACGTCGAGTTTGAAGGCAAGGCTGGTGCCGACGGCTATAACTCCTACAACACCAATCGCGGAGGCTGGCGCATAGGGTTTGTGGCACTGAAGAAGGACGGCACACGCGTTTATGGCGATATCGCCCGAGCCACAACCATCCATCCCCAGCAGACCATAGCCTTCGAGTGTCCTGCCCAGTGCCAGTATGTGTGGTTGGTTGTCAGTGGAGCCCCCACCATCTATTGGACACGTGACTGGCTCAGTTGGAGTGAAGAGAGCACGGTAGAGCAATGGCCCTATCGCGTGAAATTCTACCAGACGAATGTCTATGGTCAGGCTAATAACAACTCCCTGCCCACAGGCATCGAAGGTGTGGATAGTGAGACTAGGGATGCAGAAGACAACAATGTTTATTCCGTTACTGGCCAAATGGTTCGTCGCGGAACTACATCATTGCAAGGTCTGCCCTCTGGCATCTACATCGTTAACGGTAGGAAAGTAGTGAAGAAGTGATTGACATTTGACGATTTGACGATTTCACGATTTACTATTTACCATTTGACGCTTCGTCTCGACCTTTGACTTTAGACCTTAGACATTTGAGGCTTCGCCTCGAGCCTGCTCACGCTCGGCATAATCGAAGTAAACTTCATTCTGCTCTCGCTCAATCGCAGCCTTGACATTTGACATTATACATTTGACATTAAATACCATCGTTTTATGAAACGAATATTCTTTATCATGAGCCTGATTCTCGCGCCTGTTCTCCATGCAATGGCTGAGGTCAACCCCAATTTCTACATCTACCTCTGCTTTGGCCAGTCGAATATGGAGGGAAACGCCGAAGCCGAGGCGATGGACAAGTCGAATGTGGACTCCCGCTTCCGCATGCTGGCTACCACAAACTTCAGTTCACCTAGTCGTACTATGGGCCAATGGTACACCGCCGTTCCACCCATCGTGAATCCCGTAGGTAAACTAGGAATGGCCGACTATTTCGGACGCACTATGGTGGCAGCCCTGCCATCTGAAGTTAAGGTTGGCGTGGTGAATGTGGCCATAGGTGGTTGTGCCATCGAGATGTTCGACAAGGACAAATACCAGACACAGATGACTGACGTAGGCAACTGGTCGACAATGCTCGCCAACAACTACTACGGAGGCAATCCCTACAAGCGTCTCATCGATATGGCACGCAAGGCTCAAGAATCGGGTGTCATCAAGGGCATACTCCTGCATCAAGGTGAATCGAACAACACCCAGCAGACTTGGCCCAATGAGGTGAAGAAGATTTACAACGACATTCTCACCGACCTTGGCCTGAGTGCCGACACCGTTCCTCTCTTTGCTGGAGAAACGCTTCGTGAGGAATACGGAGGTGCTTGTTGGGGACACAATAGCATAATCAACCGTCTGCCTAGCGTCATCCCTACGGCTCATGTCATCCACTCCAACGATTGCGAGGGAAACAATACCGACCCCTGGCACTTCTGTGCTATGGGCTATCGCATCATGGGAAAGCGTTATGCCTACGAGGCACTGAAATGTCTGGGCGTACCTGCTGTGGCCACAAGTGGCTATAACATTCCTCTCGCTCAAAAGAAGTTCTACACGCTGAAGAAGATGGAGGTTAGCGACAAGGTGATGAAATGCGGAAACGGAGAACCCTACCCCATCAAGGGAATCTTCGTGGACGGACATACCGAGGAGATTGCACCCAATTGTGAGTTCACCAACACCGACCTCACCTTCGCCAACGGTCTCTTAGTTGCCAAGGAAGAGACGAACAGCAGTGTAGATATTTCCTACACCGACTTCACAGGCAAGAAGGAAACTTCGACCGTCAACCTGGATGTACGCTTCTTCCCATTCAACAGCGACAACATTACTGCACTCGCTGGTCCACTTACCTATGACGAGGAGGCACGCACCTTCACCCAAGAGAAGAACGGACAAGCCGGCTGGGTATATGAAAATGGAGTCGACATCTCGGTCTACAAGTATTTGGTCCTCAAACTCAAAGAGCAACTGAGTTTTGGCACATTCGTCAGGATTTACCCGAAGAACGACATCACTGGTGGATACTACTCCACTGCCATCAGGTCACGCACAACCGTCGGCATTCCTTTGCAAAACCTGAAGTATTCAGAAAATGGTTCGACGAAGACCCTCGATCTGACCAATATCCACATCATCGCCCTGTGGAGCAACGGAGGCACTATCCCTGTCGAGGACATGTACCTGACCAACAACAGCGACTTCACGCCGACCGATGTTTATGACATTCTTGCAGAAGGGACTGAGAAGACAGACGTTTATTCGATTCAGGGCATGAAGGCAGGCAACACTCACAATTGGCAGAACCTGCCTCGTGGACTCTACATCGTTAAGGGTCGCCTAATGCTGAAGCGATAGCGAGACAGCAGTATTCCGCCTTACAACTAACTTATTCGGGTGGTGACTCTCTCTTTGTTCAGGGTTGAGTCACCACTTCCACATCCTCGAAAGCCATACGGTCACCTTCGGCCAGTTGGTCGGCTTCGAGGCGTAGCACTCTTGCCTTCATGGGGGTGAACTTAATGGTTTGCCAGATGGGATTGTTGACAATGTTGGAGAATTCGCCTGAGGCTAGTTTCTCCCACTTGTTCCAATCCAGAGAAGCCCACAAAGTATAACGCGTAATTGTGCCTTCGCGCGTGTTCTGAGGCGGGAGATATCGGAAAGCCGTTATCGTTTGGTCGGCCTCGCAATCAATGAACATTTGTTTGGGACTACTAAAGAAGATATGCAGTCCCGACGAGCGTTTCTCTCCCGAATTGGGGATGTCTGCCGTCAGTTCTGGTGCCAAATATAGTCCGACTTCGGAGATGAGTGGACAGGCCTTGCTGTCCAGAATGGTGAAGCGCAGACGCGTGGTGGTAACTGTAGGGAAGCAGATGATGCGTCTATGCCCTATCGTCGTCAGTCCGTCGCCATTATCAACAAGTGCATCGCGCAAGGGTTGCCACTCTCCATCAATCCACACCTCAAGAGCAAACTTCTTCACGCGTTGTCCCAAGGCGATGTACTCCTCAGCAAGGAATCGGTTGAAGGTGGTTGGTTTGTCAAACTCCAGAGTCAGCGAGGCTTTCGTTACCTGGTCGTCAGTAGCCCAGTAGGTGTTAGCTTTCCCATCGGTAACACGCTTGGGTGCGAACTGTTTCTGTCCACCTCGAACATTGGTGGCCGTGATTTTCGCCTTGCGAGCAAGATTGTCTTTGAACACCTTCTTTATCATATCGGCAAAGGCTATGCCCCGCAGACTATCGGTGGGATGAATGCGTCCGTTGGGTGCTATGGGGAAGTTGAGCAGCAAGGTGGAGTTGCGACCAACGGACTTATAATAGGTATCCATCAGTTTCGACAGACTCTTCACATGTGCATTTTCCGGTTCGTGATAGAACCACCCCGGCCTTATGCTGGTGTTTGTCTCACCCGGACACCACACATTGCCGTTCTCCACTCCGTGGTGCAGCATATCGCCGTTTGCCTGTCCCTCGGCGTACATCAAACTCCAGTTGGGGTCGCCAACGAATCCTGCTTCCGTACCCACCCAGCGCAGGTCGGCACGATTGGCATTATCGCCCCAAATGACGCAATGGGGTTGGAGTTCGCGAATCAACTTATAAGTGTCCAGCCACTGATAATAAATCTTATCATCAATCTTTCGCGTTTCGTTAGCTCCTCCGTACCATCCGTTTCCACCGTTGGCGCCATCGAACCACACCTCGAAGATATCTCCGTATTGTGTCAGGAGTTCGCGCAACTGATTACGGAAATAGGTGATGTACTCAGGTCGTCCGTATTCGGGATGATTGCGATCCCAAGGCGACAGATAGACGGCAAACTTCAGGTTCTCCTTCCGACAGGCATCGGCCAACTCACGAACGACATCGCCCTGCCCGTTCTTCCAAGGCGCATTCTTCACAGAATATTCGGTATAGGCCGATGGCCAAAGGCAGAAGCCACAATGATGCTTGGCTGTGAGGATGATGCCTCGCATACCAGCTTGCTTGCACACGCGAGCCCACTGCCGGCAGTCGAGGTTGGAAGGATTAAATAGGTCGGGCGATTCATTGCCGAATCCCCATTCCTGGTCGGTATAGGTGTTCAGCGAATAGTGAATGAAGGCATACATCTCCATATCCTGCCATCGCAGTTGGTCGGCGTTGGGCAGAGGTCCGCACGGATTTGGCGTATTTACTATCTTTCCAAAGGATTGCAGACTCAAGGTCAGGGCAATGATTAAAAGGGTAAAGGTTCGTGTTTTCATATCTCATAGACTTTTCTTTGACAAAAGTACGAAATATTATTAAATCTGCATTGCGAATTATAAATTGTTTTGTATCTTCGCATCACAAACCTTAAAAGCCAATGACATACCTAATTGCCGACAGTGGCAGTACCAAGACTTCATGGGTATACATCGACGGCGACCAGCGCCAGGAGTTCGAAACTCTTGGCATCAATCCCGTTCGCGATAGTGAGGAGGAAATAGAGAAGAACCTCCCCCTATCCCTTTCTAAAGGTGAGGGAATGCTCCCCATTGATTCTGGAAAAGTAAATACGCCCCTCGCTAACAGAGAGGGGGCAGGGGTGAGTCTTGAGATCTTCTTCTACGGTGCCGGTTGCATCCCTCCTTACTCCGATGTGGTGAAGCGTGTGCTCGAAAGGCAGTTCCCTCAGGCAGAGATACATGTCGAAAGCGACCTGCTGGGTGCTGCTCATGCCCTGTGCGGCAGTGAGGAAGGCATAGCCTGCATCCTTGGTACGGGTTCTAACTCTTGTCTGTATGACGGCAAGTGCATAGTAGAGAATGTGTCGCCACTCGGATGGATTCTTGGCGACGAAGGCAGTGGGGCCGTCCTGGGGCGACTGTTAGTGGGCAACGTGCTCAAGTCGCAGTTCTCCCCTGCCCTGTGCCAGGCCTTCGAGGAAGAGACGGGCCTCACGCGCGCAGACATCATCGACAAGGTGTATCGCCAGCCGCTTCCCAACCGTTTCCTGGCCTCTCTCGTGCCCTTCCTTGGGCGGCATCGCGAGGAGGCAGAGATACGCTCGTTCCTCATCGACGAACTGCGCCGTTTCCTCCATCGCAATGTGGCCCAATACCATCGTCCCGACCTTCCCGTATCTTTCGTGGGAGGCATCGCCTATTCCTACGCCGATGAACTGCGCGAAGCCCTTCGCCTCGAAGGGATGACGCTGGGACGCATCATAAAACGCCCCATCGACGGTATGGTCGAATATTTGACATCATTTAAACACTAATCCCATATGAAACGAATCATCTGCTTACTGATGCTCGCCGGCCTAACATTGACCGCAAGAGCAGAGACAAAACCCATCGCCGTACGCACCAATGGTGCTGAAACTCGCGTCACTTTCTTCTCGCCCGACATCGTGCGCATACAGCATGGCTCGGCCTTGGACAAGGAGGGACAGAAGAGTCTGGTCGTAACGATGCAACCTGACGCAAATGTGAAACTGAGCGTGAAGGATACTCCCAAGCAAGTTTCCCTCACCAGTTCGGCACTCACGGTAGTCATTAGCAAGGATGACGGACAGGTGCAGTTCCTCTCCAAAGGTCAGAACCTGCTGAAGGAGAAGCAAACCGCCCTTTCCCCTCGCCTCGCCCAAACCTATACGCTGGACAAGGACGAACCCATTTACGGACTGGGGGCCATGCAGGATGGAAAGTTGAACATACGTGGCACTGAACACAGAAGGATGGAGCAATCCAACATGGAGGACTATCAGTTCGTCGTCCAGTCACTAAAGGGCTGGGGCATTTACTGGGACAACTACTCCCGTGCAAGTTTCCGTGATAATGCCGATGGAATGACTTTCAGTCCTGAAACGGGCGACCGCCTCGACTACTACTTCATGTATGGTCGTTCGGCCGACGGCGTCAATCGCCTCATGCGCCAACTCTCAGGCCAAGTGCCTATGTTCCCACTGTGGACCTTCGGCTATTGGCAGTGCCGCGAACGCTACAAGTCGAGTCGCGAACTCCTAAGCGTCGTTGACTGGCATCGTAAGAACGGTGTGCCCCTCGACGGCATCATTCAGGACTGGCAGTACTGGGGTTCGAACTACCTGTGGAATGCGATGGACTTCCTCAACGAGGAATTTGCCGACGGCAAACGCATGGTGGATCGTGTCCACGAGCAGAATGCCCACCTCATGATTAGTATCTGGGCCAGTTTCGGTCCCATGACGCACCAATACAAGGAACTCGATGAGAAGGGCTTGCTCTTCGACTTCGAGACATGGCCCCAGAGTGGCAGTGGCATATGGCCTCCCAAGCGTGAATACCCCAGCGGGGTGCGCGTCTATGACCCCTAC
The DNA here is from genome assembly GCA_902801325.1 of uncultured Bacteroidales bacterium. Taxonomy (GTDB): domain Bacteria; phylum Bacteroidota; class Bacteroidia; order Bacteroidales; family Bacteroidaceae; genus Physcousia. The sequence goes on along the minus strand of CADCHQ010000020.1, from coordinate 13,775 downwards.
AGTCAGGAGGCTCGCAACATCTATTGGAAGCATCTCCGTCGCCTACATGACTATGGCATCGATGCTTGGTGGATGGACAGCACCGATCCCGACCAGTTCGATGCAAAGGAGGCGGACTATGATCATCCCGTCGGTGCGTCTCCCTCGCTTGGCATCCCTGCCCAGGGCACCTATCGCTCTCATCGCAATGCGTTCCCACTCGCCTCAGTGAGTGGCGTTTACGAAAACCAACGCAGCATCAACAAGGACAAGCGCGTGTTCATCATGACACGTTCTGCCTTTGCAGGTCAACAGCGCTATGGAGCAGGCCTGTGGAGTGGCGACGTCACCTCCTCGTGGGATGTCTTACGCAAGCAGATACCCCTCTGCCTCAACTACACCATGACGGGCTGTCCCAATGTCAACACCGACATCGGAGGCTTCTTCTGCGGTCGCTATGGAGGCAATAATGCACCCCACAACCCCAACTATCAGGAACTCTATGTCCGTTGGATGCAGTTCGGCCTCTTCTGCCCCGTCTTCCGCAGTCATGGTGCTGATGCTCCTCGCGAGATCTATCAGTTTGGAAAGAAAGGCGAACCCGCGTTCGACGCCATCGAACAGACCATCCGCCTGCGCTATCGTCTCCTGCCCTACATCTACAGCACGGCATGGGGCGTAACCCACGACGGAGAGAGTTACATGCGTGCCCTCGTCTATGACTTCCCCAATGACCGTCGTACATGGGACCTCACCGACGAGTTCCTCTTCGGTCGTTCCCTGCTGGCCCTGCCCATCACTCGTCCGCAGTTCACCAACGAAGACACTCGCATGGAGGGACAAGTCGATTTCCGTAAGGAGGCAAAGGCCACAAAGTACCTGCCACAGGGCGCCGACTGGTATGACTTCTACACCGAACAGCGCTATCAGGGCGGTCAGGAAGTCACCATCCCCACCCCGCTCGCTCAGGCACCCATGATGGTTCGCTCTGGCGCCATCTTGCCTCTAGCCCCCGTCATGCAGTACGCCTCCGAACACAAGTGGGATGCACTCGACATCGTCGTTTATCCTGGTGCCGATGGTCAGTTCACGCTCTATGAGGACGAAGGCGACTCCTACCGTTACGAGCAAGGCATCTATACCACCATCCCCATGAAGTGGAACGACAAGAAGGGCGAACTCACCATCGCCCGCCGTCAGGGCCAGTTCCCCGGCATGCTCGGGGAGCGCACCTTCCGCGTCCGTCTCGCTGGCACGCAAGCCGTGAAGACCGTGAACTACAATGGTAAGGAAGTGAAGGTGAAAATCTAAGGCAACGACAGTAGAAAGATTAAGATAATAGTTAATAGTTAGCGCAGATTGCTGGCTATTAAGCATAAAGAGAGCCGAGAATCCTATGGGTTTCTCGGTTCTTTCTGTGTCCTGTGTAGCGAACTAAGGATAATGGCTGCAGTCCACTCAATTGTTCTTCTTATAACTTTGGACGGCCCAAACGGACATGGTCAGGCCAATGAGGGCGAGAGCTACGACTTGATGAGCAATAGAGGAAATACCACCTCCACGGAGGAAGACCGTGCGGATGGCATCGATGAAGTAGTGCATGGGATTGACGTAAGTGGTAAGGTACGACCAGTCGGGCATGGAGCGGACAGGTGTGAACAAGCCACTCAGCAAGAGGAGACAGACAACGAAGAACCACATGACAAAGATGGCTTGCTGAAGGGTTTCGCTGTAGTTGGATATGATGAGCCCGAAGGAGGAGAAGAACAGGGCGAGAAGCATAGCCAGCAGATAGACTAGTAGAAGTGGTCCCTGACAGGTGATCCCGTAGATGAGCCATGAAAGCAGGAGACATACACTGATGACAAAGAGGGCTATGAGCCAATATGGGATAAGTTTGGCGAAGATGAAGGAGAACTTGGAAACGGGAGTGACGTTCATCTGCTCGATGGTACCGCTTTCCTTCTCGCTAACAATGTTCAGGGCTGGAAGGAACCCACACATGAGCATGACGACGATGGCCAACAAGGCGGGTATCATGAAGCGCTTGTAGCTTTGTTCTTTGTTATATAATGTTAGCACTGAGGACGCAGAGGCCACAGAACTCATAGATTGCTCAGAGGACTTTGAATTCATTACTATCTGACTGAGATAGGCAGAACCCATAGCTCCCTTGGTTCCGTTGACAGCATTGGCGGCAATAAGGACTTGACCGTCGTGTACCTCTAGAATGACGTCAGCTTGGCTGTGTTCAATCTGTCGCATCGCCTCGCGATAAGATGGGGCCTGACCCTGAAAGATGAAGTAACGACTGGCCTCAACCTGATGGACGAGTCGCTGGCTCGACGGGGTATGGTCAGTATCAACCACAACTACACGGATGTTCTTGACTTCCTGGTTCATAACCCAAGGCATAATACACATAATCATGATGGGGAACATGACGATGAGTCGGGGCAGGAACGAATTGCGCCGTATCTGGAGGTACTCTTTAATTATTAAATGCTTAAGCATTTTATTAGTTACGAATTAGAAATTACGCGCTCGGCATCTGCGAAGCAGTGACGCTTGCGTAGAGCAGCGGAGCAAGAATTACGATTTCAATTGTCATTAGCGCTATAGGGTCTTATTCCCATCTATTCTTAAACTTTGCAAGAGCAACGGTGAGGAGGAAGACTGTCATAGCGGAGAGAATGGCGACCTCACGACTGACTTCACGTATGCCCACACCCATAATCATAAGTTTACGCATGGCCTGAATATAGTAGCGAGGTGGAACGATGGCGGAGAGCCATTGCAAAGGCGTGGGCATGGACTCAACGGGGAAGAGCATGCCTGAGAGCATAACGATAGGCATCAAGAGCACCATTGCCGACATGAGCAAGGCCACAAGTTGACTCTGGGCAACATTGGAGATGAGTAAACCGAGCGACAGGGCCAAGAGAATGTAGATGCCACTGACAAGGATGATGGACAGGATGGAACCTTCGAGTGGAACATCGAGAACAAAGCGAGACATGAGCAATATTGACGCCAGTATCACAAAGGCAAGAACGAGATAGGGCACTGCCTTGGCAACAATTACCAAGAGTGGACGGACGGGTGAAACAAGCAGGACTTCCATCGTGCCACGCTCTTTTTCACGGACTATGGAGATACTGGTCATCATGGCACAGATAAGCATCAACAGCATACCCATGATAGCTGGCACAAAGTTGTAGGCCGAACGCATCTGCGGATTATAGAGCAGGCGAGTGCTAATCATCGAAGGCAAACCTCCTACAATAACCTGCTGAGCATAGGTGGTCCATTGCTGGGCCATGTTGGGATCGCACCCATCGACGATGAACTGCACTCCTCCCCGCCCTGATGCATAGTCCTGACCAAACACTACTGCCATATCAGCCTTTTGATGGCGTATCATACGTTCAGCCTCAACGGGCGAAGGTACAGTAGAAACAAGGGTGAAGTACTCAGAAGCGGCAAGGCGCTCGATGGATAACCCTGTGCGGTGGTCCATATTGGACGTGACCACAATGGTTCGGACATTACGCACATCGGTAGAGATGGCAAAGCCAAACAACAGCATCAGCACCACCGGCATCCCAAAGAGAATGAGCATTGTTCGCCCGTCGCGCAGGATGTGACGAGCCTCCTTTATTACAAATGATATAAATTGTTTCATACGCTATTCGTTACTCCGCTTCGCTTGACGCGCTAAGAGGGTGAAGACATGATCCATATCCTTCTGACCGTAAGTTCGCTTCAGTTCGTCGGGCGTACCTATGGCTTTAATTTTACCGTCCACCATGATGGAGATGCGGTCGCAATACTCTGCCTCGTCCATATAGTGAGTCGTTACGAAAACGGTGATACCACGTTGAGCCGCGTCGTAGATGAGTTCCCAGAACTGGCGTCGTGTGGCTGGGTCTACACCTCCCGTGGGTTCGTCCAAGAACACGATACCAGGCTCATGGAAAATACTTACGGAGAAGGCCAGTTTCTGTTTCCAGCCTAGTGGGAGTGACGACACGAGGTCGTCCTTATGTTCTTCGAATTTCAGTCGGCGTAGCAGTTCTTCTGTCTTCACCTTTATCTCTTCATCCTTCATGCCGTAGATGCCGGCAAAGAGACGAATGTTTTCGGCCACTGTGAGATCTTCGTAGAGGGAGAACTTCTGCGACATATAGCCAATGTGCTTCTTGATTTGTTCGTGCTCGGTACTGATGTCATAGCCCACAACGCGCCCTGTGCCACTCGTAGGTTGGTTCAACCCCGTAAGCATGTGCATGGCTGTGGTCTTGCCTGCGCCGTTAGCCCCAAGGAATCCGAATATTTCGCCCTTGCGTACTTTGAACGAGATGTCATCGACAGCATGGAACGTCCCAAATGCTTTCACCAAATAAGAGACCTCAATGACGTTATCATGTAGAGCATGGGGTTGCGCCTGACCGACAGGGCATTCTTCATTCTTAATACTTGGACGAGCCAAGCGTAGGACTTCTTGCACAGCAAGCGTAGCTTCGCGTCCGATTACGTCCGTCCGATTACTTAACTCTTCATTTCTACAGAGTGGCGGCGGATTGAATACGTCGGCAAACTGGTCGAGGATATCGTCAGGTGTACCGATTCCGCGCAGATGACCTTGATCGAGGAAAGCTACACGCTCGCAGCGACGAACCTCATCAAGATAGGGAGTAGAGGCCATAATCGTGATATTGCGTTCCCTTAGCGTTTCAAGCATATCCCACAGTTCCTTACGACTCACAGGGTCAACCCCCGTGGTGGGTTCGTCGAGGAAGAGTACACTGGGCTGATGAATCAATGCGCACGAGAGGGCAAGCTTCTGTTTCATTCCTCCCGATAGGGCGCCAGCCTTGCGTTTGCGGAAGGGTTCTATCTGGGAGTATATGGCTCGAATGCTATCGTACCCGGCTTCGACCGTAGTCCCAAAGAGTTTGGCAAAGAACTGGAGGTTCTCTTCCACCGTAAGGTCCTGGTAAAGAGAGAAACGACCAGGCATGTATCCGACCCGACGACGAATCTCCCGCATACCCTTCACCACATCGAACCCATCGACACTGGCCTCACCTTTATCGACCAGCAGCAGGGTGCAAAGGATACGATACATCGATGTCTTACCAGCTCCATCGGGACCAATGAGGCCGAACACTTCACCCTTCGGCACAGTGAACGACACTTCGTCGAGTGCCTTCACCTTGCCGTAGCTCTTGCTGACATTCTTAACTTCTATAGCATTCATAACCATGTATTATGCGCTCGGCATCTGCGAAGCAATGACGCTTGCGTAGAGCATCGGAGCAAGAATTATGAACTAAAACTTCACCTCCCCATACATCCCAATCTTCACAAACCCGTCGTTCTGGACGCGTATCTTCACGGCATAGACCAAATCAGCACGTTCGTCATCTGTCAAGATGGTCTTGGGCGTAAACTCTGAGCGCGACGATATCCAACTCACCACGCCTTCGTACTGTTTCTTGACTTGCCCATAGTCGGCCATAACAGTCACCTTCTGCCCAACCTTAACACTTTGCAGTTGAGACGATGTGACATATGCCCGCAGGAACATACGCTGCATATCGCCCACCTTGAAGAGCGGTTTTCCAATGGTCACGAACTCGCCACGCTCGACATAAGTCTCCAGCACTGTACCACTAACTGGCGATATGACATGACACTTGCGAAGTTGGTCGCGAAGTTGGTTAGCCTGCACCTCGGTGGCTTCCATCTGTTTGTCCAGCGAACGAGTATTAGTCTGTAGAGTCGAGAGTTGTGCATCCAACTGGCGTTGAAGCACTTGCACCTGACTCGTAGCGTCGTCAAGCATCTTCGATGGGGCGGCACCATCGGCAACAAGTTCTTTGTATCTTTGTTGTTCTTGTCGTGCTTTGGCCAATTGTTGGCGTGTGGCCGCTATCTGGCGCTCGGTGTCGGGTTTCTGGCTTTGATAGACCGCTTTCGTGGCCATCAGTTGCTGGAGTCTAAGCCACAACTGGGTAGTGTCAACAAGGGCCACCTCCCTACCCTGTTCCACATTGTCGCCCTCCGACAGGTCGAAGCGCATCAGTGTCCCGTTCTCTTCAGCCGAAACAGTGGTCTCAGTGGCCTCGAAAGTACCTGTGGCATCGTACTCTTTCTCTTTATTTCCGCAGGCAGTGAGCATGAGCACTGCGAAACTTGCTACAAATATCCGTTTCATTGTCTTTATAGTTTATCTCATTATTAGGTATCACGTTATTCGTCATTTCGAGTAAAACGCAGGTCGTAAATCTCCTTGAGCAACTGCACTTCGTGCATCGAGCGTTGCACCTTGGCTGTGCTTTCGCTATTGACTTCGCGCATGAGGTCGTTGACATCGATGATTCCGTGTTCCAACTTCGACTCAGCGGCTTTGCGGACAGCACTTCGCAAACGAATGATCTCGTCGTCCTCATCCATAAGGTGTTGCCAACGCATGATGTTCTCGTTTTGCTGCAACTGCTCCAACCTATTATTAAATATGAATACGTCGCGCGCGTTCATAGCTTGCTCTCGCTGGAGCTGGATGCGAGCCTTATCGTTCTTGTGGGTGTAGAGACCTCCGATGTTCCAAGTGAGACGTGCCCCCACCATCCCGTTGAGCGACCAGCGGTGGTGCATCATATCCTCAAATAGGTTATAACCCGGATAGCCGTAGAAGCCCTGTGCAAAGACACCGAGGCGAGGCATGAGTTTCGACCGCAAGGCTTGTTCCTGAGCATCGGCCAGGCGGAGCTGGGCGTCAGTAAGCCTCAGTTCTGGTCGATGCATGTCACTAGACTCGATGGTTGTAAGGCGAGAAGGTTTGGAGGGGGTTGTAACCTCTATGCCACAAAATGCACTTAGCATTCGCACCAGCGTCTGCCTATTGGCCGTGAGGCTAGTCAACTGTTGTGCCACGTTCAGGCGTTCGGCCTTCACGTTTTGCCAGTCGCTCTCCGAGGCCGTTCCTCGTTTGAACATCGACTGCAACTTTCGCTCGTTGCCCTGCAACACTTCCTGCAAATCGCGGTTCTGCTTGATTTGTTCGTCAAGCAAGAGCAAGGCGAAGTACATCTCATTGACACGTCGGCGCACCTGGTACATCGTGACCTCGGTCTGGGCCTCTTGCACGGCACCTTGTTCCAGAGCTACCAGTTTCTGACTGCGAATAGCCCCACCGTCGTACAACGTCTGTTGTACATCTATGCCCACACGATACTGGTCTTTGCGGAGTCCTTTCAGGTCGACGCCCATTGATCGTATCAGTGACTGCATCTCATCAGGCCAAGCCGTCACATCACTTTGTAAAGTAGCTTGGGCCGATGCCGACACCTGAGGAAGCCAACCCTTCCCTATGTTCTCGACAGTTAGGTTCGTCGTGCGACTGACCAGATCGTACTGGTGTATTAGGGGATAATTTCGCAAAGCCGCTTCCTGACATTCCTCAAGCGTTTGTCCCCATGTCAACAGGGGCAACATCATGATTCCAATAACGAGTCTTCTCATATCCATCGTTTTATGTTTTCTGTGCAAAGTTACTTAGTTTCTCACACGCAAGCACTATCTTTCGGAATGTAATAATGTTCTTTTTGTTCGATTTATTACAAAACAAGCAACTATTATGCATAAAATCATTATCTTTGCATCCAAAACCTAAACAAAATGGGAAAAACACCAAAACTAATGGACGCCAAGCGGATGCAGGATATCCTGACCGCTCAGGCCGATTCCATAGGCCAGTCGTTCTTCATCAACAACGAACTGGGTATCGTGCACGGCGATGCCAGAATTTTTCGTCTGATTGTGCAACAACGTCCACCTTTCATCATCAACGACCACCGTCTGGGCATATTCACCCGTGGTGAGGCGGACATCAACTTCAACCTTCAGGACCGCCACATCACGGCTGGCACTCTTGTCTACATCGGTCCGGGAACCATTATCAACCCCATCCGACTTTCCAGCGACGTCGAGGTATATGGTATCGGACTCTTTGCCGACTTCCCAATGCCCTTTGCACCAGGGCATTGGCCCTCAGCCTTCAACGGACAGGTGCGCGACTTCCAGATTCCCGTCACATCCGACGATATAGCCACGGCCCGCCACATCATCGAAACGCTTTGGCACATCGTCCATCAACCCAACTACCACCGCCCCACCGTTTCCGCAATAGTTGCTGCACTGATGCATCACTATGACGAACTCTATCGTCGCAATATCGCTGACCAAGCCTTAGCGCACACCCGCGAACAGACCATCTTCGACCGTTTCATCAGTCTTGTCAATCAATACTGCCACGAACAACACCAAATAGCCTACTACGCCCGTCGCATCTGTCTTACAGAGCGTTACCTCAGCACCGTCATTCGACAAACCAGTGGCATCACTGCCAAAGACTGGATAGATCGTGCTCTCATCACTCGCATCAAAATAGAACTTCGCCATACCGACAAACCCTTAACACAGATATCTGATGAGATGGGCTTTCCAAATCCCAGTTTCTTCTCAAAATACTTCCGTCGCCTCACAGGCCAGACAGCTTTGGACTATCGGCGAGGACATGAAACAAAGGGGAATAGGAATCGTAAGTGCAAAAGTAGCTTTCGCGCACTGAAGAGAGGTCCCTGGACAAACTTAATTTATGTTTCTTTCTAGCTCTTCCGCGTAGATGCCTCACATTGGCGAAGAACTAGGGAGAGGTTGTACAATACCGAGCCGCAGGTTGTACAACTTGACGCCTTGTATTGTCCAATCTAGCACCCCTTTAAATACAATACAAAACTCGTGAAAATTCATTGTTTTATGCAAACACTTCTTCCACATCACTTAAGGTTCGTCAATTGAATTAAGTGGAATGAGTTCTTTTAGTTTTTTTTGAGTTTTTAACCCTTCCTAATGGGAGAATATATGACTGATTATCAATATATTGCATGCTTATATTTTAGTTTTTTTAGTTTTTATCCTAAAAAAAATAATTGTAAAATAAAAGAGTATAAGACTTTATGAGATTTTACTTGCAAAAACTAAAAAATGCGTGTAAAACATTGTTTTACAACTAGTTATAGTCATACAAACAGCAACTAAAAACTCAAAAAAAACTCAACGTCTAGGCGAAGGTGCAAACTTCAGGCGTGGGAGGACTCTATAGCTCGCGTGTGATTTTAAATTTCTTTCATCGCTGTCTGCAAGGCATTCAGGAAGCGTGCGGCCTCGCGACCATCAAATTGGGCATGGTGGAATTGGAAAGAAATTGTCAGCGTTGTCTTGAACCAATGTCTACGATATCGCCCCCAAACGAGAAAAGGATTGTTGAAGATGCCCGTGTACTGGTTGACAATGCAGTCCAGTTCTGTGCCGACTACGGCAGAAGTGCCAATTATCATGGCATCCGGTTCGGCAATATCCTTACAAGTCTGGACCACCTCTCGCGTGCGCGTCTCGTAGTCGAGACTGAACTGCTTCAAGTCATCAGAATATGGGACGTCGCAACTGCTGATGCCTCCCTCTGCGTTGTCCACAATCACGTTGATGCCCAGACGGTCGTACTGATACAATCGCCCGTCCTTGGGCAATAAGTAGCACTCTTCCACTTGACTTCCCGCCCAGCCAATGCACCAGCACAGGAACATGTTGAACTTCTTACCCGTCCGTTTACTCTCCTTGTAAAGTCTGGTCACATCGAACGTCTTGACGACAGTTACCATCGGCATCGGTGACTTCATCCACATCTCGAACGCTTGTGCGCGTTTGGTGTCTTTGGGATTGACTTCTTTCATAAATTAATTTGACAACTTCACGATTTAAAACTTCGTTTTGACTTTTTGTCGCGACTCGGCAATGCGAAAACAAGCTTTTGCATTGCTCTCGCTACTAAGAAAGTTGACTTCGTCGACTATTGACGCGACTCGGCAATGCTAAAGCGAGCTTTGCATTGCTCTCGCTGCTAAGAAAGTTGACAATTTTCTTTATTCATTATTCTTTATTCTTTAGGTGAAGCCGCTTTAGATTCCTTCTCTAAGTAATCGAACAGGTTGATGGTGCCGGCTTCGCTCTCGAGGTCAAGCGCAGGAACGTACTCGACCTTACGCGTCAAGCCACTGGACTTATCGACATAGAAATTGACGAGAGCACCGGTATAGCTGCGGAACACGACCTTGTATTCCGTCTCCGTCTCCTCTCCCATCGTGACAGACATCAGGTCGGGATTCTCGTCAGCGACACTCCAGTCATACTCGCTGTGGCAATAATTGTTAACTCCCTCAAGGGCCATCTCTGCCGTTACGCCAGAAGTCTGCGTCTGTTCCGACTTTTCGCTATGGCACGAGCACAGGAGCAGAGCCATGAATAAGCATGATACAATGATGTTTTTCATATTTCCAACAATTATTTCGGTTTAAGATTTACGGCATCAAGATACCGCCTTCAGGCCTACGAGAGAAGCGATGAGGGTGATGAGGAAAAAGAGACGCCAGAAGGTGGCAGGCTCGTGGAAAATGAATATACCCACAAGGACAGCACCAACTGCACCAATTCCAGTCCACACGGCATAGGCAGTCCCCAGCGGCAGGGTTTGTGTGGCCTTTGCCAGCAACAGGGCGCTAAGCACATAAAAGAGGGCGAAAGCAATCATCCAAGTCCACCACTCTGTACCACAGAGCCCCTTGGCGCGTCCGAGACAGTAGGTGAACGCCACCTCGCACAGGCCTGCTATGGTTAAGATAATCCAACTCATAAGCTGTCCGAAAAGAATCTTAGTAAAAAGTCTTAACTATTGATGCGATCATCGCTGTTTCATGAGTTCAATGGCCTCCTTGCCTGTCAGGTGTTCGATGTCAAAACGAATCATCAGCATACGCGATAGACCATGCTCCAGTTCCCGACAAAGCGCCTCGTCGTTATTGGGATTATACTTATTGCCGAGCAGACGGGCGGTTTCCAGTTTCTCAGTTTCGTCGTCAATGATGTGGATTCGTCCAAAGGCAATCACACTGCGGTAATGGGTGGTGTACTGCTTCGGCTGAATGTTGTCCTGCGAAATGACGCAGAAGGAGGCCTTGTCACAATTCGCGCCGAATAGCATCGACCTTGTGACCACTCAATGCGCTGTGGAAATACAACTTTCCATTGGCAAAGACATAACTGATGGGGACGGCATAGGGATAACCTCCATCGCCCAGTAATGCCAGTGTGCCAGAAGTGGCTTGTTCGAGAATGGCCAAACTCTCTGCTTCCGACAATTGCTGGCGATTGCGCCTCATTGGTCTAAACTGTTCCATATTTTGCGGTATTGTGAATGCAAAGATAGTGAAATATTCCGATATTCTTGTTTCATCACTCGCCATTTTGTAATTTTGTAAAATCAACGAGATGGATATGCTAGAAGAGACGTGGAACACTGACGGCCGGGAATGCCGACGCTACACGATGGGCAAAGGGGCAGAGTGGTTGCTGGTACAACCCGTGGACGAGCACGATCTGGAGGGCTTGGACGAAGAACTGAACCTGATTGCGACGATGACGGAGAAGGCGTTCGAATTGGTAGCCGTGAAAGTAAACGACTGGCAGACGGAACTCACACCTTGGCCCGCTCCTGCCGTATTCGGACGGACACCTTTCGGAGATGGAGCACAAGCGACACTCGACTTTATCACTGGCCGACTGTTGCCCCACTACCCTACTCGTAGCGTGTTGCTGGGCGGTTATTCGTTGGCCGGATTATTTGCCCTATGGGCAGGCTATCAGTGCAGTTCGTTCAAAGGCATTGCCGCTGTTTCTCCCTCCGTTTGGTATCCCGGCTGGATAGACTTCGCCCAGTCGCTCTCCCCACAGACCGATGCCGTTTATCTCAGTCTTGGTGACAAGGAAGAGCGCACGAAGAATGCTGTGATGGCTCGCGTGGGCGACTGCATCCGCCGTCAATACGACCTCCTGCAAGAGCAAATCCCACACACCCGTCTGGAATGGAACGAGGGCAACCACTTTCGTGATGCTGCCCTCCGTACCGCCAAAGGCTTCGCTTGGCTAATGAACGAAGCGTTCAGTATATAATCCGGAAATGATCGAGGAGTTTTCTACTCTTCTGCAACCTCGATGTAGGAACTGACAAGACGCGTTAAAATTCGGGGCGTCCGATAAGAGAGAGGAATGGGATGAGCCCCCTACTCTACTATAACACGAAGTTTATCACCTGAGAGGTCGACTGGGAAGAAGTGAGGCGTGCGAATGGTGCGTCCCCTTTCGTCGGTGGCATGGCTGTGGACAGACATCATCCAACGGCCATCTAACGTCTTGAAAAGCATCGAGTGACCAAAGTTGGGAGGTGTGATGGGCTCGGGTTCATGCACCCACGGGCCATCGAGCGTACCGCTCTCGGAGTAAGCCACGCCTTGGGTGTAATCTTTATATACCCAAGAAGTCCACAACATGCCCAGTCGGCCCGTAGCCGTGCGGAAGAGCCAAGGACCATCGGTAACCTTATTGAATTGCACTTTCCCGTCCTCCACCTCACGACTCCAAGGCGAATCGCTGGCGCGGAAGAGCACCTTGGGTTCCCCAACTACACCACTGAGGTCGGGCTTCAACTGTATCTTCTCCACTGTTCCATTCCAGTTGGCCAACCATTCACCACAGAAGACCATATAGGGATTGCCGTCCGTATCTACCCAGAATGTGCCGTCCAACGTGGGGCGGTCGGCTGGCAGATAGGCAGCATCGCCAAACTGACGATATGGGCCTGCGGCACTGTCAGCCACAAAGACCTGCGAAGCCCTACGCTCAATCTTCCGTCCACGATACTCACACGAGACAGCATTACGGTTGGTAAACGTAGCAAAGTAATAATATTTGCCTTTATACTTATGCAACTCTGCCGCCCAAATCATCGGACGAGGTCCCATCCAACCATCAGGGTCGTTTTCCGCTACACGATAGGGACCGTCCCACAACTTTAGGTCGCGGCTCTTCCACATCATGCCACCCGTGCCCGTCATATAGTACATCTGTGTGGCAGAGTCGGCGAGAACAGCTGGGTCGGAAAGACGGATGCTATCTGTCGGAACATTGTGGCGCACCTCCATTTGACGCTGAGCGAAAGCAAAAGTGAGAAATTGAGAGAATGAGAGAATGAGAAGAAAACGTTTCATAATGTTTAATGTTCAATGGTCAATGGTCTAATCGGACGGCCGTAATCGGACGCGAAGCTACGCTTGCTGTGCAAGAAGGCCTACGCTTGCGTAGAGCAACGGAGCAAGAATGCTCAACGTTCAATGGTCAATGGTCAATGGTCAATGGTCAAAGTTTACCAGAATTTATTATCCTTAACACTATATTCGAAGCCGACTTCAGAAAGGCGATGCTCCAAATCGGCACGGTCGATGTCGAGATCTTCACAAAGTTCATCAAGGGAGTTGTAACGGTCGCGAAGCTTCATGTTCACTGCCGAGTACAGCATCATCGGGTCTTGTGGTAATTCGTTCATTATGACGATTTTGGGACAAAGTTAATGAATTATTTTTGTATACGCAAAAGGGACCTGCCCAATTATGAGCAAGTCCCTTTTTTTATTTATGAGTGATGATTACTCCTCAACAGCTGCCTGCGCGGCGGCTAACGGGAACTGATTATCAGCACTTTACGGCGAATCTGGGAAACATTTGGGAAACATTATGAGCATATACTGCACATTCTGCACCCGATTTCCTCAAAATATCCGACCATTTTTGCCACTTCGACTACTTTTCGATATTTTAATTGTTAAACACTATTGTTAGAAC
>CADCHQ010000019.1:91107-92586 GCA_902801325.1 uncultured Bacteroidales bacterium | reverse complement strand
CCAGATACGCAATGATGCTGCTGAACTTCAATCATCACTTTCCGAATATCGTATACGCATCATTCATGACATCCAATCCAAGCAACTCAACATCGAAGCCATGACCGTATTCCTGAATGTTGTTCAAGAGTCACAAGAACTCCTTAGTGCCCTTCGTCATTTGATGAGGGGGGAAAATAAGATTGAAGAATGACATTATAATATCTATCGCAAAGGCAACGACACCGCTTGCTTCAGCTGTAAGTCGTTGTCTTTGCTATATGCATATTCTGTTCAAAGACCTATAGACACCAAGCCGAGACGGAAACGGTTCAGTCCGGCCTGAGATTTAATTATGTCGAATTCGGCACAATTAAAATTCGGATTCATCAGCCGCTCCCATATTCCAAGGAACTCTATGGTGTTGCGATTGCGTAGCCAATTGGAGAAGAAGAACTCACCATCCTTAGCCTTCAACATATCTGTCAGGCATGAAAGCCTGTGCCCCTCTTGCTTTTCACACGATAGCCAACGGAGATAATGACGTCGAGGTTGTAAAAAGGAACAGGTTTCTTTACCCCATTAACGTGTAAAAAATGCACGTTATTCTCTCGTTCCAACTCGCCTTCCTTGAAGACATTGATGACATGACGACGGATATTTGACCCTTCACGGTCAAACAGAAGTGCCATTTGATCAACACTCAGCCACACCGTTTCGTTTTCCAGACGGACATCAATCTGAGTTTGTCCATCCTCACTTTGGTATATTACTATCTTATTCTTTTCCATATCCTATTCTCGCCTACAAAAATAATGAAAGTCGAGCGAAATATATAATGATTAATCATTTTTATTTCCGAGACGCATCTTATCTAAGACCGAAGGTCAAATATACGATTAAGCGAGGCATCGAAGATGACTCAAAGATACGAATTAATTGCAATTCTCACAATCACCCAGATAAATATATCTTAGATGTCGGAGTCGGCTCATCTGGAAAGACAATATAACGAAATAACAAATAACAAAATAACAATAAGCTTTTTTACCTATCAGAAAGTAGAGGTACATCCTAAAACTTATTATATATTATAATAAATTATAATATATAATAAAATCTATAATATAATAATCATATTATATATATGGTATTAATGTAACAATCTATTACTCTTGAGTGGCACATTGCAGTGCAAAATCCTTATTGTTATAGTGTGATTTTGTGATTTGTTATCTTTGGCCTCTGATAGCATAATCATAAATGCACACTAACTATTTGTGTATTAATTCGTTACAGGTTTTTCGTAAAAAAAGATGGGACTTTCGCGCCCGCCCGCGCCCGAAAACTTGCGCGGATGAACTTTTTTTTGTAACTTTGAGGTAAAGTTTGAGATACGGGGTATCTCGGACGAGAATGAAGCCGGCAACATTCTCTACGAACTCCGTTCGAGACTTTACCTCGAGTCTGCTTCCGCTCTGGATAACTGATGCGAGCATC
>CADCHQ010000019.1:0-91072 GCA_902801325.1 uncultured Bacteroidales bacterium | reverse complement strand
GTACTTGCACCTGTGAACAAGTTCACGCCACAAGTCGGATGCATCCCAGCAAAGTTCCTTTGCTCTCGGCTTGCACAACACTTGCACAAATGTTAGAGATGAGGCGAAATTAGGTTCAATGCATCACGAATCTGCGTACGGTGCGCAACGCACAAAGATTCGATCCCGGGACACCTAAGCCGAATCTCGACACAACAGAAGCCCCCCTCTGGCTCCCCCGAGTGGGAGGATGAAAAAAACTAACTAACAACTAATAACTAACCCTTAAAACAAATGGTACCCCTCACCCTTACGGGGGAGGACGGGAGGGGGCCGACCCTTAAAACTATGGCAAACAGAATTATTGGAGCAATTCCCTATTCCCTGGGATTGCGATTGAAGAATCCTTCGGAGAAGGACAGTGAAAAGGAAATCGTGGCATTCCGTCAGGAACGTGAGACCATCATCAAGGAGCACGGCAGCTCGTTCTCCAAGGGCACCATCTACGGTGTGCTGCAGGACGCAGTGGAGTGCATCGTGGAGTGTCTGCAGGGCGGTTACGGCGTACTGCTGAACGGCCTGGGCAAGTTCGGCATCAGCTTGAAGTGCAACGGCGCTGACATGGACGAGGAGTTCTCTGCCGCCAACATCACTGGCGTTCGTGTGACCTTCAACCCCGACGCTGAGATGATCCACCAGCTGAACACGAACACTGAGTTCGAGTACGTTGGTTCTCGTGCCGCTCAGATGCAGGCGAAGAAGGAAGAAAAGGCTCGCGTAGCCGCTGGCGAAACGACTCAGGACATTACGCCCAGTGGCTCGGGCGGCGGCTCGGGCTCTGGCGATCCTGGCGATGTTACGCCTTAAGCGAAAGCGACGGACTCTCCCTCGGTCCCTCCCTTTTAGGGAGGGAAGAGGGATGGGGACGGGACGTTGGAGTGACGAAACATCCTAAACCACTAAACCACTAAACAACCAAACACCTAACCAAAACCTTGAAAACCCCTTCTTTGTCTGCTATGTCTACCGACATCTGTGATTGCCGTTCTCTGTCCGAGTCTTATGCTAGCATAGCCCGTCCATCAACACCAATCCTCACTACGTGAGTAGCAGCCAAATCAGGAAAAACAAAGAAAACCGTTGCTTCGCAGATGCCGAGCGTTCTCGGTTTTGTTAAAAATTAAATTGTGAATTTGTGAAATTGTAAAATTGTGAAATAGACTATGAAACAAGAAAGAAAGCGGGAACTCTTCAAGTTCCTATGGAAATTTATAACCGCGCTGATCGCGGCTCTTAGTGCAGCCGCTGGCGTTTCAGCATGCTATACCGTGAATCTCTAATACACTCTCCCCATTATGCTCCCCTCGCTTTAAGAGAGGGGCTGGGGGTGAGTCCATTGACGGCCCTATTGGCCGCCTTTGGTGGCGCTTCTGCGGCTAATGCCGCCGTCGCGCTAGGCATCCTCTAAAAGAAATGAACCGAGAAACCCAAAGGGCTCTCGGTTTTTTTGTCCAATCGTAAAATCGTCCAAGCTCTCAAGCCATCCCATAGGGATTATTTTCAAAATTAATACAAAAACTAGTGATTACAATTGATAATTATATTAACTTTGTGCAAAATCCTAGGATATTTTATACAAGAAGGGAATATTAGAGATTCGCGTCGATATAGATTTGGCGCACATAGTGAACTAAACAATTATGTAGTATGAAACGACAAATTCTGACACTGGTAGGCGTGTGTTTTGTTTTCATTATGTATGCGCAGGAAGAAAGGTCAACGGCCGTTACCCTCCGCGTCGATGATGCCACTATGACTGTCGATCCTGCACGAGGTGGTAAAATCCTCTCGCTGAAATATCAGGAGCAGGAAGTCCTCTCACAGTCGCGTTTCCCCGAGTCCTTTGGCAGCACCTTCTGGACCAGTCCCCAAAAGGAATGGAACTGGCCGCCCGTTGCGGAGTTCGACAAGCAGCCTTACGAAGTGGTGCAGTGTGCCGACGGACGGCTCACTATCAGCAGTCCCGTGTCGGAACGCCTCGGAATGAGCGTGGGCAAGGATTTCGCCATCGATGCCTCGAACCACGCTTTCGTTATCACTTATTCCATCAGGAACGAAGGCACAGAGGCTCGTAGCGTAGCACCTTGGGAGATAACTCGCGTGACGAACACCGGAGGCCTTATCTTTTTCGCTCCCACCGATAGCATCTGGCCAGCAGGACTAATGGATTTCCAACTTAGCGATGGTGCAGCCTGGTACGAGACCGACGAAGCGCCGCGCAACCGCAAGGTCAATGCCGACGGAAGCGGATGGTTGGCCTATTGCGCCGACGGTCTCCTGCTCGTGAAGAAGTTTCAGGATTTGCAGCCAGAACAGCCCGCTCCGGGCGAGGCTGAGGTGCAGGTTTACGTGAACCGCGGCAAGACCTATATCGAGCTCGAGAGTCAGGGTGCATATACGTTGTTGCAGCCGGGCGAATCGCTCAGTTGGACGGTGCGCTGGTATCTGTTGCCTGTCGACAAGGACCTGTCCCGCAGCGAACTACTGCAACGTGTTAATGGCATTAACGATTGAGGCTTTGTCTCGAGCCATCCCGAAGAAGCGAAAGCCATGAATAGGAAACAACACAGCGTCATATATAGGATAGCGATTGTCTGGCTGCTTGTCGGAGCCCTGCCCGCCGCCCCGGACTATCGTCTCCACGGGGTATGTCTTCACCGTGGCCTGGGCATATTCCGCACGGCGAAGCACGTCGTACGCCTGGGTCACCCGCACGTTCCCCTCGGACAGCTGCCGCTTCACGCGGTCGAAGTCGGCCTGGGTGTGAAGGCCGCCGGGGTGGACGAATCCATGATCGACGTAGCCGTCTGCAGTTTGCGCTTCGGCAAGAAAGACTTGGGTCAGAAAAAACAAAAGGAATATTTTTTTCATCTTACTTAGGTTTTTGATTTCGGGATGAGGGGGGTCAGTGTACGGAGTCGGGATCTATGACCACGATATCACGTTCGGGCCGGAAGGGGCGCAGTCCCAACTGGATGTTGGAAAGGGTGTAGCGTCCCACACGTCGCTGGCGGTCGTAGTGCTCCACGCGCGAGGGCATAAGTTCGGGTGTGTCGGTATCCACCGTGATGTTGCTGAAGTGTATGTCGTCGATACTGTTACCTGGCTTGCGGTTGTACTTCTGACTGAAGAGCACGCGCAGGTCGAAGAGGCGGCCGCGCTGTATGCCCTCGATGCGGATGCTGTCGAAAGTGACGTTGCGTATGTCGTTTTGGTCGCCACACTGAATGGCCAGAAGCCCCTGTTCGCGGCCGTAGAGGATGTCGCAGTCGTGGATGCGCACGTTCTGAAGCACTTCTCCCTGTGGAGCGCGGTCGTCGCCGTGACTGCCGATGTTGACGGGGTGTGCCACATCGGGCCAGAAGATACAGCGACGGACGTCGATGTCCTCGCTACCTCCCCAGTACCACCACCGATGGTTGTAGAGGGCTATGCAGTCGTCACTGGTACGCAGGAAGCAGTTGTCCACCCTCACACGCCGGCAGCACATGAGGTCGATGCCGTCGGACCACGAACGGGCAGAGAAAGACTTCAGGTTGCGAATGACGATGTCCTCGCTTTGGCCGCCATAGACGGTGTAGTGTGCAGGATTGAGCACAGTGATGCCATCGACAAGTACGTTGCGGGAGTATGTGATTTCGATGCCACGCAGGGGATGGTCGAGTATGCCACGACCGACGATGCGCACGTTCTCGGCCCTATCGACGATGAGACGGGCCTTGACCACGGCTCCGGGGGCCAGGAAGACGGTGCAGTTGGAGGGTATCTTTATCTCCTCGCTTGGGAGGTCCTTGGGCCGGTGCACGCCGGGACCGAAATAGATGAGGCGGGCATCCTGCATGAACACATCCTGCGAGTTGGGAGCCTGCCAACAGATGGCCTGGGGCTCGTCGGCAGTATGGTACTCGGCAAGGGGGGCGTTGGCCAGTATATGGAGGTTGTGCAGGCGGTCGCCACCGAACTCGACGCTCAGGTATTCGGGTTTCGGGAGTTCTATCTCCACAATGCTGTCGTTGACACGTCGGGACTGTATCCGGCGCGAATGGGGACGTACGTCGCAGGCCTGGTTCTTTTCTTCCCGGTGATTGACGATGCGGAGAACCGTAGGCTGGGCCATGTCGAACTCGGCAAAGGCTGCCGTCTGGACACGGCGTGTATCGACATTGCAGCGCAGAACGGGAATCCGCGTCCAGGCCTCGGCGGAACTGCCTTGGGGACGCGCCCACACTTCGTAGTCGTCGTTGGTTGCAGGGCCGTCCTTCTCGGGCAATGGACTGAAACGGATGGGCTGGGGCTCGTCGGGAACGAGGGCTGTTACAGCCTTGCCTTGAAGCCCTGGGAAGAGAACCAAAACGGGGAACAGGAGGGGGAGGATGTGGAGTCTTTTCATGAATGAAGCTTTTTAATGAATGTTTGCACTGCAAAGTTCTTGATTTTTCATGAAACAGAGGTGTAAGATTCTGTGCAAAAAGGGAGCAGAATCGTGCAAAGTGGCATCGAATCAGCGATATTCGCCCGGACGGACACCATACATCTCGCGGAAATGCTTGGCAAAATAGCGTGGGGTGTTGTAGCCCACGAGCTCCGAAACTTCGGTCACACTATAACGACCCGAACGGAGCAGTTCGGCGGCATGTTTGAGACGAATGGTGCGGACAAACTCCAGCGGTCCCTGTCCCATGACGGACTGCAAACGGCGATACAGAGTGCTGCGTTCCATGGCCATGTCGCTGGCAAAGGCTTCGATGCTGTATTCTGTATTGGCCATGTTGCGGTCGATGCAGCTGAGCGCCTTCTCCAGGAAACGCCGGTCGGCAGGGGATATTTCCTTTGGAGGGAGAGATGCTTCTGCCTGCTGCAGTTCCTCCTGCGGCTCCACGGAACTTTCGGCGGAAGTCTCCGCCTCGGTTTCCACAACTGTCTCGGACGAAGCCACAGAGGGCACGGGACGTTCGCGCTCGCGCAGGAGTTCGTCGATGCGCAAACGCATCTGCCGCTGGCTCTGATAGGTATGGAGGAAATACCAGACAAGGGCAACTATAACTATAATATATATAAGGTATGCCCACCACATACGCCACAAGGGAGGACGAATGACGATGTCGAGCCACAACGTCTCGCCCCAGGCCTCGCCCTGCAGGGCTGCCTTCACCCCCAATCTATAGTGACCTGGAGGCAGGGCTGTGTATGAAAGCTCCAATTTGTCGCCTTTGCCTGTAACAATGGTCCAGCCGGGATCGATTCCCTTCAGTTGGTAACAGAAGCGGGTGTGGTCGGCATAGGCATAGTTGAGGGTGGAGAATATGAAGGTAAGGAAATTGTGGTCGTGGGGAAGGCTGAAGCTGTCGGTGCCTGTAATGGGGACATCCTGACCGGCGATGTGCAGTGTCAGCAACTGTGGCGTGAGATGTAGCCGGGGCAGTTGCAAGCTGTCGGGGTTTATGGTATAGACGCCTTGGCGAGTGCCGAAAAGGAGATGGCCGTCGGCAGTGCGTACTGCAGCTCGTTCTACGAACTCTTGATCGGTGACACCGTCGGTTCGACCAAAGGAGATGGCCTCGTCGGTAGCAAGGTCGAGGCAGGAGAGACCCTGCATGGTGGCCATCCACAAGCGGCCGCGATGGTCATCGACAATGCTCAGTACGGTATTGTGCGGCAAGCCTTCGCGAGTTGTGTATCGGCGCAACTCATCATTGGACTCCCTATACCGGAGCAGGCCATTCTGCGTGCCTACGAAGATGCTGCCATCATTGGCCTGGAACAGACAGTTGCACTTTACGGTCCATGGATTATCGGCCAGACGGGCAAAACGCTGAGTGTCGAGTTCGTAATCTTCCCCTTTCTTCTTCAAGTAGAACAAACCATTTTGTGTGCCCATAAGCCATCCACCGTCCAATGGCAGGGCATCGATGATTCGGCGATAATGCAACATATCCTCGCCCAGATGCCTCATCAGGTTCTTTGTCCCTAAAGTCTGCGGATCAACAACGACAAGTTGGTTCATGCGAATGTTTATCATGCAGCGCCCGTCAGAAAGGGGAAGACAGAATTCCACACGATTTCTTACCTGGCTGGAATGACTTTCATCGATGTTCCAGCATATATTGCCCAGACTGTCGGTCATGACCAGTCCGTGGTTCATAGTCGAAATGTAGATACCTCCATCAGACGCATGGTCCAGATGGACGACTTTCAGGTGTTGCAACTTATCCACCGGTTTCCATTCGCCGTAGCGCCTGCTTTGCACGAACACACCATTGGACGTGCCAGCCAGCACACTTCCTCCACGCTGTACGAGCAAGGCATCGGCCGACGTACTGCCCGGCAATATGTCGTAAGCCAAACGAGTGGGGACACCGCTATGATAGAACAGTCCCTGACTGGTGGTACAGGCCCATAGTCCGCCCTGACGATCGACAGCAAAGGTGTTGATAACAAAAGGAGGGGGACTGATGCGCTCCTGCACATGCATTTGTGTGTCAAACCTATAGATTGACTTCTGGTCGCTGGCCCAGATGCGCCCCTCGCTATCGGTCATGACGTCGGTGAGGCGGCCGTCCCAAACGGTTTCAGACAAATGCCGCCGTCGGGTATCGAAACGGACAACCTTGTTCATGCCCTCCTGTATGAGGCTTATCAGGAAGTCGTGGGATTGGATGTCGTAGCTCATCAGCGTGTATCCGTATTCTGAATCGCAAAGTTCCGTAGCGTACAATGTCCGACGCTGCTTGGCATCGAAGCATAGCATCCGGCCAGTTGACAATAAGATATAGTGCAAACCGTCCACTTCGGTGATGTTGCATATCGCAACTGCCATGCCTGCGGCGTCCCTGTCGCGAAGTTGCAGCATCGGTTGTGCCGGACTTTGCCAGTCATAGCGCAAGAGTTTACCACCGTCCAAGTGCAACCACACCATGCCATCGGCATCGATGAAGAAATTGTGTAGACGACCCTTTATGCCCATTTCATCCAGCATTCGGCGCACATTCAGGGGGGTCAATGTATGGGCGTCGATGGCTACGAGCTGATGGAGTGTGCGTATCCACAAGTGCCCCTTACGGTCAAAGTAGTAGGCCCTGTTTTGGAAATTATACACATCTGTCGTCAACGTGCGGTCGATTTCCAAAGGCTGAAACTGTTCGCCGTCGTACAGGTTTATCATTCCCTCCACCACCACCATCATGCGCCCGCTGGGCAGACATATCACCTGACGCGTCTGATTGTTGAAAAGACCATCAGACGTTGTCAGTTGCTGCCATTCAGCGGCATAGGCGAAAGGCAGCGCCAGACATGCTGCAAGCAGGAGAAACAACCGCTTCATGCCGTAAAGTTATAAAAAAACAACAAACGCACAATGATTTTGCACGAATTTATACATAATAGCATAGAAAAAATGAATTAACTTTGCAGCGGAAAACATAACTGAAAACCCATGAAAAAAAGAATTATTGCTTTGTCACTGGTGATGATGACATGTTTCAACTTGTATAGCCAAGGATTCGAAGACCGTGGATTCATCCATCCCGGCGGTCTTCACACTCAAGCGGATTTTGACCGCATAAAGCAACAGCTTGCCGATGGCGACACAAAAGTGACCCAGGCTTACAACGTGCTGAAAACTGCTGCCTACGCGCAGTCGTCTGCAGGCACAAACCCATTGGAAACCATCGTGCGCGGCGGAGGCAATGGTGAAAACTACCTCCATGCTGCTCGTGGCGCTGCCATCGCCTACCAGAACGCCTTGCGCTGGAAGATTGAAGGCAACAAAGCATGCGCCAATCACGCGGTGGATGTGCTGATGAAATGGTGCAACACCACTAAAGTAGTGACAGGCAACAGCGACGCAAGGCTCGCCTTCGGTCTCTATGGCTATGAGTTCGCTCAAGCGGCAGAGCTGATGCGCGACTACGAAGGCTGGAAGCGCGAGGACTTCGCCAAGTTTCAGCGTTGGATGCTCGACCTCTGGTATCCAGGCTGCATCGGCTTCCTGCGTGGTCGCAACGGCACGTGGGAGAACGCTGGCAAGTGGTGGCAGGCGCCGGGGCACTACTGGAGCAACTGGGGTCTGTGCAACGTCCTCTGCGTCGTCTCCATCGGCATCCTCTGCGACGACGTCTTCATCTACAACCAGGGCATGTCCTTCTTCAAGTACGACCAGGTGGGCACCTTCCGCCAGCCCCGCACCTCCGACCCCATCCTGAACGACGGGCTTACGGAGTTTCTGGGCAACCTCGTCGTCACCGACGTGGAGAGCCCCCTGGAGACGGGTGCCTACGGACGGCTCGGGCAGATGAACGAGAGCGGGCGCGACACGGGCCACTCGGCCATGGCGCTGGGCCTGGCCGTGGACATCGCCAAGGTGGGCTGGAACCAGGGCGACGACCTCTTCGCCTACATGCAGCACCGCCTGGCCTCGGGCATCGAGTACGTGGCGGCACAGACGCAGAGCGTCGAGGGCCTGCCATGGACCGACTACCACTACGGGAGCAGCGGCTACTACTACAGCGACTCGCGCTCCTGGCTGATGACGGGCCCCGCCCTGGGTGCCCAGATGCGTCCCTACTGGGGTACGGTCATCGGCATCTACGAGGGCGTGAAGGGCGTCGCCATGCCCTTCTCCGAGGCTTCGTACGCCCAGATGGGCATCGACGGTGGCGGGCAGGGCAGCACCAGCGGGGGCTACGACCACCTGGGCTACTCCGTGCTGATGAACACCCGCGACGAGCAGCTGTGCCCGGCGGGACGGGTGCCCACGGAACTATCGCCGAAGATGGAGTACAGCGGTACGCTCACCGCCGACCTCGTGCCCAGCCTGTCGCAGGAGCGGGCGCGGAAGCTGGCCGAGGGGAGGACGCTGCTGCACAACGAGCTGGGTGGGCTGGTGAACACTTTCACCGTCAACAACAGCACGGCAGTGCCGCCAGGACAGACGCTGCGCCTGATGCCGCAGTTGCCCGAGGGCGAGGAGGACACGGGGAAGTGGTTGTGGAACACGGGCGAGAGGAGCCGCGAAATCGTCGTCGAGACAGACAAGAGTTTCATCTACCGCGTGACCTATACTAACAGCAATGGCATCGAAAGCCAACTGTGTTTCCCCATAGCCGTACGAGGCGATGGCCGCGCCGATGTGCTTACACCCTCTATTACTATAGGAACAGAGACCCTGAACGCTACCACGGCTCGTTTGCTGTATGGGAAATCGGCCAAGCTCAGCGTAGTGCCGTCGGCTGGATGGGGAACCTACAAATGGACAGGAAACAAAACAACACAGGAAATCACGACCTCTGCCTTGCGCAAAAACAGCGATTTCATCGTTGAATATACCAATCAGGAAGGCGTCGTCAGCAGTCTGACTTTCCAGCTCGACGTGCTGGCAGCTCAACCCTATGCTGAGGTCGATGGCAAGAATATTGCCCTGCAAGAGGATGCCGCCACGCTGGTAGCCGACCAGTTCTTTGCCTTGCAGTCGTCGCTCGTAGTGGATGCTGGAAGCAGCGTGACACTGGGACTGACCTTGCCCACTGCCGTTGCACCTGCCAAAGTAGTATGGAACACGGGTGAAACGGGGGCCGCGCTGACGCTCACCGACATCCGCGAAAGCCGAACTGCAACAGCCCGATTCACATTGGGAGGCGAGGAGGTTGAGTATAATTTCGAAGTGATGGTGCGCCCCACGGAGGCTGCTACCATCGCACCCGGATACTACATGCTGCGACATGTACCCACCGACACTTATCTGACAGCGCACGAAAAGGGGCAGGCTGTAAGCTTCGAAGCAAGGGGATCGGACGATGAGAACCGCGTGTGGAAAATAGAACTGAACAATTCCGGACGAGCCAATCTCATCTCAATGGTTGGGGGTGACAGCCTGCTCCTGAACAGTTCAGGCAAAACAACTACAACAGCCTCCTACCCCTTCACCTTCGACCAGGCCGTAGGCAGCGACCGACTGGCTATGCGTACGGGATCTTCCACCGTACGGAAATATTGGGCCGTAGCCCATGACGGAACGGTGCAAACCTCTGCCTACAGCACACTCACGGCTTTTCCCTTCCAACTCGTAGCCATCGACCCGACAGGCATCAAGGATTTGGATGACAAGAAACGGACATTGGACGATGGAACACCGAATGCTGATGGCATCTATGACACAAGCGGAAAACGTATGTTCTCACCGCTCAATAAAGCTGTTTACATAAAGAACGGAAAGAAGATACTCGTGAAATGACGAGTTTGTACCATTCCAACCCAACTATGCACAAAATCTCTTAAATAATCATTCCTATGAAGAAGTTCTACTTTCTATTCGTGGCACTGCTGACATCGATGGTGGCAGGGGCACAAACATGGCGGCTCATCGACATGACCGACGAACAGTTTGAACAGGGCGGCGACGAACAGTGGTCGTTCGGTAAACTAACCTACGAAACCGGCGAGTACACGGAGTTCACCATCTTCGACGATGGCAGTACCGTGAACTATGTCGATATCCACCAGCCAGAACGTGTAGGCGGCATGCCTGTACAGAGCCTGGAGAATGTTTTCAACAATGGCGAAATGACAAAAGCCTATTGGCGACGCAATGCTTGGTACGACACCGAATGGAGCGAACCCAGCCGTGAGAATGCCAATGCAAAGTTCATATACGTTAGTCGGCTGCCCGAACTGGACAATGCCTTTGAAGTAATCGGCAATCAGCAGTACACGGCAGTCATCTCGTTTTTGGTTCCTGCCGACGGTTGGTACAAAGCGACAGGCAGCATCATCCGTCAGGACGGCGCCAACCTGAAACCCATATACGTCGTGCCTCGTTTCCGCTATAAAGGTGAGTCCACCATCGACCCCACCGTTTCTATGGGCATGAAGTTTGCCTTTGGCGAGGGTGGTGAGTTGATTCCCGATGTCACGAACTTCCACCTCGAAGATGGTGCAGAACAGCGCTACACGGCACAGCAGCCCAGTTCGTTTGCCTTTGGTTTCCAGGCTAAGAAGGGAGACGTAGTATCGTTCGAGGTGAATTATCAGGACCTGCCCACCTCATCGTGGCCCCGCGACTATTATCCACGTTCGTTCTACCGTGAACTCACAGTCAGTCAGGTGGACGAAGAGACGGCCCGCACTGAAGAATTCTTCTCCGACCCCTACGACGAAGAAGTGCTGAACAATGTGACAGCCCAAATCGATGCCTACCGCGATGCTCTCTCCGACACCGAAGTGGGTGATGACGTGGGGTCTGTATCCATGGAGAACTGGTTGGCCTTCGACCACCTGCTCGACGAATACGAGCAGATGTTAGAGGAAGGTATCATCAACGCCTCGAATGCACAGAACTACATCGAGAAACTGGATGCTGCCTGGAAAGCACTGATAGCTTCCACAAAGAGTCTGGACCTGGAGGCCGAGGGCAATTACGTATTGTTTACCTCACAGGGTAATGTCGGTGACGAAACCCTGCAAATAAAGTATGACGAAGAACTGATGGCTAGAAACGACGACCAGCCCTGGGGCTTCTATAGCCACGTGGCAGCGAACGGGAAACTGGAAAAGCTGGAGAATCACGATGGCAACAATATGCTGAAGGAAACAGCTTGGTACCGCGGTGGCAACCAGTGGTTCTATATCGGCGACAAGGGTCAGATGCATCCCCTCACCGACCGTGCACCGGCCATCATGTTCACAGCCCTCGAGGATGGTGTCTATCGCCTCGACCTCACCGTCTATCGTCCCAATCCCAATGCCTCAGTTGAGAACCCTCTCTATGTGCGTTGGTACTACATGCAGAAAGATGTCGAAGCCGTATCCACCAGCGATGCTATCCTCTCAGCTCAATATGGTAGTGTGAAAAACGATGGCGAGGGCGGCAAGAAGCCTGTCAGCACTGCCTTCTATACTTATCTGAAACAGGGCGACCGCGTGTTCTTCGAGATTGATGCCTACACCTCGAATCGCAATAGCAGTGCCAGTTCTCAGATTCTGAACCTGACGGCCTGCACACACATCACCGACGAACAGCCCATTACCGTAAACGACGCCATAAACTCGGGTCTGCTTTACGTCAATCCGTACGCAGCAGGAGACTGCACAGAGCTGAAGGCCGCCGTAGCTCAGGCCGAGCAACTGCTCAACACGACCACCGAGGGCTACAACCCAGGCCAATATACACCAGAGGCTCGTGCAGAACTGGAATCTGTCATTGAGGCCGCTCGCGGCTATATCCAGCTCGAGGGCGACCCCGCTCTGACGCAGGGTGTGGTGGATGCCATGACAAAGGTTGTGCTCGAGGCCATCGAGACCTATAAGGCTGCCCGTGTCCCCGTGGTAATGCAGCCTCAGGGAGACTACGCCATCCGTCTGGACGGGACCGAAAAGTTCCTGACCCGCAAGAATCAGGCCAGCGGCTCCTACTATTACGCAGCCATCACCGACCTTGCCGGCGTGGAGGCCGATGCAGCAAAGAACGGCGTAGAACTGGATCAGTACACCTGGACTTTCACCTTCAATCCCCTGCCAGACTCGCCCAGCGTCACCATTACCACCTCCGATGGCTACTTGTCTGACAACGGATATGTCATCATTTTGCCAGAGGAACAAGCCGAAGGTGCCACGCTACCCGTGTTCACACTCGTGAAGCAGGAACCCGAAGACGAGGTGTTTGCCATTCGGCGCGAGAGCGATGGCCGCTACTGGAACAACAGCATGACCTGGAAATCGCCCTACGACATCATCGGTACCAGCGACACTCCGCTCTACATCTGGAGGCTCGACACATGCACCATTACGGGAATTGAGACATTGGAGGACGTCGGAAACAAGAATACGGACAACGCTGCCAATGCTGTCTTTGACCTGAGCGGCCGACGCATCCTCACGCCCCTCAAGAAGGGAGTCTATATCCACAACGGGCGCAAGATTCTTAAATAGGTAGCCTTCTTGGCAGAGCCTCATGCCTCCCGATGGATATATCGGATGATGAGACTACCTTTATTATATAGAAGGAGAGCCAGGAGCCCCATGGTCATGCGGAAATTGATTTCGACACAGGGGTGTACGCAACCATCGCCGAGGCGCATCATGTCGATGCCGACAGGACCACGATAAGGCAGACGGGCGAATCGCTCAGTTGGACGGTGCGCTGGTATCTGCTGCCTGTCGACAAGGACCTGTCCCGCAGCGAACTACTGCAACGTGTTAATGGCATTAACGATTGAGGTTTTGCCTCGAGCCATCCCGAAGAAGCGAAAGTCATGAATAGGAAACAGCACAGCGTCATATATAGGATAGCGATTGTTGGGTTGCTGGTAGGAGCCCTGCTCGCCGTTCCGTCGGTGGTTCGCGGGTGGACCAACCCCATGGGACTGCCAGGACTGGAGAACCGCAGTCTGGGCGACCCCTACATCATGAAGTACAGGGGCTATTTCTACCTCTACGTAAGTGCCGACAACCAAAACATCTACTGCTGGCGCTCGAAGGACCTCGTGGAGTGGTCGCAGCCCTATGTCTGCTGCACCGACCCCACTACGGCTGTGGCCTATGCGCCTGAGGTGGTGTATTGGAACGGCGTCTTCTACATGTGTACTTCGCCGCGCGGAGGCGGTCACTACCTCCTTTCCAGCGAGAGTCCGACAGGGCCTTTCGTGCATCGGACTGACAATCTCGGACGGGAAATCGACGGTTCGATGTTCACCGATGACGATGGCAAGCGCTATTTCTATCGTGCCAACTTTGGGGGCATCAGGGGCTGCCTCATGCCCACGCCACTCACGCTGGACAAGGACGTCGACCTGCATTGCTGCATCTCCGGACAGTGGACCGAAGGGCCCTGTGTCTTCAAGCGCAATGGACTGTACTACCTGCTCTACACGGGCAATCACGTGCTGACCGACGGCTATCGCATCGACTACGCCATCAGTGGCGAAGGACCTCTCTCGGGATTCACTCCGCAGAGCGAGCAGAACCCCATCCTCGTGGACACGGAGACGCCGAAACACAAGGCGCTGGGACATGGGACGGCATTCGTGGGACCGGATTTGGACACCTATTATTTCTGTTATCACAACCTGCTGGAACGACATTCGCGCCGGCTCTTGAACTTCGAGCGCATAGCCTGGAACGGTGACCGACTGATGATGACTGGGCCTACTGACTGGGAACAAGACCCTCCGTTGGTGGCTACGACTGACTATTTCGAGCGCGACGAGGTGGGACAGCAGTGGACCTTCCCGAAGGGTGGCAAGTGGACCATCGCCGACGCCGACCGCCTCTGCCAGAGCAATACCCGAGGACTGCGTACAGCCGTCTTCCAACCCTGTTCCTACGACGATTACACGGCGGAGTTCACCCTGCGCGCTGCACAGGGGGCAGCAGGTCGCTGTGGCGCTGTCTTTTCCTACGCCGACAAGCAAAACTACAGTGTGGCTGTCATCAATGTGGCAGAACGGAAGCTAGAGATTTCCGTTTATCTTAAAGGCAAAGAGAGACTGCATGAGCGCTATGATTTGCCTCGGGATTTCGACCCTGAGAAGTGGCACAGCATGCGTGTGGAGAAGCGCGGTAATCACGTCAAGGTCTTCATCGACGGCATGTGCAAGGCGCAAATCACCACTGCGGTGTCGGGTGGCAAGGTGGGCTATGTGACACGCGACTGCGCAGCAGACTTCGGTTACATCGCCGTGAGTCCCTATGTCGAAGGCAGTGCCGTGCGCAGTGTCAGTCTGCCCGTACCCGGAATGCTGGCCGCCAACCTGTGGAAGGAAGCTATGGGAGAGGTGAGTGCGACGACCGAGGACATGAGTGCCGGCAAGTATAACCTGATGCGCTGTTCGGCAGGTGCGTCGATGACCTACAGCGTCAATGTGCAACGCAACGGACACTATAACATCGGTCTGCGCTATCGTTCTGACAGGCAATCACGCGTGCAACTGCTGCTCGACGGAAAACCTGTGACAACGGCCATCGAACTGGCAAGTACGCAATCGGCCATCATCGTGAGGACCATCAATAACGTCGAACTTCAAGGCGGACGGCACCGTCTGACCGTGCAAGTCACTGATGGCAAGCTGGACATTATGGAGTACAACATCAAGCGAGGCGTGGAGAACCCACACCAGATGGCCGACGACTTCGAAAAGCACCTGAGTCCTGAATGGGGCTATCGCGAAGGCAAGTGGAATATCGTGGACGGACAGCTGGAATCGACGGGCAGGTACGGGAAGATGCTGATGGGCGACTTCGACAACATTCACCTCACAGACTACACAGTGGAGTGCGACATCATCTACCCAGCAGGCGACACCAACGGAGGTCTGCTCTTCCGCACGACCAACGCCAGTACGGGTGGAGCCGACGACAGTCCTGTCCTGGGCACTGACTTCCTGCAGGGCTACTTCTTTCTGGCCGACGACACCACAGTGACGCTGGGTAAGCACAACTTCGGTTGGCAAGTGCTGCAGACCGTCAGTCACGCCACAGACATCACCAAACCCCATCACATGAAGGTGGAAGTGGAGGGTGCCAACATTCGTTGCTATCTCGACGACATGCAGACGCCACTTATCCGCTACACCGATCCCGTGCCTTTCATCACAGGGCGTGCCGGCATCAGAGTGCACAACAGCGTCGTGCGTTTCGACAACTTTGTGGTTAAAATGAAGGTGGCCTCTCTGATGTGACCCCGAAAAGTTGGATATTTGACATCCCTAGATTTGCATTCTGCATTCTGCAATAAGCATTTAGTATATCAACGCTAACAGAAATAAAACAAAAATCGGGAGACCTTAGCGGTGCCCCGATTTTATAATGTCTCCCTGATTCTCTTTCTTGCGCGGTGGAGGTATACTTTGACCTGTGTCTCGGAAAGTCCGGTGGCTTGGGCTATCTCGTCGTAGCGCATGCCTTCGATGTCGCGCAGTTGGATGACGGTGCGCTGCACCTCGGGCAGTTGGTCGATGAGTTGCAGCACGGCTTCGACGCGCTGCTTCTGGTCGAGTTGTTCGTCGGGAGGGGGAGAGGAGAGGAGTGAGGAAGTGACGGAGTGATGAAGTGATGGAGTGAGGAAATCCTGTTCCCTTTCGACTTGGAGTTGGCGCTTGCGGATGTGGTCGAGTGCGAAGTTGCGGCAGATGGTGAGTCCCCAGGCTTCGAGACTCTGGATTTCGTTCCAGCCGTCGCGCTGCTCCCACATGCGGATGAGAGTCTCCTGCGTGATGTCTTCGGCCTCGGCCCTATCGAGTGTGATGCGCAGGGCCAGGCGGAAGAATTTGTCCTTCAGCGGCAGAATTTCGGTGCGGAAGCGAGCGTTTTCCATACTAAGTATCTTTGATGTGGGAGTTAAGGAATCTTTATGTACAATGTACTATTTAATTAATGTACAATTTTACTCCCTCGTTTCACCCAGACCTTCCTCCCCTTAAGGGGAAGCGGAGAGAGTCCCTCTACTCTAAGTACGTGTAACCATACAGCCCAGCGCGGTAGTTGGAGATGAACTCCTTACCTTCGGCTTCGGTGATCTTGCCGTCCTTGACGGCGCGGCTGACCCAGATTTCGAGTCGGCGAACGAGTTTCTTGGGGTCGTACTGAACGTATTCGAGTACGTCGGCAACGGTCTCGCCGTCAATGACTTGGTCAATCTCGTAACCTTCCTTGTTGACGGAGATGTGCACGGCATTGGTGTCGCCGAAGAGGTTGTGCATGTTGCCCAGAATCTCCTGATAGGCACCCACGAGGAAGACGCCGATGTAGTAGTGTTCGTCGGCCTTCACGGGATGCAGTGGAATGTAGTTGGTCTGGTGACCACCGTTGACGTAGGCTGTAATCTTTCCGTCGGAGTCACAGGTGATGTCCTGCAGGGTGGCCGAGCGTGTGGGTTGTTCCGTGAGTCGTGCTATGGGCATGATGGGGAACAACTGGTCGATGCCCCACGAGTCAGGCATGGACTGGAAGAGCGAGAAGTTGCAGAAGTACTTGTCGGACATCTGCTTGTCGAGTGTGCGCAGTTCGTCGGGCACGTGCTTCTGGTGGTGTGCCAGTTCGGCCACTTCGTGACTGATGGCCCAGTAGAGGGATTCAATCTGTGCACGAGTCTTCAGGTCGATGATGCCGTGACGGAACAGGTCGAGAGCCTCCTCGCGAATGTCTTCGGCATCGTGCCAGTCCTCGAGCAGGGAGCGGCTGCTCAGTTTGTCCCAAATCTCCGTAAGGTCGTGAACGAGTTTGTGGTCGTCGGGACCGGGTTCGAAGTCCTCCGGCATTTGTGGTGCTGAGACGCTCTCGAGCACATCGACGATGAGCACGCTGTGGTGAGCCGTCAGCGAGCGACCGCCTTCCGTGATGATATTGGGGTGGGGGATGTTGTTTTGATTGGCAGCCTCGACGAGTGTCCACACGCAGTCGTTGACATACTCTTGAATGCTGTAGTTGACACTGGACTCGGAGTTCGAGGAACGAGTGCCGTCGTAGTCGACACCCAGTCCACCACCGCAGTCGACGAACTCGATGTTGAAGCCCATTTGGTGGAGTTGAACGTAGTATTGAGCGGCTTCGCGCAAGGCTGTGGAGATGCGGCGAATCTTCGTGATCTGGCTACCGATGTGGAAATGGAGTAGTCGCAGGCAGTCGCGCAGTCCTATCTCGTCGAGCAGTTGCAGGGCCATGAGGAGTTCGGAAGAGTTGAGTCCGAACTTTGAGGCGTCGCCTCCGCTCTCACTCCACTTGCCGCTGCCGTTGGCCGCCAACTTGATGCGAATGCCCAGATTGGGACGCACGCCCAGTCGCTTTGCGCTCTCGGCAATGATCTTCAGTTCGGGAAGTTTTTCGATGACGAGGAACACGCGTTTGCCCATCTTCTGTGCCAGCAAAGCCAGTTCGATGAAGTTCTGGTCCTTGTGACCATTGCAAATGATGAGTGAGTCGCTGTCCATGTTAGTGGCTAGCACAGCATGGAGTTCGGGCTTCGAACCGGCTTCCAGTCCTAGGTTGTAACGCTTGCCGTGACTGATGATTTCCTCGACGACAGGACGCATCTGGTTGACCTTCACTGGGAAGATGATGAAGTGCTCGGCTTGGTATTCATATTCCTTGGAAGCCTTGCGGAAACATTCGTCGGTCTTCTCGATGCGGTTGTCCAGAATGTCGGGAAAACGCAGCAGGACAGGTGCTGTGACGTGGCGCGTGGCCAATTCGTCGACAACCTCTTTCAGGTCGACCTGAACGCTGTTCTTCTTGGGAGTCACGTAAACGTGTCCCTTGTCGTTGATACCAAAGTAATTGACTCCCCATCCTTTAATGTTGTAGAGCTCCTCGGAGTCTTCGATACGCCACTTTTTCATTTGACAATTTTACAATTGGACAATTTGACAATTAGCAACTTTTCACTGCTCTCGCAGCCTTATGTAACTTCGTTCCATGACTTTTGTCACGACTCGGCAAAGTTGATGCGAGCATCACTCTGCTCTCGCTGTTCCAAAAGTTCAATATTCAATATTCAATGTTCAACGTTCAATATTCAATATTCAATGTTCAATGTTCAATGTTCAATGTTCAACGTTCAATGGACTTACAGTTTCAACTCTTTCCGTAGCAGGTCGATGGTGACTGCAATCTTCTCGTAGTTGTCCATGAGCGAGACGTCGACGATGTGCTTGGCTTGTGAATAGAAGGGTTCGCGTTCGGCGAGTGATTTCTTGATGTGCTCAAGGAGTTCGTCGCCCGACTTCCCCAGTATAAGCGGTCTCACGGTTCGTCCCATGCTCAGGTGCATAGCCAGCACTTCGGGTTGCAGTTTCAGGTAAACGGTCTCGGCCTGTTGGTTCATGTATTCCATGTTGTCGCTAAAGCAGGGAGTGCCACCTCCGCAACTGATGACGACGTCTTCGAATTCGGCCACCTCGTGGAGCATGCGGCGCTCCAGGTCGCGGAAGCGCGCTTCGCCCTCGTTGGCAAAGATGTCCGCCACTTTCGTGTGATAACGCATCTCGATGTACCAGTCCAAGTCGTAGAAGTGGAGTCCCAGAGCCATAGCCAACTGGCGACCGATGGTGGTCTTGCCGGCTCCCATGTATCCGATGAGGATGATTCGTTTCATCGTGTGCGTCGTGTGTAGGTGCGTCGTGCCTTAGCAGGCTTCGTGGTGGTCTTCTCTTCCTGACTGCCGATGAGTTTCATGCAGTCGTCCAGCGTGAATTCGGCCACGCGCTTTTGTTCGGCCTTGGGAATGCGGTAGTTGCAGCCTTTGTATTGCAGGTAAGGACCGAAGCGACCGTTGAGGATGTGCAGTTCGGGATCCTCGTCGAAGGAGCGCAGCACCTTGCGGGCTTCCTCGTCGTTCTTTTGCTGCAACAGGGCTTTTGCTTCCTCCAGTGTGATGTCGAGCGGATCGGTGTCTTTGGGAATGCTTACGTACACCTTCTGGTGCTGAACGTAAGGACCAAAGCGACCTGTGCCCACAGTCACGTCCTCGCCATCCAACTGTCCCAGAGTGCGAGGCAGACGGAAGAGTTCCAGTGCTTCTTCAAGGGTGATGGTCTCGATGCTCTGATCGGGATGGAGGCGTGCAAAACGGGGCTTCTGCTTGTCATCGGCAGTTCCTATCTGAGCCACACCGCCAAATCGACCAATCTTCACACTTACGTCGAGTCCGGTCTTGGGGTCTTTGCCCAGAACGCGTTCGCCAATGCGATGCTCGTCGTGTGTATTTAGGGTCTTCTCCACCTGGGGGTTGAAGTCCTTGTAGAACTTCTGCATGGCATCGGTCCACACTTCCTTGCCTTCGGCAATGTCGTCGAAGGACTTCTCCACATCGGCAGTGAAGTTGTAGTCCATGATGGCAGGGAAGTGCTCGTATAGGAAGTCGTTGACCACGATGCCTGTGTCCGTAGGCATCAGTTTGCCACGCTCGGCACCGGTGGTAACTTTCTTTTCGCTCTCCTTTATCTTGTCGCCCTTCAGGGTTAGGATGGTGTAAGGCTGAGTCTCTCCGGGCTTATCGCCTTTCACCACGTATTCGCGGTTTTGAATGGTGGTGATGGTGGTGGCGTAGGTCGAAGGTCGACCGATGCCCAGTTCCTCGAGTTTCTTCACCAGAGAAGCCTCGTTGTAACGGGGAGGACGCTGTGCAAAGCGCTGTGTGGCAGTGATCTCCTTGCGAGAGAGTTGCTCGCCAACGTTCATCTGAGGCAGGTTGCCTTGCGGTTGGTCGACTTCCTCTTCCTGCGTTTCACGATAGACGCGAAGGAAACCGTCGAACTTCACCACTTCGCCAGTGGCTACGAACTGGTAGGGCGAACCAGCGATGGTGATGGTGGCTGTGGTCTTCTCCAGTTCAGCATCGGCCATCTGACTGGCAATCGTGCGCTTCCAGATGAGTTCGTAGAGTCGGCGTTCCTGACTGGTTCCTTCGAGCGTGGTGCGTTCGATGTAGGTGGGACGAATGGCTTCGTGAGCCTCCTGCGCACTCTTGCTGTTGGTGTGGTAGCGACGCGTCTTGACGTATTCTTTGCCTAGTTGCTCGGTGATGTAAGCCTTCGAGGTGTTGAGGCAGAGGCTCGACAGGTTGACGCTGTCGGTACGCATGTATGTGATGTGTCCGCTTTCGTAGAGTCGCTGGGCCACCATCATGGTCTGTGCCACACTGAAATTCAGTTTGTGGGCTGCCTCCTGTTGCAGGGTGCTGGTGGTGAAAGGCGGTGCCGGGAAGCGCATAACGGGCTTGGTCTGAATGTCCTCGACGGTAAACTGAGCCTGACGACAGTCTTCCAGGAATTTCTCGGTCTCTTCCTTCGTGATGAAACGATGGTTCAGTTCGGCATCAACAGTAACGCCGTTAGGTAGTTGGAACTGAGCAGTCACGCGGTAGAAATTGCTGCCTTTGAAGTTGATGATTTCGCGCTCGCGCTCCACGATGAGCCTTACGGCTACACTCTGCACGCGACCAGCCGAAAGAGCGGGCTTAACCTTGTGCCAAAGCACGGGCGAAAGCTTGAATCCGACGATGCGGTCCAAGACGCGACGGGCTTGCTGGGCATTGACCAGATTCAAGTCTATCTTTCGCGGATGCTTGATAGCGTCAAGGATGGCAGTCTTGGTGATTTCGTGGAAAACGATGCGCTTGGTGGTTTCGGGCTTCAGGCCCAATACCTCGTACAAATGCCATGAGATGGCTTCTCCCTCGCGGTCTTCATCGGAAGCCAACCATACGGTCTTGGCCTTTTGGGCTTGCTTCTTCAGTTCTTCAACGAGACGGGCTTTGTCGGCAGGTATTTCATATTGGGGTGTAAAGTCCTCAGTGTCGATGCTGAAAGTCTTCTTCTTCAAATCACGGATATGTCCGTAACTCGACATAACCTTATAGTCATTTCCAAGAAACTTTTCTATCGTTTTTGCCTTTGCGGGGCTTTCCACTATTACGAGATTGTCTTTTGCCATTTTCTATGGTTTTTTCATTTTGCGGCTGCAAAGTTAGGGCAAAAATCTCATTTATACCTTATTTATATAGGAAAATTTGATAAAAATTTCTTGATTCCCAAGCGGATGCTATCTAGCCCAAAGTCATCAGGACGTAAGTCCTGTAGGGGTATCCAGATGAGTTCGGCTGCATCGTCCATAGCGTGGCAAATGTCGGAGTCGCGAACCTGACAAAGGAAAAACATGTCGACGGTGTGAACCAAAAAACCGCTGTAGAGGTAGGTGTTGGGCAATGAAAACACGAACTGCGTCGAGGTTACATGCAGTCCGGTTTCTTCCTTGACCTCGCGACAAACACCTTCCTCGCCAGTCTCGAACATGTCGCAAAAGCCTCCCGGAAGGTCCAGCGTTCCACGAGCAGGTTCCTTCGCGCGACGAGTAACGAGTAGTTCCCAATTGTCTTTTGCCTTTAGCCCTTCGTCTTTAGCCCTTAAGATGAAGGCCACTGTGGCAGCACTGGGATTGAAGTAATAAACGAAGCCACAGTCGAGGCATTCCTTGCTTTTTGCGTTGTGTTCAACAAATCGTTGTGAACCGCACTTGGGACAATAGTGAAACTGGTGAAGGGGATGGGGCATTTTTTTTATAGTTAATAGTTTATAGTTAATAGTTGATAGTTGACAGTTTATAGTGTTTCTTCGCTTTGCTCTGAAATTCAATGTTCAATGTTGAGACTGCGTTTCGAGCCTGCTCATGCTCGGGAAAGCTGATGCGAGCATCACTCTTCTTTCGCTCAATCGCAGCCTTCAATATTCATTCTCGTCTGCAAACTTACGAATTAATTCTGACATCTTTGCTTTCCTTTTGGTGGAATCTTAATTATAAAAACTGTTAAAATCTTGTCCTAGTCGTCGGAAATATATACCTTTGACCTACAAACCAGTAAAAATGTGATGGATATGGATTCTATAATTAATTGGTACAACGCGCTCGATCCTGCATTGCGCGTGTATTGGGGCATTGCTATTTTTGCCTCAGCTGTGTTTATCATACAGATGGTGATGACGTTCATCGGCATTGGAGATGTTGATGGCGGAGATGCTGATTTTGACTTGGGCGATGGTTCTGGCGATACGCTTGACACCGGTGGCACACTGCAGCTCTTCTCCGTACGCAACATCATCAACTTCCTGCTTGGTGTGGGATGGGGTGGTGTGTGCTTCTCCTCTTCAATTAGCAACCACACCTTGCTGGCTTTGGTGGCTTTGCTGACAGGTTGTGTCTTTGTGGTCATCTTCCTTCTCCTCTTCCGTCAGATGCGTCGACTGGAGCATGATGGGACTTTCCGTATTGAGGATGCTGTTGGGAAGGTGGCAGACGTCTATCTTCGCATTCCTGGTGAGCGCACAGGCGAGGGCAAGATACAGTTCTCGTTCGAGGGTTCTGTACAGGAACTTCCCGCTATCACGGATGGTCCCGGCATTGCCACTGGTCAGAAAGTGCATGTAGTGGAAGTAATCGGTGGTCACACCCTGCTCGTCGAGAAACTATAGGCCTTCTGCGAAAAGACCTTAGTCTTTCCGTCCGAAGACCTTAGGTTCGAAGCACATCGAACATAGGTTCGATTTGAAAAGCCCTTAGGTCTTAATTCAACAAGCATTAAACATTAGACGTTAAACTTTAAACATTAAAATATGGGAATCTATCTGCCTCTTATTCTTATCATTGTGGCCGTGCTGCTTGTCATGGCTCTTCTCAATCGTTATCGCCGCTGTCCTTCGGACAAGATTCTGGTTGTTTACGGAACTTCTGGCACCAGTAAGAGTGCCAAGTGTGTGCATGGCGGTGGTACTTTCGTGTGGCCTGTTATTCAGGACTATGCCTACCTGTCGCTGACCCCCATCAGCATTGATGCCAACCTCACCAATGCCCTGTCGCGACAGAACATCCGTGTCGATGTTCCTTGCCGCTTTACCGTGGGTATTTCCACTGAACCCGAATCCATGCTGGCTGCTGCTGAGCGTTTGCTGGGTTTGACTCCACAACAGATTCAGGAATTGGCTCGCGATATCCTCTTTGGTCAGCTCCGTCTCGTCATTGCTACGATGAGCATCGAGGAGTTGAATTCCGACCGCGACAAGTTCCTCGAGGCCATTTCCTCGAATGTAGAGGTTGAACTGAAGAAGATTGGTCTGCGACTCATCAATGTCAACGTTACCGACATCAACGACGAGAGCGGCTATATCGAGGCTCTGGGTCAGGAAGCTGCTGCAAAGGCCATCAACGAGGCTAAAGTGCGTGTTGCTGAGCAGGAAAAAATGGGTGAAATCGGTAAGGCCGATGCCGTTCGTGAAACTCGTATCCGTACTGCTGCCGCTAATGCTGAAGCTGTGAAGGGAGAGAACGAGGCTAAGATTAACATTGCCAACTCTGATGCCGATCGTCGTGAACGTGAGGCCGAGGCACAACGCCGTGCAACTGCAGCCGAGAAGGTTACTCAGGCTCGCGCACTCGAAGAGTCGTATGCTGCCGAGCAGAAAGCCGAAAACGCCCGTGCTGAACGTGAACGTTCGACGCAGAATGCCAATGTCATCGTGGCTCAGGAAATCGAGAAGCGTCGTCTGATTATCGAAGCCGAAGCTGCTGCCGAGCAGAAGCGCGTAAACGCCAAGGGTGAGGCCGATGCCATCTTCGCTAAGATGGAAGCCGAAGCTAAGGGTCTGTTCGAGATTCTGACCAAGCAGGCACAGGGTTACGACAAGATGATTCAGGCCGCAGGAGGCGATGCTACCAAGGCTTATACCCTCTTGCTTTTGGAGAAACTGCCCGAACTCGTGAAGACACAAGTAGAGGCCATCAAGGGCATCAACATCGACAAGGTTACCGTTTGGGACAATGGTGCAGGCGGCAATGGTCAGACAAGTACAGCCAACTTCCTGGCTGGTCTCATGAAGAGTGTACCTCCTCTTGGTGAACTCTTCGACCAAGCTGGAATGTCACTGCCTGAGTATCTGGCTAAGAAGAAAGAGGAACCCGAAAAACCAGAAGATCCCGCTTGATCTTTCTTGAGGGGACTCTCCCTTCGGAAGTTTCTTTAAAATCATAACAAATGAGGATTGCTCAAGTCGGCAATCCTCATTAACTTTGCAGTCGCAAACAGGCGTGAAACTTCAATAACACGAATACCGTTTGTTAAGAATAGATAATTAAATTTGAAAAGGATATGAAACTGAACAAGTTATACTTGCTTTTAGTCCTAATAA
The DNA here is from genome assembly GCA_902801325.1 of uncultured Bacteroidales bacterium. Classification (GTDB taxonomy): domain Bacteria; phylum Bacteroidota; class Bacteroidia; order Bacteroidales; family Bacteroidaceae; genus Physcousia. The sequence goes on along the minus strand of CADCHQ010000019.1, from coordinate 66,374 downwards.
TGGGTGCCTTCGCTTTTGCCGCTTGTGGTGACGACGAACCTGATCCAGAACCTCAGGACAAAGGCACTGTTTCTGAAGCCATCAGGGAGGTCGTTGGTATATATATAGGTCAGACGCACCTGAAAACCAACTTCATCGATAAGACCTATAAGGACGACACTCTCAGTCTAGCCATATCTGATGGCGGTACCCTCATAGCAACCTTCAAGAACAAGACATGGGGCACGGCAACAATCACAGGCATTACAGCCAGCAGAATTGTAAATGACCAAGGATATAAGCTAGAACACGGCGCAGGTTCGTTTGTTATGAATAATCCACGTGACAACACAACTGAAGAGTTTTCCTGCTGGCTGGACTATGCCCTGATTAGTGCCGATAAGAAGCAGATGAAGGCTATTATCATTGCTAACATGACCACGACTGGTGCGCATGGTGAGATGACTTTCGTCTTCCAAACAGACGAGAAACTGACTCCTGCCTCTTAATAATTCATGTTATTATATAGAGGATTGATTGTGTGTGTGTTCAGCATGGTGACCCTTATGGGTCTCCGTGCTGAATATGTTTTTACTGACGCCAATCCTCTAATCTCTAATCTGAACGATAGTTCACGCGTTGTTGACCTCGATGAGGTAATTGTCGTAGCACAGCCTAAGGAAAGTGGACTCTTACGCACTTTGCCACTGAGTAGTACCATGTTTTCAGCCAAAGACCTCAGTGACCTGAGACTGCGTGACATTCGTGAAATCAGTCTTTATGTTCCCACATTCGTTATGCCGGAATATGGCTCTCGCTATACTTCTTCGGCATACATTCGGGGCATTGGTGCCAAGGAAGGCAGTTCGGCCATAGGAATGTATGTCGATGGGATTCCTCTCGTCACGAAGAGCATGTATAACCACCACACTTATGGTTTGGAGCGTGTGGATGTGTTGCGTGGTGCACAAGGCACACTCTATGGTATGAATTCGGAGGGAGGACTGGTGCGTATGTATTCGCGTAACCCGATGAATTATCAGGGTACGGACATCAGTGTGGGTGGAGGCATGTATGGTCAGCGCAATGCCGAGGTTATGCACAACCATCGTTTCAACGATCGCTTGGCTCTATCCGTAGCTTCGTTCTATGATGGGCAAAACGGGTTTTGGAAGAATCAGACCACAGGTCAGCGTGCCGACCTTAGCAACGAGGCAGGAGGAAGAGTTCGGTTGGTATATCGTCCTTCATCATCACTTTCCTTCGACTATACAGCTGATTATCAGTGGGTAAGTCAAGATGGTTTCCCATACGGACAACTTAATCTTCAGTCAGGCAGAACGGCATTGCCGACGTCGGACTACGAGAGCGATTATCTGCGACATCTCTTTACCACGGGACTCTCTCTCCAATGGCAAACGTCGAAGTTTACACTCAGCAGTACAACCAGTTTCCAGTATCTGCGTGACCACATGCACATGGACGTCGACTACACCCAAGCCGATCTCATGCGCATGAATCAGCACCAACGTCAACGAGCAGTTACAGAAGAGCTGACGCTAAAGGGAGAAAAGAAACGCTGGCAGTGGGCATCGGGGCTGTTCGTCTCAGCTTTGTGGCAAAGTGTGAATGCTCCCATATTCTTCCGTCCTGCTATGAATGACTACCTGTCCCAAACCATTCAGGACTATGCCTATAATGGTATGTTCAATGCTATGTCAGGCCGAAGAATGATGGAACTCATGGAACAAGGCATGTCGCGTGAAGATGCTCTTCGTCAGGCCGATGCAGAGACTGCCGCCAGCATAGAGGCACGTGGTGGTGTCCACATTCGTATGGACATTGACCAACCCATATTTGGATGTTTCTCCACACCCCAACAAAATCTAGGTCTTTTCCATGAGAGTAATTACAAAATAACCGACCGTTTGACGGCAACATTAGGATTGCGTTATGATCTCAGTCATGTGGCTATTGACTACAACACGGGTGCTGAGGCTCGCATTGTAGAGAGCGTCTTGGGTGTCAATGTTGATGCGCGCATCACCGACATCCTTCGCCATCATGAGGCTGACTACTTCAATCAACTTCTGCCAAAAGTAGCCCTCAAATATTCTCTTCCCCTCAAGGGAAAACAAGAAGGGGTCCTATATCTCTCTTTCAACAAAGGCTATCGTGCAGGAGGGTATAATATTCAGTCATTTGGCGATATCTTGCAACCCGAACTACGTAAGTATGCCCAGCAGACAAGAGCCGATCTTGATGTTTTGCATGACGATGCTGCGTATGCTCAGATATGTGATGCCATTAGTTATAAGCCCGAAACGTCGTGGAATTATGAACTAGGAACTCACTTGAACTTGTTTAATCATCGCCTTCAACTCGATGCCGCCCTCTTCTATATGGAGGTGCATAATCAGCAGGTGTCGAAGTTTGCCAACAACTATGGCTATGGTCGCCTGACGGTGAATGCCGCTAAGAGTTACAGCTGTGGTTTAGAGGTATCGCTTCGGGGCCATGCCATCGATAACCGTCTTGCTTACAACCTTTCTTACGGTTATACCCATGCTGCCTTCAAGAAATATGAGGACACCATCGATGGTAAAGATGTTTCCTATAAGGATAATCTTGTTCCCTTTATCCCTGCTCATACCTTAGCGGCTCGTGTTGACTATCGCATACCCATTTCAACAAAAGCCTTTCGTGCTCTTACCTTAGGTGTGAACACAACAGCTCAAGGACAAACCTACTGGGATGAAGCCAATACCTATTCGCAAAAGTTTTATGCTACCCTTGGTGCTCACTTGCGTTTCGATTTTGCCAAGGATATCTCCCTCAATCTATGGGGCAATAACCTTACTAACACCCGCTATAATACTTTCGCTTTCGACAGCAATGCCACGGGTGCCCAACTCTTCTTTGCTCAGCGTGGTACACCCTTCCAGTTTGGTGCTACTATGAGTGTTCGGTTCTGATACCTCAGCGTCCCAGGAACTGTTTTAGCCTTCCATTTTTTGCCCTCTTTCGCAGAGTGCGGATGCTTTTCTCTCGGATTTGTCGTACACGTTCGCGAGTCAATCCGAAAGAGAGTCCTATTTCCTCTAAACTCTCTTCGTGTTGACCGAGTCCAAAGGACATTTTCAGAATGCTTTTTTCACGTGGGGTGAGTGTGTCAAGAAGACGATTGATTTCACATGACAACGATTCGTCCATCAGAGCATCATCAGTTGCCCGAGCATCCTTGTCGAAGAGTGTTTCATTCATCGTATTACCATCGTCATCACCAATTGGGGCATCGATGGAAACAACTTTCCCGTTCGAAAGTCGTGATTCCCCAATCTTATCTGCCGACAGTTCCAGTATTTCTGCCAGTTCATCATCACTGGGTGGACGATTGTTGTCTTGCATGAATTGATTGACGGCCTTGCTTATTTTATTTTGCATCCCAACCTGGTTGAGCGGCAACCTCACACAACGTCCCTGTTCGGCCAATGCCTGCATGATGCTCTGCCGAATCCACCACACTGCATAGGAAATAAATTTGAAGCCTCGAGTCTCATCGAAACGTTCTGCAGCCTTGATGAGTCCGATATTGCCTTCGCTGATAAGGTCAGAGAGCGGTAAACCTTGATTTTGGTATTGTTTCGCTACGCTGACCACGAATCGCAGATTAGCCAGCGTTAGTTTCTCTAATGCTTCATGGTCGCCTTTACGGATACGCTGTGCCAGTTCGACTTCATCATCGATTCCAATCCGTTCCTCGCGCCCAATACTCTGAAGATACATCTCAAGGGCTGGGTTTTCACGTCGTGTAATGCTTGTTCCAATTTTTAGTTGTTTCATAGTACTTTTTTATTTGTTAATTTTCATGTCCCTCTATATATAGGGTGAAAAACGTGCATAATTCAATGATTTTTGCCCCTTTTTGCCTGTTTTTGCACTTAACCCCCATAAGATTTAACATTGTTTAACAAAATAATAGGCGTATGATTGCAATCATGCGTCAATTTAGAGAATTGAAGAACCAATCGGGTATAAAAGAATTTGCACCATAAAACGATGTTTCACGTTCTATGGTGCAAAAGCAATTGACATTGGGGATTCCTGCCCCTTAATCGATGTTGTGTAGTTCCTAGATGCGGTTAAATCTTGGTCCAGTATACAGTCTCGCTGATAGGTCCCCATGAGCCACGCACTTTCAGCGTCTTTGCATCCTTGAATGAAATACGAACCTTAAACAGTTTGCCGCGTTGGGGATCATAAATCTGTCCGTTGCCCCATTCTCCTTTTGCCTCGTCATAAGTAACCTTATCGATGAGTACAATCTGGTTCGAAGGTGTGTTCCGCTTTGCCTTGTCGGGATTCTTCTTATCCGTACGCAGACTTCCGTCTTTGTCTTTCATGTTTTCGAGCCAAATGATTTGAGCACGATAACCATTCCCGACCTTGCGTATCTCAACTTTCGAATTGTCGCCTTTCTGCACGACCTTGTACGTCCCTACAATATCGTCAGCTTTTTGTTGTGCATATATACCAATTGCGGCTATTAGGCCAACGGCAAATGTCAAAAGAAACTTCTTCATTATTTTATTACTTTCTTTCCGTTCTGAATAACTACACCCTTCTTGGCTGTGCTAATTTTGCGACCGTTGAGGTCGTACATAGCCTTGTTGCCCGATGACTTATCACTTGCCAATTCGTTGATGCCAGTAACCTCGTCCAGACTTTGGATGTGACGAATGACGATATCGGTGGCGGAGGAAGACTGGTTTTCCCAATTGAAGCTGCAACGAGTGGGAAGAATAATCTTGTCGGCATCGGTACGAATAAGAATGCTTTCCAGTATTTGAGCGTCTTGCTTAGCAGGAATGCCATAGAGACCATCTTCGCTTATAGACTGCCAACTGCTGCTGAAAGATACGGTATTGCCTTGACTGTCAGACAAGCGAACGGTGGTAAGATTGTCACTGAGATTCATGGCTTCTGTGTTCTTGAGACGCAGATTCTGGGTCTTTGGCGAGAATACCAGATAGGGAACTCCTGCTTGTATGCCTTCGTTCGTGCAGTCGATGAAGCAAAGGTTCAGGGTCTTACCTTCTTGCTGTACGGCAACCATGCGTTCGAGACGAATGCCAGGAAGGGTTTGTTGCAATTGTTCGTTGCTAACGGACATGGGTAAGCACAGGGTGTTGTAACCGGCAAAGAGATAACGGTTGAGTTGTACGGTTTGCGTGCTTTGTATCTGTTTGCAATCGAGTCGGGAAGAAGTGGTGTAGAGATTCTTCACGATGTTTTGTGCCATACTGGGCATGGATAGGGTGGCGATAGCCATCAATGAAAGTAGAAATCTTTTCATATCTTTAGTATTTTGGGGTTAATTGCTCTGCAATATTAGCGATTTTTTTCGAAAGAACGAAATATTTAGAAATATTTGTCCCTTCTCCTTATGAGTTAAATGTCTTCGGCACTTACGATACCATGGGTAACGGCATAAATTGTAAGAGATGAAACACTACGAAGGTGTAGCTTGTCGCAAATGTTTTTGCGATGCGTGATAACGGTAGGCAGAGAGATGTACAGTTGGTCGGCTATTTCTTTGTTAATGTATCCCTTAACAACGAGTGCCAATACTTCAGTCTCACGAGCAGATAGGGGAGAACTGCCTTCCTGAGGCAAGGGACGTTGCTTGTGGGCTCGTTCAAATAAGGTGAGGATGCTCTTGAGCAAGTCGTGTTCCAACTGAGAGGTGTCAAGTGTATGGAACAGTTCAAATTGCTTCCCTGTGATGGGTTGTGATGTCAGCACGATGGTTTGTCGTTGGCGCTGGAGAAAGAAATCGGCATGTGAGATAAGTTCCTGTGAAGACACAAAGAAGTGGAAAAAACGTACGGTTTCATCGGAATATTCGTCCTCTTGGAGCATCTCTTCCACGGATGTAAACGTGCTCACATCCGCCATGGGAGCCATGTCGCAAAGAATGCTCTTTAGCCCTGTGGCTTCCAGGGTGTTTTGGTCGATAATCGCTATACGTGGAATCATGATCAAGTCAAAATTTAAAGTTCAAAATCTTTTCGGCAAAGGCAGTGCTAATGAAATTGTCTGTACTTTGACAGGCTTGAGCGGCAAAAGCCGTGGCGTAATAAATGAGCCGTTCCCAGCTATCTCGTTCGAGGGTTAGGAGTTGGTCGCGTGTGAAATTTTCTCTAATGAGCCCGAAGATGAATCCTGCATTGAAGTTGTCTCCGGCTCCGACAGTACTTACTGCATTCTCCACATGTGGTGCTGGGAAGTCGAGAGCCTTTGTTGGCGTGCAAACGGTAATAGTTTCAGCACCTGCCGTGCAGATAAACAAAGGGCAGTATTTGCGAATATGTTGTTCATATATCTCCCTTGCATTTCGACTTTGGTACATTATCTCAAAGTCATCAGCCGAACCGCGTACAATGGTGCTTTTGCGAAAATTATTGTGAATAGCAGGCAACAAGGCTTCAAGTTCGTGGGCATGAGGACGGCGGAAATTGAGGTCATAATAAAGGATTGCTCCCGCCTCGTTAGCCGCAGTCAAGGTCGGTTCTACTTGTGGACGCATGCCTTCACATATTGCATAATAGGAACCGAAGAGCAGCACATCATCGCGCTGGAACTCGGGTGTAGTCCAGTTCTTGCGTACATGAGGAACGTCTTTGTAGAACTGATAAGTAGCATCGCCATTCTCGTCGAGGAAGGCCAATGAGATGGAACTCTTCTCTCCTTCTCGAACTTCAAAATCGTCGATGGATACGCCATTTTTTAATAGGAATGCTTGCGTATTTTGTCCTACACGATCTTGTCCCGTATAGCCAATAAACCGGCATGGAAGTCCCGTCCGTCCAATAGAGATTATGGAGTTAAAGCAACTTCCTCCAGGTACAGCCGCCACTGGTTGCCCGTTTCGGAAGAGTATGTCCATGATGGTTTCACCCATCCCCGTAATCTTGCGCATAATAGTATTATTTTCTGCAAATGTACGGATTTAATCCGAATTTTATCGTACCTTTGCCGAAAAATCGGCGAAGACAAGCTTGTATCTCGGCAAAAAACGAGTTTTCTGCACTCGTTTGGTCTTGTCTTTGCGCGTTATTTATTCTAATTTAAAAGTATGACAGATTTCAAGGAACTAGGCCTCAGACAAGAACTATTACAGGCCATTGCTGAACAAGGTTACGAACATCCTATGCCCGTGCAGGAACAGGTGATTCCCTGGCTGTTAGGCAGTGAAGAACGCGACCTCGTAGCGTTGGCTCAAACGGGTACAGGCAAGACCGCAGCATATGGACTGCCTTTGTTGCAACGGTTGGTGACTGAATTGTCGGAATATTCCGAATACTCCGATAACTCCGATTATTCCGAGCCGTTGGACTTCTTCAAGAGGTCCGACCATCCGAGCATGATCATCCTGAGTCCTACACGTGAACTTTGCCTACAAATTGCTGACGACTTGCAGGGCTTTGCTAAGTACTTGCCCGAAGTTCGCATCCTCGCCGTCTATGGTGGAGCAAACATAGAGCCCCAGATTCGTGCTTTGAAGCATGGGGTTGACATCATTGTGGCTACGCCTGGCCGATTGGTGGACTTGATGACGAGGAAGAAGGTGGCCGTGCTGGACAACGTGCGTTATTTGGTACTAGATGAGGCCGACGAGATGTTGTCGATGGGATTCCAAGAGGATTTGGATACCATTCTTGAGGGTGTTCCAGAGAGTCATCGCACATTACTGTTCTCTGCCACGATGAGCCGTGAGATAGAACGCATTGCCCAGAAATATCTCAAGGATTCGCATGAGATACAGATAGGCAGTCGCAATGAAGGTGCGGAGAACGTGAATCACGTCTATTACATGGTGCAAGCCAAAGATAAGTATCTGGCCTTGAAACGTGTTGTTGATTACTATCCGAGGATATATGCTATCATCTTCTGTCGTACACGCATGGAGACTCAGGAGATTGCTGATGCCCTCATTCGTGACGGCTATAATGCTGATGCCCTGCATGGCGACCTTAGTCAACAGCAACGTGACCTAACCATGCAGCGTTTCCGTCAGCATCGCATCCAATTGCTTGTTGCCACTGATGTGGCGGCACGTGGCTTGGATGTTGACGACCTCACACATGTTATCAACTATGGTATGCCTGATGATGTGGAATATTACACCCATCGCAGTGGGCGCACGGGTCGAGCAGGCAAGAAAGGCACCTCGATAAGTATTGTGCACATTCGCGAGAAGCATAAAATCAAGCAGATAGAGCAAGTGATACAGAAGGAGTTCGTGCGCCAGTCTTTGCCCGAACCAAAGGAAATCTGTGGCAAGCAACTCTATCATGTCATCGACGAGATAGAACGAGTGGAGGTTGACGAAGAACAAATTGCCCCCTTCATGGAAGAGGTAACGAGGCGTTGGGCTTGGTTGGAGAAGGACGACATCGTGAAGCGTCTCCTGAGCCGAGAATTCGGACGTTTCCTTCGTTACTATGCCAATGCACCTGAGATAGAAGAGGTAAGCGAAAGCAAGTCCAAAGGTGAAGGACAAAAGGCTAAAGGCAAACGCAAAAAGGGTGACCGTTTTGCGGAAGAAGGTTACACCAGACTGTTCCTTTCTGTGAGTAAGATAGACGGCTTCTTTGCCAAGGAGATTATTAAGCTCATCAATGATAAGGTAAAGGGACAAAAGGTGGAGATTGGTCGCATAGACTTGCTGAAGAACATCTCCTTTGTGGAGGTGGCAGAAGAGGATGCCGACCGCGTCATGAAAGGATTGAAAGGCACTCGCGTAAAGGGTCGTGAGATTGTGGTTGACTATGCCGACAGAGGTCCCTCTTCCCGCTCTTCCCGTAGGGAGGAGAACTCTTCGACCAAGAAGAAAGATAAGAAGGACAGGCTGAAGGAGCAGTATCCTACCGACTTCTTTGACACACCCGCCAAGCCCGAGAAAAAAGGTAAAAAGAAGAAAGCCAGTCGGGAAGAGCGTGGCTATACAGAACCAAGAGGTAAGAAGTTTAAGAAAGAAGACTGGATGAAATTTCTCCATCCCGATTTGAAGAAATAAATATGGAGAACTTGAAAAGAGAGAAAGTTGGGAAGGCCCTTCGTTTGCTTGTCCCTGCGGCCTTATTCAGTGTATTCCTATATATAATTCTGCACGAGTTTGGCCATGTAATCGTTCTTTGGTCAGTAGATGCAGATGTTACCGACTTCAGTATCGCCTCGGCTCATGTCAGTTATGGTGGAGGCAATTGGACAGATGTTTCCGACCGTTGGATGCACCTCAATGGCATGCTGTTTCCCCTTATTCTGGCTGTGCTGTACATGCTCCTGTATCGTCGCGAGATAAAGAATTCGTTCTACCGCATCTTTTCAGGTTTCGTCACACTCGTTCCCTTTGGTTCTCTGATGGCTTGGGTCATTATTCCTTTCTTCTATATGAGTGGTCGGACTCCAGAGGGTGATGATGTCACGAAATTTCTATTCAATTTCACGCATGACTATCCTGCCTACCTAGTCAGCATAGTAGCCCTGCTGGTGATGATCGTTTGCATCGCTATCGCCGTGAGGAAAGGCATCCCTCAGAACTTCGAGAAGGAAATCAGAACGATTAGGAACACTTCGCAAGAAAACTAACAAACAATAGATATGAAGAATTTAATCTTACCCCTGCTGCTCTTGTGCAGCATGGTGTCCAAAGCCGACGAAGGCATGTGGATGCTGAATCGAATCGACCAACAAACAGCCGATGTGATGAAGGGCTTAGGCCTGCAGTTGAGTCCCCTCGAACTCTATAATCCCGAGGGCGAAAGCCTTAAGGATTGCGTGGTTGACTTCTGCGACTTCTGTTCGGGAGTAGTCGTAAGTCCTGAAGGCCTCGTGTTCACCAATCATCATTGTGGATTCTCTGGCATACAGAAGCTTTCGACGCCTGAGGACGATATCCTGAAGAACGGCTTTGCAGCTAAGAGTTATGAAGAGGAACGACCTGTACAGGGCTTCTTCGTGCGTTTCCTCGACCGCACAGAAGAGTGCACCAGCAGGGTGATGATGGCAATGGATTCCATCTATCGTGCCAATCCCACGGTTGAGCCTAAGCAACTTGACTATGAGAATCTGGATAGCGTGATGTCGGCTGTGGAGAAGGAATACACTAAAGCCAATCCCGACCGCTATTGCCTTATTAGGTCATACTATGGAGGCAATGCTTACTTTGTGTCTATATATAAGGTATATAACGACATTCGCCTTGTCTTCACTCCCACGCAGACTTTAGGCAAGTTCGGAGGCGATACTGACAACTGGATGTGGCCTCGCCAGACATGCGACTTCAGCGTCTTTCGCATCTATGCCGACAAGGACGGCAATCCTGCCGAATACTCGAAGGACAATGTACCCTTGAAGGCTAAGCGGTATGCAAAGGTTTGCATCGATGGCTTCCAGCCAGGCGACTATTGCATGACGGTAGGTTATCCGGGTTCCACCGACCGCTATCTCTCGTCCTATGGCATTCGCGAACGCGTGGATGGGACCAACGTTTCGATGATTGACGTGCGAGGCAAGAAGCAGGAAGTTTGGAAGAAATGGATGGACAGCGACCGCGCTATCGCCATCAAGTATGCCTCGAAGTTTGCCTCCTCGGCCAATTACTGGAAGAACTCGATAGGTATGAACAAGGCCGTTGGGGAATTGAATGTCATTGGCCAGAAGCAGGAGTTGGAAGAGAACATCCGCCGTTGGTATGGCAAGAACGCAGGTCTTAAGGCTCGCTTTGGCTCGATGTTCGACGAACTCTCTAAGGCTTACGGCAATCGATTCGAACCGATACGGGCTTATGGTTTCTTCTCAGAGACCTTCCTGCGCGGTATCGAACTGCGTCGCGTGGCTGCTATCCTTGCCTCGAAGCCTAATGATATGGATTCGACAGAGATTGCTCACACCCGCGAACAACTGCAGGCCTTCTACAAGGACTATGACGCACGTGTCGATGAGGAGACGATGGCTGTCCTGCTCGCCAATTATCGTGAGCAAGTGGGTAAGGATTATCTGCCTTCCATCTATAATGATATCGACAGCCTCTTCAAGGGCGACACGAAGGCATACGCCCACGACATCTTCTCTAAGACTGCCTTGACCGACATCAGTTGCCTCGATAAGTGGGTGGCAGACAGCACGATGCGTGACAACGATCCTATGTTCAAGTATTACGAGGGCGTTCGCAACTTCCAGACCGATATTGCAAGACGCATTCGTGGCGATCGCCAGACCATCGACTACAACGAGCACATGCTGACGCAGGCCATACTGGAACGCGACCAAGAGACCCCTCATTACAGCGACGCCAACTTCTCGCTTCGTCTCTCTTATGGTTATATTCAGGACTACACCGCAGGCAGTCAGCACTTCGACTACTACACCAATGCCCAAAGCCTTCTGGACAAGGCCGCCAAGCAGGGTGAAATTGAGGATTATGCTTTGGAAGAGGACATCATCTCATTGATAAAGAAGCGCGACTTCGGTCGGTATGCCGACAAGAAGGACAACGACCTCCATCTCTGCTTCCTTTCCAATAATGACATCACGGGTGGCAATTCGGGTTCACCGATGTTCAATGGTAAAGGCGAGTTGATAGGTCTTGCTTTCGACGGCAACTGGGAAGCAATGTCGGGCGACATCACCTTTAATCCCGACCTCCAGCGCTGTATTGGTGTGGACATTCGCTTCGTGCTCTACCTCATCGACAAGTGGGGTAAGGCCGACCGCCTCATCAAGGAAATAGGGCTGTAAGACTATTGTAGAATCCTCTGGATTATTATAAGCAAGGCACCCGCAAACTTTGTGTTGCGAGTGCCTTTTTCGTGTTCGACTCCAAACGAACAATTGCCTTATTCGCGAAGCCCTTAGGCCTTCCGTCCGAAGCCCTTAGGCTCGATTGCAAACGAACATAGGTTCGAGTCGCCTTGAACGTAGGTTCGATTGCTGTTGAATATAGGTTTGATTCGAATTGAACCTATGCCTTATTTTCCAAAGGCCTAAGGCTTCCGACAATCGCCGAGTCTTTCTTTTATGCAGAAGCCGAATTACTTCTTCCTCTTACTGAAGGCGAAAGTCTGCACCACTTCGCCAGAAAGCACGTTGTGGATGGTGATGTGCAGTTGATTGTCCTTAACTTCGCCTTCGATTACAGTTGGATATTCACGTTTTTTCGTGATATCTGTATTAGGCCCTCCACCTACGATTTGTGCCCAAGGACGCGAGGCTGTGGGTTCGTCGTAGCGATATTGGTGCTGATGGGCGGTGATGATGAGTTGGCAGTGAGCCTTTTCGAGGAGGGGAGTCCACAACTGAGCGCAGGTGCGTTGCCACATGGCATAGTCGGTGCTGTACTGCGGGTCGGTGTCAGCAGGACTAATGTCGCCAGGGTTGCGCTTGGGATTGGGATCGAAGAGAGGTATATGGCAGAAGGCCACCAGATAAGGGGCTTTGGCAATCTCGGGCTGGCGTAGGGCGTCGCGCAACCACTCGGTTTGTGCCTCGCGATAGGCCTTGCTGTTGAAGGTGCCTGCAAACTTGGGATTCGTGTCCATCTTGTCCTCACCTGTGTCGAGTCCTATCATGGCAATATCGCCCATGCGTACGGCGAAGTTTCGGCCTAAATCCCAGTCACGGCTTATGCGTTCTTCGGGTTGACGATACATCCACACACGCTCGAGATGGCGATTGGCCATACCACGCAGGTCATGATTGCCCGGACAGAAGAGATAGGGCGTCTGGCTGGCATAGTCCTTGCGCTTGATTTCTGGCGTAAGGAAGATACGTGTCTGTGCCTCTATGGTCTCCTCCACATTGCTTGCATCGCCGTTCCAAATGACGCAGGAAGGCGTCAGTTGGGCTATCTTCTCGATGGCTCGGTCGATGGCTTCCCACTTGACATGCGTGTCATTGATGACGCAGAAGTGAGCACGGCTATTCTTTCCTGCTGTAGTGAAGTGATAGATGCGGTCATCCTCTTCGTTGCCTGTTATCTTAAAGTTGTATCCTCCCTTGTATTGGATGCGATCGGCTCCAATGCGGTAGTAGTAGGTTGTGGAAGGCTTCAGGCCTGTCAGGCGAACCCTTACCACACGGTCGTCGAGGTCCGTTGTGCGGTATCCTCCACACATGACCTTCCGCCCATCGCTTAGGTCAGGCTTTTCGCCATAGATGACATATCCGTTGGCCAAATCGCTTACGGCAAACGCCACACCTATGGACGTCTCGGCATAGTTCTGAAGCATAGGGGCTGAGGCTAAAAGTTTCTTAATGTCCTCTACAGCCCCCTCCTGACCTCCCCCGTGATGGGGAGGAATATCCTGTAAGATTTCGTTTGCCTGTGCTAAATCACTTGTGGCCAATGCCGCAGTAACCAATGCTGAGGCCTTTAGAAATTCACGTCTATCCATACTCTATTTGACGATTTGACGATTGCTCGATTTGACAATTTGATGATTTTGCAATTGAACAATTGGACAATTGCACGATTACCTTTTCCTGATTTCGTGCCAATAAACATAAGCACAGAATAGTAATATCAGCAGGGTGTTTATGAGCAGGCGAAGTGCCAAGTGCCACCCAGAGGTGAAGTGCATGACGGCATAGAACAGGGCAGTCATGAGCACATAAACCATGATGCTCTTCATGGGGTAGGGGATGGGATTCTTCACCTGTCCAACGATGTACGAAAGCACCATTGCCGTTCCATAGCCAGCCACTCCTCCCCAGGCGCAAGCCATATAACTGTATTGCGGAATAAAGAAGTAGTTGACGGCTAAGAGCACAGCGCATCCAGCCAGCGAGAACCAAGCTCCGTAAATGGTCTTATCGATGAGCTTGTACCAGAACGAGAGATTGAAATACACACCCATCATGATTTCAGCTACCATAACGATAGGTACCACACCCATTCCTTCGCGATAACCCTTGCCGAGGATGAGTTGCAGCACGTCGATGTAGCCCATGACACAGAGGAATGCCAGCAGGGTGAAGATGAGGAAATACTTCATGGCCACAGCATAGTACTCCGTGCTGTCCTTGTCCTTGGCCTTGGCAAAGACGATGGGTTCGTAGGCATAACGGAAGGCCTGGGTAATCATGGCCATAATCATGGCTATCTTCACACAGCCGCCATAGATGCCCAACTGCACGTTGGCTTCTGCCTTGTCGGGATAGACGAGTGGGAACATAATCTTGTCGGCCACCTGATTCAGATTGCCCGCCACACCCAGGATGAGTATAGGCCACGAATAGCTGAGCATGCGCTTTAGCAAACCCCAGTCGAAGTGCCATTGTATCTTGAACAATTCGGGGATGAAGCATAACGAGATGAGACTGGTACATGCGAGGTTGAGGACAAAGACATAGAAGACGCTCGTCTTGTGCAAGATGACAAAGAAGAGCACGTTCAAGGCTATATTAAAGAAGATGAACAACAACTTGAGCGAGGCAAAGCGGATGGGCCGCTTCTGGAATCGGAGGTAGGAGAAGGGCAGTGCCTGCAGGGCGTCCATAGCCACTACGACGGCCATCATCAGCAGATAATTGTGGTGTTCGGCATAGCCTAGCGTGCCGGCAATAGGCGTAATGAATCCGAAGATGCACAACAGGAACAAGGTCGTCAGTCCTGCAATCCAAGCAAAGCCCGTTGAGAATACCGTGTCGGGCCACCTCCCTTCCCTTGCGGAAGGGTCGGGGATGGGCTCATTGGCAAATCGGAACAGCGTTGTCTCCATGCCGAAGGTCAGCAGCACCAGAATGAGTGCCGTGTAGGCATAGACATTGGTCGAAATGCCGTAGTCGCCCGATTCGGTGGGCATGTAGTGGGTGTAGAGGGGTACGAGCAGATAATTGAGGAATCGCCCTATGATGCTCGACATGCCATAGATGGCTGTATCCTTAAATAATACCCCCAACCCTTTCCCTCCCCGGGAGGAATTAGTGGTAACCTTTGCCGACTGAGTATTCTTCATCATATATATTATTATGTTGCGTTATTCCGTTTTTATCTTTATGCCAGTGAATACGCCCCTCCCTCGGGAGGGGATTGGGGGTGGGGCTTCTAATAGAAGAACAAATAAGCCACCCCGATGGCGGCCAGTACGCCCACAAGGTCGGTCAGCAGACCGGCAGCCACGGCATGGCGCGTGTTGCGAACGCCCACAGAACCAAAGTACACGGCAAGGATGTAGAACGTGGTGTCTGTGGCTCCTTGGAAGATGCAGGAGAGGCGACCCACGAAGGAGTCGGCACCATAGGTGGTCATAGCATCCACCATCATACCGCGCGCTCCACTACCGCTCAGGGGTTTCATTAAGGCTGTAGGCAGGGCTCCCACGAAGTCGGCATTGATGCCCATGAACTGGAAACCTTTCTCAATGCCGCTTATGAGCACGTCCATTGCCCCAGAAGCGCGGAATACGCCGATGGCGACCAATATGGCCACCAGGTATGGGATGATGCGTACAGCGGTCTCAAAACCGCCTTTAGCGCCCTCTATGAAGGCCTCATAGACATTCACCTTCTTGCGCATGCCTGCCACGATGAAGGCCACGATGATGCCGAACAAGAGTACGTTGGCAATGGTGGTGCTGTAGAGACTGAGTTGGTCCTTGCCCAGTTGTGTGCTCACCCATACCATACCGCTTACCAAGAGGCAGAGGCCCAGCATGGTGCCCATGATGGCACGGTTGAAGAGGTTGATGCGCTGGTAGAGGCTGGTGATGATGATGCCCGCCATCGTGGCGATGGTGGTAGCTATCAGGATGGGTATAAAGACGTCGGTGGGCTGTGCGGCTCCAAGTTGGGCACGATAGACGAGGATAGAGACGGGGATGAGTGTAAGTCCGCTGGTGTTCAGGACCAGGAACATAATCATCGGGTTCGATGCCGTTTCCTTCAGACGCAGCATCTGCTGGTCGTCAATCTCTCCACGCTCTCTTCTAATTTTTAGTTTTTCATTTTTAATTTCCTCCATTCCCTCCATCGCCTTCAGGCCTAAGGGTGTGGCGGCATTGTCGAGGCCAAGCATGTTGGCACCCAGGTTCATGAAGATGTGTCCGAAGACGGGATGCCCTTCGGGAATGTCTGGGAACAGGCGTTTAAATAAAGGATTGAGCGCGCGCGCGAGGGCGTTCACCAGTCCTCCCTTCTCACCAATCTTCATGATGCCCATCCACAGAGCTAGTGTTCCGGTCAATCCGAGGGAGATTTCAAATGCCGTCTTAGAAGAGGCAAACGTAGAGTCGATAATCGCAGGGAATACCTCAGTATTGCCCATTAAGAGTTCCACCGTAGCAATGATGAATGCTATGAGGATGAATCCTATCCAAATGTAATTGAGTACCATACTGCAAAATTAAAAATTAAAAGTGAAAAGAGAAAACTTAATAAGAGGAAAGTGGAGAGAGTAGCATAAAAAAGAGCCGCAGACGAATCTGCGGCTCCTTATCCTATTGTGAGAAGTAAAGAATCAATGTTTAATTCTTAACTTTTCGCTCAGCATCTGCAAAGCAGTGACGCTTGCGTAGAGCAGAGGAGCAAGAACTCTTAATTCTTAATTCTTAACTCTTAATTAAAAAACAACCTTCCGTCCGTTTATGATGTAAATGCCCTTTGTGGCCTTCTCCACACGACGACCTGCGAGGTCATAGATGGCACCGCTCTTCACAATTTCGATCTTGCTGATGCCGTCGGTTGTGCCGTTCAGTGAGTAGATGTAGTTGTTGGCTGCAACCTCATAGAGCTCATTGTACTTGGTCAGTTGACCATAAACAACCACTGCATCACCTACCTTGATTTGGTCGTTGCTGGTGAAATCAGCACCTTCGAGATAGTAACCATTGTAGATGCGAACCTTGGTCTCACTTCCGATTTCGTCAACGATGTCATACTGGGCACGCTTCCACTGAGTGACATCAAGTGAAACGATTTCGCTGATGATACCCTTTACATATACTTTCTGCTCCAGTCCCTTGCCGGCATCAACGAGTTCGATGACTTTGGTAATGCTGTAGGCTGTTTCGGGGGTATTGGTGATATCTACCTGCTCACCTTGACCATCTACCGTTACCTTTACGGCCACGACGTTTGCATATTTGCCGCTGCTGGTGGTGTACATGGCAAAACCTTCAATGGTGATGGTGCTACCGTTGGCCACGTCCTTAAACAGGTCGTCTTGTGCACCGATGATGCTACCCTGTGCGGTCTTTCCTTCGATAATGAGGTTGTAATAGTTGCCGCTGATGCTCAGTTCACCCTTCAATTTAACATACTGGATGGTGGGAGCTGCTACCCATGCATCAACATCAATCTCTGCTGCTGCGGGATAGGTGACAGTTGCTGTACCATTCTTGGTGATGGCGGCAGAATTGGTGAACTGCTTGAAACCACCATAGGTGGTGGGCTTGCCTTCGATGGTTACCTTATCGCCCACTGCGAGACCAGAGATAGCCGTGTCGTAATAATAAATGTAACCAGTTCCGTCGCCAAATACGGCACCATTCTTGCAGATGGCATAGACAATGGCGTTTTCTACCTTAACATCGATGTTAGTCTCCAGGGCTTGTACCTCGGCAATGGTCTTCTTCTCGGCTGTGGTCTCTTCGGCGTGCTGACCATTCAACTCATAGATTTCGTTATTCTGGTTCATCTCGTAGGTGTCATTATACTTGGTCAGTTGGCCATAGACGATGACATTATCACCCACTTTCAGTTGGTCGTCAGACGTAAAGTCTGCGCCACCCAGATAATAACCATTGTAGATGTAGAACTGGTTTTCCGTGGTGCCGTCCTCACTGATGTAGTACTGAGCACGAGCATAGCGGCTGGTGTCGAGCGATTTGATTTCGCTGACGATACCCTTTACATATACCTTAGTCTTTAAATCCTGACCTGCATCGATGAGTGCAACTGCTTGAGAGGGAGTGTAAGCCGTCTCGGGAGTATTGGCAATGCTCACAGGTTCAGGGGTGCTTCCGTCGTCTAATCCGCCATTTGTAGTAGTCAGACTTGCATCGTCAACAATTATGGTCTTGGTCACAGCATTCTTGCTATGCATAACAAGAAGACACAATGTAGAAGGCTCTGTTAGAGTGAACTGCATGGTCTTCTTCAACCATTCGTTGGAAATGGTGTCGGGACCATTGTAATCATTTTCATTGTGTGCCCATGTATAGGTACCAGGTTTGCCTGTGGAAGTGTTGATAGGCACATAGCCAATACGAGTAACTGCACCGGTTTCGTCAGCGGCTTTCACATATACGGTATATGTATAGGTGCCAGCTTTAAGCTTTAGTTCCTTGGTTGCAATACGGCCGTTCTTTTGACTGCTTTCAGCTTTATCTGCAGTTGCGTTGGTAATAGAAATAGCGTAGGTTCCGCTGTGAGCGTTTGTAGACTTTTCTACGTTAATGTTTGAGCCTGCAGTGTTGCTGCCAGAGGCGGCAATCAACCAGTCGGTGGGGACATTGTCTGCCCATGTCTCGAAGCCACCATTGGTGAGCAGGTCGGTCTGGGCCGTTGCAAAACTTGCAGTCAATACTGCGAAAAGAGTAAGTAGAAGTTTTTTCATGAACGTTAATGTTTAGAATTAATAATTTGTTTCTCGTTTAGGCCACAAAGGTACAAAACTTTTGGGATATAATAAAGAGGAAACACAAAGCTTTTTTGCTTTTCTTTTTTCTTTTTTCACTTTTATTCGTATCTTTGCCGCGAAATATAAGAAGATGGAAGATACATTCGACATCAGAGACCAGCGAAACCAAAAGGAAAAGGACTTTGAAAATGCCTTACGCCCCTTGCGTTTTGCTGATTTCAGCGGTCAGCAGAAGGTGACCGACAATCTGAGCGTGTTTGTGGAAGCTGCACGTTATCGTGGTGAACCGCTCGACCACACACTCTTGCATGGTCCCCCAGGATTGGGTAAGACCACGCTGTCGAACATTATTGCAAACGAACTGGGTGTGGGCTTTAAGGTTACCAGTGGCCCTGTGCTCGACAAACCTGGTGATTTGGCTGGTTTATTGACCTCTTTAGAGCCTAATGATGTCCTTTTCATCGATGAAATCCATCGCTTGTCGCCTGTTGTGGAGGAGTATCTCTACTCGGCTATGGAGGACTACCGCATCGACATCATGATTGACAAAGGTCCTTCGGCACGAAGCATCCAGATAGACTTGAATCCCTTCACCCTCGTAGGTGCCACCACACGCAGTGGATTGCTGACAGCCCCCTTGCGTGCTCGCTTTGGCATCAACCTGCACTTGGAATACTACGATGCTGCAACGCTGAAGAAGATTGTAGTCCGTTCGGCAGGCATCTTGGGAGTGCCCATTTCATCGGAGGCTGCTGGTGAGATAGCCAGTCGCAGTCGTGGTACGCCACGTATCGCCAACGCCCTCTTGCGTCGTGTGCGTGACTTTGCTCAGGTGCGTGGTAATGGTGAGATTGACCTCAAGATAGCTCGCGTGGCCCTTGAGGCCTTGAACATCGACAAGCACGGACTCGATGAGATTGACAACAAGATACTCTTGACCATCATCGACAAGTTCAAGGGTGGACCTGTGGGTATCAATACCATAGCCACAGCCGTAGGTGAGGATGCAGGCACAGTGGAGGAGGTCTATGAGCCTTTCCTCATCAAGGAGGGATTCATCAAGCGCACGCCTCGTGGTCGTGAAGTAACCGAGTTGGCTTACACTCATTTAGGACGGACCATCGGCACGCGCTTTGGTACACCTGAACAGCCGGATTTATTTGGCTAAGGACCCTCCCCTTACCCTCCCTTGTAGGGCGGGGAGTAATTTTAATCAAGATAATAATAGAAATAGTTATAGATATATGGAAAACGAAAAAGTTGTAGGACAAACTACTCCCCTCGCTAACAGAGAGGGGCAGGGGGTGAGTCCTAATTTTGTAGAAGAACTTCGATGGAGGGGCATGATACACACCATGATGCCCGGAACAGAGGAAATGCTGAGTAAAGGTATGCAGACGGCCTATGTGGGCATTGACCCCACAGCCGATAGTCTGCACATCGGTCACCTATGTGGAGTTATGATGCTGCGCCATTTCCAGCGTTGTGGCCATAAGCCCATTGCCTTGCTGGGTGGAGCTACAGGCATGATTGGCGACCCCAGTGGAAAGAGCCAGGAACGCAACCTGCTGGACGAGGCCACCCTTCGTCACAATGTGGAGTGCATCCGTCAGCAACTCTCACGCTTCCTCGACTTTGATAGCGATGCACCCAACGCAGCCGAACTCGTGAACAACTACGACTGGATGAAGGACTTTACCTTCCTCTCCTTCGCTCGCGACATTGGTAAGTGCATTACTGTCAACTATATGATGGCAAAGGATAGCGTGAAGCGTCGCCTGAATGGTGAGTTCCAGGAGGGTATGTCTTTCACCGAGTTCACTTATCAGCTCTTGCAGGGTTACGACTTCCTGCACCTTTACGAGACCAAGGGTTGCCGATTGCAGATGGGCGGTAGCGACCAGTGGGGAAATATCACGACGGGTACCGAACTCATTCGCCGTAAGTTGGGCGTAGAAAACGAGGCCTTCGCACTTACTTGTCCGCTTATTACCAAAGCCGACGGCAAGAAGTTCGGAAAAACGGAACAAGGCAACGTTTGGCTTGATCGCAATCGCACCAGTCCCTATGTCTTCTATCAGTTCTGGCTGAATGTGGGCGACGAAGAGGCTGAGCGCTACATCAAGATATTTACCTCTTTGGATAAGGAGACCATCAATCAACTCATCGAAGAGCATCGTCAAGATCCCGGTCGCCGTGTTTTGCAGAAGCGTCTGGCTGAGGAAGTTACTGTGATGGTTCATGGTCGCGAGGATTATGAATTGGCACTTGAGGCTTCGAACATCCTCTTTGGTAAGGCCACGAAAGAGAGTCTGGTAAAACTCGACGAAAAGACCCTGCTCGATGTCTTCAGCGGTGTGCCTCACTTCGAGGTTAGCCGTTCGCTGATTGAGGGCGAGGGATGCAAGGCTGTCGACCTCTTTGCCGAGCACACGCCCTGCTTCGCCTCAAAGGGTGAGATGCGTAAACTCACGCAAGGTGGCGGTGTCTCCTTGAATAAGGAAAAACTTGCCGCCTTCGATCAGTTGGTTACTACCGCTGACCTCCTCGACGAACGCTATCTTCTCGTGCAGCAGGGCAAGAAGAAGTATTTTCTGCTGATTGTGAAGTAAAAGGCCTATGAAGCGAGTGCTCATCCTAATCGTTCTGTCTTGCCTTTCCCTAATGGGGTTGCAGGCGCAGATTAGCTACTGCATGTCGTATGCCGACTATGAGGAAGGTAACTGGACGGAACTGGACACGCTGATGCTGAAAGGACGGAAGCAGAACCATCGGATAAAGACCGAAAACGACTCGCTGGACAAAGTCCTCAAGGACGAAGCCTTTGCTGTGCTTTACCACGATACCCTGTTCGTGAACAAGGCACACATGTACTACAATGGAGAACGTTTTGGTAAAGGCTATGCTCCTGCCTACATCTATGGTAGGGGACAGATATGCTTCGTAAGTCGTCTTCCTCAAGACAACGGGGCTTCGGGCGTTCCTGCTGTCGTCTCGTTTGGAGTGATGTTCGGTGCCATTGGTGCTGGACTTATGGCAGGAGTCTATGAAGCTTCATTGAGGGGGTATTATTGCTTCCTTGTGAAGCGAGAATACGAAGATGGACGTAAAGAGGCACGAATGATAGACGACAAATTCATGGAAAAGTATGAAGATATCAGTCCTGAGTTTTATGCCGAATATATGTCCGTCAAAAATAAGAAGAAACGCGAAGTTGCCTCTCACGTTCTGCCTTTGCTGAAAGAGTGGCAGTTGATACAATAACTTATTATTAAGAGGGAATAATTAAGCCTTGGCTCAATCGAGTCAAGGCTTAATCCTTATTTAATAACCGCTTATGTCTTATTCAAGAAGCCCTAAGGCCTTATTGCGGCGAACCTGAGGTGCAAAGTTGGAAGACCTAAGGTGCAAATTCATCGAACCTAAGGCTTTCCGAAAGCTTTCCTAATCCTTAATCCCTAATCCTTAATCCTTCATCCAATTAAGGTTGCTTGCCGATATAAGCAAGGATACCGCCATCAACGTAGAGGATGTGACCATTCACGGCGTCAGAAGCGTGAGAGGCAAGGAACACTGCGGGACCACCCAGTTCACTAGGATCGAGCCAACGGCCAGCGGGAGTCTTGGCACAGATAAACTTGTCGAAGGGATGACGACTGCCATCGGGCTGAATCTCGCGCAGAGGAGCAGTTTGAGGTGTTGCAATATAACCCGGACCAATGCCGTTGCACTGGATGTTGTATCCGCCATACTCCGAGCAGATGTTGCGAGTGAGCATCTTCAGGCCACCCTTGGCAGCAGCATAGGCACTAACGGTCTCGCGACCCAGTTCACTCATCATTGAGCAAATGTTGATGATCTTACCCTCGCGGCGCTCCATCATCTCGGGCAGCACGGCTGCGCTGACGATGTAAGGAGCAACAAGGTCTACATCGATAACCTGCTGGAACTCCTGACGCTTCATCTCGTGCATGGGGATGCGCTTGATGATGCCGGCATTGTTAACGAGAATGTCAATCTGACCTACTTCCTTGTGAATCTTCTCTACGAGAGCCTTTACAGCGTTTTCGTCTGTCACGTCGCATACGTAACCCTTCACGTTCTCGATGCCTGCCTCCTTGTAGTTGGCCAAGCCGCGTTCGAGAGCAGCCTCGTTGATGTCATTGAAGATGATAGTTTTGATACCTGCCCCAACGAATGCCTTTGCGATATTGAACCCGATACCATAAGAAGCGCCTGTAATCCAAGCGTTTTTGCCTTCAAGTGAAAATGGATTTGCCATAATAAAAGGTTTTAAAGTTTATTGGTTATAGTTAATGTGCATGCAAATATATAAAAAAAACGTGAATATCCCGTAGGCTATTCACGTTTTTATTTTCAAAATGGTTGGGCTATCCGGTTTCGAACCAGAACTAAGACGACCAAAATGTCTTGTGCTACCATTACACCATAGCCCAATCCGGCAGCTGCCTATAACCCGCAGCGAGGTTTGCGGGTGCAAAGGTACGAATAAGCGAGCAAAATACCAAATTTATTTGGATATTTTCGAGCGAAAGTACCTAAAACCGAAGGTTAAGGTTAGTACAAATCGAGCGAAAAACCAAATTTTATTTGAATTTTTCCGAACCAAAGTAGCAGCGAGAGCCATAAAACTTGTTTTTTTGGCCGAGTCGCGACTGAGGAAGACGAAGTCAAATGAAGCCTATCTTCGAGGCTTGAAAAGACTCAAAGAAACGAAATAAGCGAGCAAAATACCAAATTTATTTGGATATTTTCGAGCGAAAGTACCTAAAACCGAAGGTTAAGGTTAGTGCAAATCGAGCGAAAGTACCTAAAACAATAAGATAGGCAACAATATTGTAGTCGCTCACTACCGTATTGTTGCCTTTGATTAAGTGTTTGTATGGTAAAAAGATAGAATTACGTTGGATACTTTTTTATTCTGAGTGGGTTGGAGTTGATTTATGCAGTGGATCGATGTGTGTGTAATAGTGTGTGTCTTGCCAAAGGCTATGGAAGTAAATAACAAAGAGGTTGAGACTAATGAAAAGGGCTGCAAAATCGAGCGCAAGTAGTGTGTGGTTATGCCCAAACATAGAGAATGTGTACGACCATGTTTGCAGGGAAGGGAAGAAGAAGAAACAGGCGTTTACCAGAATAATAATGAGTCGCAGTTCTGTTGGTCCCAGTTTGGCAAAGGTTAACTGGAACTCGTTCTTGAGATGGGCATTTATCATCACAAACACATCGAGCATTAAATAAGGAACGATAATGAGCAAGGCTGCTGACAGACTCATATATGCCGACAATCCAGCTCCCAGTACCATGAGGAATGCACAAACGCAGTCGAGGTTGTGATCGATGAAAAAACCGTAGAGAGGCCGTTGCTGGTTGCGATAGCGTGCCAGAGTACCGTCCAACGAGTCGCCAAACCAATTGATAAGAAAGCCAGCGTTGGCCAACCATAGCCAAGCGGGGTTATATGTTGTCAAAGCATAACCCACAAGGACAAGTATTGCTCCAAAAGTACCAAAGGCTGTTAGTTGGTCGCTGGTGACATTACGTGGCATTCTGCGTGCCAAAGCATGTAGGACCACTTTCTCATACGGATTCAGCAATGAGGTTTGAATTCTTGCCGACTTCTCCGTTTTTACATTTTCCATAATTACTAGTCTATTAGTTCACCCGCTTCGCTGAACTTCAGGTATATGTCTTTTCTGTTTTCTCTATCTAATTCCACGAAATAGTACTTCTCCGTGGGACTTTCCACCCAATCCATATCATCGATTTCCACACCTTTGTAGTTTGCGTCCAGATAGTCGAGCACTTTCTGTGGCAGTTCACTGGCTGAAATATCCTTTTTGGTTCTTACCCATGTACCATCGTTCTGGAACCAGACCTCCATTTCGTGATAGTCGAAATTGAAATCAGCCTTTAATTGTCCGTGCTTCTCTTTTTCCCATTGGGCAGTGGTGTTGGGGAACATCTTTTGGAAGGTCGCCATAACAGCCGCAGGAACATCGGACGAGTTAACGTCGTCGTCACAACTTACATTGAACATGGCCATTGCCGCCATCGCCAGGCAGAGGAACAGATTCTTTAGTTTCATCGCTATTTTTATTTAGTTATAAAAAGTACTATCGTACTAAAAATAATTAATCCAATGCAAAAATGGCGACTTTGGACTGATTAAACAAATAAAAGACGTTACAATTTGGTTACATTTTCGCTTGTGTCACTTTTTGAGTGTGAAGTCGAATATTGTACCGGAATCTGAACGTACGGAGATGTTTCCGCCATTTTGCAAGATGGCGTTCTTGACAATGGCAAGACCAAGACCTGTGCCTCCCAATTGTCGGCTTCGGCTCTTGTCTACACGGTAAAAACGCTCGAAGATGCGAGTGAGGTGTTCGGTCGGAATGCCTATTCCATTGTCAGCAAAGGTAAAATGCCAGTGAGTCTCGGATTCAGTGGCGGATATCTCTACGGTCGTGGCTTCACCAGCGTATGCAATGGCGTTGTCCGTGAGATTGCGGAAGATGCTATAGATAAGTTGTTCGTTGCCGTTGACGATGATGTCCTGTGGTAGAAGGTTGTTGAACTTCATCTTACGATTTTGGAAAGCGATATGGGTCTCCTCAACAATATCAGCAACAAGGGCTGATACATCCACACGTCCTGTTGTAATCATTTCGCCAGCATAGTCCATACGGTTCAGTATGGAGATGTCTTGCAAGAGGGAAGTGAGTCGTTGGGCCTGTGTGAGGGTGCGTTCGGTAAACTGTCGGCATTGTTCGTTGTTTATGCCTGGGGTGTGGAGTATGGTCTCGGCATAACCGAGGATGCTGGCTACGGGGGTTTTCAGTTCGTGGGCAATGTTTTGTGTCAATTCGCGACGCATTTGGTTCTCTTTCGTGGCCTGTTCGCGACTGATGCGCTCATCCATTCGATGGGCATAGCGGTAGAGCAATATACCAAGGCCGCCCATCACCACTACGGAGAAGAGCAATAAGTGCCAGTCGCTGACTTCGTCGAATGGTTCTAATCTTTTGCGATCATAGTCCTCGAACAAAATGAATACTACAGCATAGACAACAAATATTGTCATCACGCTGAGAAACATTTTTCCTCCCTCTGTCAGTTTCTTCATATTTTGCCCTCCGTATCAAACAGGTAACCATAGCCTTGCCTCGTTGCGATGTGTTGACCATAGTGTCCCAATTTCTTACGCAGTCGTGTGATGTTGACGTCTACTGTGCGGTTGGTAACAATCACATCGCTTGGCCAGACCTCGCTGAGCAACTGCTGGCGCGAGAACACCTGCCCTTTGTGGCTTAGTAGTAAGCGAAGCAGTTCTAGTTCCGTCTTTGTTAGGTTAAGGATTTCGCCATCGGCCATTACTTTCCTCTGAGAGAGGTCTATCGTCAGTCCTTCAAAAATCAATGGACTGGTTGTTTCCTTATCATTTGTTGCTGTTCTTGCTAGCACGGCACGTATCCTTGCCATCAGTTCGCGCACGGAGAAGGGCTTCGAGATATAATCGTCTGCACCTAGTTCAAAACCTTCCAACTTGTCCTCTTCGGCGTCCCTTGCCGTCAGGAAAATGATGGGGATGTCAATGCCTGACGTGCGTATTTGTCTGGTCATCTCGAACCCAGACATGCCTGGCATCATCACGTCGAGCACTAGCAAGTCGAATCCTCCGACATCCTTCCGTAAGGCCTCCGTAGCCGAATAGGCAACCTCTGCCTCATAGTCCTCTGCCATAAGGTTGACGCGCAGGATCTCGCACAAGTCTTGCTCGTCATCAACGACTAGAATTCGTTTCTTCTTCATTTCAGGGTCAAAGGTACGATTAAGTGAGCGAAAACGCAAACTTGTATGCATTTTTCCGAACGTGAGTACCTAAGACGAAGGTCAAAGGTACGAATTATTTTCCAAATCTTGCTTCTACGACATTGACAATGTAGTCACAAAGTTTTTCCATCTCGCTGATAATGTCGAAATAGAGTGTGCCAAGGGCATAACTGTATTCATGGTTGTTAATGGCCTGAATGTTTTCCTCCTTCAACCGATTGCGAAGCAAGTTTACCTCGTTCTCAATGCGATAGGTCTCATTGATATTGTGCTCAGAACGATGGCCGTGCATCACTTTGCACATCTGTTGTAGGGCATTGTTGGTGAGGTCTCTCATCATGTGAAGGTTGTCACTTTGTGAAGCGACGAAGGCGAGACTGAGTTCACGATGACGGGCTAATGTACGGCCTATTTTATAGCAAGCATCACCTATGCTTTCCAATTCACTCACCTCACGCAGCATCTGCCTTATCTTCTGCTTTGTTGTGTCGCTTAGGTGGTCATTCGAAAGTTGTGCCAGATAGTCGGCTATGGCTTGTTCCGTCTTGTCGGAAATATCTTCCTCACGCTCTATGGCCGCATATTTTTCGTCAAAGGAATCGGCATGAGTGTCGTCCATCAGTTGAGTGACCATCGCGAACATTGCGTGCATGCGTTCTGCAAAGAGAGTTGTTTCCTTTTCTGCCTCAAAGACAGCAATTTCTGGGGTCGCCATCGGGCCTGCCTGTATGTATTTCAGGTTTTGTCCATCACCGGCGGTTTCGGTCTTTTGTGGTAGCAACCAACGCACTACACGTTCAAATTGTGGAATGAAACCTATGAGCAATAGCGTGTTTGTGACGTTGAAGCAAGTATGGAACATGGCAAGCACCACGGGTAGGCGAGTGGTTTGTCCGGAAACCGAAGGGTCATAACCTGCCAAATAGCAAACACCATTGACAAAAGGATAGAACACGCAGAGTACCCAAAACACGCCAAACACGTTGAACATGAGGTGAGCTAAGGCTGCTCGTCGTGCCTCCAATCCAGAACCCATTGCCGCAAGATTGGCAGTGGCCGTCGTACCGATGTTTTCACCCATAACGAGGGCTATGCCGAGGTGGATGGGCAATACTCCTGTGGAGCAGAGCAGGATGGTGATGGCCATAACTGCAGCTGACGATTGAACGATGCAGGTTATCACAGTGCCGATGGCCAAAAAAGCGAGAATGGTAAGGTGGCTCGACGTGTCAAACGAGGCAAAGAATGCTACTACGGCTTCATTGTGCTCCAAATCCAGTTCCTTGCCTGCCGCACTGAGCATGATCAATGACCAGAACATGAACGCAATGCCAAAGAGGAAGTCACCTACGTAACGTTGCCGTTTCCTATATATAAGTATGATACCAAGCATGAAAGCAGGAAAAATGATGTTGCTTAGGTCAACATTATAACCCAGCGACATAATCCATGCTGTCAGTGTAGTACCGATGTTTGCTCCCATGATGACAGATATGGCTTGTCCGAGTGTCAACAGTCCGGCAGAAACGAATGACACTGTCATCACCGTTGTGGCCGATGACGATTGTACAGCACATGTAACCATAGTTCCCGTTAGCATCCCCGCCAGCCGGTTTGCTGTCATTCTTCCTAACATGTGTCTCAACTGTGGTCCTGCCATTTTCTGTAAGGCGTCACTCATCATTTTCATGCCAAAGATGAGCAGACCAAGTGCACCTAAAAGTTTGCTTGCAATAATTGTGTATTCCATAATAATAAGTTATTTGTTTCACAGTTCTAAGTTCGCTGGCAAAGTTACGCAGATTCAGTATTCTTGCAAAACAAAACGCGTTACGATAATGTTACATCAACTCTCAATACACGCCTATATGATTTGAGATGATGGTCTTTGACTCTCCTAAAATGGGGACTTCCCTTGCTCTTGCCTTTGGTATTTAAATACTCCTGCTCGAAAATGCTCAAATAAATTTGGCATTTCCCTCGCTTATTTGTATCTTTGTAGCACTTTACACACATTATTTATATATATAGATAGAGACATGGCAAAACAAACAGAGAAACTCTTCTCTGATTTTACTGCGCCCTCACGTCAAGAATGGCGTGATAAGATTGAGGTTGACCTCAAAGGTGCCGACTATCAGAAGAAGATGGTGTGGAGAACCAATGAAGGTTTCTCCATGGAACCCTTCTACAGAAAGGAGGACGTTGACAAGTTGCCCCTCGTCAATGCTCTGCCTGGAGAGTTCCCATTCGTGAGAGGTAACAAAAAGGCCGACAACCAGTGGTATGTTCGTCAGAACATCAAGGCCGATGATGCTAAGGAGGCCAATGCTAAGGCACTGGACATTCTGAACCGCGGCGTTGACTCGCTGGGATTCCGCATCCCTGGTGAGAAGGTCAGCAAGGAGTTCATCGAGACCTTGTTGGATGGCATCTATTGCGACTGTGTGGAGGTTAGCTTCCGCACCTGTCAGCGTCACGCCTTGGAACTGGCCGACATCGTGGTGGAATACTACGAGAAGAAAGGCTATGACAAGGAGAAGATTGTCGGTGGCATTGGTTTCGACCCCATTGAGCGCATGCTCATGAAGGGTAAGGACACCACTATGTTGCTGCCCGACATGCCTAAGCTGGTGGAGAAACTGAAGGACTTCCCCAACCTGCGTTGCGTGATGGTTCATTCCGATTTGCTTTGCAATTCGGGTGCCTACGTTTATCAGGAACTGGGTTATGCCCTTGCTTGGGGTAAGGAGTACCTCGAAGAGATGGTAGAGGCTGGCGTTCCCGTTGACTTGGCTGCAAAGAAGATTAAGTTCTACATGGGTGTAGGTGGCAACTACTTTATGGAGATTGCCAAGTTCCGTGCTGCACGCATGCTTTGGGCACAGATCGTGAAGCAGTATGAGCCTAAGTGCGACTGCGCTTGCAAGATGGTCATCAATGCTTCTACTACGACTTACAACCAGACGGTGTTCGACTCTTACGTGAACATGCTGCGTTCACAGACCGAGGCCATGAGTGCTGCCCTTGCAGGTATCCACTCAATGGTTGTTACTCCGTTTGACACTCCTTATGAAGTGCCCACAGACTTTGCAGAGCGCATCGCTCGCAACCAGCAGTTGCTGCTGAAGGAAGAGTGCCACTTCAACAAGATTGTGGACGTAAGCGGTGGTTCTTATTTCGTAGAAGAACTGACAACGGCTATTGCAAAGGAAGGCTGGAAGCTGTTCCTCGCTGTCGAGGAAGAAGGTGGTTTCCTGGCTGCAGTTCAGGCTGGCACCATCCAAAACACACTGAATGAGACTGACAAGACTCGTCATGCTAATGTTGGCAAGCGTAAGGAATTCCTCTTGGGTACCAACCAGTTCCCCAACTTCACTGAGAAGAGCGAAGGCAAAGAGCCTCTGGCTTGTGATTGCACATGCAAGCACTCTGGCGATGCCGATGTTCCTGCTCTGCACACCAGCCGTCTGGCTAGCGATTTCGAGACCCTGCGCCTGACCACTGAGAAGGCAGCAAAGGTTCCCGTGGCCTTTATGCTCACCATCGGCAATCTGGCCATGCGTCAGGCTCGTGCTCAGTTCTCGTGCAACTTCCTCGCTGCAGCAGGCTATCAGGTTATCGACAACCTGGGCTTCAAGACTGTTGAGGAGGGTGTCGATGCAGCCCTTGCTGCTGGTGCCGACATCGTTGTCATCTGTTCGAGCGACGACGAGTATGCCGAGTACGCTATCCCCGCTTTCAAGTACCTCGACGGCCGCGCCATGTTCGTTGTAGCTGGTGCTCCCGCTTGCTCAGAGGATCTGAAGGCCGCAGGCATTGAGAATTTCATCCACGTACGTGTCGACCAGTTGAAGACACTGCAAGAGTATAACCAAAAGCTCGGGATATAAAAGACCCTCCCCTCACCCTCCCTTTAGGGAGGGGGTGGTTACTGGGATAAACATAGATAACAATAATAATTAAATATGTAGAATTCCTCCCCACAAAAACATTCTACTCTCCCCCTACAAGGGGGAGCGGGGAGAGGGTCCGATATGAAAAAAGATTTTAAGAATATAGACATATTTGCTGGGATTGAAGCCAAGAATGGCCTTGACTGGCAAAAGGAGAATGGAATCACTGCCAACTGGAAGACACCTGAGCAGATTGACATTCAACCCGTTTACACGAAAGAAGACCTCGAAGGCATGGAGCACCTCGACTTTGCTGCCGGTATTCCTCCCTTCCTGCGTGGTCCGTATAGTATGATGTATCCCTTCCGCCCGTGGACTATCCGTCAGTATGCCGGTTTCTCTACGGCTGAAGAGTCAAATGCTTTCTATCGCCGCAACCTGGCTGCTGGTCAGAAGGGTCTTTCTGTAGCCTTCGACCTACCTACACACCGCGGCTACGACCCCGACAACCCCCGCGTCGTAGGCGACGTAGGTAAGGCCGGCGTGAGCATCTGCTCGCTGGAGAACATGAAGGTGCTCTTCGACGGCATCCCCTTGAACAAGATGTCTGTCTCCATGACCATGAACGGTGCCGTGCTGCCCGTGCTGGCTTTCTACATCAATGCCGGTCTGGAACAGGGCGCTCAGCTCGAGGAGATGGCTGGTACCATCCAGAACGACATCCTGAAGGAGTTCATGGTGCGCAACACCTACATCTATCCGCCAGCATTCTCGATGAAGATCATCGCCGACATCTTCGAGTTCACCTCGCAGAAGATGCCTAAGTTCAACAGCATCTCCATCTCCGGCTACCACATGCAGGAGGCTGGTGCCACCGCCGACATCGAGCTGGCCTACACCCTGGCCGACGGTATGGACTACCTGCGTGCAGGTATCAATGCCGGCATCGACGTGGATGCCTTCGCACCCCGCCTCTCATTCTTCTGGGCCATCGGCGTCAACCACTTCATGGAGATTGCCAAAATGCGTGCCGGTCGTCTGTTGTGGGCAAAGATTGTGAAGAGCTTCGGTGCCAAGAACCCCAAGTCTATGGCCCTGCGTACTCACTCGCAGACCTCAGGTTGGTCACTCACCGAGCAAGACCCCTTCAACAATGTAGGTCGAACCTGTATCGAGGCTATGGCTGCCGTGCTGGGTCACACCCAGTCGCTGCACACCAACGCCCTCGACGAGGCCATCGCATTGCCCACCGACTTCTCGGCTCGAATCGCACGTAACACGCAGATCTACATCCAGAACGAGACGCAGGTGTGCAAGCACATCGACCCCTGGGCTGGTTCGTATTATGTAGAGAAACTGACCGACGAACTCGTACATAAGGCTTGGGAGCACATCCAGGAGATTGAGAAACTGGGTGGTATGGCCAAGGCCATCGAGACGGGTCTGCCCAAGATGCGCATCGAGGAGGCCGCTGCCCGCACTCAGGCTCGCATCGACTCTGGCGTGCAGACCATCGTGGGCGTGAACAAGTATCGCCTCGACCACGAGGACCCCATCGACATCCTGGAAATCGACAACACCGCTGTTCGCCTGGAGCAGGAGGAAGGACTGAAGAAGCTCCGTGCCAACCGCGACAACGAACAGGTGAAGAAGGACCTGGAGGCCATCACGAAGTGCGTACAGGAGTTTGCCGACGGCAAGAAGTCGGAGCACAACCTGCTCGACCTCGCCGTTACGGCTGCAGGCCACCGCGCTACATTGGGAGAAATCAGTGACGCTTGCGAGGCTGTCGTAGGACGTTACAAGGCAGTAATTAGAACTATTTCAGGCGTGTACAGCAGTGAAAGTAAGAACGACAAGGACTTCGAGAAGGCTTGTCAGTTGACCGAAGAGTTTGCAAAGAAGGAGGGTCGTCGTCCTCGTATCATGGTAGCCAAGATGGGTCAGGACGGTCACGACCGCGGTGCCAAGGTTGTAGCAACAGGCTATGCCGACTG
Source organism: uncultured Bacteroidales bacterium (assembly GCA_902801325.1). GTDB lineage: Bacteria > Bacteroidota > Bacteroidia > Bacteroidales > Bacteroidaceae > Physcousia. The sequence continues at coordinate 33,999 of CADCHQ010000019.1, read as the reverse complement.
CGGTTTCGACGTCGACATGGGTCCCTTGTTCCAGACACCCGCTGAGGCTGCTCGCGAGGCTGTAGAGAATGACGTGAATGTGGTTGGTGCCAGCTCTCTGGCTGCTGGTCACAAGACGCTCATCCCGCAGCTCATTGAGGAATTGAAGAAACTCGGCCGCGAGGACATCATGGTCATTGCTGGTGGTGTTATTCCCGCTCAGGACTACGACTTCCTTTATAAGGCTGGTGTAGCCGCCGTCTTTGGTCCTGGTACCTCTGTGGCCAAGGCTGCCTGCGAAATCATGAACATCCTGCTGGATAAGGAATGATTTGAATGATTGAACACTCGGAGAACTTCGAATAATCTGAATTCTCTGAATAACCGATAGGCAAAGGCGGAGCATTCGATAGGGTGCTCCGCTTTGCTTTTACCCTTGCGGGATTACTTTCAAGTTTGGAATTCGACAGTCATGTTTTCGATAAAAACTTTCCATCCTCATGCAATGTTTTGCAAAATTGTGGATTATAGGGATAAGAGAGGAGTAGAATGAAAGGAACGATATGCTTGCAACTCATGTTGCTTTTGGTGGGAATCAGTCTACGAGCGAGTGAGGCTGACAGTCTGCAGACGGACACGATGCACGTGGATTGGTACGTTACGCCAGACATAACGGGCGAGACTGATAAGTTACCGACATTCGGGGACATGGTGGAAAAGTATGGTCAAGATGCCACGTCAGGATTGGAGGATTTCAGTGAGGAGACAAGCATAGAAATCGACGAACCGTGGCTGGCGTTGGTGAATATTACGGGACTGACAGACTTGCCTGCGAACAAGACGGATGTACGACAAGTCTGGGTTGAGGTGTACGACGGTCACAACCACTATTTCCGGAAACGTGCGATTGTAAAGGCACAAGGCAGTTGGTCGCTGAAATTCCCCAAACGAAACTTCGCATGTCAGTTTTGTGAAGACGATTGGACGGGCACCAACACAACCGATATCCGTATCGGTGAGTGGGTGACACAAGACGAATTCCACTTCAAGGCATTCTACACCGACTTCAGTCGTGGCATAGGCGAGGTGGGATACAAACTCTTCCGTCAGATGGTGGCTGACCGTGCTCCTTATTGGGAAAGGGGTGGATATCTCGTGAACTCAAAGCGTGCTCGCTGTCTACCCGACGGATTCCCTTGTATTGTGTACATCGAAGGAAAGTTCCACGGACTATATGCATGGCAGTTGAAGAAGAGTCGTAAGAACATGAATATGGCAAAGACCGAGGAACTGCACATCCATCTGGACGGTAATCTGAATAATACGACCTTGTTCCGAGGCTCAGTCGCGTGGGGGCAGTTCGACATTCGACATCCAAAGGACACGTACTGCACTGACCGAACAAAAGAAGCCATTCTTCAACTTAGCCAATACCATGCCGAACTCTCAGCCCTTGAGGCGTCGGGCACCGACAGTGTAGGCATGAGACAAGCTCTGGAGGAACGTTTTGACATAGCCAGCCTATTGGACTATGATGTATTTTATCAGTTTGTGTGCAATTGCGATGGTTCCCTGAAGAATTGGCAGTGGTTTACTTACGACGGGCGCAAGTGGATGGTGGTTCCTTACGACTTGGACCAAACTTTTGGTGTCAATCTGTATGGCGTGGTGCGCCCTGCTGTATGGGACCACGACCCACTGACCGAGGGACCCTTCTATTGGGTTGAGCGATATTACAAACATGACTTGCACCTGCGATATGCTGAACTCCGGCAGAAAGGGGTGCTCACAACGGACAATATACTACCTCTCATGCAGGACTGGTGTCTGCGCGTAGGGGAAGATGTGTACAAGCAAGAACGAACCCGCTGGCCCGATAGTCCGTGCTACGGTGAGGCTATATGCAATACGGGATGGAAACCTAGTACCGAATGGTCATTGTATAAGGGAACACCCAATTACAATGCCTCTACGAAGTACCTTGCAGGTGATAAGTGCAAGTTGGAGGGTCGCCTGTGGGAGGCTATTCAGGAAGTTTCAGGCGTTCGGCCCTACCTGCGCAACTCGCAACTCGACTCCCTGCAGCGGTGGGAGCAATGGGTAGCAGACCGCTTGCACTATCTGGATGAACAGTATCACTTGAATGATGTTCCTCAGAAGGTCAGTCCAACTTATCAAATCGTAGGAAACACTATGTACTACAACCTTTTGGGACAACCCGTTAAACGACCACGAAAAGGGGTCTACATTAAGGATGGGAAAAAGGTACTCATCACCCAACCTCACTGATGATCATATAATAAGGCGGAGCATCCGATAGGGTGTTCCGCCTTACTTTTATTCGCTGATGGATGTATTATGGATTAAATATCCTTATTGACAATCAGCCAAACCTGATACACTGCGTAGGTCAGCATCATGGTCCATCACTAGACCTTCTTGCTCCTCTTCGTTACGCAAGCGTCTTGAAGGCCGGGCGAGCGTTGGGGAGCTTGCGACGGAGGCAAGCGTGGGGAGGGGCTTCTTTTGCTTAAGGAGTAACGTCTCCAGAGTCTCCACTGCCGCTGCCGCCAGAGGATGAGCCGCCACCTGAAGAGGGTGTGCTTCCCGTTGCCTCCGTTGCCTCCTTCTTCGACTCTTTCCTGGCCTCGGCCATCTCCTTGCGCGTCAGGGTATGTTCCCACTTGACGTCCGTGTCGCCCTTCAGGTCAGCGAAGAACTTCGAGCGTTCCCAGTGGACATGGATGTTCTTCACATGTACGTTGGGGTCGAACGAGTCCGCATCCTCCACGCCCTCACTGCGCAGGGTGACGTAGAAGGCTCCCATCTCACCGAAGTTCACCTTCTTGCCGGCCACCAACTGTTCGCGCAGACAATCGACGGCCGCGGTCAGCACACCCACGATGACATCGCGTGTGAAGGGACTTCCGTGCGACTGGATGTGACGGGCAAATTCGGTCATGTTCATCAGTTCGGTGTACTGCGCCATGGGGTACACTCGCTTTTCGCTGTCCTTTTCCGACGGATTCATCAGACGTGCAGACAGACTGTACTTTATCGGCATAATTAAATAGTTTTTAGTTTGTTAATAATTTTAATACACTTCTTTTTCTTCAATCAGTGGTGCGATTTCAGCATAGGTATTTTGTGGCTTCAACATAGGTATGTCGTGACTTCAAAATACCTATTTTGCCCCCTTCATCATAGCTATGTTGAGGCACGAACGTCGTAGCAGGGGCAGGCTTTGTGAACGCCGGGGAGGTCGCGATGGCCGAGGACTTCCGCACCCGGGTATCGCCTTCGCAAGTCTGCCACCAGAGAGTGCATTGCCCGGATCTGTGCCTCGGTGCGTGTGTCGGCAGGCTGGTTCTGCGGATTCAGACCGCCCTCATAGCAGATGCCGATGCTGTGTCGGTTGTATTTCGGACCGGCGTGTGCACCCACCTCCGACTCCCTTCGCCCGACGTGGATACGTCCGTCGCGGGTCACATAGTAGTGATATCCACACCCCTTCCATCCGAGTGAGCGGTGGTAGCGGTCGAGAGCCTCGAACGGAAAGTCGCGGTCGCACCGGCTGGCCGAGCAGTGAATCACAATCATCTTAATCTCACGCATTGTCTTGCAAGAAATAAATGCTGATGTTTTATTTCTTACCCCATGCACGACTGCACGGCGAGTGTGCCGGCGATGGTGGTGATGATGGTGGCAAGGATCTGGAGAACCTTGCGGACTGCTGCCCATTTGGAATTTTTCATACGCTTTACTTTTTAAGTTAGACAAAAGCGAGGGACGGACGGGACCGGGCGAGCCTTGACGGCGGTCTGTTGGATGTTGTCGCAGTACTTACGGATTGGCTGCCTCTTGTTGCCGTGGCCGTGCCCCTGCCTCCGCATCCGCTTCCCTCGAAAGTAAGATCAATTGAGATGCAAGACGAACGCAGAGCCAGACTTGTTCGAACTAAGCTGAGCCACAGCCCTCAGTCGTTCTTGTCCCAAAAGCAAGAGCAAAGTTACAACATCCTGTGGTCGCGCTTTCCGTTTAGGGTCGTCCCGGCACAATAAAGCAGATTATGGCGCGATAAGGCAGACTACGCGGGTGGCAGGGCAGGGGCTATTCTACATCGATGCAGTACCGTTCGGCGATGAAGCGGACGACATTCGGGGGCAGGACACGGGCTTTCGGTTGCAGGCCCATCCGTTCGAGTTCCGCACGGTAGCGTTTGCACCACCCCATCAGCGTTTTCACACTCACACCGGCACAGTCGGCCAACTGTTGTTTCGACATTGCTTTCATAGTTCGAATATTATTATTTTTTTCTCACCTCTCACCTCTCACCTCTCACCCCTCACCGTTAACCGTTAACCCTTTACCCTTACCCCTTAACCGTTAACCGTTAACCCTTAACCCTTAACCTTTAACCCTTACACATACACATCTTTACACTCGTTTTGACAAACCACTCGCGCGTACGCGGGAACTCACGAAACGGAGAAAAGTTCCTGTATCGGTTTCGTTCTTGGTTTCGGCAGTGGAGTCATGCGCCATGAGGTGACGGATCATGCGCATCTCTTCACCCGTGCGAAGCACCACGATGTAGCCGCGTGTGTTATGGTAGGTCCGGCGTTCGTAGCCCTGTTCCACAAAGGCGCGTCCCAACGAGACGGTTGAGAGTTTCTGTGTGATGCCCACGCCCACAATTTGCATGGCCAGTGCCACGGACATAAACTCGCCAGCCTCGCGCTCGCCAGGTTTCCGGAAGTACATCTGCACCAGCTCGTGCTCCAGTCGGGGCGTCTCGAACTGGCGGTTGTGGGTCGACAGACGCGTGATTTCCTCGCGGGAGAACCAGTATTGGAAACCCTCACGATAGAGCGTATAGGCCTGACGATAGATTCCCTCGTAATTGAAGGGCGTTTCCCGGGGCGAACGGATGTGTTCTACCTCGAACGGCAACCAGCGTCGGTTTCCCGTCGGGTCGCTGAGGAACTGCACGTTGTTGCCCGTGCCGCAGAACGAGGCAATGTGCTTGCGGTGCTCGTGGAAGTGGGCGTATGCGGCGCGTTCGTCTATCGAGGGCATCGTCACGGCGGCCTTCAGCTGGTTAAGGTCCTTGGGCGACATGGTGTCCAACTCCTCGCAGCATACGAGACCGTACTGTGCGAGTGTCAGCAGGTCGTCGCGCCCCATGCGGTTGGCGTTGGTCTTGGTGTAGGAGTATTTTGACAATTCGGGTGGCAGGAGGTAGTTGAACCACGTGGTTTTGTACGACCCCTGTTCGCCGATTAGCACCAGTATGACGTTGTTCACCACGGTGTCGTCCACCCATCCTGCCACCATGCCCACGAGCCACTTCCGCAGGTATTCGCAGAACAGCCGTTGCTCCTCCTCGCCACCTTTCACCCTTACGGTATCTGCCAACTCACGGATGGGGTCACCTCCCTCGCAGGGAGGGGTAGGGGGGAGGTTCTGTAGATATTCCTTGAACGGGTGGAACTCGGGCACGAAGTCACTCTCTATCACGCGGTAGATGTCCTGTGCTTTCACGACTTTGGTCTTCGACAGTTCTGCCCACAACGAATTTACCACCCTGTCCGTTATCGGTTGCCAGTCTTCATTTTTCCCTTTTCCCCTTTCACTGTTCCCTTTTCCCTGTTCATTTTTCCCTTCCACCTGTTCATTTTTCACTTCTGTTCGCCCCGTTATCACATTGTGCCGCAGCAGGATTCTCCCTCGTAGGAAAGCCTTTATCTCTTCCACCGTAGCCTGTCCGCTACTATCCGTGAACCGCCCATGAGGGTGCTTCCGTCCACCTCGTGTGCCATGCTCCTCCGTCTTCTCGTAACACGATTCAACGACCGAGGCTGCCTTGTCATAATCGTTGAACTCCTCTGCCGCCCATTCCATGGCCACCTCTTTCGTGAACCCGAACTGGTTGAGTCGGTAGCCCACCCGCATCACATAGTCGTTGTGCGAGCCTGGCGCATATACCGCCCCCTCGCTCTCCACCTCCGGCCTAATCGTCTTAGCAAAGAGCGCACGGATTCGGGCCAGTTCCCTGTTACGCTTGCGCTCCTCCTTCATCGGCTGTTGCGTCTGCTCCCATTCGCGGTTTATCCACTCCTTCGTAAACGATTCAGCCTCTGGATTGTAATATACCCCCGCATCATGCGCCACCACCGACAGTCGCGTCACGTTCTTGCACTGACCGTCGGCCTTGACCCCAATCAACCGCTCGTAATAGGCGTTACCAACCAGAAACGCCTTCTTGTAGAACTGTATCTGCTGTTTCAGCTCAAACCCCTCATCCAGCTCGTAGCGGTACAGCACCCGCAATCCCTTTCCACTGATGGTGGTATAGCACAGCAGCGTATGCGGGTCAGTCTTCAATTCTTCTTTCTTAATTCTTAATTCTTCATTCGCTATGTGGTCCATATCCACCATCGCCATGCCCGTCAGCCTCACCACATGTTTCTGCGCCTTTCCACCTTCGAAGATGCAAGGTACGGCAAAGAGCATACTCTCGTTCTTCAGGTGCTCCTGCTTTTGTTGCCGATACCCCTCCGTCAGTTCACGTGTACGCTGGTCGGAGCGAATCGCCTCCACCATCGCCTCCAGCGTGCTGCTGGCCGGCGTCGTGTCCCAAAAGTTCCGAAATACTGATACATCAATCATGTCATTTGTCGTTTTGATTCTTCACGGCAAAGTTACGAAATGCCAGCAACATATACCCCCAATATGGTGGGTACATATTGGGGGTATGTCGAAAGTGCAGGATTAGGCGTTTATCCGAAAAGTTCCCTTATCGAATCGCGGAACTTCAAGGTCTGATTCTGGTTGAGAGCTTCGTAATAGTCGTGATACATGCTTTTACGATTCCAGAGTGTTTCAAACACCTTCCACTTCTCCTTGATGCCCAGTCGTTCGGCCATCTCGTCGGCCAGGATAGCCGACTGAGTCCTGGAAATGAGCGGTTGGAAACATTCATCAACGAATCCCGCCTCTTTCGCCTTGTTCCAAAGAGTCTTTGCTTCGTCAGTGTTTAGTGCATCAGGAAGAGTAGGTCTGCTTGTTTTATCCCGAACAAACTGGCTGAGCCACTTGTCTGTGGCAAAGTTCTGGGTATTCACGCTGTCTATGCGCTGTCCCACTGAGTTGTAGTAGTTGATGACGATGCCGCCATGTTGCGGATGGGCATGCAGCAGGGCACCAAGTTCTGTCATCAATTGTTTTAGGACTTCTGCGGACGATGACTGACCGTCACGTCCGCATGGATTGCCGGGATTCTCTTCATTGAAATTCATTTCCATAATTGTTTGAAATATAGTAAATAATAAGGTCCTAAAAAAGGATGCGGGCAGTAACGGCAAGAACATCTACTCACGGGTATTACCACACACCTCGACACAGATGGATACCGCTAAAGCCCACACCCATGTCCGAGTGTGAGCTAACAGCAGTCTTCCTGTGTCTCAATTTTGGTGGTAATTTTGTGAGTAGTTCAGAAAGCTGTCGCTCTATCTACTATATTTCGAGGAGCAAAGATAGTGCAAATCGAGTAAAATGCCAAAGGAAAAATCTCTTTTCTTTGAATTTTCGAGATGCGGCCTATCTTTCACACATCCAAAAAGTTGCTATTTATTATAAGGTTATTGTTTTCTTTTATATTTCTTTATTAAATTATCACCTTTTTAACTTTATTCCCCTCCCTGGATATACAGCCCTCGCTTGCCATTCCGTTGGCCTCGACTTTGATTTGGGCATTTTGTTTTGCTGCTATTCTCTATTCAGATTTATGCGGAAAACTGCCATAATCTCGATTGGACGTAGTTTATACGTGTATGTAAAGCGGTCGAGTGTGGCAAAGCGACGCTGTGTGTAGTCGTGTTGGTTGGTCAGGTTCTTACCCGTCAGTTCGGCTTCGAAGCGTTTGTGGATATAGCGAACGCCGGCGTCGATATAGAAATTGCTGTCGAACGAACTGCCGTTGTTCTGTACGTAGCCCATGAAAGCACGGGTGTAGAGTTCCCATTGGTCGGTGGGGCAGACGGTAAGTCGTAGGGAGGGAACTATGTCGTTACGCAGGTTGTTGCCCGACTGGATGGCAATGCGCTGGGTCGAGAGCACATACTGGCAATCGACGTCTATGATAAGTCGGCGATTGAGCAGGGTACTGTGGGAGTTAACCTTCATCGTTAGCGTATTGTTGGCCATTCGGTATGCCATTCCCTGTCGTAGGCTTTGGGCACTCAGGTTGGCCAGATTGGCAGCGAAGGTCAGTATCGTTCCCGTTCCCAGCAGGTTTTTGGCTATGTTCAGACCTGCAATCCACATGTTGCTGCCGTTGCTGAAGTCGGCCCACACCGTTTCCGTATTGTCTGTCGTGATGTTGCTGCCGCTCATGCGGTTGCTTCGCCCGTACTGATACTGCACGTTGGCTGAATAGTTGGTGCCGCGTAGGGGGTTGCGATAGCTGGCCGAACCATTGAGCGAAATGCGTGTGCTCTGGTTGAGCAGACCTGTGCCGTAGGTCTGAGTCTGGCGATAGGTGGTGTGGATGGGGATGAGAACCACGTCGCGCAGGTTGCCAAGTGAGCGTGAGACCTCGCCGCCTAGGTTGAAGCGAGTTTTGGCACCGATGCGGTAACTGAACGATGTTCGCACACTGGCCAATGGCCGGTGATAGGAGAGGTGCGTGTCGGCCAGACGGTCGGTGTATCGCAAGTCTATCATGTGCAGGGGGATGTTCACTTCCCAGTTGAGGTTGTTGGTACTATACTTATAGGAAGGATAGACGCTGGTACGGATGATGTAACCCGAATAGAGTCCATTGTCGGTTGGATTCTCAGCAGAAAGGCGGTCGTAATCGGCCTGTAAACGTGCATTGATTGAGATGACAGACCGTCCGCCCAGCACCCAGCCGTAGGAGGTGGAGTGGGCTGTGCGGAACTTCAGGCTGCTGACGTCCTGTCCTACGAACATTGAGTCGCGGTCGGAAATGACCGCCTCCAACGTACTGCGTGGCACTTGAGCCAAAGCCACGTCGCTGTTCAGAGTGAAAAGTCTGTTGTTTCGACGCCAAATGGCGCTCACACGGTTGTCCAGAGCGTAGTAGTCGGTGCGGATGTGTTGTCGAACTTGTGAACCATCATTGACGTGGTCAGTTAATTGGGTGAGCGAGCCTTCGGCATTCAGTGTCTCCGACAGGTAGGTCCCCTTCTCGTTGCGCTCGTAACGCAGGGTCAGCCATCCGCCGTGGCGACGACTCTTGCCACTGATATCCTCGCGAGTCAGTATGCTGGGTGCGTCCTGTTGCCAGTAGTCCGATAACTGGCTCTGGAACGAACTGAGGCGGTTGAAGTGGTAACCGGCGTTGAGCGACAGCGTGTGGTCCTCACGCAGTTTACGGATGGTGTTCAGCGAGCCCGTGGCCGAGCGGTTGTTTACGTATCGGTCGCGTGCGATGTGGGCATTGTCGCTACTGGCTGCCGTCAGCATGTTCTTTGCCATCGTAGCCGGGAAAATGGAAGTGGCGAAGAAGTCGGTCGTCTCCTTGTCGTAGAAGTTTCCGGTATTGTTTGTCTTTGCCGTCAGCAGATACTGTTTCTTGGGACTGATGAAGAGTCCCGTTCCCTCAGCCAGCCACAGCGGTTCGTCGCCATAGCCGGCGCCCAAGGTGGCCGTAACGATGGGGCGCATCATGCGGTTGCGCTTCATGGCCAGGTTCAGGGCTGCCTGCTTGCTGTATTCGATGCCCTGCAGGACGCGCTTGGGCTGGTGATTCTCATATACACTGATGCTGGCGATGTCGTCGGGCTGAATGTTCTGCGAGGCCAGTGTGTAGCGACCGCCCAGCATGTCCAGTCCCTCGATGTAGAACTTGTTGATGGCCTCGCCCTGATATTTGATGTGGCCTTGCTGATCGACCTCTATGCCAGGGATTTTCTTGATGACGTCCTCGATGCTTCGGTCGCTCTTGTCCTTCATCTGGTCCACGATGTAAGTGATGGTGTCACCTTTGCTGTGTACAGGCGGAGCCTTGACGGTCACTTCCTTCAGTTCCAGTTCTGCTTCCTCCATGGTGATGCGTCCCATGTCGATGTTGCCCTTGCCTCCCCCGCGCTCCACAGTTCGGTAGCCCATGCCGGCAAGGACAATCTTTGCAGGTTCCTGTCCTGCTGCCAGTGATATGTTGTATCGTCCCTCGCCGTCCGATACGTCGTAGCCCAGCATTCGCTGCCCGTCGGCCGCCAACGCCTTCACTATGATGCCCGGCAGCACCTCCCCCTTGGCATCAACGGTTTGTCCGCTAATGCGTGTCTGTGCTCCAATGAAGAGGGACCATGCCAACAGGCACTGTACGAGCAACCACTTTTTCATTCCTTCTCGATGGGGTTGAAGAAACGGCGGCGTTGCCTGATGCGATTATCAGTTCCATTTATTACTTTGACTTCCACACCAGATGTCTGCTGAGTTCCCGTGGGGTCGGTCATGTAGTCCCGGAGAGCCTTGTTGAACCATTCCCTATTTGTTTTGGATTCTAGACTATGAACCAACTTGATGGCACTTTTCCCCGAACGTATGGACGTGGCCCTGAACACATGCTCTCGTTCACTATCCTCGATTTGTAAAATCATGCCGGGCGTACCTGAAAACTTCCAAGGACCTTGGTTGGAGGGGATGTCCTCGGCATACCATGCCGTCCAGTCGCGTCCTCGGAACTTGCAAGTTGCCATGTGGCATAGGTGGCCGCAAACAGTCAGTGTGTCATTCAGTAATGCCCATCCAAAGGCTAAGTTATTGTCTTCGTAGGTGAAGTAGTTGATGTAAACATTATCGTGAATTTCATTCCTCCCACTACTTTCTTTTATGATGTATGAGTAGTCCCTTGATGGATATTGATAGCTCAATAGAAGATAATCTTCAATTGTAATCTTGTCCCTGTCATAATAGTTGAGAACGGAATCAAAGGCAAACGCCTCGTAATTCATGTATTTTGCATATTTCCTGCCAGCAAGCAATATATCATACTCTTCTCTTGACTCATTGAGTACGGGGTCTGAAGATAGATGGTAGTAGATGCACTCAAAGATACTTGTGTCGATGACGGACTCTTTGTCGAGGGTTGCTATTTTTTTCCCTTCTTCTCCAAGTTGGAGCGTGTATGTCTTACCACCCCACTGATAGGTCTTTTGGGCCTTGGAGGAAATAATGAGCATCAGGGATGCAATGAAAATTACGAGGCGTTTCATATTATGAAATTCTTATTGATTTAGGGAATAATTGGCGAATCATCACCCTCATTGAAAATTCTAGGTAAAGCTCTTACGTGGCAAAAATCTTCATTCGTATCCATTAGGAACTCTACGTATTCAGCCATTGTACCTGGAAAGTTTTCGAATGAAACTGTTTCAAAAACAATCCCACAACTGGTAATCCATCTTGTTGATGCAGAGGTACATAAACTTGTGCAGATGAGTGCTCCAATTAAAAATAACTTTTTCATAGTTTTTCGTTGTAAAATTAATAATTTAAAATTAAATAATTATCACAGGCCTGTGATTTTCTATAATTCAATGTCGCAAAAGTAGGTAAAATTACCACTGATAAAAGTTATAGTTACATGCCGTCTCTTCATTAAGGATTATCTTTACAACCACAAAGTTCCAAACAAAAAAACAAGCCACCAAATATTTTGGCAGCTTATAACTAACAAAAACTAACAACTTTTATAATGCGTTGTTAGTCAACGAACTAGATTTTGCTTAACAGGCGATTCCTTTGTCTCTCTTTATGCCTGCTATACGGAATGACATACTACCAGATTGTTTACTCTACACAATATTTGTTGTACGCATCCTTATAGATATTGCGGATTTCTTCTTGGAACGCATCTTTTCTGTTATGCAGTTCCTGTAATTGTCCGCTAATCTTTTGGTAGATAATCTTATGAGCAGGATTGGGAAGGAGTGCCTCTTCATAAGCATCCATTTCAAAATCAGACTCTTCCACAGCAGCATGCGCAAGATTTAGCAGATCATCTTTCGTCATCTCACTAATAACTATCCAACTCTCGCCCCTTGTGAAGTAACCTTTCTGGTCTTTAATTTTTAAGTGTTTCATAAATTCCTTTTCTTTCAGTATACGCCTCTTCACCAGCTTCTAAGCTGTTTAGAGTAATCTCATAATTCTCTATACGGTTCCCGTTAATGTCTTTCAACTCTTTCGATCCGGGGAAACCACTGTACATATAGAAGTTCGTTACCCCTCCTTCTATTCTTTTCTCTGTATATAGAATATAATCCGGCTTTATAGAACCTCCTATGGTATTGTTATGTGTGGAGATAATCACAGGCATGTTTTCTGCCATCTCCTTAATGAACTTATTAACCTCGTTCTTCAAGAAGATGTTGTCGAATGAGGATTCTGGTTCGTCTATCAGTAGTATATCTGACAGGATAGCATCTTTGATTTTTTGCAAGAAGTTGAATTCCGAACGTTCACCACCTGAAACAGGTAGTCCAGATGAATTAAGTATTTTATATTCGATAGCTGTAAACAACTTGTATATTCTATCACTTTCTACACCTGCCACCTTTAATGCCTCTAAATACTGAACTGGATCGCAGTACTTTTCAAAGGCATTTGCCAATGATATTTGTCTCAATCCAACAGACTTTAAATCTGTAGCATTTGTAAACGGCCTAGCTGTTACACTGATGGTGAAATTGCCCGCCTTTTCTTGACTCACAACGCGGTTCTTCTTGATGGCAATAGCGATTTGAGCAAAGATTTCACGTTTCTTCTTGTTCAGGAAATACTGATATAAGTCAATGTCCGGGATTCTGGGTGCTGCTGACTTAAGTTGTAATGATTCCTTCACCAATTTAAGCATATTGTTCACCTCTTTTCTGAACTTGCTATCCAGCATATCACTTCTATACAACTCTATCAGTTCTTTAAGTAAAACCTTAAGGTTCTCTTCTGGCAAATACCTATTGATAATCTCCTTATATTGCTGCGTTTCTATCAAAGTTTGAGATGCAAGTATCAGTTTTTTGAGCTCATCATAATACTGTTCATTGTAAGTGTTCTCATTAAACAAAGCAGACTTTGAAAAGACATCGTTAACATCACTCTGAGTTGCTGAAGCCATCACTGCTTCCAAATACTTCTGAAGTTTCATCTCATCATCAGCGGCAGAGCATGTTTCCAGCATATCAGTAACCACCTCGCTGAACTCTTTGAAGAAGTTTTCAGCATATCTTTCTTGACGTACCTTCTGGTCATTCTCAAACTGGTCTGAATCATTCTTGCCAGTGTTCAACAATTCAAACTGTTTGATGTACTTAGCTCTATCCCCGAATTTCTTTGCGATGGCATTTAATGTATAGGTTTTTCCGGTTGAACGTTTGCCAAACATAATGTTCAACCCTGTTGAGAGCATCTGCCCGTTGGGGAATATTGGGAACAACTTAACACCTTTCTCTGCAGTCAAAGACACCTTAGTTTTATCCATCAGACAGAGTTTCAGTGTACTCACATTCACCTCATCTACATCCATAAACGTATGGCTTACAGGATAGTCTCCCTCTATAACGCCTCTTTCTACTCTGAAATCGCTAAAGTACACTGGCGTTATTTCGTCAGCCTCATTCTCCATATAGATAAATTTTTTTACACTTGACACTTCTCCAGCAGCTATATTCCGCCCAATTTTTTCTATGATATCTTTAGGAAGTTTGGGCGATTTCTCATAGTGTGGTATCAGAAGATATTTGCTTAGGTCGGAGAAGATGCGGGAAAATGAATCGTATGAAATATAATCATTTTCTGTATGAATGAGATTCTGTACCTCCAAACATTTAGCATTGAAATCAAAAAGAGTTCCATCATCATTATTAGCAATGACCAGAATATGACCTTTTTCCAAATCAACTTCTATTCCTGGGAGGACAACCGTATTGGGCAATTCGCTTTTAATTGCGTTAAACTGGGAATAGTCAAAAAGGTTGTGGTTTGTAATGGCTATCACATCCAAACCAGTTTTCTCTACATAGCCTTTCAGAACTTCTTTGTCAAATACGAAAGTTCTGTCAGATACAGATGGCACTGTATGCATATGTAAATCACACCTCTTCATGCTTATAGTAATTTTTTGCGTTAAAATACTTTTCCAAGGAATGATGTTTTACCCTTTATACTCCAATATTTCCGCTATCATCTTTCTACGCTCACTTTCTGTGCTACATACCAACAGGTTTGACAAGCGTTCCTTCATAGCCTATAAATTCCCCAACCATTGGCAAAAGCGCTTACACTCTTCAGCCAGCTCTTAGGTTTCTTTTCTTCAGAAATCGATGAAATCTGCCAGTAGAAGGATACCTGAATGAATACATAAAGAAGACTATATACGATTTTTCTAAATAATGCAGTAATACTGATTGGTAAAGGTTAGTGCAAATATAACCAACAAAATATTTTCCATCATTCTGATATACTAATTTATGAAATCTACACATCTTGTTTTGAGTCCAGAAACCAAGTCAAATCCATTGTCCATGAGTACAATTATTTAAAAATGACTACAATTTGAATACAATTTATGCCCAGCCCCATTGCACACAATTATGCATCATAATATCAATTGTATTCAGAAATTCTCTCGTGTTAAGGAAATAACTAGGATAGGCTTCTTGCAGTTGTTGCATCTTTGGTACTGATACTAAAACTACAGCATTTTTATAGTCTTCCATATTTTTTTCCATTTTTGAATAATATGCCGATGCATATTCCTCATTTTCTTTTGGGAAAGCATTTATTTTTACTTTTTTTGTTTCAAAGTTGATGGATAAAATGTAATATCCATCCTTATAATTATCTTGTTTCGCAAATGAACATGTCACATTCAGTGCCTTTAATGTATCATTAAAATTATATTTTTTATTCATTTGATACAAAATTGTCATAAGTTCCTTCATACCATATCCCCTTTCCTTGTGTTCTTTCATAACTGGTGTTCTTTCTTTTATAGCAAACAAAGAACTAACAACTTTAAAGAACGTTAACCACTCTTCTTCACCTTGACTGGATTTTAATGCCGTCCCAGTTATCAGTTCTGCGGTTTCGACAGCCATAGCCCAAGAATGTTGTAATTTCGTTCTTAACTGAAGCTCAATCTTCATTCCATCTAAATCTATATTTTCAGAATGATATTTATATACAAGATGGATACTTCTATACCCGCTAATATCTTTTGGGCTATCTATATAATTAATAGGTTGTTTCGTCAATTCGAAGTTGTTGGGTATGTTTTTTAGTAATACAATTAATACTTTGTTTAACGTATCCATTGTTCGGACAACGATTCTCAATCCGCCAATATCTTGCATTGTTCCTAATTTCGACTTTGGATTCCTGTCTAGTTTATTTAGAATAGAAGATATTCGTTTTAATCTTCGAGAAACGGTAAAAGAATGTATTCTATTCTCTTTTAATAAAAGAAGAAGGGAGCTTTGCAATTCATCAAGAGCTGGCAAATGTAATGCTCTCCAGTCATTGATCATTTCAATAGCATTGTTAACCTCATTCTTATCGCATGAAGTTAATGCTATAGTACCAGCTTTACTTATTTTCTTACTTCCATATTTCATAAATGTTTTATTGTTTTATTTTATTTTAATTATACAATAATCCTCCTTCGCTCGTCCAAACGAAATGAGCGAAAATAATCGTAGCACAGGTGTTTTATTTCTGCTTCACAACTTTCTTCCCTCCCTGAATATACAGCCCTCGCTTGGGATTCTCCACCCGCCGTCCACTGAGGTCATAGATGGCATCTGCCTCATTATGAATTGTGCGCTCGGCATCTGCGAAGTAGTGACGCTTGCGTAGATCATCGGAGCAAGAATTTTGAATTGACTCAATTCCGTCTGCTCCCTTGCACACAAGAGCCTCACGGCGTAACGCGCCATTCATGAATATTTTGTAAGTCCCAGCTTTTAAACCTGGTATTTTTAACTGAAATCTCTTAGGACCCATGTCTGTAGCTCCACTCTCACTATACACTTTTAAACTAACGACATAATCCTTTATGGTACATTCAGCACAGCATGTTTCCCGATTAAGCTGCCAATAATCATTGACGCACAGGGTATCTCCAGAGAACGTATATGACCTTGAATAGTCATAGAGAGATGAACTTCCGTGTATTAGGTGTATCCTTTCTGCTTTTGCTGGAAATAAACTAAGCTTTTGCAATACTTGTAGAGGTATTATTCCCCATTCGACGGAACCTAAGCCTTCCATCCATTCGTCTTCCCGTCCTTCATCTTCCAAAGATTGCAGATGCACCACCTTTGGTGAGTCGTTACCAGAATATAGTGAGCTGCATTTATGCCAGGAACCGTAGTATTTGGTATAGGTATCAAATGTAAAGGACCTCGTAACTACGAACCTTTCGCCCCAAGGACTCACGAAAGAATCACCCTCCTTCAAACCATAGTCAATAAGCAGAAGTTCCTGCCCTTCGTGGAATAAGAAAACCTTGTCTCCTTCTTGGCGGAAAAACTTGGTGCCTATGATGGTATCTGCCAGCAAGGCATAATACTCCATTTTCCCGAATTCTCCATTTTCTGTATGATAATACGAGAGCCAGTAATTCGTGACTATTTTATCAGGCTCTTTATCCGGGTGCTCCCTCTGAGCATCCTCCTTATACTCAGAATAAATGGTGGGATAGCCCTTCACCTTTGCAAAAGCAAAAAGGGGAATCATGCAAATGATGGTCAACGATAGTATTCTTTTCATAATACTTTTTGATACAAAGTTATTAATTATTTACATTAATTTCAAGTTCTGCACCCAATTTTACCTCAAAATCGTTTTGAATGATTACGCCTTGGGGACTGTTGATGGAAGTTTTCCCCTTTTCTATAATAATACTCCCTTCATTAATGTTAGGAGAAACATTTTTCCCTATTAGTGTTTGAGAAGCTAAGATATGGTAATTACCAAGGATATGTCTGTTTTGTAAATGGACTATTGAAGCACATTCCCCAATGTATGGCAAGCAACCATCTTGCGTAATACAAAAAGTTCTTTCCTTTGTTATATTGGGATATGTTACAGAACCATCAGAGATGTCATAATAACTATCTCCCATATCATCACGACTCATAACGCAAAATTGTGTATTATCATCACTTGTATAAATGGATAAATTGTTATTAGTAAAAGTAACATTTAAATGTGGAATATTACCTGGTTGAGAAATATATACTGGCATCTCAGGATCTCCCAACATATTTATGGAAAAAAGAATCCACCTATATCCATTATCGTAATTGTTACATAATCCTTGCATAGCATTTTTTGTATCCCATAATGTTTTTCCTAATCTCCCTTTGTATTGTCCATTAAATACCCCTTGAAGAATTTGTTTGTCAATCTCCAAAGATGCATATCTCCAACTATCGCGCGAACTTGCAATAAACGATAAGATCCCTCCGTTTGGATTTCTCATGAATGCTTCCCCAATGCAATCGCCTCTTATGTCATCAAACCTGTTTACCTGACATGCTGAAGTTAATATGATAGTGCTCCCGTTGTTGATTATATTACTTGCATCAAGATTGTCATATAATTCATATAAAATTGTCGTATCACCAGGTTCTGCTACTATAGTATCAACCGGTTCCATTAAGAAATAGCTATTAAATAAGTAGTTATCTATTTCAGGACCATGAGTATCTATATTTACAAAATGGTATCCTTTGGACAATTCTGCTTGCAGGTTTGCCGCTGAAAAATCATAGTTTGCTCCACCTTCAAAATCAGTCCCAGTATCAAAAAACCTAATGACGTCTCCGTTCCATAACGGAAACCCATTTTCCAAGTGTTCCTTTTCATAATGAAAATGTACATCACTAATGGTGTTTCCATTCCATGTTTCCATAGTATATAGCATTCTTCCACACATAAGTAATTCATCTTCCCAGTTATTCATAGGTGGACTCCATGTATATTTTATAACTCTTTCTATCATATTCGTTACATCAGTACATGATTTCACGGGAAGTCTGGAAACAACGACCTCTGCGGCAATATCAACACTATCATCTGTTTCTCCGACATCTCCATCTTGATCTGTGTCCCAGTCCATTGTGTCTAAACATCCATAAAACCAATCCGTTGGCGTAAAATCAACAATGTTATAGAAAAGTCCTCCTACAGAATTATATACAGCTTTTTTAACACAACATAATTGTGTTGGTACTATTTCTACATCACCACCTAATAGAACATATTCGAGACCTGAATATTGTCCGTTATAGTAATCTTTTATTGCAGCTTTTATTTTAAGTTGCATCGTATTCCCCTCATAGAGACTGTCTATTTCTTCGGTAGTTAAGACTTTTGTCGGTACACCTTTCATTGTTTCCCAGAAAGCTAATCTCTGAAAAGAATCTTTTAGGGAGTCGCAAGTAATAATAATATAATTATAACCAAAATCAGAAAGATTGGGATCACTTGAGTACAAACATATATCTTGAGGATTTGCAACTAAACGATGTAATGTGTTAGTAGTTGAGGAAATGCTTTTCGCAATTGTTTGCGCTGATTTTTGAGTGACATTAATAGTAATAGAATTATTTAAAAATAGATCTTTTGTTATAGAATTGTATTGAAAGGGGGAAACAAGGAAACTAGCTATTTTATAGCCTCTGATTGTATGGGTTCCTGAATATGATACTAAATTGTCAGGGAAACTCTTTCTTGCATATGATGCTTTTCTTGTTGTTTGAATGGATTTATGAGATGTTGGAAGAATGGGTTCTTTTGCATTTATAATGATATTCTCCATTAGTAAAGAATCTTCAACAGTAAAAGAAAAGCAATCAAAATCTTTGTCTGGGTCTAAAAGAATATTTACGACGGTGAAAGGGAGTGCTGGAGCTAGAGAATCTGCTCCATAAGTAGATATTAGACTATGAAATCTAATATCATATCCTTCCCCTCTTTTAATAATATTATAATCTTCTTTCGAAAAAGTGAGGTTTATTGTCTTCGTACTCTGTGCCATACTCATGTTTGGCACAAAACTACAAAGAAGGAATGTTATAAAAAGCAAGCGTTTCATGGCAATCCTCCTTCCTTTTATTTTACCATAATCTTACGTGCCTTCTGCTTCTTTCCGTCCACAATGAGGCTATATGCATAAGTACCTGTGGGTAATCCTTTCGTATAGGCCGAAAGATTGATGTTTCCACTTTCGTTTACGTCAGTTGTACGAACCGTCTTGCCACTTAGGTCGTAAATGTTCAGTGTTATTTTTTGTGCCTCATCAGGAATCGTAAGTTGGACATTATCTGCATCTTCACCTTGTTTTAACTTCATTTTCATGGCAGTCTTCTTCGGGTCTTGAACACCAAGTTGCTCTTTCAGTGTGGCGACTTCAGCTGAAAGTTCCTTGATGCTTTGAACCAACAGGGGCACCATCTCGATATAGTTGATGCTGTAGTTCCCCTCCTTGTCCTCGTACACCAGTTCTGGGTACACTTTTTTCAATTGGTCTGCCGCCAAACCATAACTGATAGAAGAAAGTTCTGTCTGGACAGGATCTTCGGCAGGTACTTCTTCGCCTTCATCATTTATGCAGGTAGCTTTCTTTATTGCTTTGTTTGCGGCTATGCTTCCATCTTGATTTATGCGTTCCATCTGTAGTAAGTCCACTTGTCGGAGTTTTTCTGTGATGCTCTCTCCTCTTGTTGCCTCTTCTGAGAGGTTTATGGTAGTGCCACCTTGAGAAGGAGATGAAACGGAAGACGGACTTACCAATGTTCCATAAATAGTTCCAGTTGCTTTGACATCACCATAAAAATAACCAGCATATATTCCACCAGGAGTAATTTCCGTACTAATTGTGCTTCCAAAAATCCCAACACCATTTGTCATAGTAGAAGTACCTGATAGACCACCAAATATACTATAACAGTTATTGCCACCATAGACATAATTTTTTATTCCAGTCACTCTGTTTGAGTTAAGGCCTTTAACGATTGAATATAAACCAATCGGAGAATTGTATGAACTTTCTAGTCGTGAATATTGAGCATACCAGGCGTCTCTGCAAGTAGCGGTATCTGTTACAAGTGAAAGTGCTCCATGTCTGGTAACATTTATTTCTGCATTAAAAGGAGGACCATCATTCGTGTTTGACGATGAAGCATGATCCCCTTTAATTGTAAATAAGGCTCGTGGACTTTGATCAGTATTAATACAAACTCGCCCATTGCTTTTTACATACAACTGTGCGTTACATACAGATGTGATAAGAGCCGCCATTACGGCAAGGATAATGATTCTTTTCATGGTTGTAGTTTGTTAGTTTATTTATTAATTAGTTATACTGTTCCGTCCACAAAGTTCTAAACAAAAAAATAAGCCACCAAATATTTTGGCGGCTTATAACTAACAAAAACTAACAACTTTTATAATGCACTGTTAGTCAACGGATTAAAAATGGCTTAACAGGTGGGGTCTTTGCCGAGTTAAAAAGAATCTTTTATGAAAGAGCTACAGGAAACAGGCAAGTTGGTGGTGCAGTGATAGAATGATGACGCAGTCTGCCAATTGCCATATCAAAAATCCGCCAACTGCTACACTTATAAAATACAGCTATATTTTGACAAGGATAACCCTGGAGGGATTTTCACTTTGGAGGAAAAACCAATGATTTGTAATAAAACTGTGAAAATTTTGCGAAAAAGTGGAGATTATTAATTATGTTTTATAAAAAATGCTTAACTTTGTAAACCAAACTTGATAAAATCGCATAATTCTTATAAATTACAATTTATATGAGTATTAGTAAGGATGTCATCAAACAATGCCTGATCAGTAAGCAACGCGAGGTGGATGAGGCGGTAATAGTACCTCGGTCCATTGACTTTGAGGAAAATGGAAACTATGTGATAGTTGGCGTGAGACATGCGGGTAAGTCGTACTTGCTGTATCAGCGTGTGCGTCAGTTGCAGGCAGCAGGAAAGGGATGGGACGAGATTCTGTTTGTGGACTTTGAGGATGAGCGTCTGGCAGAATTCCAAACGGAAGACTTCAACAGTCTACTGGAGGCCCATCTGGAATTGTATGGCAAGAAGCCTGTGGTCTTTCTGGACGAGGTGCAAAACATTCCGCACTGGGACAAGTTCGTGCGGAGGTTGGCTGATGCGAAATATAGGGTCTATGTGACGGGTAGCAATGCGAAGATGCTTAGCAAGGAGGTAGCCACTACGCTGGGCGGACGGTTCTTTATCTATGATGCATACCCCTATTCATTCAAAGAGTATCTGGCAGCGCAGCAGGTGGAACTCAAAGAGCATTGGGAGTATGACACGATACAGCGGAGCGAGGTAAAGCGGCATCTGAACGAATACTTTTATTATGGTGGTTTGCCCGAGATATTATCGTTTAAGAATAAAAGGGCTATGCTGTCGAGCCTATATCAGAAGATTTATCTGGGTGACATCTGCGCTCGAAATAACATTAAGAACGACAGGGTGTTGAACATCCTAATCAAGAAGATGGCGGAGAGCGTAAAGCAACCGTTGTCGTATAATAGGCTGAAGAATGTAATCGTGGCAACGGGGGCGCCTATCAGTGTGCCTACTACGATAGACTATGTGGATTATACCGCAGACAGTTGGCTGATACTGCCCATGGAGAACGAGGTGGGGAAATTGACTGAGAAGGAGACGCAGAAGAAATACTATTTCGTTGACAACGGACTGCTGAACTTGTTCCTGATGAACTCAGAGACTTCACTACTGGAGAACATGGTGGCGGTGGAACTGTGCAGGCGGTTTGGCAAGAAGAATGTGTATTATTTAAATGCTGACAAGGAGATAGACTTTATATTACCTGACGAGAAACTGGCCATACAGGTATCCTACAGTATCAGGGAGGAGACCACTAACAACAGGGAGGTGCCGCCACTGGTGAAGTATGCCAAGGCGCACGAGGACTGGAAGTGCCTGCTGATTACGTATGATGAGGAGGGCGTGGAAGAGGGAATACCCGTGGTGCCGGCGTGGAAATGGCTGATGGAAGACTGACTATGGTGAATTTAAACACGTAGAACTTGAAAAGAAATCAAGTTTCTTTTATGGCAGTATAGCTGGTATGAATTATAAAGATTATAAGGAAAAGCTCCTAAATAACCAATACAATTCCACAAATGATCTTATCACTCAAATTTATGTTAATTCCGTGATATGTAAATCCAAGTTTGATAATTACAAGTTCGACTAACGAAATATGGTGTATGTCCTTTGTATGTTTGCTATTACATATATCCTTTTTCTGTTCAAATAAAAATGAGTATGCTAAAAGAAAAAATAGAGGAAATGTATTAATGAGATACTTTCGACCGGGCAGCATACAATGATGCTAAAATGTAACTTTGGGAAATATCTCTAATGGTATTATCTGCGAGTATTACACAAAATGAAAGGTGGCTTTAGCGGCTAAGCGGAACATAGCCGCACTGTAACGAGGAAGAGAGGTCCTTTTGAGCAAGTAAAGTGGCAAAGCCGAATGGCCAAAATGTGACAAAAGATGAGGACAATGCGCTATGGCATAGCGGGCAAGGGAAGAAGATTAATTACTAATAGAAATGGAAGGGGAGAAAAATAAGAGTTAGTAGTGCATATATGCTACAAATAACCCGTTTTGAGGTTAAAAAGTTATAATAATCGCAAAATAATGCAGTTAGAATGAGAGGAAATCGCTAATTTTGCAAGGGCGTATATGATAATCTAAAAAAGAGTATATAAAGAGTTGTCTTAATGAGAAAGAAGAAATATACCGTAATTGATTTGTTCGCAGGTTGCGGAGGTCTCTCACTAGGTCTGTATTATGCGGGATGGAACGGTGTGTTTGCTGTTGAAAAGAATCCGTGCGCTTTTGAGACTCTCAGATATAACCTTATTGACGGGAAAAGACATTTTTCCTGGCCAAATTGGTTGCCAAAAGAACCGTTGGATATTCTTGAGGTTAACAAGAAATACAAAAAAGAATTGATTGGACTTCGAGGAACTATAGATCTTGTTGTGGGTGGACCGCCTTGCCAAGGTTTCAGTATGGCAGGTAAAAGGGTGGCCGATGACATAAGGAATCAACTAGTATTTGCTTACATAGATTTTATCTCAATGGTGATGCCCAGAATGATTCTTTTTGAAAATGTTAAGGGCTTTACTTATCCCTTTGGTAAAAGGGAGAATGCCGATGCAATTCCGTATTCTGTGGTTGTGCTGAATCGCTTGCAGAGAATGGGATATGATGTATGCCCCCAAGTGATTGATTTTTCTGAATATGGTGTTCCTCAGCGTAGAAAACGCTTTATATTGGTTGGGGTCCGAAATGGAGAAAAGGGCGTTTCAAAAATCTTTCTGGAAAGGCTGAAAGCTAATAGAAAGAAGTTTTTGGCCAAACATGGTTTGAACCAGAATGCTAATATTACAGATGCAATTTCTGATTTGTTACGCTCCAATGGAGAGGTGGACACTCCTGACCGCAAGGGGTTCAAATCAGGATTATACGGGTCAATTGATTCGGCATATCAACGGTATATGAGAGCTGGTATTGAAGATGATGTGCCAAATAGCCATAGCTTTGCCAAGCATACTGCAGAAAAGCAGGCAACGTTTGATAGGCTCATAAAGGAGTATCCCGAAAAGGGTAAACGCATTGATGGCAAGGCCAGAGAAAAATGGGGAATCAAACAGCGTGGTTTGTTTATCTTGGACGGCCAGTCTGTGGCGCCAACTATTACCAATATGCCAGATGACTATCTTCACTATCAAGAGCCTCGTATCATGACTGTACGCGAATGTGCACGAATTCAGTCGTTCCCAGATTGGTATGAGTTTAAAAGTAAGTATACGACTGGAGGCGATATGCGTAAGAAAGAGGTTCCACGTTATAGTCAGGTGGGAAATGCCATTCCACCATTGTTTGCACAACAGGCAGGATTGGTTCTTAAAACTTTGATTTAGTATGGACGAGTTGCAATTTAAGATAAGCTCAGCCCTAAAGGATCTTGTGGGAAAGGATCTTATTACAAGTGATAATATTGCCATATTTGAACTTGTCAAGAACTCATATGATGCTTATGCAAGTAGGGTTATTATTACCTTTGCAGACGACAAAATAACAATTGCTGATAATGGAAAAGGAATGACCTTTGAAGAAATACGCAACAAATGGCTTTTTGTAGGTTATTCTGAAAAAAAAGACGGAGCAGAGGAAGATGAGAGACAGCAATCTTATAGAGATAAGATAAAGAGATACTATGCTGGAGCAAAAGGTATAGGGCGTTTTTCGTGTGATAGACTTGGTCGCTTTATGACTATGACAACGTGTAGTAAAGAAAGTCATATCGTAGAACGTATCATAGTTGACTGGGAAAAGTTTGAAAAAGATCAAAAGATAGAGTTTGCTAACGTGAAAGTTGGTCATGAAGTTGTGACGGCTCCCATAGTTTTTCCTTTACAAGAGAACCATGGGACTATTATTGAGATTACGGGTCTGCATGATGAGGAAACACCCTGGACAAGGAAGCATATATTGGAATTAAAGCGTTCTTTAGAGAAACTTATCAATCCCATCTCGGAAACAAATGATTTTGCCATTGAGATTATTTGTGAGCGAGAAGATAATGAAGATAAAAGACTAGTAGATATTGGAAGAGGCTATGATAGAGATATTGTTAATGGCGTCTTAAAGAATAGTATTACCAATATCATAAAACTTAAGACGACCCAAATTGACGTTCGAGTTAATCATAACATCATTACCACAATCCTTTCAGACAGAGGTGTCGATATCTACAGAATTGAGGAAGAGAATTTGGAATTCGGTTTGATAGAGGATGCCACTGTATCTATTTCATTTCTCAACAGAGCTGCGAAGTACAACTTTTCGCGTATTATGGGTGTTGATGCAGTGAATTACGGATCAGTATTCCTATTCAGAAATGGTTTCCGCATTTTGCCTTTTGGAGAAACAGGTGATGATAGTTGGGGATTGGATTTTAGAGCACAACAAGGATATAATAGGCATCTTGGTAGCCGAGATCTTTTAGGTCGCGTGGACATTCATACTGACCGAGTAGATGACTTAAAAGAAGTGTCAAGTCGAGATGGAGGTTTGGTTGACAGACCGATGGCTCGTCAGGTTAGAAAGTTGTTTGAAACGGCTCATAGGCGTCTTGAGCGTTACGTTGTTGGTGTATTGTGGGGAGAAGGCTTCTTGAAAAATGAATATTTCTCTTCTGAAGAAGAAGGAAAAGAAGAGAGAAAGAAACTACAAACAGAAGACAAGGATTCTGAAACCCCCAATTATGTTTTTGACTCAAGTTTGGGCAGTAAAATAGATTTTGTAAGGCTTATTAAGACATTATCTTCAGATGATAATGTCGAGATTATTTATTACAATCCAGACCTTGCCAATCTTTTAAGCGGGCAGTTTGGGTCCAATAGCGTTAAATCACAATTTATTACAGACCTTGAAACTATAGCGAAAAGAACTGGTGATGCCACGTTGTTGAAAAAGATAGATGAAGCCAAGCTGCGAATAGAAGAACTTAATCGTCAAAAAGAAGAGGCAGAGAAAAAGGCTGCCGATGCTGAACGACGGGCCACTGAGGCAGAAGAAGAAAAAAAGAAGGCTGAACAAAGGGCACAACAGGAGGAAGAAAGAAGACGTGCCGCAGAAGTTGCTAAACTAAAAGCGGAAAATGAGAGAATAAAGGCTGAGAATGAGAAGTTGAAGGCAGAGCAAAAGGTTGCTGAAGAAAAAGAAAAACGTGAAAAGGCAGAAAAGGAGAAACAATTAGAATCGCTTAAAGTTGAATTTTACAAAAAAGCGTCAAGCCCTGATACTGATGCGTTAATACATCATGTAAAGAATAATAACAGTCGTATTAATGAGAATATTGATGAGTTAATAAACACCGTAGGAGATGGGATTAAAGATACGTCTTATTATGATGCTTTCATTTCTTCCCTTTCTAAGATTCGTAATTTGTCACTCAAATCTCTCAAGGCTACGGACCTGATATTAAATTGCGATTTGGCAAAATCTGATTCACAGAAAATAAATCTGCCTCTATTTATAGAAGGATATCTTAGGAATGAAGTGCATAATCCTATACAGTGCCATTTTAAAACATCCGTAGAAGTGTTTGCTGTTATTGGAAGTAAACTAGACCTTAGTCTGATTTTGGATAATTTTATCAGTAACTCTGTGGATTGGCAAGCTCATAATATTTGGATAGATTGTGTAATGCAGGGTGCCAAATTATGTATTGATATCTATGACGACGGATTAGGCCTCACGGATAAGTTTAAAAACAATCCTAAAGAAATATTCAATTTTGCCGTCTCTGGAAAAAAGAAAGGATCAGGCTTTGGTATGTATCTGATAAAAGAGTCTTTGAATTCTTTCAATGCTTCGATTTCCATAGAGGAACCTATTAATAATAAAGGAATTCATTTTAAAATTTTATTTAACTAATGGAGCAAAGATATCTAATAGTCATTGACGAACAACCTCAAAAAGACCGTTTGCATCGTATATGTAAGAGTCTAAAGAATGATGGTATAGAGTTGGTCTATACAGAAATAGATCCAAGTCAATGCACCAAACGGCAAGCTAATGGTGACATACAATTTGATATAGATGTCTTTTCTCAGACATTAAAGGATGTTCCATTTATCAATCATGTTGATGTCTTTGCAACAGATTACAATCTGATTGAAGGGCATTTGAAGGGAATAGATGTTATCAAACTTTTCTATACTATTCGTCCATCTTATAGAAAGCAGATGGTAATCTACTCTGCTCAAATAGAAACGGTGATTCAAGATATATTAATTGATGGGAATAAAACATTTGATGAGCAGTTAATCCTTCTTAAGTTAATGACCCATAATGTAGAGTATTTGAAGAGCGAAGGTGAGTTTGAAAGTAAATTTAAGAGATTAATAGAAAAAGAGCCCAATATTACTATAGACACACGTTTGGCTGATTCCATGGTGGCCATTGACAATGGTGACGTTTGCTGTGCGTTACCATCATTTGATAGCATGACTTTGTCTGATGTAGCAAACATTCTATTATCCAAGAGTGATGAATCTGTTGCATTAAGGAGGGAAATCACCGATCATATCATGGCATATATTACGAATGTGAAAACTTATGAGTAAGATTTTTGCAATATATCCAATCGACAAAAGCACTTCGACCAAGTTCTTAAATCGAATAAATACATTTGAAAAAAGGAATTTAGGGTCTGATTGGCATTGCTATAAAATTCACTTCTCGGACGAAGACCATGAAGAATGCCTAAGGATTTCCAAAGATGAGCGTTTTATCTTTTATATGGGACATGGAGGTGAAACCAAACTATGTGGTGCTTGTGGAAAATATGGGGAGATGTCGGTAGATGCAATAGCCAAGAAAGAAAATCCTGAATTTTACATCAAGGACGAATTCATTAATGGTGGAAACATTTCCGAGTTCAAAAATCAAATATTTTTCTGTTTTTCTTGTAACTCCAATAGGAATACGCCTAAGAGTTTAGGGCGGTTAGCAATACAGAGTGGCGTACTTTCATTTGTGGGCTTTGGTGATATACCTACAGATTACATAGAGGGAGTTGCGTTCTCAAAAAAAAGTATTGCGGTCTATAAGGGACTAATTTTAAAAATCATGAAGCTGGCTTTACTAATAACCGCTAAGAATAACGGAAGTGTCTATTCATTAGTTCGGCTCATACAGATTTTAACGACAAAAGAGATTCAGAATCTTTTGTTGTCAAAAGATGCTATTCGACATAAAAAGTCCATTGTTGACCAACTCCTGAGTTTTAAGAATGATATTCGCATCTTTGGTGATAGATATGTGAAAATCTGCTGATTAGTAATAGACATAAAATGCCTTTACATTATCGGTAATGGGTTTGACCTTGCCCATGGGATGAAGACCCGATATGGGGATTTCAAGAGGTGGTTGATTGGCAATGGGAGGGTTGATGGCATACTGGAGCTGCAAAGCGTATTTCCGAGTCAGAAAGGAAGTGAATATCTGTTGTGGTCTGATTATGAAACGGCCTTAGGAGAGCATGATTTGGATACTGTGATAAACTGGAGTTGGGAGAATCTTTATCTGACTGTAGACTCCGTTGGGAATATGCTATTTAATAATGGTTTCATAGACATTCAGTTACCAGATATTATAAATGAGGCCTTTACAAAGTGGGTTCGCAGTATAAAAATGTCGTCCCAGAAAGTATACAATAATATTACAACTGAATCGTTATATTTAACGTTTAATTATACGGATACCCTAGAGACATTGTATCAGATACCAGAATGGCTAGTTCTTCATATCCATGGAAGAGTGTCTAAGGGAGAAAAACTTATTGTTGGAAACAACCATCATATTAATCCGGCCGATTACTGGAATGATAATATTGATTTGAGAGAGAACAACGAGCGGATGCAGCGGCTTACGGATATAAATGATTTGTGCAAACCGTATTATGATATTATTGAAAGGAATGAGATCTTCTTCCAATCTATGAATTTAATCAGCGATATTTATGTGATTAGACATTCGTGTGATGAGATTGATTATCCATATTTCCATAAGGTTAGGGAATCGGTGAGATCAAATGCTAGGTGGCATTTTAATCCATATAATGAGGATGATGAAAGACGGATTGATGTGTTGAGGCAAAAAATAGGTTTTGAATAATAGGGCGTTTTTTATGTTTTTTATTAACATGATTTCGTGATAATAGGCAAACCGGAGGCAACTCATTTTACCAAAGTCTCCTCGG
The DNA here is from genome assembly GCA_902801325.1 of uncultured Bacteroidales bacterium. Classification (GTDB taxonomy): domain Bacteria; phylum Bacteroidota; class Bacteroidia; order Bacteroidales; family Bacteroidaceae; genus Physcousia. Next base: position 5,117 of record CADCHQ010000019.1, on the reverse strand, counting down.
TTTTTGAATTTATTCGACTTTTTCGCCAAGGCTATGATAAAACATGTTTTCATTATTCTTTTTGGCTTAATGAAAACATTGATTATTATCTCCGTTCTGACAAACTATAGCTGTCAGTTGACTGCCGCATTCAAACTGTCCTTTAAAACCTCAGAAATTACTGATAGTTTTTTTCTAACAACGTCTTTATACAATTGATGCGTTGTTTAATTGTGATATTGATTCACGATAGTGAAGTCTGTCATCAAAAATCAATATTTCATCGCCGACTCTATTTGAAGCACATTGTGAAAGTTGGTATAGAACTTTCCTTTTTTTCTCGTAAAGTTGCATTATGAATTGCTGATAGTCATAAGATATTATCCACTTTTTATGCATGGTTTTCACATAATCAGCTAACTTCTTATGGTCATCATCACAAAAAGCATTCATATACAAATCTGAACCTTTTTTGTAATATGGTGGGTCCAAATAGATAAAAACATCTCTTTTCATCCTTTCCAAATGTTTTACAAAGTCAATGCCATCAAAATTAGAGAGATGAATTCTATGGGAAAAACGCTGTATATCACGAATACGATTTATCAACTCGGTTTTGTTAAAACGAGCATCTATTTTGTATTTTCCTGTTTGATTAATACCTCCGATAATACCGCCAGATATGACACCAGACACATTCGTACGATTCAAAAAAAAAGTCGATTCTGCTAATTCTAATATATCGGCAGTCTTGTAATTGTTCTGTACTTTTCTATAAACGTTCCACCGCTCCACAGTTATGGGAACTTGTTCTATCCATTCGCATAAGGCGTCAGTCCTATTAAGAACAGCATACCAGAAAGCGTAGATGGATGGGTTTAAGTCGTTAATGAAAATGTCTCCTACATATTCATCCATCATCAATCGCAAAGCAAGACCTGCTCCTCCAGCATATGGTTCTGCATAGTCCGTTCCAATTAAGTCATTTTCCTCAAAAAGTTGGGTTATAAACTTGAAAATGCATCCTTTGCCACCTGGATATCGAAGTGGTGACCTATGTATACGCCTATTGTTTTCCATGCGATTCCTTTAGCATTGCCCCTAAAACGATGGAGATACCCATAGCTTTTTCTGAAGAGACTGATGATTGATAATTGTGTGCACCTGTGTGAAATAATTGAGGTAGTGTCTCTTGTAAGATATTCTGTTCATGCAAGAAAGTTTTTATATCTTGACTTAGTCTCTTCTTTGCGAGAGGATAGAACTTTTCTATGTATTCGTCTATAGCTTTCTTACCAGTATATCCACAATCAGCAGCGGCAGTTTCACATAACAAGCGTAAACTCATTCTAAATACAGCATATATCTTTGAAGAGAAAGCCTTTCTATTACTATCAACATAATTGTAAAGAGACAATATGTCACTATACAGATTGTTTACATCACCAACTTTCAAGATAAGTTTTTCACCAAAAAATATTTGTCTTTTCTTCCTAGTTATAGGCGTTTTTCTTTGTGGTAACTCTACAGAAACTACAATTTTAGAAACCACATCATTCTTCACTGGTGGATTGTAGAGATGAAAAGTTTTCTGCTTGTTACTCTCAATAATTTCTTTTGTACGTTGATCCAATACCAATAAAGGATTTCCACGATTGATACGAGTGGTAATCTGTTTGTTTTTTACTTTCTGATAAATGTCATCTAATAATATCCAAACCTCCTCGTCAGAATGACAAGTATGAAGTTTGTCTCCTTTTAGTACAAACCCCATTTTTAATAGGATACTATCAGTGAGAATCTCTTTTCGTACAAAACCTTGATTCATTTCTGGGTGTTTTGTAATAAATCCTCCTGTTGCCTCATCAAAACGAAGAAACGTACTTTTGTCCTCTCCAAGATATTTAGAAGCGAATATATCTCGCTCTAAAGGTTGCCATGTGTTTCTAAGTTGTACATGCTTACGATAAATGCTTTTTAAAGCAATCTCTTCAGCACACACATTACAAGGTAATAATTCTGGGACATTCGGCAAAATTAAGGTCAATCCATCGCTCTTTACATATCCTAATTTGATTTTTGCCAAAACCACTCTACGATTACCATCATATACAATAGGTTTACCATTTTTATATACGACTATTGGTAATTCGCTGTAATCATAATAATCCCCCATTTCCTTAGCCAGTTTGTTTAATTCCCATTTTGCTTGAGGATCATTAACAGCACGGTCTACAACATCTTGGTCATTTGCTGTAGAGATAATCGGATCGCGTGGATTTTCCGTCCACAATACCAAATCTTTTACTTTTATTTCTTTTATCTGCTGGTTCATATTGTTACTCTTCTTTCATTCACAATAAAAAAAGTATGCTGACACTCGGAAACTTCATTCTTTGTATGAACTTTCTACGTTACGTTGAGCAACATTAGTTACACATTTAGAGATGACAGATAGATCTTTGTCTAAGATATCTGCTAGTTGTTTGTTTTCTTCTTTTTTCCTAATAGAACTTTTAAGCGATAGTTGTTTCTCCATATATGAGAATTGTTATTTGGTACAAAGATAGAAAATAATCTTCAAATGCATTGGGAAATAAGAATGTTTTTATCGAGATGATTTGTTGAAAAAGGCAGAAATGGATGATGGGGGTCCTTAGCACGGTGGAAGGAATGAAGTCAAAACACTTTAAATCCATAATCATTGCAACTATCATCTTTCATAATTACAATAAAAAAAAGCGACTGCCGTGGTGCATGCCGGCAGTCGCTTGAAAAGACTCTTTCTCGTGTTGCTGCACGAAGTGAGCGAGTTCGTTTAGGCAATGTCTACAAATTGCTTGGAACAGGCACCAATGTCGCATTGACGTTGAAGCTGTCAGTTCTCTTGTTGCAAGAAGAGCAAAGGGGTACGATGTACCAACTTTTGTCATCGCTGTAAGCCTTTTGAACATGAGCACCAACAAGGTCCGTACCCAAACAATTCTCGGCTGAACAAAAGTAGGGATTTGAACCAGTATGTGCTTTCCAGTATTCTAACCAAGAATCATATCCTTTTGGCTTTGGAAATCGACTTGAACCACTAACGTTTTTTACGTGCATAGACAAAAAGAATTAGATATTAAACAATGTGAACGAACTCTTATCTTCAGTTTTTTCATGGGGAAAAACCTTACAAAAACTTTAAAAAATTAAAAAAATTATGCAAAATTAGCGCATAATACCTTCAAAGACTTAGCAGGATCTCTTCATTGTGGTTGAAGGCGAAGCATAATAATTTCTGCTTCGTTTTTTATTTTTCTCACGGAAGGCGATTTTTCAATCTTTACAGGTTTATTGACGATTATTTGGGCTATACGATATGCATTAATGTTATCTCCTTCTTCTTCATAAGTTATCATTTCATAATATAATGGAAGAAATCTGGAGGGGATCATGGCATTTGCATACTCAAATTCTTCTATGGCACGCATTGTTTCTTTCAATTGTTTATAATCATCTGCTATCAGTAATTCCACATTATAGTCATCATAAACTTCTTTGCATTCGGAAAGAATATTCAGACTTTCTTTATAGTAGCCATTATGGTGCAACCAAGCACCATAGTTGTATAAGAACGAAGGATTACAGCATAACTTCTTATATAGACAGGTATATTTCTGGTGAACAACCTTAATAGGAGCCGATGACACCTGCAACTTATGCCATTGCCATTCTTTATAAATGTACCTATTCTGGAAGAATATCCACAAGATACAAATAGAAAACAGGAGTATCATCGGTAGATGCGTTTTTGGGAAGTCTATGCAATAGATGCTAATGATTGAACAAAACAAAAAGGTACTGACCAACCATATCATAGGAATTGTGTATGGAAAGGAAAACATTGACAATATAAATAATGTCAAAAGGCTGCTGAGGTAGAGAATTCTATATGGACTCTTGATTTTGAGAGCCATTCTTATCAGGAAAAACATAGTAGCGAAGAGCATGGTAAGACCCATTACGCCGTATTTGACAGAGAATAATAGGAACTCATTGAATGGGTGTGAGGCATTGTCTGCCAAATAGGAAAACCCAATTTCAGGATGTTCTAAGAGGAACTTTGCTTGAAAAGGCATGTATGAGGATGAGAAACCATGTTCACCCCACCCGAGTAGCGGTTTTTCTGCAATCATTTTCATTGAAACAATCCATAATAAAACCCGTCCATTGGCTGAGTTGCGTTTGTAATAATACAATGCAATTAAGAGTAATATGCAGCCGAGAGAAATCAAAAGCAGAATCTTTCGGTTCAGTATGCGAGAGCGAAATCCTGGTATTTCTGCAAATATAATAAAAAACGAAGAATAGATTCCTGCTATTAAACAAGTTCTGGACTCTGACAGAGACAAACATAAGAAAAAACTTATACTCAGGAAGTACCATAGCGTTCTATTTTTTCCTGTAGATTTGATTGTGTGAAAAATGCAGATTGATAGGCAGAGTACCATCATCATACCAAAGACTGCAGGGTTCCGGAATGAGCCTGTAAAGCGAAAAAAAGGATGAAAAGAGTTTAATATTCCCAGTATTTGTAAGAAGGCTATTATTATCTCAATAAGGCCGAGCAGGACAAATGTCTTCAAGGCCTTTTCTGGATGTCTCATCAATGGTTTTCTTTGAAAGATGGATACAATGCAAAGAAAAAATAGAATAAGTATCCCGGCAACGGCCCATTTCTCCATTATCATTTTCGACATTTCAGAGAAACGATAGGAGACAGGGAATAAACATCCACTACAAAACAAAAGTGTGGGGAGGTGTATATCTCCCCACACAATTTTTATTCTTTCCGTCATTTGCTGCGTTCGAGAATCTTATCCAACCGTTCCTCGAAGGGGGTGTCTGAAAAAGCCTGCGAACTTATGTCGCCTGGCGTGGGAGAGAAATCTACGAGGTGCAAGTTCTTGCAATGGGTGAAGGCGCACTTCTCAATGCTTGGGCTGCACCTCGACATGTCGACGTAAGACAACACGTTACAACCCATGAAGGCGTAGCTCTTTATGTGTTTGAGCGAGGAGGGCAACTGCACTCGCTCTATGCCACAGAAGCGTGAAAAGACATGCTCGCCGATGACTTCCACACCTTCCGGTATG
>CADCHQ010000018.1 GCA_902801325.1 uncultured Bacteroidales bacterium | reverse complement strand
TTATTATAATATATAATAAGCTTTAGGAAGCAACCCCATTCCAAGGGGTCGAAATCCTTAATGTAGTAATGTAGTATGTAGTAATGTAGTAAAATGATGTATTTCCTAAAAAATCTGTTGCCTATAAATTTTTCAAAAACGCCCATTTCATCGAAGAAATTGGGCTCCGCCCCAAGGCGCAACCTAAGGCCCCTCTCCCTAAATCCCTCCCCCGAATGGGAGGGACTTCCCTTAAAACATGATTAAAAATGGGGTAAAGTGTGTGCCGAAAAGTGATAAAAAGAGTGAAGAATTACCACGAAAACAGTTCTTTAGGGTGGACGCTCTTGCAAAACATGTTGAGAAAGATGACTCCGCAAAATGCGGACTCATCGACTCAATGGGTAGAAGACAGAAAACCATCGTCATCAACGAGAGCGGACAGGGGGCTGGGGGACCCGAACTTAAAAGCTCGGCCGTAATGGCCGGCTTTTAAGGAGTTAAGAGTTCTTGAATGAATCAAGCGTCACAAGTGCCGAGCGAAGAATTAAGAGTTAAGAATTTATCTACTAATGGGAGATAAGGGAGTTGAAGGAGTTATCGCTTCGTGCTTCTTCGCAAGCCCTATCGGCTTTACTCCTTTACTCCTTGACTACTTAACTACTAAAAATAAAATCGTAAAAATCTTGCTCCGGCAAGCTACGCAAGCGTCCCAAGTGCCGAGCGAAAAGTGAAAAGGGAAAAATGAGGAAGCCCGGACTCTCCCCCTGAGACATAATCTCAATGAAAAGAATCAGGAGGCATTCCCGTCTCCTGATTCTTTTTTGTACTCAGCACATCACTATTTGTTGCGGATTTTAGGCTTTATAGATTGCTTTTAGTCTTATTTCACAAACACTTTCTTTCCATTTACGATATAAATTCCCTTGCGGAGCTGGCTGACGCGACGGCCGCTGATGTCATAGCGGGCTGCATCGTCTGATGAGTTACCTATCATATCGTCGTTGGCCAAATCACTGATTCCGTCGGGCTCGTCGAAGCGAATACGGATCTCGGTCGGGCTGTTCCATTTATTCGTGGAATTACCACTGCACAGCAGACGGACGTAACGAGCCTCGGTTGGCTCGAAGCGGTAGCGCTCCATCTCGTTGGTCATGCCGCTGCTGACGAGGTTGCCTGTGACGTCGGTCCAAGTCTTGTTGTCGGTTGAGGTCTGGACCTTAAAGTAGAATACGCGCGTGTTGCCATTGTAGAATGCCACGTCAATGGCCCATACACTCTTCACCGACTTGAGGTCGAAGCATATCCATTGGTTGGTGCCTTCCTGGCTCCAACGAGTGGAGAGTTTGCCATCGTTGACATTGCTGTAGGGGTTGCCCGACTGTGAGCCGATGGCCGTGATGGTGATGCCTGTCTGGGGGGCGTCAAGGGGTACAGTGCGAAGTAGCGTGCGCTGTTGGTTCTGAGCCAGTTCGCCGCCTTCGGCGCTGTGAAGGCCTACTACGCTGAGGCGGTAAAGGCCGTAGTCGATGGAATCAGTGAGATGGAGGATGACGTCTGTACCATTAACCTCAATCTCATCGGCCGTGAGCGGGTTGCCGTCGAGGAGGTAGTGACTAGCCTCGGCAGCTTCGTCGGCATTGGGTTGGAGGTTGAAACTGAGAGTTAGTTTGAACGGGTCGGAGCCGTCGAGCGCAGCTGCAGTCATGCGCAGCTTGGGCAGCTCGAGGTCGGCTACGGCCAGACGGCTCATCTCGGAGGCTGCCAGCAGATAGGCTCCTACACCGAAGTCATGGTAGTCTGTAGCCTTGACGATTGTGTTGGGACTGGCGTTCTCGCCAATGGGTTGAATATAACCCACGGTACCGTCCTCTTGGAGGGCGATGGTCGAGAGGTAGTGCCAAGCGCGCTCGAGCGTCTCGCCGTATTCGAGCTCGTCGAGGATGCCGTTGCGGATTCCCCATGCGTAGGCAAAAGTGTTGAGAGCCGTGCCGCTGGTTTCGTAGCCCGGCGCTTGGGCGGGATCGAGCAGCGAGCGTGTCCAATAGCCCTCCTCCTGCTGGCAAGTCTTTAATGCAGCAGCGAGTCGTCGGTAGTAAGCTATGTATTCGTCGCGATGGCTGTCGGTCTCGGGCAGGTCTGCCAGCACCTTGGCGAAGGCTGCGAAGATCCATCCGTCGCCACGTGCCCAGAAGTCTTTTTTGCCGCTGTTGGTCTTGTGCTTGGGATATACGTATTTGGCGTCGCGGAAATAGAGGCCTGTCTCGTCGTCATACATGATTGAGTTGGCATACTGCCAGTAGGCATACATCTTGTCGAGATAGGTCTGGTCGCCGGTGATGTTGTAAAGCTTGGTCATGATTGGCATTACCATGAACAGGCCATCGACCCACCAAAGGTAGTCGGTCTCCTCTGTAGAGATTTCATAACCCATGACCTCGAGCGCTCGTTCAATCTTCTTCGCATCGTGGGCAGGGTCGAGGTTATAGAGGTCGATGTACACTTGGAAGCACACCTGGTTGTCGCCGAAGAGCACCCAATTGGCGCCCTCGCCGTAGGTCTTGTACTGCCATTGGTCCTTATTGGTGCCTTTGGCTCCCCACCAGTTGGATTTCTGGGCCCAAGCCGTAGAGAAATCGCTGTACTGCTGGTCGCCTGTTACGGCGTAAGCCTCCATATTACCGATATGGTAGACGGCGCGGTTCCAGAAATAGTCGCCGTGTGAGGGATTGCGCTGCTGCCATGTCTGGTTGACAGTGTTAAGGACGGCCATGATATCGTCGCGATTGAAGACTTCGGTCATGGAGGTGACAATGAGCGGGCTCTCCACCGTCTGCTTGAACTGGCTGAGGGCCTCAAACCATTCATCGTCCTGCGTGTAGCGCCCGGAGGGGAAGATGCTCCAACCGCCTCCGAAGTAGAAGGTCAGGTCGGTGCCTACCTCATAGTCTACAACCAGGCAGAGGTGATTGTCGATTACCTCTGTCGAGGGATTAAACTCCGAAGGCACATAGGCGCCTTGGAAGAAACGTGCGCCGGCCGAGGTGACAGAGCCTTCGCTCTTGGCTTCAGCCCATCCTACTATGCCTGGCACGTCGGTGTAGGCAACGCCCTCTACGTGATGAGTCATGTCGGTGTGCTGATATACTGCAACAGCCAGGCGTATGGTGGCTGCCGGGCCGTCGAGACGTACTGTGGCGCGGTTGAGCAGTGCACCGGCCGTAGCCTCTATGTTCAGTGTCTTGGTATATGTCTGCCCATTGGCCTTTACATTATTATATTTAAGGGTAAATGCCGTCTGGAGTGCATCCTGCTGAGTAATCTCGCAAGTGTTGTAAGGGTCGTGCATGATCAAATGACCTGCCTCGACCACTGCCGTACCTCCGCATCCGAGGCGTTTGCCATTGACGGAATAGGCATCTACGCCATACTGGCTCTCGCTGTGATAGTTGGAGAGATTATACATCTCATCGATGACGGGCGTGGCACGTTTCTTGAACCATACGTCAACACCCTGGGCTGTGTTCGGCTCATTCTTCAGTAGCACGCTCGAATACATGCGATAGGCACAAAGGTCGTTCTCCCATGCAATGTCGGCTCGGTTGGTCGGCATCTTCACGGCTGCATAGGTGGTCTTGGCCGGAGCCGTAGGTGTGCCGTCGCTCAATGTGTAACCAGCAGTGGTGCCCCGTGCTACGGTAGCTCGGAAGCGGATGGCATCGGTGCCGACAGCCTCGAATGGTACAGCCGTGCCGTTCTCATCGAGTAGTATAGAAGCTTGGAGATTGGTGCCTTCGGGCACGGCTACTTCGACTGTCTCGGCAGACCGTTGGAAACCGAGTGAGTTGCGCAGCCGAAAGTTGAAATCAGTGGCGTTGGCGTTGATTACCGCCAGAAGCAAAGCATAAGGAAATAGTTTTTTCATATTTTTTGTATTCAGCACTATGAACTAACGAACCCTCGCAGTCCTCGTCTCATCGGCTATATCCGAAAGGAGGATTCTCGTAGTTGGTGATGTTGATGCGGAAGCGCATCATCTCGTCGAGGTTGTGGACGGGATGCTCCACATCCTGCGGGATGGGACGATGGGAGAAAGTCTGGAAATAGAGCAGACAGGCATCACGCCACCACACGGCATCGCGGGCTTGGATGCGCAGTTTGCGCTGGACTTCGGAGAATCGTTCGCTGTCGACATAGGGCATCATGCCGTCCCACACGGCCAACATGTGACGTGCCCCACGCACGCCTTCGTCGTATTTGTGACAGAGTTCGTCCCAGAAGGTTCGCCCACTTTGCATTTTGTAATCCCAAGGCACATGGTGGAACCAAACGAGATACTTTTCGGGACAGGTATGGATATCGTCGTAGAGGTCGCGAAGCGAAGGAGGATACTGCGAAACAGCATCGGTGCCCCGACTACTGCGTTCGAAACCCAGACCCAGCGAGTCGGCACGATGGTAGTAGGCCGGTGTCCAGTCACTGCGTATGCCTGGGGCTGTGTACCAAGGTTCGGGACCATAGTGATGGCCTCCGGCAAACTGGTGGTGCAGGCCGAGTGGCATCATGTAGTTGACAACGGTCTCGTAGCTCTGAACCATCAGTTCGGTCATGGGATCGACAAATCGCCTGTCGTTCGTGAAGGTCTGTGCAAGCCATTCGCGGGCTATGGTCTCGGCCGTTAGCTTGGGATTCCAAGCCAGTCGGCCAAAGGCGTACCAGTTGGCTTGAGCAAAGTGGTGACCGCACCAGTTGACGTTATTACCCACATTGGCAACGCCGGCAACGGCCTTCAGTGTTGACGGTTCCACAAGGGAGAAGAACTCCTGCCACATAGGTGCCAGGAAGGTCAGGTGATTGGCAGCACCGAGGTACTCCTGCGTGATTTGCAGTTCTGCCATTACGGGTGTCGATTTCAAGCTGGTAAACAGCGGACTATAGGGCTCGCGAGGCTGGAAATCGATAGGTCCGTTCTTGACCTGCAGAATGACATTGTCGAGGAACTGCCCGTCGAGCGGTTGGAACTCTTTGTAGGCTTGCTTGGCACGGTCGGGGTCGTTGGGAGCATAGACAAAAGTGCGCCACATGACGATGCCTTTGTGAGGTTTCAGTGCCTTCGCCAACATGTTTGCCCCTTCGGCATGACTACGACCATAGTCGCACGGACCAGGTTCGCCCTCCGAGTTTGCCTTCACCAAGAAACCTCCAAAGTCGGGAATCAGTCGGTAGATCTCGTCAACCTTCTTTTTCCACCACACGATGACGCTCTTGTCCAAAGGATCGGCAGTGGGCAAACCACCCAAACGGATGGGTGAAGCGAAGTTGACCGAAAGATAGACACGAATACCATAGGGACGCAGGATGTCGGCAATCCACTTCACCTGCTTCAGGTTGTCGGATGAGAGGGTCTGAGGCTTGGCATTCACGTTGTTCAGCACAGCGCCATTGATGCCTATCGAGGCGTTGGCTCGTGCATACTGACGAATTACCTCTCCATTGGGTTTTTCCCAGAATATGCTATGACCCGAGAAGCCGCGTTCGATGGTTCCGTCAGGATTGTCCCAATGATCGAGGATACGCAGTTCGTAGGCAGGTTGTTCCACCACATCCATCGTCTCGCCCACGGTCTCAGTCTGTTGCAGTCTCAACAAATGATAGGCACCATAGAGGAGTCCCACATCGGTGGTGGCAGAGACTTGAAGTCGTCCGCCAGTGGCTGTTATTCTATAGCCCTCTTTGGGCATTCCTTTCTGACGTTTCAACTCTACGGGAGCACCCTGCCAGTTGGCTCGCAGTTCGTCCATAGCCAAACCACGGATGCCAGACACATCGGCCTTGCCTTCACTCGGATTTGGCAACCACAACCGACGGCCATCCTCAGCGAAAACGGACAGGGAGAACAGGCAGAAAAGAAGGAAGAAGCTGTGTCGAATGCAACGATTCTTGTTCATAAGCAAAATCACATAATACGTCATAATTCCATGCAAAGATACATAATAATTCTTAATTCATAATTCTTAATTCATAATTAAAAAATTTTTTGTATTTTTGTACGCAAATATCTAAATTGACCAAATCGTACCAATCGTAATTCGTAATTCTTGCTCCGCTGCTCTACGCAAGCGTCACTGCTTCGCAGATGCCGAGCGCGTAATTCTAAATTCGTAATTCCTAATTCGTAATTCGTAACTCCTAACTCCTAATTAACCATAATGTCCGACAACGTAAAGCCCATAGAAGGCATCACCCACCACCTGAACCAGATGTACCAAAACTGGTTCCTCGACTATGCATCCTATGTAATCCTGGAACGCGCCGTACCGCACATCACCGACGGCTTCAAACCCGTGCAGCGCCGTATCATGCACTCGATGAAACGCATGGACGACGGGCGTTTCAACAAGGTTGCCAACATCGTGGGCCATACCATGCAGTTCCACCCCCACGGAGACGCCAGCATCAAGGACGCACTGGTGCAACTGGGACAGAAAGAGCTGTTGGTGGACTGTCAGGGAAACTGGGGCAACATCCTGACGGGCGACGATGCGGCTGCTGGTCGATACATCGAGGCACGACTCTCGAAGTTCGCCCTCGACGTGGTCTTCAACCCGAAGACGACGGAGTGGAAACTATCGTACGACGGACGAAACAAGGAACCCATCACACTACCCGTCAAGTTCCCGCTGTTGCTGGCGCAAGGGGCTGAGGGTATTGCCGTGGGACTGAGTTGCAAGATACTGCCACACAACCTGAACGAGATTTGCGATGCCGCCATCAGTTACCTGCATGGTGAGGAGTTCCACCTCTATCCCGACTTCCCCACTGGCGGTTCGATTGACGTGTCGAAGTACAACGACGGACAGCGCGGAGGCACAGTACGAGTGCGTGCCAAGATTGAGAAACGCGACCAGAAGACGCTGGCCATCACGGAGATTCCCTTCGGCAAGACGACGGGTACAGCCAGCAAGCCAAGCCCCTTCATCGACAGCATCCTGAAGGCGGCCGAGAAGGGAAAGATAAAGGTCCGCAAGGTGGAGGACCTGACGGCAGCAGGCGTGGAAATACTGATTCACCTGACTCCAGGTGCCAGTTCGGACAAGACCATCGACGCGCTGTATGCCTGCACCGACTGCGAGGTTTCGATATCGCCAAACTGCTGCGTTATCGACGACCGCAAGCCCTGTTTCCTTACTGTCAGCGACGTACTGAAGCGCAACACCGACACCACACTAAACCTACTGAAGCAAGAGCGACTCATTCGCAAGGGTGAACTGCTGGAGGCTCTGCACTTCGCCACATTGGAACAAATCTTCATCGAGGAACGCATCTACAAAGACAAGCAATTTGAAAATGCCAAGACGATGGACGCGGCCTGTGAATGGATTGACGAACGACTGACACCTTGGTACCCGAAGATGGTACGTGAGGTGACGAAGGACGACATCCTGCGCCTCATGGACATCAAGATGGCACGCATCCTGAAGTTCAACAAGGATAAGGCCGAGGAAAACATAGCCCGCATCAAGGACGAAATCAAGCAAATCGACAAGGAACTCGCCAACATGGTGGAGGTGACCTGCGACTGGTTCCGTTTCATCAAGGAGAAATACGGCAAGGATCATCCACGCCTGACCGAGATAAAGAATTTCGACACGATTACTGCCGCCAAGGTTGTCGAAGCCAATCAGAAACTCTACATCAACCGCGAGGAAGGTTTCATCGGCACGGGCATGAAGAAGGACGAATACGTGCAGAACTGTTCGGACATCGACGATGTCATCCTCTTCTACAAGGACGGAACGTACAAGATTGTTCACATTGCCGACAAACTCTTCGTGGGAGAAACCGAACGCTCGAAGGCAGAAAAGAAGAAGGCAGAAATCATCCATGTCGCTGTCTTCAAGAAGAACGACTCACGCACAGTTTACAATGCCATCTATCGCGACGGAAAGTCTGGGGCATACTACATCAAGCGCTTCAATGTCACCAGTATGACACGCGACCGCGAGTACGACCTCACGCAGGGTAAGCCCGGCAGCAGGGTGGTATACTTCACGCCGAACCCCAATGGCGAGGCCGAGGTTGTGAAGGTAACCCTGAAACCCAACCCGAAATTGAAACGCGTCTTTTTCGAAAAGGACTTCTCGGAAATAGCCATCAAAGGCCGTCAGAGCATGGGCAACCTGGTAACGAAACTCGATGTGGCCAACATCCGCCTGAGTCGTCACGGAGCCAGTACGCTGGGTGGTCGCAAAGTGTGGTTCGACCCCGATGTCAAGCGCCTCAACTACGATGGGCAGGGAGAATATCTGGGCGAATTCAACAGTGATGAACAGATTCTGGTCATCCGCAAGAATGGTGAGTTCTATGCCACAAACTTCGACGTGAACAACCACTATGAGGACGACATCCTGCGCATTGAGAAGTACGACTCTAATAAGGTATGGACGGCTTGTCTCTTCGACGCCGACCAGCAAGGCTATGCCTACATGAAGCGTTTCACACTCGAGGCCACTGCACGCCACCAGAGCTATCTCGGAGAGAATCCTGAGAGCCGACTCATCCTGCTCACCGACACCCCCTACCCTCACCTGCTCGTCACCATGGGTGGTGCCGACGACTTCCGCGAACCACTCGACATCGAAGCCGAAGACTTCATCGGTGTCAAGAGTTTCAAGGCCAAGGGCAAACGCATCACCACCTGCAACGTGGCGAAGATAGAGGAACTGGAACCCACTCGTCAGCCTGAACCTGTGGACACGGAAAACCCAAAAGACACAGAGGACACAGAGGCGTCCGAGGAAGCGATTGCCGAGGAAAGTCAGGAAGAGGTGGCAGACGAACTGAACGGACAACTGAGACTCTTTGAATAATCAGACTCTCTCCCCGCCCTCCCTTATTTGGAGGGTGCAGATACCTATGAAGACCGCTTATATTTATAGAATCATATTGTTTTGTATAACATTGGCAACCGTCCCCTCCCTACAAGGGAGGGATAGGGAGAGTCTTCACACCACCCTCTTCGGCATCGGCAGGGTGAACCACCTCGACACCTATTTGTCGCCACTCGAATACAAAGGACCGCAACTCACATACCTTTACGAGACACGTCGCACACTTAGGCGCAATCCCCACATCCTGTTCATGACACTATCGCAGGGCGATTTCTCCTATGCCGACAGTCCTGCTGAAAACGCCCACGACATTGGCGGAAACATTCGATACGATGCAGGATGGGGACGGCAGTGGACCAATGTGCTCCTGTCAGGCCTCGACCTCACTGCAGGAGGGATGATAGGAGGTACGTTGGGCTTCCTCTATAACGATCGCAACGGAAACAATCCGGCTCAGGCGCGAGCCAATTTTACGACTTCCGTCTTCGTCCGTGCCGACTACCGTTTCCGAATCAAGCGTCAGCATCTTGCCCTCCACTATCAGGTACACCTGCCCTTGCTTGGAGCCGCCTTCATGCCTCAGTACGGACAGAGTTACTACGACTTGTTCGACCGCGGGCACTACGACCACAACATCCGCGCCACCCACTTCGGCAACGCCCTCTCCCTCCGCCAACTCTTTACCATTGACATTCCCATCCGCCACGCCACCCTCTCCCTCGGTTACCTCTCCGACCTTCGTCAGCTCCACGTCAATGACATCAAGCAACACCAATACTCCCGTTCGTTTGTCATTGGTTATGTCAGGGAAATTAAACTCATGCGCAAATGAAACGATTCCTCTACATTCTGTTTACCCTTTGTACTTTGGTTTCTTGCGTCAATGAGGATACTTTTGACAACACGCCGGAGGGGAACTTCGAAGCGCTGTGGCAGATAATTGATGAGCATTACTGCTTCCTCGACTATAAGGCAAAGGCTATCGGACTAGATTGGAATGAGGTGCACACACGATACCGCCAGCGCATCAATCCGAACATGAATAACGCCCAATTGCAGGAGGTGCTTTGCGACATGCTCTCGGAACTGCGCGACGGACACGTCAACCTGTATACTTCGGCCGATGTATCGCGCTATTGGAGTTGGTTTGAGGACTATCCTCGTAACTGGACTCAAGATTTGCGAGACCGCTATCTCGGTACGGACTACAAGATAGCCGCAGGCATCAAGTATCGCATCATGGAGGATAACATCGGATTGATTGTCTATGAGTCTTTCTCCTCAGGTGTAGGTGAGGGAAATCTCGACGACGTGATGTACTATCTACGTTCCTGCAACGGCCTCATCATCGATGTTCGCGGCAACTCGGGCGGAACGATTACCTATGCCGAAAGACTTGCCCAACGACTGACCAACGAACGTCTTCTCGTTGGTTACACACAGTACAAGACAGGAAGAGGTCACAACGATTTCTCTACTCCCAAAGCAGAATACTTGGAACCTTCGGAGGGAGTGCGCTGGCAAAAGCGAGTCGTGGTATTGCAGAATCGGGAGTGCTATTCGGCCTGCAACTTATTTATAAGGAACGCACACGCATGCGAACGAGTTACCACACTGGGCGATCACTCTGGAGGCGGTTCGGGTATGCCTTTCTCCTCCGAACTTCCCAATGGATGGGCCGTTCGTTTCAGTGCCAGTCCCTCGTTTGACAAGGACATGCAACACATCGAGTTTGGTATTGCACCCGATATCCCCTGTTCCCTCAGTGAGGAAGACGCCGCCAAAGGCATCGATACTTTGATAGAGAAGGCCCGTGAGATCCTTAACCTCACCCCAACCCTTCCCGGAGAGGGAGACTAACAAGAATGAAAGATTAAAAAAGTAAAGAAGAGGCCGTTTGGTCTCTTTTTTTAGTACGCCGGAAAAACAGAAAGAGGGAACCACAAAGGTTCCCTCTGAAGTACGCCTGATAAGACTCGCGCTCGGCGACGGAGGAGACGCTTGCGGAGTAACACGGAGCAAGAACTTCACGCCCGCTGAGGGCGGGGAAATGAGAGAAAGCAGGAAACGAAAGAGGGAACCACGAAGGTTCCCTCTGAAGTACGCCTGATAAGACTCGCGCTCGGCCGTTAGGACGCTTTAACAAAGCGAAGCGACTTAAAGAACTTCACGCCCTGAGGGCGGGGAAGTGAGAGAGAGCAGGAAACGAAAGAGGGAACCACAAAGGTTCCCTCTGAAGTACGCCTGATAAGACTCGAACTTACACGCCCGAAGGCACCAGATCCTAAGTCTGGCGTGTCTACCAATTCCACCACAAGCGCAGAACTCGGTGCAAAAGTACGCCATTTCCCTGAAACAACCAAATAAAAACGGCAACAATTTGCAAAACACGCTTTCAGTTTTAGGGCGTAAAGGAAAAAATATTGCACAAATGCTTGCTTTTCAGGAACAGACATCCTATCTTTGTCAACATCAAGCGAATGAATATCATGAAAAAGACGGTTATTCTATGTCTGATGCTGTTTTGTTGCATGAGCACGTGGGCTCAAGTCGACAACTACGCCATCCGACTTTCTGCAGGTGGTAGTGTGGATTGCGGACTGATGCCAGAGTTGAACGGACGTGAGACCTATGCCCTGCAGTTTTGGATGAATGCCGACGAATGGACGGAAGGTGCTACCCTTTTACAACGTGGTGAGGGATTGCGCATCTGGTTGAGTGGTCCAAACAAACTGACAGCCACTGTAGGCACTCAGGAACTTACCCTGAACAGCACTCTACTCGTTCCCAACCGTTGGAACCACTTGATGCTCCTGAGCAATGGCACCAAAGTCTTCATCTACATCAACGGCAATCGTGCCAAGACGCTTACAGCCCAATATATAATCCCCGAGGACAACGAATCGCCTTTCATCATCGGTGGAGATTTGTATCAGGGACGCATCGATGAGATTCGCGTATGGAACACAGAAATCTCCGATGAATTCGGCTATTTTGTACATACTACACTCAACAAGTGGGTGCCTCAGTTGGACAATCTTGTGGCGTATTTCAAAGGCGATCAGGAACTCTGCCCTAACCTCGTAGACTACAAACCCCTGTTCGACCCTAATACCGAATACAACCACCACGGAACCTTCTCTACCACAGGAGCCACACTGGAGAAAGTAACTGACAACACGGGTCTGCCCTACCTGCTCAATGGTGCCTATTGCGACAATGCTCGATTCTATGATCGTGGTGTTGACCGCGACAAATATCTGCTTGCCAACGACCTCATCATCCTTGGCATTAACTCCTATGCCGACGGTCACTTGGAATACACCTCACCCTGCAACCACGCCACCATCGAAAACGCTTCGTACTTTGCCGAATTCGAAGGACGCAAGGGAGTACTCAGTCTGGAAGGTGAAGGTTCATGCATGGCACTACCCACAACGGCTTTCAACCCCACACTTACCGATGGCGTAGCCAGTCAGGGTTACACCTTCGAGACGTGGCTCTACCTCGACGAATGGACCGAAGGCGCCTATCTCTTCTGCAGAGAGACAGACGATGGTAAGCATGGTTTTTCCATCAGTCTGGGCGATGAAGAACAGAAAGCTCTCGTTGTCAGAGTCAACGGCAACAAGTTTGTCACCACAGGGAAACTGGAAACGGGGAAATGGATGCACTTGAGTGTAAGCACCCAGCAAGGCGGCACCACTGCCACCACCTTCCAGTTTACCTTTAATGGCACCACCGCCAAGACCAACGAAAGCCTCTCGGACAACAGTACCGGCTACACACCAACAGGCATGGACGGTTGCATTCCCTACATTGGTAAAGGTCTGAAGGGTAAACTCGATGAGACGGTCATCTGGGACCAAAAATTCACGCCAGCTGAAATCAGTACGCACATGACTAACATGCCCATGCCTGCATTGAGTAAGGTTGTTACCGCCAGATTGCTTGCCAGAGGCGTTGCTTTCTACAATTACAGCGCCCCCGCCAACTTGGGCTACGACTCTTATTCACAGGACGAATGGCGACGCATCATGCTCTCGGCCTACGAGGGCTATCGGGGCTATCAGGTGCGTATCTCCGTCCGTGGTCACACCAACTGGCAAACCACCATCAGCAATGCAAGCAAGCGCAAGATCTTTGCTGCCGATCTCGCTCGTCTGTCGGAAGGGTACGACGGTGTGGAACTCGATTTGGAGTGGATGGACGGAACACAAACCAACCTCGGACTATTGGCCGACGACATTCTGGCCGCCTTACCCGAAGGCAAAACCCTGATGATATCGTGCCACGCCTATGGTGCCTACCAGTTTCCGAAGGCAAAGATCAAGAACGTTGACGGCTTCACATTCCAGCAATACGGTCCACAGAACACCTTCACCAAGTGGAGCAACTTCACCAGTTCGTACAATAACTTCGTCAACTACGGTTTCCCCAAGGATAAGATCTACCTCTCCTACTCCACCACCACCTCGAAGGGATACGACAGCAGTGGAACGGCCAAGGGCGATGTAGTGGGCGTACGCAAGGACGGATTCCTCAACGAAGACAGCTACACCCCCAACTACGAAGCCGACTACGAAACCTGTCAGTATGGTGGCTACACCTACTATTTCATGGGACCTGGACAAGTCTATCGGCGTGCCAAGTTTTGTGTCGACAATCTGCTGCAAGGCATCTTCTATTGGGACTTGGGCAACGATGTGAAGACCTCCAATCCCTACAGTCTTCCCAAGGCCAGCAACTATGCCCTGAACTGCAATGTCGATACGTTGGTAACAGAGGTCGTTATCAACCATCCCACAGGCATCCGACACACCAAAACCGACGAGGCAAAGGTTTCGGTCCGACTTAGTCCCGACGGCAAGCACCTCACCATAGACAGTCCTGTCTCTGAAGTGTCCACCTTACGAATCTTCTCGTCTTCTGGTCAGCAAATCGTTACAAGCCAGGGCAGTACAGCAGTCACAACCTCGCTTCCCAAGGGCATCTATTTGCTCAGCATCAGACTGAAAGACGGGACGATGGTCAACAAAAAGTTTGCAAAGAATTTATAGACGAATATAAACTAAACAACCCTTTGACTGGTAAAACGCAACTACTAATATAAATGATAATAGCATGAGAAAAAACTTTGTATTTTCATTTCTAACGGGCATTCTGGCACTTTCGACGAGTATGTCGGCACAGACGTTCGTGATGGTGGACGAAGACAGGGTTTCGCCCGAAAACGAACCAGCGCCCGTGCATCCCGTTCCCAGCGAACGGCAATTGATGTGGAACGAGACGGAGTTCTACGCCTTCTTCCACTACGGAATGAACACCTACACCAACAAGGAGTGGGGCAACGGAGGCGAAGACCCCAACACCTTTGCTCCGACGAAGGTTCCCAATCCTCGCCAATGGTTGACGGCCGTGAAGGCAGCTGGCATGAAAGGCGGTATTGCTGTGGTGAAGCATCACGACGGCTTCTGTCTGTGGCCAACAAAGACAACCAAGCACAACGTGACGAGTTCGTCGAACGAGAATGCACAGAAGACCAACATCCCCGACTCCTTTGCCATTGCCGCACGCGATTTGGGCATGAAATATGGTTTCTATGTTTCACCCTGGGACCGCAACAGCCAATACTGGGGTGATGGTACGAGCAACTACACCAACAAAGTGTTCCTGCCACAATGCCTGGAACTGGCACAATTTGGCGACGACCAGTTTGAGATGTGGTTCGATGGTGCCACGGGTGGCGAACAAGGCTATCACGGCGGTGCATGGGAATCGCGTTCCATCTCGAACGCACAAACGTATTACGACGTGCCTAACCTGCGCGATACGGTTCACGCCATCAGTCCCAACTGTGTGATGTGGGGCGTGGGCGACGAAGCCCGATGGATAGGCAACGAACAAGGATGGGCCGGCGAGACTAACTGGGCCATGGGCACAGGAGAGTATGGCAGTGAATCGGGCTGGTACTGGAAGGCTGGCGAGAGCGATGCCAAGGCCACTTCGGCAGGTTGGTTCTGGCACAGTGGTGAGACTCCGAAGACTGCTGCACAGCTGTTCAAAATCTATCTGGAAACCGTGGGACGCAACGCCACACTTATCTTGAACTTCCCGCCCGACAAGAGTGGCGAACTGCCTGCAGCCGACGTGAAAGTGTTGGAGGAACTGGGACAGATGATGCAGACGCGACTGGGCACAGACCTGGCGTTGAAGGCAAAAGTCGAGGCATCGGAAGAGCGAACAGCAGGAGCAACCAGAAACTACAGCGTCGGGAACATCATCGACCAGAACAAGGACACCTACTGGGCAACGAACGATGGTTCGAAAACAGCCACCATCACCCTGACGTGGGATGAAGAGCAGTCACTGCACTACGTGACACTGATGGAATACATCCGACTGGGACAGCGCGTGAAGGCTTTCACCATTGAGACCAGCACCGATGGTGCAACATGGAAGAAATGCAGCACCACCACAACCACCATTGGTTACAAGCGCATCATTCCTTTGGGTGGCAGCACGAGCAACTACACGGCTGTCAAGGCCAAATACCTGAGAATTACGATTAACGACAGCAGGGCTTGTCCCACGCTGCATACCGTTTCAGTCTTCTAACCCAAAGCATTGACCACTATGAAAGCGAAATACATTCTTTTATGCCTTAGCCTTCTGGGCAGTGCTAACATGTCGGCACAGCGCATAACTTTTGAGAACGAAGGCGAATACACGAATCTGAGCGTTTACGACATATGGGAGAAGTCGCCCTTCCGAACGGGCGAGATTGCGAACATTAGTCGCTATGTGGCTGTTGTGGACAACCCAAGCAAGGAGGTTGACGAAGTGGTAGGCAGTGCGCCTAACCCCTCTGAGAAAGTGCTTGCCGTACAGCGTTCGCGCTTCGGCAGTAACACCTTTGGTGCACGCATCGACTTGCCCACCCCCATCAAGTTGGGCAATGCCACGAAGTATGTCCATGCGATGATTTACAAACCCGAAGGCGAGGATACTCCCGTGTTGCTGACAGCCCTAGGCAAACGCACCGACTGGCCTTACCAGAACAAGGAGGCCGAGCAGTTGTGGGTGAAGTCATCGAGCGAAATCGTTTGCGGCAAGTGGAACGATGTGGTCTTTGGCATTACCACCAACCCCAATGTGGAGTTGCACAGTCTGGTAGTAGTTCCCGACCTCTCGTCACCTCACAACCGCACCAGCGATTTCGTGATTTTTATCGATGAAATCGAGGTTTCTGATCAATCACAACCTCGCTTCTCACTGAGCAACTACCCCATCAATTTCGATAAGGGACAGGCCTACACGCGCACGGATCGTCAGTTCACGAAGGTTGCCGTTTCAGGTTCTGGTTCCACGACGCAGAACATCACCTTTGGTACATCGACCATGTATCACGACCTTACCCAGACGAAGTTCGTATCGGCAAAGGCAGGCGATAAACTGACGGTAAAACTCAGTCAGAGTGGTGTGTGGATGAGTGGTTATGTCTATGTCGACTGGAACAATAACGGTAAGTTTGAGCCGATTCTCGTCAATAACGTACCTGCCGAAGGCAGTGACTTGGTAAGCTTCACGCACCTCAACGGCTACAACAGCAAGGGCGAGAGTTGCGGTGGAAACAACGTCTCGAATGGTATCATCACTTGTCCCGTCTTCACCATTCCCGAAGGCACTCCCTCGGGTGTCTACCGCATGCGTTGCAAGGTGGACTGGAACTGTGACGACGCAGGCGGAAACACGGCCAGCAACAACTCCATCATCGCCAACGGCGGTGGCATTGTCGACATCCTGCTCAACGTCCACGACGACGAAGTGAAGATATCGGCCAACCAACTCAATGGCGATGTACTGAACACCGATAGCACCACGCTGGTGAGCCAGATGATTCCTTACGGAAGCGCACACAAGATACTGATGGCTCCTGCACCCGGATTCACCTACAAGGGTGTCGTCCTGAAGCATGGTTACAACCTCGACGGGCCGCAGTTTGTCAAGGACAACATGCAGTGGAAGACCGACACGATAGACGCTTCGAAGTTCAAGGATAACATCTACACCATTCCTGCTTCAAGCATCAACGGCGAAGTGCGTGTGGAAGGACTCTTCGACATCGACACGGGGATTCAGAGAATAGAAAATGGAGAATCAACAACGGACAACGGACGGTCTCCTGCTGTCAATGACCAGTATGCCTATGACCTCAGCGGTCGTCCCCTCCCCTCTTCTTCACCCAAAGGAATCTATATCCAAGGTGGCAGGAAGTTGTTGAAACAATAGTCTAATTGGACGATTGGACAATTTGACAATTTTACGATTGAACGATTGAACGATTGGACGATTGAGCACAAAAAAGCCTCTCTTTCTAAGTGTTGGAAGAGAGGCTTTTTTCTTCATCCATCTTTTGGAAGTCCTTGAGACGGAGAACGAAGCTGTTGGTGAGATATTTGGCTCGCACGATACAGGGCCTGCTACTCTTGGTTCGCCTCCTTAACCTTGCGGAAGAGGTCGCTGGCGAAGATGAACGAGTTCAGTTTCTCGTTGGTGGAAGTCATGATTTCGTCTTTTGTGCCAGTCCATCCCACACAACCCTCGTGGATGTAAAGGATGTTCTCGCCGATGCCCATCACGGAGTTCATGTCGTGGGTGTTCATGATGGTGGTCATGTCGTACTCGTGAGTGATGGAGTGGATGAGTTCGTCGATGACGAGCGAGGTCTTGGGGTCGAGGCCAGAGTTGGGTTCGTCACAGAACAGGTATTTGGGGTTCAGGGCAATGGCACGGGCTATGGCCACACGTTTCTGCATACCGCCTGAGATTTCGCCGGGCATCTTGTCCTCAGCACCTTTCAGGTTGACACGATCGAGGCAAAACTTGGCACGGCTTATGCGGTCGGCTTCGTTCTTGTCGGAGAACATGTCGAGGGGGAACATCACGTTTTCGAGCACCGTCATCGAGTCGAAGAGGGCTGCACTCTGGAATATCATTCCCATCTCGCGACGCAGCATCACGCGTTCGTTCTTCGTCATCTTCACGAAGTCGCGTCCGTCGTAGAGGATTTCGCCACGTGTGGGGTCGAACAGTCCCACGATGTTCTTCATCAGCACCGTCTTTCCGCTTCCGCTCTGTCCGATGATGAGGTTCGTCTTTCCGTCCTCGAAGGTGAAGTTGATGTC
Organism: uncultured Bacteroidales bacterium; assembly: GCA_902801325.1. Taxonomy (GTDB): domain Bacteria; phylum Bacteroidota; class Bacteroidia; order Bacteroidales; family Bacteroidaceae; genus Physcousia. The sequence continues at coordinate 44,809 of CADCHQ010000018.1, read as the reverse complement.
TTTCAGGACATCCTTCCCGTCCTCGAAAGTTTTATAGAGATGTTTTATTTCAATCATTATTCTGAGGTTTTGAGGTTCTGAGGTTTTGAGGTTCTGAGGTTAACCTTACAAGCGAAGCGACCTTATAACCTTACAACCTTATGACCTTATGATAACAGTTGAGTCAAGAAGATATCTGCAAACAAGATGAGCATACTGCTCGAGACAACGGCGTTGGTGCTGGCCTTACCCACATCGAACGAACCGCCTTGCACGTTGTAGCCGTAGTACGACGAGACACTGGCGATGATGAAGGCAAAGAAGATGCTCTTGATGATGGACATCCACACAAACCAAGGCACGAAGGAGTGGAGTAGACCCACCGTCAGATCGTCGGGTGTAATGATGCCGGCATAGGCCGTGGCGTAGGCTCCAAGGAAACCTGCCACGATGCTGAACACCACCAGAAAGGGAATCATCGTCATCAGTCCCAGTATCTTCGGAAGGATGAGAAAGGAGGCTGAGTTGACACCCATAATCTCCAGTGCATCAATCTGTTGCGTAACGCGCATGGTGCCTATCTCCGAGGCGATGTTCGAACCCACCTTACCTGCCAGAATCAGACACATGATACTGCTCGAGAACTCCAGTACCATAATCTCACGTGTGGTGTAACCCGTGGTGAAGTTCGGCATCCAAGGGCTCTGAATGTTCAACTTAATCTGGATGCAGATAACGGCTCCGATGAAGAAACTGATCAGGAGGACAATGCCGATGGAGTCCACACCCAACTGCGCCATTTCCTTGACATATTGCTTCACGAACATGCGCATGCGCTCGGGGATGCTGAAGGTGCGTCCCATCAGTTCCAGGTATTTCCCGAAAGCAGCGATGTACTTGAGTATAAATTTGAATATAAACATAATTATGTTTTCACTTTCGCGCAAAGTTACACAATAATTTTTAATTTTTAATTTTTAATTTTTAATTTCTTTGTATCTTTGTGCCGAAATGGAGGAAAATAAAGAACAATTAACACTTCGGAGCGAGGGTCTTGTCAAGGTTTACGGCAAGCGAACAGTGGTCAACAATGTCACTTTCAGCGTCTCGCAAGGCGAAATCGTGGGTCTGCTTGGTCCTAACGGTGCAGGTAAGACCACGTCGTTCTACATGACCACGGGACTGGTTATTCCCAATGCCGGCCACATCTTCATTGGCGATGAGGAAATCACGAAACTCCCCGTCTATCAGCGTGCTCGCCGGGGCATAGGCTATCTGGCACAGGAGGCTAGCGTATTCCGTAAGATGTCGGTGGAGGATAACATCATGTCCGTTCTTGAGATGACGCCCAAACCCGCCGATTTCGAAGGAACTGTCGAGGAGTATCGTCATTGGAAACTGGAATCGCTCATCGATGAATTCCGTCTGCAGAAGGTGCGTCATAATCTGGGCGACCGTCTGTCGGGAGGTGAGCGCCGACGTACGGAGATAGCCCGTTGCCTGGCCATCAACCCCAAGTTCATCATGCTCGACGAACCCTTTGCGGGTGTCGACCCCATTGCTGTCGAGGACATTCAGTTCATTGTCTGGAAACTCAAACAGCGCAACATCGGAGTACTCATCACTGACCACAATGTAGAGGACACACTTTGCATCACCGACCGAGCCTACATGCTCTTCGAAGGACAGATCCTGTTCCACGGCACACCGCCTGAACTGGCCGCCAACCCCATCGTGAGAGCCAAATACCTCACCAACAGCTTCGTTCTCCGTCTCAAGGACTTCCAAAAGATGGATGAAGAAAAAAACATGGCACAATAGACGACATTTGAGACTTCGTCTCGAGCTTGCTCAAACGAGTTTGGCTCTTCTCTCGCTCAATCGCAGCCTTGACATTTGACACTTGACATTCGACATTTGACATTTGACACTTGACATTCAACATTTGACATTTGACATTTGACACTTGACATTCAACATTTGACACTTGACATTTGACATTTAACATTATAACATCTCCCCCATGAAAAAGACATTATTTATACTGTTCATTATTCAACTTTCCGCTTTCAACTTGGCATCGGCCCTCACGACGCCTAAGTTCAATAGCGACACGTACTATGTCATCCAGTTCATCAACAGCCAGCTCTACCTGACTGCCGGCAACAACGGGGCTAACCTCACCACCCAGCAGGGCAATCTGGAGTCGGCCACCGACAAGCAGCTATGGAAGTTCGTGGGTTCGCTGGCCAGTTTCCAACTGGTGAACAAGGCCGGACAGTATGCCGCTTACAGCACCTCGGCAAGCCGCATACAGGCACAGAACGCTGCCGACGCCTCGGGCTGGACGCTCACCAACAACACCACCTACTGGCAACTGAAGTGGGCAGGCACCAGCGATTCGAAGGCCTACATGAACCAGTGGGGAGGCACTGGCGTGGGTACGTCACTGGGCTTGTGGACGTCGGGCGACACCAACAACCAGTTTGTCATCATCGACCCCGCCGATCCCGACATGCCTGAGTTCTACATCGGTTCTGCCACCTCCTTCACTCCGGCCCATCCGCTCACGCTATGGTACGACCAACCTGCCACCGCCACGGGTGTGGCAAACACTTGGATGGAGTACTCCCTGCCCATCGGCAACGGTCAACTGGGTGCCAGCCTCTTTGGCGGTGTGAAGAAGGATGAGATACAGTTCAACGAGAAGACGCTCTGGTCAGGCTCTTCCGCCATCGGAGGCGACCACGGATACTACCGCAACTTCGGTTCGCTCATCGTCGAGGACCTCTCAGGCATCTTCGGCATGAGCAACGCCAAAGCCGTGAAGGACTATCTGCGATACCTCGACATAGAAGACGCCACGGCAGGCGTCAGCTACTCCTCGCCCGACGGACAGACACACTTCGAACGCACCTACTTCGTGAGCAATCCCGACCGCGTGATTGCCATTCGCTACAAAGCTACAGGGACGGACCGTCTGAGCCTGTGCTTCAGCTTCACACCCGGAAGCGACATCGATGCGCGCTACAGCGTCATGGGTGAGACGACTGCCGCACCTGGCGACCTGCGATTCTACGGGAAACTCGACAACGGACTGGCTTATCAGGCCAACGCCCGCGTCCTGCTGCCCTCGCAAGGAACTTCCACCTACGACACTTCCAAGAGGACCGTCACGGTCACCGATGCCGATCAGGTGGTGGTGCTCCTCTCTGCCGTCACCAGTTACGACGACAGCGAGTCGAACAGCAAATGCCTCACCAAGGAAAGCACAAGCGACATACAGAAACGCCTGCTGGCCATCCTCGACGCTGCCGCAGCAAAGGGATTCGACAGTCTGCTGGCCGACCACGTCCAGGACTTCCAGTCGTTCATGGGACGCGTGTCCTTCTCGCTTCAGGGAGCAGCCTCGAAGCGTCCGACCAACAAACTCATCGACTACTACAACTCGCTCTCGAACCTCAACAACAGCGAGGCACGATTCCTCGAACAACTCTACTTTGCCTACGGACGCTACCTCGAAATCAGCAGTTCGCGAGGCGTGAACGTCCCCAGCAACCTGCAAGGCATCTGGAACAACCTGGCTTCGGCACCTTGGCACAGCGACATACACACCAACATCAACGTGCAGATGAACTACTGGCCTGCCGAACCCACCAACCTGTCGGAGATGCACCTGCCCTTCCTCAACTTCATCATCAAGACGGCACAGATGAGCAGTTACAAGAATGCTGCCCGCCAGTATGGCAAGGTCTCTCAGGGATGGACCGTCTTCACGGAGAGCAACATCTGGGGCGGCATGAGCACGTGGGGCAACAACTACTTCGTGGCCAACGCCTGGTACTGCAGCCACCTGTGGCAGCACTACCGCTACACGCTCGACGACGAGTTCCTGGCACGCGCCTTCCCTGCCATGTGGAGTTGTGCACAGTTCTGGATGGAACGGCTCATCGAGGACCGAGGCTACAACAGCGCCACACAGAACAGCGGCTACAAGGGCACTGCCTACACCTTCGACCCCGACGGCACGCTGGTGGCTCCTGATGAATATTCTGCCGAACAGAACGACCATCCGAAGGAGGACGGCACAGCCCATGCCCAGCAACTCATCTACGCCCTGTTCCAGAGTGTGAAGGAGGCCTACGACATCCTCGGTCCTGCCGTCACGGGACTTGGCGAGGCCGATGTCGAGAAACTCAACCTCTATCTCGAGAAGACCGACCAGGGACTGCACACCGAACCCTACACCGCCTCCTCGCTCAACTCCAGCTGGACGAACCCGCGCAACGGAGTTAAGAAAGGCGACCTCCTGCTGCGCGAATGGAAATACTCGCCCTACGACGTATCGCAAGACCCCGGCCATCGCCACATGAGTCACCTCATGGCGCTCTATCCGCTTAGTCAGATAGGTCCCTCCAGTCCCTATTTCACGCCTGCCGTCAACAGTCTGAAACTGCGCGGCGACGCTGCCACGGGATGGAGCATGGGTTGGAAGGTCAACCTCTGGGCTCGCGCTCACGATGGCGACCATGCCCACGTCATCTTGAAGAATGCCCTGAAGCACAGCACCTCGTACGGCACCAACCAGTATGCCGGAGGCGTGTACTATAACCTCTACGATGCCCACTCTCCCTTCCAGATCGACGGCAACTTCGGTGTCTGCGCAGGCATTGCCGAGATGCTCCTACAGAGCCACACCGACACCCTGCTCCTCCTCCCTGCCCTGCCCTCAACATGGCCCGAAGGCGAAGCCAAGGGACTGCGTGCCGTGGGTAACTTCACCGTCAACCAAGGGTGGAAGTCAGGCAAACTCACCAGTCTCGTCATCCAGTCAGGCAGTGGCAAACCCTGCGTCCTCAACTACCCCGGCATAGCCAGCCACGCCGTCTACTGCGGTTCCGACGAAGTCAGCGCAACGGTCATCAGTCCCGACATCATCGAATTCCCCACCCAGGCAGGACAGTGGTACGAAGTGGACCTTGGCGACATGACGGGCGTTCGCGACATCAAATACCGTCCCGAACTGGAGTTCGAAGTCCACCGCCAGGGCAACACCATCGTTGTCGAGGGCGACGACATCACCCACGTCACAGCCTACGACACCACAGGCCGACGCCTCACACGGCACTCTGCCCGTTCCTTTCGTGCTCCCAAGGGCGTAGTCCTCGTCCAAGCCCGTGGCGAGGATGGCACCACGGAAACCCGGAAATACAGGTAAAAACATTTCAGAGAGATAAACAATCAAGGCGATCCCAAACGGAGTCGCCTTGATTAGTATGGTAGCATAATGGACTCAGGTTCTCGTGTCATCGTAATCGGACGACCCGAAGGGGCTACGCTTGCGTAGGCTTGACGGAGCAAGAACGCTTATTCGTTGCGCACCGAACAATTATTGAATTCTCATCGAGCCTGCTATTGTTGGCCTTCGAATCTAATGCAGAAATAGTGAAGATTCGATGTGCGCAAATTTGTAAGCATATAGTTTGCTAAAATCAAAAATTATTAATAAATGTATAATATATTGATTTTTAATCAGATACAAATTCCAGATTATGACTTCGGAGTAAAATGTAGCAAATGTAGCAACCGATTTTAGTACCTTTATATGTTTTAGCGGAAGAAGATAGTAATAGATCATCATTTTTACTATATAAAATTTCAATATATTATTATACTAAATATTTTATTATATATTATAATATATAATAACTATTAGAATGTAACTCCTCCTTATTAATTAAAAGGTACTAAATTTACGTGCTACAAATGCTACAAATGCTACAAATGCTACAAAATTAGTTTTTGCTGCGATTGCGGGGGTGGCAGGTGAGGATCTCCTCGCGCAGGTGCTGACGATCGAGATGGAGATAGATCTCGGTGGTGGCGATGCTCTCGTGACCCAACAGGGCCTGCACACCGCGGAGGTTGGCACCGCGCTCGAGGAGGTGGGTGGCGAAGGAATGGCGGAAGGTGTGGGGTGAAATCTCCTTCTGGATTCCTGCCATGAGGGCGTATTCCTTGATGTTGTGGAAGACGGTGACGCGACTGAGGTGGCGACCACGATGGGGAGAGATGAAGACATAATCTTCCTCACCCGGACGAGCGCTGATGTGCTGGCGTGTCTGAAACCAACGGCGAAGTTCGTCGATGGTGCTTGAGGCTATGGGCACAAGGCGGTCCTTCTGTCCCTTGCCGCGAACGTGGATGTAGCCGTCCTCGAGAAAGAGGTCGGAAAAGCGCAGGTTACAAAGTTCGGAGACGCGCAGTCCGCAGGCATAGAGGACTTCGATGATGGCATGGTCGCGCACTCCCTCGTCGCGACTCTGGTCGACAACCTTCTCGATGCGGTCTATCTCCTCCAGACTAAGCACTTCGGGCAGATACTGACCCCGATTGGGACTGGCAAGGAGTTCCGTGGGATCGTTCTCTATCTCTTTCTCCAATAGCAGGAAACGGTAGAACGAGCGCACCCCTGCCAGCATGCGGGCGATGCTCTTGGGCGAGATACCGCTCTCGTGGAGCTGGGCGACGAACTGGTCGAGTTGGGAGAGGGTGACCTGACGGAAGTCGATGGACTCCTGAACGTAGTAGTCGAGCAGTTTCTGCAGGTCGCGCAGGTAGGCATCGAGGGTGTTGGGCGAGAAGGATTTCTCGAGCCTGAGGTACTGTGTGTAGCGGCGCAGGATGGCCTGCGGGACAGCGGGGGAGTTGGTAATATTTGTCTTCACGACTCAAAATTACAATTTAATTAAGAATTAAGAATTAAGAAATAAGAATTAATTGAAATTTATGCGTAATTTTGTGCTCCTAACCATTTAATAATTTGAATTTTGGAATTGGATTTAAAACAACTGACTCAAGAGGTGTGCCGCGTGGCTCGCGAGGCGGGTGCTTACCTGAGGGACGAACAACAGCGACTGCGTGCCGAGCAGGTGGAACGAAAACACGCCCACGACTACGTGTCGTACGTCGATAAGACGAGTGAGAAAATGATAGTGGCCCAACTGCGAAGGCTGTTGTCCGAGGCTTCCTTCCTAACCGAAGAAGGAACGGCCGAAAACTCCTCCCCCTCGGGGGAGGTTGGGAGAGGGGTCTTATGTTGGGTCGTCGACCCGCTGGACGGCACCACGAACTACGTGCACGGCAATCATCCCTTTGCCGTGAGCATTGCCCTGAGAAACGACAGTGAAGTGCTGCTGGGCGTGGTGTATGAAGTGAGTCTGGACGAGTGTTTCTCGGCCTGGAAAGACGGTGGGGCATGGATGAACGGCAAACGCATAAGCGTGAGCGACAAACCCATCAAGGAGGCGTTGCTCGGTCTGGAACTGCCTTACGACGCCGACATGTACCGCGAGACTGGACTGCGGCTCATTCGCCATTTCTACGGCTATGCAGGAGGCATACGCATGAACGGTTCGGCAGCTGTGGCCCTGTGTTACGTGGCTTGTGGAAGGTGGGACGGATGGATAGAACGCGGACTGGGTCAGTGGGACTTCATGGCGGCAGCTCTCATCATCAAGGAGGCTGGCGGCAAGGTGACGAACTTCGAGGGTGACCCGTTCTTCCTCAACGGCGACGACATCGTGGGTTCGAACGGCAGGATTCAGGAAGAACTGCTACTTGCCCTGCGGGAAAAGGATAAAGGATGATGTGAATCTTCAATTTCCAATATTAAATCTTAGACATAGCTTTCCGTCGATAATCTGAGCAGAGAATCCTTGTCGGGGGTTGCCGGCAAGCAACTGATTGCCAGTTATTCCTTTATTATATAACGCGAGGGCGAGCAGACCCATGGTCCGACGGAAGTTTATCTCCACACAGGGATGGACGCGACCATCGGACAGGCGCATCATGTCGATGCCCACAGGACCACGATAAGAGAGGCGTGACAGTTCGCGCTGATGATAATCGATCAGGCGTTGCAGGAGTTCGTCGTGCAGGGAAATCCGCCTCAAGAGTTCGTCCTGACTTTCGACATAGTTTCCTCCATAATGCCCCATTTCATCGGCAGAAAATACACTGTAACCCAAGAAACGAGTGGAAGAACCATCAGCCCAAAACTCCATAGCAAAGTCCAACTCCTTGTCGGCATAGAAGGGTTCGACCACGATGCCACCTTGCTCCTGAATAGTCTTCTGGATGCGACGCTGGGTGGGCTCGTCCATCTCTCCACGGACAACGACATTACCACGACCTGAACTGGACCAGGGGGACTTGAGAATAAGCCCCCTCCTACTCCCCCTCAAGGGAGAGATACTGGCCTCCCCATCCCTCTGACTCTCGCATAAAGCGAAAAGTTCCTGCGGAGTGAGAGATGTGACATATCGTGCTTGACAAGGCAACAAAAGATTTCTTCCCTCCTCATGGGGGGATAAGAGAGGGGCCAGCCTCTGATAATAGTTTACTGCAAACTCGCGACTGGAGAGGCTTCGGTGTTCGGCCAACCATTCATCGGTGGGAAGATCCCTCTCGGGAATGCCCTTGCGCAGGTAATATTGCTTCGTGGCCAGACTCCATCCCCAAGGACCTTCGTCCCAGAAACGAGCAAGACCGGTCAAGTCGGCCTCCATCTGCTGGATGTGGCGAGGAGGCGTGTACTGCCTGAGGTTGGCAGCCAGCGCCATATCGTTAGACGGATTGAAGAGAGAAGGGAGGAGCATGGGGGATGTCAAATGTCGAATGTTAAATGTCGAATGTTAAATGTCAAGGTTGCGATTGAGCAGGTTCTTGCTCCGCTCTGCTACGCAAGCGTAGACCCTCCGGGTCGTCCGATTACGAGACAAAGTCTCAAATGTCGAATGGTCAATGGTAAATAGTAAATGGTAAATGGTAAATGTCGAATGGAGTTTCTTTTTGCAAAGTTAAGTTAAATTTGCAACATTTTACATTTTACATTTCACATTTTACATTTTTAGAGTTATCTTTGTAGCCGTTATGCGCAGAATAATCATATCCATACTACTCATCTTGTGTGCACTTGCCGTGCAGGCACAGGAGAAAAAAGACACCACTTCGAACGATACCACTCTCAAAGGGGCAAAGATGAAGGAGGTGGTGGTAACGAAGGACAAGCGTCTGCCCATCTTCGTCAGTCCTGAAACAAAAAACATGGGACCACGAGTGCCTAGCGTCAGCGACATCATCGGAGCAAAAGCTACGGACATGATTATGCACCCCTTCGCCTTCAAGTCGCGCAAGGAGGAACGCCGACGCAGGAAGGTGCTGAAAAAGCTGTGGGAATACGACCACGTGAAGTCGAATACCGAACTGCTGCGTGAGGCGCTCATACGCGAAGGCATCGACCCCGACAGTCTGATGCGGGAGCACATGAAATAAATTCAAGACGCAAAAATCAAAATTCAAAATTATTTCGTATCTTTGTTGGCGGGTAGTGCATACCCGCATGAACTATTGTGTATTTTGACCTTGAATTTACTAATTTTGAATTTCTAAAATATGGCAGATTTTAAGTACGCACCCATGTTCCAAGTGGGCAAGGATGAGACTGAGTATCGCCTCCTGACAAAGGAGGGAGTTAGCGTTGGCGACTTCGAGGGTCACCCCATGCTGAAAGTAAAGCCCGAGGCACTGACCTTGTTGGCACAACAGTGTTTCCACGACGTAGAGTTCATGCTACGCCGCGAACACAACCTGCAGGTGGCCAAGATCCTGCGCGACCCCGAGGCAAGTGAGAATGACAAGTACGTGGCTCTGCAGTTCCTGCGCAATGCCGACACGGCTGCAAAGGGTGTGCTGCCCTTCTGCCAAGACACGGGTACCGCCATCATACACGGCGAAAAGGGGCAGCAGGTGTGGACTGGTTTCGAGGACGAAGAAGCACTCTCTCGTGGCGTCTTCAACACCTACACACAGGACAACCTGCGCTACTCACAGAACGCCCCCCTGAACATGTACGACGAAGTGAACACAAAGTGCAACCTGCCTGCACAAATCGACATCGAGGCTGTGGAAGGCATGGAATACCGATTCGTGATGGTTGCAAAGGGTGGCGGTTCGGCCAACAAGACCTACTTCTACCCCATGACCAAGGCCACCATCCAGAACGAGGGTACACTGCTGCCCTTCCTGGTAGAAGAGATGAAGCACCTGGGCACGGCTGCTTGCCCACCCTACCACATTGCCTTCGTCATCGGTGGCACATCGGCTGAGAAGAACCTGCTGACCGTGAAGCTGGCCAGCATCAAATACTACGACAACCTGCCCACTACAGGCGACGAGACAGGTCGCGCCTTCCGCGACATCGACCTAGAGCAGAAACTCCTGAAGGAGGCTTATAAAATTGGACTCGGTGCCCAGTTTGGTGGTAAGTATCTGGCTCACGACATCCGCGTCATCCGTCTGCCGCGCCACGGTGCATCGTGCCCCATCGGTATGGGTGTATCCTGTTCGGCCGACCGCAACATCAAGGCCAAGATCAACAAGGATGGCATCTGGATTGAGAAGATGGACGAGAACCCCGCAGAACTCATTCCTGCCGAATATGCAAAGGCTGGCGAAGGACAGAACACCATCGTCATCGACCTGGACAAGGGCATCGACGCCGTTCGTCAGGAACTGACCAAGTATCCCGTATCGACTCGCGTGAACCTGAAGGGTACCATCATCGTGGCTCGCGACATTGCCCATGCCAAGCTGAAGGCCCGTCTGGATGCTGGTGAGGGTCTGCCTCAGTACTTCAAGGACTATCCCGTGTTGTACGCTGGTCCTGCCAAGACGCCCGAAGGTTATCCTTGCGGTTCAATGGGCCCAACGACAGCCAACCGCATGGATCCCTACGTGGACGAATTCCAGGCCAATGGTGCCAGTCTGGTGATGATTGCCAAGGGCAACCGCACGCAGCAGGTTACCGACGCCTGCAAGAAGCATGGTGGTTTCTATTTGGGCACTATCGGTGGTGTGGCTGCCGTTCTGAGTCAGTCGAGCATCAAGTCCATCGAGTGTGTCGAATATCCCGAACTGGGTATGGAAGCCATTTGGAAGATTCAGGTAGAGGACTTCCCCGCTTTCATCCTTGTTGACGACAAGGGCAATGACTTCTTCAAGCAACTGAAGCCTTGCGAGGGGTGCACAATTCTTAATTAAGAATTCTTGCTCCGCTTTGCTACGCAAGCGTCACTGCTACGCAGATGCCGAGCGAAGAGTTAAGAATTAAGAAGGCTGCGATTGAGCGAGAGCAGAGCGATGCTTGCATCGGCTATGCCGAGCGTGAGCAGGCTCGAGACGTAGTCTCAACATTGAACATTGAATTTATGCTTCGCTGTTCTATACAAGCGACAAAAAGACCGAGCGAAGGTAAGAAAAATGAGAGAATGGGACAATCCATTCTCTCATTTTGTTTATCAGACTTTCAGATAACTCTTCAACGCCTCAACGTAGTCTTCAAAGGCTTTCAAGCCAGCGGGTGTGATGCGACAGATGGTGCAGGGACGCCTTCCCTTGAAGGTCTTCTCGACAGCAATGTAACCCGCAGCCGACAGTTTATCCACCTGTACGCTCAGGTTTCCTGCCGTGGCTCCCGTCTGCTCTTTAATGTACGGGAACTCGGCTTCATCAGCACTGATGAGCAACGACATGATGGCCAGTCGTAGCTCGGAATGCAGCAAGGGGTCTAATGGCTGGAACATAGCGAGTTCTCCTTATTCTTTATTTTGCAAATGAATCAACAATCCGGGAACAATCAGTCCGATGACGCCCACCCCTGCCATCACATAGAGCTGTTGGTGACCGGGAATGTGCAAGGCACAGAAGAATCCGCCAAAGCCTGCGAGGAGTCCACAAACTTGAATAATGCGGTTACGGATGATGAGTCCCGTTATGGTTGTTCCCATACCAAAGCATAGGGAAATGATGCTCGTGATGCAACCCATAACATACACTTTGGGCAGAATCAGTTCCCAAGGCAGGATTCCACAACCTATCAAACCGAGTAAAATGCCCATTCCACCGCAGAAAATACCAAACGTTCCCCACACATGGCCGATGGTTTTACCCACGAATGTTGTAGGAATCATTTCCTGTCTCTTGTCCATGATTCTGTTGCCTACATAGCCAACCAACCACATGACAGCCCAAAGCATGTTCCAAGCGGGACCACCATAATTCTTCCACAGGTAGGCTATCAACAGTGAGAATATGACGACGCATACACCCCACCATACCATCGGCAGTGCCGAATTCTTCGTTATTGTACGCTGACTGCGTTCTATCGATTCACGAATGATTTCCAAACTGCGTTCTGCAGACATGTTTTTGTTGTCTTCCATTGTTTTGTTTCTTTTTGTGGGACGAGGCAGGCCGTAACCTGTATGGTATGAGGTCACTGCCCCACCCCGAATTGGTTAATCGTGTTTTTGTTCTCTTTGCCCTCCTCATCCTCCTGGAGAAAGGACAAATCGGGCAGTTGTGTTTCGAACCACGATGCAAAGTTAAATAAGTTTATAATATAAACCAAATTATTTTATAGTTATTTTCTAATAATTATATAAAAAGGTATAAAAAGGAAGGTAATGGTTAAGCAGTTGGCATAAAAAAGCGAGGCTGTATCAAGTTATTTTGACACAGCCTCGTTGCTTTATTGACCGTTAAGAACCGGGGGATTATTCCTCGTTGTTCTGTTCAGTACGAGGTTCCCTTGGTTCGTGATTTCCTTCGCCTTCAGGACGGGGACGACGCTCATGACGTTCGTGGCGTTCTCCACGTTCACGACGCTCTCCACGATCACGACGTTCGCCGCGTTCTCCGCGCTCACCACGCTCGGGACGGGGACGACGCTCACGCTCAACGTAACCTTCAGGCTTCTCCATCAGGACACGACGACTGAGCTTGAACTTGCCTGTCTTCTCGTCGATGTCGATGAGTTTAACCTGAATCTTGTCGCCTTCCTTGATACCGGCTTCTTCAACGGTCTCCAGACGCTTCCAGTCGATTTCGCTGATGTGGAGCAGACCGTCCTTACCAGGCATGAACTCTACGAAAGCACCGTAAGGCATGATGCTGCGAACCTCACCTTCGTAAACCTCTCCCACCTCGGGGATGGCAACGATGGCACGAATCTTAGCCAGTGCGGCATCAATGCTCTCCTTGTTGGCGGCACTTACCTGCACCTTGCCTACACCGTCTTCTTCGTCGATGGTGATAACGGCACCTGTCTCTTCCTGCATACCCTGAATGATCTTTCCACCCGGGCCAATGACAGCACCGATGAATTCCTTCGGGATAATCAGTTGTTCGATGCGAGGAACATGAGGCTTCAGTTCGGGACGTGGTGCAGGCAGGGTCTTCAGCATCTCGTTGAGGATGTGCTCACGACCAGCCTTAGCCTGCATAAGAGCCTTCTCCAGAATCTCGTACGACAGACCGTCACACTTGATATCCATCTGGGTAGCGGTTAAGCCCTTGGGAGTACCCGTGGTCTTGAAGTCCATATCGCCCAGGTGGTCCTCGTCACCAAGGATATCGGAAAGCACAGCATACTTGTCTTCGCCGGGGTTCTTGATAAGACCCATAGCAATACCGCTTACGGGTGCCTTGAGGGGCACACCAGCGTCCATCAGGCTGAGGCAGCCTGCGCAGACGGTAGCCATGGAGCTGCTGCCGTTCGACTCCAGAATATCGCTCACCACGCGGATGGTGTAAGGATAGTCCTCGGGAATCTGACCCTTCAGACCACGCCAAGCCAGATGGCCGTGACCAATCTCACGACGACCTACGCCGCGCTGAGCTTTGGCCTCACCAGTTGAGAAGGGAGGGAAGTTGTAGTGAAGGAGGAAGCGCATGTAGCTCTTGTCGAGCACATCGTCAACCATCTTCTCATCGAGTTTGGTGCCCAGGGTGGTCGTAGCCAGTGACTGGGTCTCGCCACGGGTGAAGATAGCACTTCCGTGAGGGATGGGCAGAGGACCGGCCTCGCACCAGATGGGACGGATGTCGGTGGTCTTGCGGCCGTCGAGGCGGATGCCCTCGTCCAGCACGCAGCGGCGCATGGCGTCGCGCTCCACGTCGTGGTAATAGCGGTCGATGAGGGTGTTCTTCTCCTCCAGTTCCTCGGGTGTCATGTCGGCGTGAGCCTCAGCGTAGCGCACTTTGAAGTCTTCACGAATCTTTTCGAAGGCTTCGGCGCGGGCGTGCTTCTCCAGACCCTGCTTCGTCACGTCGTAGGCGGGCTGGTAACACTCGTTCTTTACCTGCTCACGCAGTTCTTCGTCGTTAACCTCGTGGCAGTACTCGCGCTTCACGTCGGTACCGAGTTCCTTTGAAAGTTCCTTTTGCAGACGGCACATGGGCTTGATGGCCTCATGAGCAGCCTTCAGGGCTCCGAGCAGATCCTGCTCCGATACTTCCTTCATTTCACCTTCCACCATCATGATGTTTTCCTCAGTAGCACCGACCATGAGGTCCATGTCGGCCTGCTTCAGTTGCTCGAAGGTGGGGTTGATAACGTACTCGCCATCGATGCGAGCCACGCGAACTTCGGAGATGGGACCCTCGAAGGGTATGTCGCTGACAGCCAGAGCGGCAGAGGCGGCAAGACCGGCCAGTGCATCGGGCATATCCACGCCATCGGCGGAGAAAAGAATCACATTCACATAAACCTCAGCATGATAGTTGCTGGGGAAGAGGGGCCGCAGTGCGCGGTCAACAAGACGGCAAGTCAGAATCTCGTCGTCGTTAGCTTTACCCTCGCGCTTCGTGAAACCGCCCGGAAAGCGTCCGGCTGCGGAATACTTCTCTCTGTACTCTACCTGCAAGGGCATGAAATCTGTTCCGGGAACGGCATCTTTGGCGGCGCATACAGTGGCCAGGAGCACGGTGTTGTTCATGCGAACGACAACGGAACCATCGGCTTGTTTCGCCAGTTTCCCGGTCTCGATGCTGATAGTTCTACCATCAGGCAACTCGACTGTCTTTGTAATAACGTTCATCTAAAATTGTGTATAAAATGTATAAAAATATGACTCTTCACACGAAAAGTCGCGCAAAGATACAAATAAGCGAGCGAAAACGCAAATTTATTTGTGGTTTTCCGAGCGAAAGTATCTAAAACGAAGGTAAAGGGACGAATAAATTAAGGATTAGGAATTAAGAGTTAAGAAAAATCCTTATCTTTGCAGGCAAATAAACCGAACAATGATGAAAAAGATAATTCTTATCGCTCTCCTACCCCTGTTTGTCATCGCCTGCAAGCAGAAAGGTCCTCAGTTCACCATCGAAGGTCAAATCACTGAGGCCAAGGACACCATGCTCTACCTCGAACACCTGACACTGGGCGACGGAGTGGTGCAGTTAGACTCAATAAAGCTCGATGAAATGGGCGATTTTTGTCTTCATGGACCTCGTCCTGAGAATCCCGAATTCTATCGCTTGCGCATAGGCGGACAAATCATTAATCTGAGCATCGACTCCACCGAGACCGTTAGCGTCAAAGCCTCCTTGCCACAGATGGGACTCGGTTATCAAGTAAGTGGAAGCGGCAATTGCGACACCATTCGCATGCTGGCGCTGAAGCTTGACACCCTAACCCAACGAGTTCGTAAGGTTGCAGAAGACCGCGACCTCACCCTTGCCGAACGCGACGAACAGATAGGTGCTCTCATCGATGCCTACAAGACCGACGTCAAACTGAATTTCATTCAGAACCGCTATGGAGAGGCTTCGTCGTACTACGCCATGTTCCAGGAAGTGGGCGGACAAATGGTGTTCAACCCCGTCAACGACCAGTCGGACATCACCTGGTTTACGGCTCTCGCCAACTCGTGGGAGATTCTCTACCCTCAAGCACCCCGTACCCTGAATCTGCAAAACATCGCTCTGCAAGGACATAAGAATACGCGTCGGCGTGTGTTGGAAATCAACATGGACGACGAGAAGGTTTCCGAGACGGGCATCATCGACATGGGTTTCCCCGACAAGACGGGTCGCGAACGCCGACTGTCGGAACTGAAGGGAAACGTCGTACTACTCGACTTCACCGTCTACGATATGAAGGGTTCGCAAGAGCGCACACTGGCCTTACGCGAACTTTATAACAAGTATCATGAGCGTGGTTTCGAGATCTATCAAGTCAGTTTCGACAAGAGCGAGCACTACTGGAAAACGATGTCCGAACAACTGCCTTGGGTTTGTGTTTGGGACGAGGAAGGCCTTGCACACGACATTGTCCAGCTCTACAATCTGCAGTCCGTTCCCACTTGGTTCCTCATCAACCGCAAGCCCGAACTCGTAGGTCGCATGGAACTCATGGACGATTTGGAGAAGGAAATCCAGCGGCTGCTTTAATCACAGGAGCAGACAGCATAAATCAGAATCAAATGTCAAACAGAGATTACATACAAACGAACAAGAGCTGGCTGGAGGCGAGAGCCAAAGCAGAAGGTGTGAAAGCTTTGCCCAAAGGCATATATTACAAGGTATTGAACGAAGGCAACAAAGATAGTGCAAAGCCCACACCAAGCAACATCATCACCGCCCACTATTCTGGGCGAACTATCAATGGCAAAGTATTTGACAGCAGTCGTGGTGGCGCACCACTGGCTTGCCGCCTCCGCGATCTTATCGAAGGCTGGATTATCGCCCTTCAGGAAATGCACATTGGCGACAAATGGGAAGTTTATATACCAGCTGAAATGGGGTATGGCAGATTTTCCCAACCAGGCATCCCTGGCGGCTCGACACTCATCTTTGAAATTGAACTTATCAGTATAGCATAACGACCCCATGGAAGCCCCTAAATTCATCATCACTATGGATGGATACTTCCGCATGGGCATGGTCAAGCGACATGAGGACTTACTGATTGGTGATGATGTATGCATCGGTGGCGGATATTACCAGTTTGACTGGACTTCGAACCGACTAATCCTTGACAGAAAATCGTACGACTTCGGACGGCCTCGTTGGCACCTGCTTGAAATGCTGAAAGTGCCGGAACAGCTTCGGGGACTTCGCATCATATATACATACGATGATGACTTCCACGAGGATTTTATCGTGAGTGATGAACTGAAAATCGAATATTATTGATGGATAATCAAAAGGAGATATTCCCCATTGTTGATGAAAGTGGAACCGTCATTGGCTGTGCTACTCGTGGCGAGTGTCACAGCGGTTCTAAATTACTGCATCCCGTGGTTCACATGCATATCTTCAA
Organism: uncultured Bacteroidales bacterium; assembly: GCA_902801325.1. Classification (GTDB taxonomy): domain Bacteria; phylum Bacteroidota; class Bacteroidia; order Bacteroidales; family Bacteroidaceae; genus Physcousia. The sequence continues at coordinate 27,663 of CADCHQ010000018.1, read as the reverse complement.
CTCTGCTGGAGAAGTGTACCTGCAGAAACGCCCTGAATGGAAGGATATACAACCTGGAAAGTGGGATACCGCAGTTGGCGGACACATCGACTACGGAGAATCTCCGGAAGAAGCTCTGCTTCGCGAAGTAAAAGAGGAACTGGGTATATCCACCTTCCATCCGGAGTTTCTCTCGAAATATGTATTCGAGAGTGATATTGAGCGCGAACTTGTTTACGTTCATAGATGTTCTTACGATGGTCCTATCTGCCCGTCATCAACAGAACTGGAAAGTGGACGTTTCTGGACACTGCAAGAGATTCGTGAAGCCATTGGAAAAGACGTCCTCACTCCTAACTTTGAAAGCGAATTCCAAAGATTTTTCAAATAATATAAGGAGAGGTATCTCGCGGCAATCTCCCAGTCAAATATAATGCAACGTCACCGACATTTGCCCTAGGTTTGCGTTTGGGACGAGGAAGTTTTTTCGTTTTATTTCAAGTAAATTTTCGATGATATATACAACCTTGGACGCTTGCTTGTATAAGCCAAGGCAATATCCTAATATACCTTTCACTATAAGCCTTAGACGTTTTCTACATAATACTTAGGTCTTTTTTGTGAAAGACGTACATCTTTTACCTATAAGACGTACATCTTTCATTTGCAAGACGTACATCTTTTGGCTGTAAGATGTACGTCTTTATGGAAGAAGACATAGGCGTTTTGTCGAAAAGCAATAGACGTTATATCGGAAGGCATTAGGCGTGATATCGGAAGGCATTAGGCATTTGGAGGGAGGGCCTTAGGTAAAATTTCTAAAGACAATAGGTGTTCGGAGGGAGAAACCTTGGCATCGAAGTAAATCATAAGGGCACCTGAGCGGGATCGCTTAGGCGAAGTGGATGAAAGACCTAGGTCTCTCGGATGCAAGACTTAAGTCTTTACGGAAGGGTACTTAGGTGTTATATCGGAAGACAATAGGCGTTCGGAGGGAGAGTCTTAAGTAAAATCTCTGAAAACATAAGGCGTTCGGAAAGTGATCCTTAGGTCTTCGGACTTTGGACCTTAGGCATTCCGACGGGGAATCTGAAGCACTATCCCTGATAGAACTATACTTTCCGACGGAGGGACTGAAGCAATGTCCCGGATAGGACTATACATTCCGACGGAGGGTCTGAAACAATTTCCCTAATAGAACTATACATTCCGACGGGGAATTTGAAGCACTATCCCTGATAGGACTATACTTTCCGAAGGGGGATATGAGGTCTTGTTTCAGAGAGTCCTAGATGTGGACGGGGAAGTAATATGACAAATACTCACTTTTGATTATTGCCCAAGTGAGGAAAAAGCCGTATTTTTGTGGCGTAAAATAAAAAAAGACGAGGCAATGAGACTCAATGAATTGCAAATCGGACAAAGAGGCCGCATTACGAAAGTGGGCGGAGAGGGTGCCCTACGCCAGCACTTGCTGGACATGGGTATGATACCCGAAGCCGAGGTGACGCTGATGAAGTTTGCCCCCATGGGCGACCCCATGGAACTACGCATCCACGACTACGAACTGACGCTTCGCCTTGCAGATGCCGAGAAGATAGAAGTGGAGGAAGTGGGAAACGAGGAAATAAAGAAACTGAATGAGGATGCTGAGAAGGAGTCGTCAATCTTCAACACGCCTCACCCGGGTTTGGGAGAAGGCGGTCGATACCACGACGAATCGCCCGAAGCTCATTCCAAGCCCCTACCCTCCTCTACACGCATTACTTTTGCCTTAGCCGGCAACCAGAATTGCGGTAAGACGACACTCTTCAACCAACTTACTGGAGCCAACCAGCACGTGGGCAACTTCCCCGGCGTGACGGTGGAACACAAATACGGAACCATCAAAGGGCATCCCGAAGCTCAAGTTATCGACCTTCCGGGTATCTATAGCCTGTCGCCCTACACCAGCGAGGAAGTGGTGAGCCGACGTTACATTCTCGACGAGCATCCCACGGCCATCATCAACATTGCCGACGCCACGAACATCGAACGCAACCTTTACCTGACACTGCAACTGATGGAACTGGGCATTCCAATGGTGCTGGCACTGAACATGATGGACGAGGTGAAGGGCAACGGTGGTAACATCCGCATCAACAAGATGGAGGCTCTGTTAGGCATCCCCGTTGTTCCCATCTCGGCGATGAAGAACGAGGGTGTGGACGAACTTGTCAACCATGCCTTGCACGTAGCACGCTATCAGGAACCGCCTCAGCGCCAAGACTTCTGTCATCCCGAAGACCACGGGGGTGCTGTGCACCGTTGTCTGCACGCCATCATGCACCTGACTGAGGACCATTGCTTACAAGCCCGCATTCCTGCGCGATTTGCCGCATGCAAACTGGTGGAAGGAGACCAAACCGTGATGGAGGCTTTGCACCTCGACCAAAACGAACGCGAGACACTGGAACACATCATCGTGCAGATGGAAGAAGAGCGCGGAATGGACCGTCAGGCCGCCATTGCCGACATGCGCTTCCGCTTCATCGAAAGCGTGACCAAGCAAGCCGTGAGGAAACCTAGGGAAAGCAAAGAAAGACGTCGTAGTCAGCGCATCGACCGCATACTCACAGGACGGTGGACAGCCTTGCCTTCGTTCATCCTCATCATGGGACTAGTGTTCTACCTCACTTTCTCCTCTCTCGGCGTATGGTTGCAAGACATGTTCCAAGCCGGCATCGACTGGTTTACGGAAGTCAGCGATCAGGCACTCACACGCTGGGATATTGCACCTGCCGTGCATTCGCTCATCATCGACGGCATCTATAACGGCGTGGGTACCGTGCTGGTCTTCCTGCCACTCATCGTATGTCTGTTCTTCTTCCTGAGTATGCTCGAGGACACGGGTTATATGGCTCGCATCGCCTTTGTCATGGACAAGATACTGCGCCGACTGGGGTTGTCAGGCCGAAGCATCGTGCCTCTGCTCATCGGTTTTGGCTGTTCGGTTCCCAGCATCATGGCAAGCCGAACACTGCCGAGTGAACGCGACCGACGCATGACGATATTGCTCACGCCCTTCATGTCGTGCACAGCCAAGATTCCCATCTATGCCTTCTTTGCCGCAGCCTTCTTCCCGGGCAGAGCCGGACTTGTGATGGCTTCGCTCTACGTCATTGGTGTAGTAGTCGGCATCTTAGTGGCTCTGGTCATGAAACGGACCATGTTCAAGGGCGAACCTGTGCCTTTCGTCATGGAACTGCCCAACTATCGTTTGCCCCTTACAAAGAATGTCATCCGACTGCTTTGGGACAAGGCTAAGGACTTCCTGCAACGGGCTTTCACGGTCATCTTCCTGGCTTCCATCGTGGTATGGTTCATGCAGACCTTCGACTTCCATTTGCAGATGGTGGAAAACGCACACGACAGCATGCTGGCTCAGGTGGCAGGCGTGGTTGCTCCCATCTTCCAACCTTTGGGTTTGGGCGATTGGCGCATCGTGACAGCTCTCGTCAGTGGCTTCATGGCTAAGGAGACCGTAGTGAGCACGCTGGGTGCCCTGTTTGGCGACACCGTTCTGACGACCATCTTCTCGCCAGTTGTCATCTTTGGTTTGCTGGTCTTCTGCCTGCTCTACACGCCTTGTGTGGCCGCTATCGCCACCATCCGTCGTGAACTGGGCGGTCGTTGGGCATTGTTCGTTGTCGTTCTCCAGTGCGTCATTGCCTGGTTCTGCGCTTGGCTTGTCAATCTTATATTCTAAACGATATGAATATCCAAAGCATCATACTTCTAATCTTCATCCTTGCCGTCTTTCTTCTTGTCGGTTATCGCTATGTACGCCGACAAAAAAGAAGCCGTGGTTGCGGTTCGTGCAACTGCGGCTGTGAGGGGTGTGAAAGGAGGGAATAGTACGAATTAAATGTTAAATAACATATTTTTCGTCCTTTTGTTAATTATTTTTCGTACCTTTGCAGTTGATTTTAGAAAAGGGAGATACCGAAAACCCGGGATAGAGTAGGTAAAATAATAATTAAGGTAAAAAGATTATGAAAAAATTGTTTTTGATGGCTTTTATGGCCATTTGTGCTGTGAGCGCAAATGCTCAGCTGTGGATTGGCGGAAGCCTGGGGTATGACTACGACAGCAACTACGGTGGCGCAAAGATGCACGCCCTAACCATCTCTCCCGAAGTAGGCTATAATCTGTCTGAGAAGTGGGCCATTGCCTGCAACATCGACTATAATATGGCCAAGATTGCTGACGGAGCGATGTATGATGCGCGCTATGACGTCGTACTGAATACCAGTGCATGTGTTCATTCCTTCACCATCAACCCTTATGTTCGCTACACCTTTGCAAAGGCTGGCATCGCCAGTTTCTTTGTTGATGGCGGCTTTGAAGGTGGATTCCAGAAGGCGGAAGACCTTGACGCAACCAGCATCTTCGGCATTGGCGTACAGCCTGGTGTTGCACTCCAGATCAGCAAGAAGGTTTGTCTGGTAACGAAACTCGGATATCTGGGTTATCGTCACACCGACGACCGCAACCAATTTGGCTTTGGTGTGAACAACGAGACCATTACCTTCGGCGCATACTACGCTTTCTAAAAAGGGATAGTCCCGTATTATAGGAAAAAATTGGCCCCGGAAGCTTTGACTTTCGGGGCTTTTTCATGACACTTACCGTACTACTTTCCGTCCGTTTTTGATAAATATTCCGTGACCAGTCTTTTCTACGGGACGCCCCATAAGGTCATAGAGGGAATGACGAGGGGATGAAGGGTCGGAGGGATGGAACCGCTCTACTTCTTCAATGCCAACGGGAACATCCTCGATGTAACCAAAGTTATTGTCGATGAGTGCCTGCACGAGTTGCAAGCCACAGACATCATATCCCTTCGACTTATCAACACCTGCATAGTCCATCAAGATTATGCCCGTGGGACCTGACTTGTAATCGTCGGCCTTCAGGTATTGGGTAATGAAGGCGTTGGTGTGAGAGGCATTGTCGCGATAGCCGTCACTTAGCGAAACGGTGGTGCCTATTAAAGGAATGGTTCCAACCTTTGAATAAGCCGAAGCGAAGTTAAAGTACCAATGAATGGTGCTTGCAACCGTTGCATTATGCTTCGTACTGTAGTCAAGCATCTTCTTAATGGCATCGAGCTTCGTCTGCACGCCTCCTTCGTTGTGCGTGTCGGCATAGTCCTGCATATACAGTGAACCTTGAATGGATGACTTTGCGCCTTGAATCTTTCCTGCCGTTTGTTCTGCCCAGTTCACATTATCCACCTTCCAGTTCAGGAGGAAGCCTCCGATGGGTTTTGTGGCATACTTGTCGCGACTGAGAATAAGTATCTTTCCACGCATCTCACCAACCGTCAGGTTACGCTTGTAATCTACCAAGTAATCCTTTATCTCATCGCTCTGAAGGAAAGCAACGATGCGGTCGTTGTAGGAATCCTCTACCTGGTCGCCATCGGTCTCGTGCAAGAGGTGGATGATGATGAACTCCGAGGGATTCTGCACAAGCAAATCGCGCAACTGGAACATGGTGTCCTCGAAGCGAATGGCCGTTGGCACGATGCCGTGATTCAGGTTCATATATCCGTCATAAAGACACGGACGGAGGTCGAAAGCACGTACGCCGCAATCCCACAACTGAGCGATGGTCAGGTCCTGCGTGCGGGCATAGGAGTCACCAAAGGCTCCAAAGAGCCCGCCACCCCATCCGCTTCCCGTTGCGGCATCGTGTGCACCAGGGATGGAGAGATTAGCCACAAAGGTCTTGTCGGGCAGGCGATACTGCCAATTCTCGGCCAGGGCATACCCACTCATAAGTGTCAGAAACAGAAGGAAAAGATGCTTTTTCATGACATAAAAGGTTGGTTCGGCTACAAATTTAGGAATAAATCTGTAAGTGTGCAACTCAACGCACTAGTTCTCTGCATAAATTGTCTTGAAAGATTCTGCTTTCGCCCACTGGCGAATCTTCATTGATGACAGCAAAGGAAAACCATCGGTCATCGGTGTTTCGCACATATCCTGCCAAAGAAGAAAGGGCATGATTCGTCAGCGTTCCCGTCTTCACGAAGACACGATTAAGGAACATGGAGTCTGTCATTCGGCCCAAAAGCGAACCATGACGTTTAGAAAAGCCCGGAGTCGCAAGAGCCTTATCGAGCAATATGTGACGCATGTCTTCCTGTTGCCAGGCATACTGCAGGATATCGACCAATGCGTGAGCCGTCAGACGATTGTCTGGTGAGAGTCCACTCCCGTCGTTCACCACAAAACCATTCAATTCATCGATGCCCATACAATGAAGCATCGGCCTTACCCACCAATCTTCCGAGAAGTCGGACATCGGCAAACGGTTCGGCATGCGCCAGAGATGACCAAAGAGAGCATCGGCCTTGATGTTGCTGCTATTAATTAGCATGGGGGCAAGAACTTCGGAAAGAGGTGTCTCATGACGATAGGCAATGCGTTCCTCGCCTTCGTCCGTGACGGTTTGATGCTCCACTTTCAAGCCCTTCAACGCCATCCAATACTGCAGGTCTTGCTTGACACGAGGTTCCCCTTTCAACAGGATGGGCAGACGACTATAAGGAATGTCCCAAACCTCTGCCGAGGCATGAGCCCGCAAGGTATCGGTTCGCATCATTTCGAGTGAGAGTTCGCCTTCGATGCGACGTATGCCTTGCTGACAAATCGCATCGACAAAGGGTTCCAAGGACTCAATCATGGGGTCATCTGCCAATACAAGGCGAACCCTCCCGTGAAAGGTCTCACCAAACTGGCGGCCTTTGAGTATGACCTGAGAAACAAAGTTGTAGTCGGTGCCCAGATAGTGCATGGCACCCACTGCCGTCAGGAGTTTCATGCATGAGGCAGGCGGAGCAAGACGATGAGAGTTACGACTATAAATGATGGTATTTGACTCCACGTCCCGAACCTCCAAGGCTATCGTGTTCGTGTCCAAGCGTAAGGTTTCGTGAAACAAACCGTCGATGCGATGTTGCACTTCGGTAAGGTCGACTGGCAATTCCGTAACAGTTTCATCGGGTACTTCTTCGAAGAGTCCAAGACCTTTTACCCAGTCAACGGCTTTGGGAGCCAACCACACCAAAAGCGGCAAGGCCACCATTATCAGGCAGCCTCGCTTCACACTCTTTTTCAGTTTGCGACGTTTCTTCTTTCTGGGAGTCTTAGAAGTCACGATATTGTGGGTTCTTGTTTGCCTTTACGGCTACGCACTCCATCTCGATAAGCCAAGTGGGCCTGCACACAGGAGCAAGCGTGATGACGGTAGGAATGTCGGGGAAGCGTTCTTTGAACATCTCGCTTACCACCTCATAGTCGCCTGTGTCACGCAAGTAAACGACCAGGTGCATAACATCGGAGAACTGCATTCCTCCTTCGGCAAGCAGGGTCTCGACATTTTCCCACATGCGGTATGTCTGCAGACGTATGTCGCCTACATGCATTACTTCACCGCGGTTGTTAATGCTGGCGGTACCTGAGATGAACACGTGCGAACGGTCGCCATATTCGATGTGCGTACCACGCTCAAAGGTTACACCATACTCATAAGTAGGGTTCAAGTGGGTCTTCGCATAGAGGTAATGCTGCTGAGCAGGTTGCAGTCCTGTCATAGCATACGCACCCAACTGGATGAGCGCCTTTGTGTCGGCAGGTCCGCCTCCAATACCAGTCGAAGCTATGTAATGGGTCTCGGGTGTCAAGCCCTGAGCCACAAAGTTCTCACGCCTTGCACGCACCATTCCCGCATACTGGGTATCGACATCACGAACAAAGAACCAGGTACGGATGCAATTATCGGCCAGCGTAGCTCCAAAGTGAGCCAATGCATCCTCATAGCTATGGAGCAAGGTCTCGGTCTGCTGGGCGCTATCACCTTCGTTCGAGGTCATGCCCATCTTCCAAAGGTGGCGATAACCGTTGTGTTCGCATACTACAGTACCGTCCTCCACATGAACCTGCATACCGCTAACCATATAGAGCCACACGGCAACCTTAGACCCGTCGAGCGGTTGTTGCTGGATGGGAGAGATGGCCACCAAGGGATCTTTGCGCATGAAAGGTTGCTGATTGGTGCTATCAGATAGGAAATAGCGCTTCAGGATATACTGAGCGCCACGAAAATCAGGCAGTTCCGGCAGGCGATCCTCTGCGGCATAGACACGTTGAATCTGTTCTTCAAAAGACTCTTGACGAGATTCGACGTGCAGCATAATATGCCACTCGCCCACCCCCTCCTCGGGGCAGAATGAGGCATACTCCAGTGTGACGCCTAAGTCTTCTAATGATATCGTTTTGTAATTCATGGGTGCAAAGATACAATAAATATGTTGAATATTAAAAATTAAAAATTAAAAATTGCAGAAGGCCTATGTCTTATCGGCTTAATCTCTATGCCTTATCTCAGCAAGCCCTATGCCTTATCGCTTTAAGCCTTAGGCCTTATTGCCGAGGGCCTTAGGTTCTTGCTCCATTCCTTACGCAAGCGTAGGCTTCGCCGTCCGATTATGATGGCAATTGAATATAGGTTCGATTGGCTTTGAATATAGGTTCGATGGCAATTGAATATAGGTTTGATGGCAATTGAATATAGGTTCGATTGACTTAATCCCTAATGCCGTTAATCCATTCGTCGATGAGCAAGCGCACGCCCTCCTGATTCTCCTTAAACTGACTACTAAGCACTTCGGTGTGGTTGTAATGGAGTATGGTCTCGCCTCCCTCGTTCAAAATTTGAGAGAGCAACGACGCGTGGGTGTCTCCGCCTGCGACCCTCATCACGCCCTCTATACGGGTGCTGGGAACATTGACTAATTGTGCGTAGGCCTGGCCCTCGGTCAACGTGAGTCCGGCCGCACTTCTGCCGTTACCCCCATGACATTGGATGCAGGCCACATTGAATAGTCCGCGTTGCAGAGAACTAAAGGGCGCAACGTCGATAGTCCCCACATCCATGCGAATGGTATCGCTCGTCTCAGGATATTCGTCAAGGTTGATGCTGGCGAGTGTAATGATTCGTTCGCGCAAGCGATTAGTAATGGCCAGTTCTGCCGTATTGATTTCCGCATCGAGGTTCGAGAGCACAAGTTCCACCTCCGTATTGTCAGGAGTGGTGGAAGGCAGGGTTCGCACCACCTGAGCATAGTTGTCGCCTGTGGTGAAACCAGCAAGCGAGACGGCAAAACCGCTTTCCCAAGCGCCTATGCCCGAAAGCGTAGCTGTGAGTTTCACTATGCGTCCTTTGTTGGCAGAGGAAGCCACATGTTCCTCGATATCGCCTGAGTCACAGGCAACGCACAGGAACAAGGCGAAGAATAACAGATACTTTTTCTTCATGCGATTAGAAGCTGAACTGCACTTGCAAGGATGCGTGATGCGTGGAAATACCGAGGTCGTCGTTGTCACGATCGAGTTGAGTGTCATGACCATAGCGTCCGGTGAACTGATACATTGCCGACAGTTTCAGGTGAACCTTGGGAATGTAGTAGTTGCACACGAATGCGGGCATGTTGAGGAAACCGTCCTTCGACGAACTATTGCGATCCATGAAGTCGTAACGCAAGCCCATCTGCAGGGTTGGAAGCAGGAAATAACCCACTTGTCCGTAGGCACCCCAGTAGTTGAACTTGGTGTCAATCTTCTGTCGACTTGTGAATCCAACGTGCATCCAATAGGCCTCAGCACCCACATACCAACGATTGTAAAGCATCGAGAACTCAGCCCCAAGACGGGCATCATTGGTGCTCTCGCTTTCGCTCTCCACATTCAGACCGCCACTCACGCCAAACTGCATGTGGCGACCCTTGAGCATGCGGCTGTTGCCCTGTGTCATAGGCATCGAACCCCAAGGCATGAAGGTCAGTCGACCTGCATACAAGAGTGAGGGAATGTGCCAGTCGTCGGAGAAGGTCTTAGACGCTCCGTTGACCACACTTCCGTTTCCATTCCACAAGCCAACCTCATAGCCCATAAGCCATTGGGTAGTCGGTTTCAGTCGAGCCTGACCGTGAAACTCGACACCCACATCGAAGCCTGTGCCCATCTGCGGATTCACGGCATTGAGCGTGTGAGGCATGATGGCGGAGGTCGTAAGTGAGGTGGGCAACATGGGGAATAGCGTCTCGCCCAACGTAGTCAGGTAGGCGTGAGTGAAAGGCGTCTTGAACTTACCTGCACGGAAGCGTGCGGCAGGACTGATGGAATAGTCAATCCACGCCTGCTGAAGCACGTTGGCACCTGTGGCTGCAGCATTGATGCTGAGGTTATAATCGAGACATCCAAAGGTCTTACCCGTGAAGCCAAGTATGGCATAGGGCACGGCGAAGCCAGAATTGGCTACATTGTCCTGATTATAGGCTTTGTCGAGTCCCTCGTCATCGTAGTAGTTCAGTTGTCCGCGTGTCTGCAGGAACAGATATGGTTTGAAGACGAACCTGCCGTCCTTGCTCTGTAGCGTGAAGCCTCTGTCGTCGGCAATGCCGAGCACGCCGTTGTCCATATCGATTTGCTGGGCCTGACTGTTCAGAGCCAGCATCAACAAGGCGATGCTCAATCCTTTGCCCAAGGAGAGGCGTATGTTCGTTTGAAGACTGAATTGTTTCATACCTCTTATATATTTATGTGTGTGTGTTCTTTCTTATAATGATTCCAGGAATTTGATAAGGGCTTGACGGTCGTCTTTCGCCATCTTGCGGAAGAGGTTCTTCGAGGCTTCGCCTTCACCCCCGTGCCAAAGGATGGCCTCTTGCAAGTTTCTGGCACGTCCGTCGTGCAGGAAGTAGGTGTGGGCATTCACTTTCTCTTGCAAACCGATGCCCCAAAGCGGGGTGGTCCGCCACTCGTTGCCTCGAGCCAAGCCACTGATGTAATGGTCGTCGAGCCCTACTCCCATCAGTTCCGAACCCATGTCGTGGAGCAGGAAGTCGCTATACGGATGAATGGTCTGATTGCCGAGCCAGGGCAACTGTGTCCCATTGAGCAGGGTAGCGCCTCTGGGACGAGTGTGAAGCGTGGTTACGTGGCAGAGGTGGCACTTGGCTTCGTAGAACATCTTCTCTCCTATTGCCACGAGCTCGCGTTCCGTGAGTGTGCGTCCTTTGTATTGGGCAGGAGTGGTGTTCGACCCAAGTCGACGGGCAGGAACACCTAAGCCGTGCAGGTAGAAGTCCACATCTTCCATGTCCTCAGTCCCAATGTCGAGCTTGTCGTAAAGGAGACCCATCATAGAACCCTCCTGCATCTGGCTCTGCCCTTCACATATCTCTTCGGGGTATCGGCTATTGGTCACACCCATGTCACTGGAGAATCCCAGTTCGACGGTCAAGTCGGCATGTTGTGCCTTGTTCCCGGACAGACCGAGTTGAAGTCTTCCGCGTTCCGTGATGTAATTGCATCGACCTGATATCCCATATTCGGGGTAGTTCGACTGACGGGCAAGTGCCTCTATCTCCTCGTGGTCGAGCGCCATCATCTGACCCATACCTACATGTCGCAAAGGTATGCGCACGGTACAGAAGAGGTCTTCGGGTCGGATGGGTTCGTCGGTATTCCGATAGTTAGGAGCATACCAGTCCGTGAGGGTGTATTCGGGATAGGCCAGTTCGTAGGGTTCTCCGTCCGGGAACTGGAACTCCTGCGTGTGCCATCGACATTCCAGTTTTCCTTCGGCCGTCACACCCATGATGCTCTGGTCGTGAATCACACGACCGTAGTTCTGGAAGAAAGCGCCATTCTTGCGGGTCACATAGACAAGCATCGACGAGAACCCATAGGCTCCGCTCCCATAGAAAGGACTTCCGTCGTCGCCAACCTGCGTCCAGAGGGCAGGCTTCGTGCGTCCGGCATTGCGATGACAAGAGCCACACGAGTATCCGGCATAGACAGGACCGAGTCCATTGCCCGAATTCATCGGGTTGTCGTACAGGCGGTCGCCGTGCGTGAAACGCTTTTCGTTGGCAGGGATGTTGGCCACCCAGTCGGCTTCGGTGTCGTATGCAAAGCTCGAATTCTTAAAGACCGTAGAGGTTCCTGCCGAGAGCTGATAGCCCTCGAGCGCTTCTATGTCTTTCTCCGTCCAAGCCTCATCGTCACTGCAACCTGCGACCAGGAGCAACAAGGCAAAGAGACTAATAGGTGCGAGCCTTACCATTTCGGAACAGAAGGAATTCGAGGGTGTGGAAACCACGCACGTTCTGCACAGCCTCAATCTTGGCGTCTTCTTCATCGTAATCGCCTTCCCACTTAATCAGACTCTCGATGCGTCCGCTCTTCATCACTTCTTCGATGGCATCAACGTCAAGAGGCCACGAGTCCATGTTGGGGTCAAGACCCAGGTCAGCAACAGGTCCGAAGAGGAATGCCTCACTGGTCTCCCAAGGTTCACGGGCGTCTATCCACAGGTTGGCAGCACGCTTGAAAGTCGATGAACTTGGGTTGTTGCGCAAGGCGACAACTGCATCCTTCAGGTTGGCCGTTTTGCTTTTGAGGTCGGCATAAGTGGGCAGAACCACTTGATCGACATAGTTCTCCACGATGAGTCCAAGTTCGTCGTCGGAATGATTGCTTATGAAGGCTGTCAAGTCCTTTTCCAAGACTTCGACCAAATCGGCACAAGCCTGCTGGGCAACGGTTACAGAGGCATTGCCAATGTGACTACGGAAGGGGGCAGCCATGCTCTTGATGGCGTTGTAGGCGGCATCGATGCGACCCTTCACAGTTCCGTAAAGTGCTGCATCCTTGGCCTTTACGAAGGAAGCCAGGGAATGAGTGGCCTCGGTATTGTTTCTGGTGCCGTTGAAAGCATTGCGGATGGACTGAATGTTATTAGAATAGTCGTCGATGGAATGCCAACTGTACCACGATTCAACTGCGTACACAGCCTCCGTGTATTTGGCGTGTTCCCAAAGGTCGCGAGGCTCGCCAATCTTGGACGTACCTACCTCGCCTGCGATGTCGATGCATCCGTCCACTATCTGCTGGACGCAAGCCGACGCGCTCTTATATTCTCCGCCAAAGGACTTAAACGTCTGCGCATAAGCCTCTCCGCCTTTGTAAGCCTCTGACCAAGCGCTGTTCAGGTCGCTCGCATCCTTGGCCAGTAGGTTGGCTACAGCCACAGCATACTGCGTCCAGGTGTTGATGTTCGCACTCGTGACTTCGACGTCTTGTTCGTCGATGCTCACTTCACTTGTTCCCTCAGGAAACTCCTTCTCGTCTTCGTTGTCACAGGCTGTGAAACCCAAACTCAGGGCCAGCAGGCCCACTGCAAAAATGTTCTTTTTCATAGTCTTTATCTCGTTAAAATTATATTCTTCATTCTTAACTCATAATTCTTAATTAATCGAAATATAGGCCTTCCGAATTTGCACCTAACGTTCGATGCTCCTTGAATATAGGTTCGAGGTTCGTCGAACATAGGTTCGATGGCCTTTGAACCTAGGTTCAATTTTCCTTGTGCCTTTTTGGCTTGATGCTGGCAAACTTGTTGTCGCTCAGGAACCATCCCGTGAAAGCCACACCAAGGGCAAATTCGTTCTCGCCTCGATAATCGCCTCCACCGATGCGACGCTTCGTGTAGTCGGCCTTTATCACAATGCCTGGCAGAGGCTTATAGTTGACACCTGCCACCCACATCGAGGTCTTCAGACGGGGGTCTGCACCTTTGAGGTTATTCTCATCTACGACGACCTTCTGCTGAGGATTGTAATACTCGTAACGGGCAAAGGGAATGAGGTCGGGCATGCGGTTGGCTGGAATCAGGTTCTTGAGTCTCAGACCTACCTCGCCTCCGTAACTGACGGCCTTCTCGGCTATGGGTGTCAGTCGGCTATAGGGCGACTTACTGCTCAAACGATTATTCTTGGCCGTCAACTGACTGCTGTTCCCCACATAGCCTCCCATCAGGTTCATGCGGGCAGTAAAGTATCGATGGCTGTACTGGGCATCGACCGACCAGATGCGAACGGGAACCCGGAAGGCATAGGTCTGAGGTTTGTCGCTGTTCGAAGCGGCATTATATAAATAATAGTATGACGCGCCCACGCGCAAGCCCGGAATTCCTCGGTAGTTCAGGCGTGCGACATAGGCAGGCGAAGTGAAGTTGTCCACCTCGAAGAACCCTTGCTTGCCACTTTTGACCCAAGTGTTGCGGTCGAAACCATTGGCGTTCAAGCCTGCCACAACCATTGCCAGATAGTCGAACGACGCCCAACGGCGACCCACCTGACCCTGAATCGAGAGACCTGTCTCGTGCCAAGTGCTGGGAATGATTGATGTTTCACCTTCGGGTCGAACGGTTCCATAGAAGAGGATGGGCTCATGATGGGCATTGGTCAGGCCTATGGGCACAATCTGATGACCTACTCTCACCATGAAAGCATTCGAGAGCCGGTAGGTCAAGTGAAATTGTTCGAGAGCCACTTCGCCTCCTTTCTCCACCTCGGTTTCATACTCGCCGTTCTCCGTGTTCTCAATCTCGTAGGCCGTGCCTGTTCCGCCTGCCTCAAACTCAATCTCGACTCCCAATGCCCAGTGCCTGTTAAACTTATAGTCTCCTGCTATGACAAAGCGAGGAATGGAAATGGTGTTGCGCTTCACGTCCGAGTTTCCAGTCGAAGTGCCGTTAAAGCGGTTGATGCCGTAGTTCTTGAACTGAGCCACGACTTCTCCATATCCGCCCAGGCGATAGCGATTGTACGAGTCCATTTCTGTCGAATCGTTATTCCATTGGGCATAGGTCTGCATCGAACTAAATGCAAGTCCTATCGTCAACATACATAAGAGTAATGTCCTTTTCATATTTGTCTTTTATTATTTTTCCCTTTTCTTTATCATCCTCATCCCCACGTGGGGAGTTGGAGAAAGACTTTGGTTTTCGGCTGCAAAGTTATGCCCTTTTTGTCGCCTCCGCAATACTCAAAACAAGTGATTTTGGGCCTTCCGAGGCGCATTTCCTTTACTTGTTTTTGGGCAAAAAGAGTGTTTTTCGTAACTTTGAAGCGTAAAACTGGAAGAATATGAGCGGACGATATCACGAGAACGACCCTATGAGCGATGTCATTAGTGATGACTATCGCATGTTGCAAATGATTAGCCGATTTGGCATAACTTTGGGCTTTGGCGACAAGACCGTTGCTGAAACCTGCAAGGAAGCAGGTGTGGATGCACAGACATTCCTGACCGTTGTCAATTTCCTGACCGACACGAATCACGCGCACTCAAGCGAAATGGTGGAACACATACAGCTGAGCGACATGCTGCGCTATCTGAAGAACTCCCACACCTATTTCACCGACTATCGGCTCCCAGCCATACGCCGACGCCTGATTCAGGCCATCGACATGCGTTCGCACATCGCCATGCTCATCATCAAGTTCTATGACGAGTACGTGGCAGAGGTCTCACGCCACATGGCCTATGAAAACGAGCACGTGCATCCTTATGTGGAGGGATTGCTCGAAGGAAGGAGAGGCAATTTGCGCTTGTCCGACATCACCAGTCAGCACGAGGGAAGTCACGCAAGCATAGACCGAAGCCTGACCGAACTTAAGAGCATCATCATCAAGTATTATCCCAACGACCAAAACGCCGCTTTGCTGAGCGACGTACTAATGGACATCTACATGGTTGAAGAAGATTTCCTCAACCATTGCCATCTCGAGGACACGCTGTTTGCCCAAAGCGTGAGGTTGCTCGAATGTCTTCCCCCTATTCCTTCCCAAGAAGAGGAAGAAGCGGGGACAGAGACTATTACCCCCTCTTTAGGAGGGGGACAGGGGGAGGTTTTGAGCGAACGCGAACGCGAGGTTATCCGTTTGGTGGCTATGGGGCTCTCAAATAAGGAGATTGCCGAACGCATGTTCATTGCCGTAAACACGGTGATGACGCACCGGCGAAACATTTCTCGCAAGCTCGACATCCATTCTGCGGCTGGCCTCACTATCTATGCCATCGTCAATGGCATCATCAATGTTGAGGAAGTGGCGCTTTGAGAAATTAAAAATTAAAAGTGAAAAATTAAAAATTAAAGGGTACTTGAGCAAGCTCGAAACGTTGCTTCAGAGTTAAATAATAAAAAATAAGAGGTTAAAGGATTCTTGCTCAATAGCTACCTTTAACCTCTTAACCTGTTAACCCGTTAACCCTTTATCTCACCTCATCCTCCAACCTTTATCGGTTAGAACAAGGGGCAAGGAAACTTGTTCCTGCGTGCTATCGCCATAGGTAACAAGGAGGAACACATGTGCTTGGTCGTCTGAGATAAGGGTGTCACGCAAAGCCTGAGCCGAAAGAATGCCTTTGCGGGCCTCCTTTTCGTGGTCGATGTACTGTTGGAAGAGTTTGTGCAACTGCTCCCGATATTCTTCGGGAAGGCTGTCGTAATCAGCCATTCCACGCATGTAAGCATCCACGTTGCCTTTGGCCAAATAGCCATAATAGCGTTCGGCGGCTTTGCTGGCATTGGCATCATGCCTTCTGCATCCCACGAACAAAATCTGGAACATCAAGACACACAAACTCAGATATATCAGTCTACGCATAACCCCTTAACCTTTTAACCTGTTAACCTTTTTACCCATTAACCCGTTAACCCATTAACCTTTTATCCCTTATCACTTCTGCCTAATAAAGATGTTCATGGGACAACCCGTGAACTCCCAGCGCTCGCGTATCTTATTCTCGAGGAAACGGCGATAAGGTTCTCTCACATACTGAGGCAAGTTGGCATAGAAAACGAATGTAGGCACACGCGTCTCAGGCACTTGCATGCAATACTTTATCTTGATGTACTTGCCCTTCATGGATGGTGGCGGGAAAGCCTCGATAAGGGGAAGCATCTCCTCGTTGAGGCGGGTTGTTCCCACACGACGCACACGATTGTCGTACACTTGCTTTGCCGTCTCCAAGATCTTGAATATGCGCTGTTTGGTAAGGGCAGAGGCAAAGATGATGGGGAAGTCGGTAAACGGTGCCATACGGTTGCGGATGGCATCAATGAAGGTGTCCATCACCTTCTGATCCTTATCAGGCACGAGGTCCCACTTGTTCACGACCACCACCAGACTCTTCTGATTCTTCTGGATGAGTTGGAAGATGTTCATGTCCTGCCCTTCGATACCGCGAGTGGCATCAATCATGAGGATGCACACATCTGAGTTCTCGATGGCACGAATGGAACGCATGACACTATAGAACTCAAGGTCTTCGCTAACCTTGTTCTTACGACGGATACCTGCAGTATCCACCAAGAAGAAGTCGAGTCCAAACTTATTGAATCGGGTGTAGATGCTGTCGCGTGTTGTGCCGGCAATGTCCGTTACGATGTGACGGTCTTCGCCAATGAAGGCATTCACAAGCGAACTCTTGCCCACATTGGGCCGGCCCACAACGGCAAAGCGTGGAATGTCAACTTCAGGAGACTCGTCGGCATTCTTGGGCAGGGAAGCCACAACGTGGTCGAGCAAATCTCCTGTGCCACTTCCCGTTGCAGAAGAAATGCACCAAGGGTCACCCAGACCCAGACCATAGAACTCTGCTGCAAGGTATTGCTGGTCGTTGTTGTCGGTCTTATTACAAACCAGAATCACAGGCTTGGGTGTGCGACGCAGGATGGCCGCCACCTCGGCATCGAGATCAGTGATACCGCTGTTCACGTCCACCATAAATAAGATGAGGTCGGCCTCTTCTGTGGCAACGGTCACTTGCTTGCGTATCTCCTCTTCAAATATGTCGTCGGAGTTCACTACCCAACCACCGGTATCGACAACGGAAAATTCCTTACCCGTCCACTCGCACTTGCCGTACTGGCGATCGCGTGTGGTACCAGCCTCATCACTGACAATAGCATGGCGCGTTTGCGTCAAGCGGTTAAAGAGCGTCGACTTGCCCACATTCGGGCGTCCTACTATTGCTACAAGGTTGCTCATATCTTTCTTTACTTATTTCTAACTGTTATAATCCTTACTTGATTACCACCTTTCTTCCGTTGACTACATACACGCCCTTCGGAAGGATTGAGGATGCAGATGAACCAGAGGGCACAGAGATGCGACGACCAGAGAGGTCATACCATTGAACATTGGCCATTGATGATTGACCATTCCTCATTGCCTCATTGTCTCCCTCTCTCATTATCTCAATGTCCTCAATACCGTCGCCTTGCTGTGGTGCCGATAGGGGGAAGAGCAACCACTGACGATGGGTTGGTGTGGTATTGGAGGCTTCGTCGTACTGCCAAATGCCTACGGTCGTGCCTGCCGACGACGAGGCATTGGTGAGATCGAAACCATGAGTGCGACCACGACTGGCCAGAATCTTGAAGTGAGGATAATCAACCTCATCGATATAGAAGTTCTGTTCGCTGGCCTTTGCCGTCTGTGCGGTTAGTGACGAAGAGTTACTGGCACGATGGGCTGTCAAGCGCAAACCCAGCGCATTGCAGAAACTGTACGTGCCATTGCCCTCGTCGGTCAGTGTCCATCGCTGGGCATCGCCATAGTTGATGTCCTCTATAGTGACCTTGCTGGCCGAAGCCGTAACGGCCCGATTGGCCTCCTGACGTGGAATGATGAGATACTCACAACCATCAACCAACAGGTCTGTGGGTTCCGTGCTGACCGAACGGATAGGGATAATCAGTGTGGAGATGCTTTGGGCAGGCATGGTCAAGGTAAGCATGCTACCGTTCACCTTCACACTTGAAATGACGCTGGCCAAATTTTCGTTTGCCGATGTGCGATAGACCTTCATCCGGCTACGCACGGGTTGGTCGGCAAAGAGTGAAAGGTCTATGAAGTGTGTGGCCTGAGAACCCTCGTTGAGGACCACAAGCACAAGTGTGTCGCGCTCGGCATTGACAGCAGCAAGCGATTGCGGGCAGGGCGAAGTGATGATGTCGTAGTTCCGCTTAATGAAACGGGAACACTGCTGACGGATGTAGAAGTTCTTCACTTTCTGATAGGTCTGATTGGCAAAACTTCCGCGAATGGTGCACCACTGGTCGTTGTTTTCCTCCATGTACTGCCAGTCGATCCATGCCTCAGGCTGTATGTAACGCATGTCGTCGAACAGTTTCTGAGTGAGGCTGAGATTGCCACCTATACCACTTCCACCTGCTCCCACTTCACTCATCCAATAAGGTTTGCCCGTTTGGTGAGCCAACTGGCAGAAGCGTGCACGATCTACGTTGTTGCCCGAGTAGGTGTGGGTATTCCATTGTCCCACCAGTTTGTCGACACCGGCACTGATGTAACGTTTCACTCCTTCCACTGCCAGTCCGACGTTGGTCTCGTCAGCAGCAGAGATGATGGTATTGAGACCCGACTCTGCTAGGATGGGAGACAGAACCTTGATGAACTTAATCTGCGACTCATAGTCGAAATGACAACCCTCCTGAGGTCCGTTGGCATACCAGAAGTTGGTGACTGACTCGTTGAAGGGTTCCAGTGTCTTGAACTCAATGCCATATTCGTCTTTATAGTGCTTGCACACGTCCACCAAGTAGTGGGCAAACTCCTCGTAATACTCAGGCTTCAAGTTGTCCTTGCCACCGTCGGCATTGCCACTGCAGCAACCGCTGTAGGTCATGTAATAAGGACACGAATTGCTGAAGGCTTCAAACACGGCGTCAGGACGTTTCTCCTTAATCTTGAGCAGAATCTTGCGCTGGGCAGCATCGCGATCCCAGTGGTACACGTCGTTAGTGGAATCCTTGAAGCCCTCCATCTCAGCTCGTAATCCCTTGCCTCGTCCCATGTGGTGGAGGTCGCAATTACGATTCTCTGGGTCATCGCCACCACCGATGTTATAACGGAAGTGACTATAGTTAAGTCCTGTGGGACTGACCATCCACGAAACGATTTCGTCTATCTTCTGGTCCGACCAATTACCACACTGACCAGCCCACCAACACAGCGATACGCCCCATCCATCGAAGTGCTGACGCACAATCAATGGGTTCACCATGTAATTAAGAGTATCGGAAGGTGGTGCCTCGTTGACCTTGTCACTGAAGTACCACTGGTGCTTGACGTCCGAACCGTTCTTGTCCGAGAACACCTTCGAATGGGCATCGTTGCTGTCAGTGCCCAGATACTTGTCGTTGGCCTTACAGCGCAGTTTCACGAACTGACTGAGCGCCTGTTCTATGGAAAACTTGGCTTCGTCCACCGAACCATCGCTGACGAAGGTGGTGTTCCACGGACTTGCGATAGCCAGAAACTGCTGTTCCTCGCCAACCTGTATGTTGTAGAAGCCCTGCCCGTCAGGAATGATGGTCATCTGCTGAGGGCTACCCTTCGTGGGTGCCTCTATCCATCCTCCCCCATCGGTGCCCTTCTCCAGATGGTTGCCACTGCTGTGCATCACGAACACCTTGGTAGGTTCCGTGAAACTAGCCTGACCCCACACTGCTATGCTGAGGAGGCACAAAATTGCCATAAAGCAGACTATCCTTTTCATTGTGTTCGAAGATTGGTGTGTGCAAATATACGAAAAAACGAGGGCAATGCAAAAGAAATGCTTGTTTTTCTTCTCATTGCCCCGTGCAGGTTTATTGTCGCAAAGTCAAGAGGCTTTCCGTTCGGAGTTAAACTTTCCGATGGAAAGTTAAGATTAGTCGGGATTGTATCCGTACATCTTCAGTGAGCGGTCACTGTTGCGCCAGTCCTTATCCACCTTTACGAACACTTCGAGGTAGATGCTCTTGCCGAAGAACTTTTCCAGGCTCTTGCGGGCTTCGGTGGAAACGCGCTTCAGTGCCACACCCTGATGGCCGATGATGATGCCTTTCTGACTCTCGCGTTCGACATAGATGACGGCATTGATGTGGATGTTCTTGTCCGTCTCCTTGAATTGCTCGACGACCACTTCACACGAATAAGGTATCTCCTTATCATAATAAAGAAGTATCTTCTCGCGCATGATTTCAGTCACGAAGAAGCGGGCGGGTTTGTCGGTCCACTGGTCCTTGTCGAAGTAAGCAGGATGGTCGGGAAGGAGTTCCTTGATGCGGTTCAGGACATTGTCGACATTGAAGCGATGGAGGGCAGAGATAGGGAATATCTCGGCCTGAGGCAGGGCTTCGTGCCAGATAGCAACCTTCTGTTCGAGTTCGCTTTGGTTCGAGAGGTCTATCTTGTTGATGAGCACCAGGATGGGCACTTTCAACTTCGACACTTTGTCCAGGAATTCCTGATTCTTGTCGGGTGTCTCCACCATGTCGGTGACATAGAGGAGCACATCGGCGTCCACCAGTGCGCTCTCGGAGAACTGCAACATGGACTCCTGCAACTTGTAGTTAGGCTTCAGCACGCCCGGTGTATCGGAGAAACAAATCTGCATTTCAGGCGTATTGAGGATGCCCATGATGCGGTGGCGCGTTGTCTGTGCCTTGAAGGTGGCAATGGAGATGCGTTCTCCCACCAGCAAGTTCATCAACGTGCTCTTTCCCACATTGGGATTCCCAACAATATTTACAAAGCCTGACTTATGCATAGCGGTCGGATGGTTCGGATTTTTCAGAATACTCGGAATTTTCGGATTATTCGGATTTCTCGGAGTGTCTAAGCCGATACCAATCCTCGCGACTCATCTCCCCTTCCTTGTAGAACTGGGCAGGGCTCTTCTGGGCTTCGGCAGCACCGTCGTAACCCCACACCATGTATGAGGCGCCCCAAGAGAAACCGGCACCAAAGGCAGTGAATATCAGTTTATCGCCCTTCTTGAGTTGGGGTTCGTACTCCCACAAGCACAGAGGCAGTGTACCACCCGACGTGTTGGCCATGTGGTCGATGTTTATCATCACATGCGCTTCGTCGATACCGATGCGACGTGCCACAGCACTTTCGATGCGCACATTGGCCTGATGAGGAACAAGCCAAGTGATGTTTTCCTTTGTCAAGCCGTTACGCTTGGCGATGGTCTCCACAGCATCCGACATCTTGGTGACAGCATGCTTGAAGACGGTTCGACCTTCTTGATAGACGAAATGCTCACGGGCGTCCACCGTCTCGTGCGAAGGCATCTTTGCCGAACCACCTGCGGCCATGTGCAGGTGTTCGTAGTTGGCCTCTACACGATAGTAGCCATCCAGCAAACCCATCTCCTCGGCAGTGGCTTCCATCATGACGCAAGCAGCACCATCGCCAAAGATGGGACAGGTGTTGCGATCCTGATAGTTGGTCATCGACGACATGTGATCGCCACCGCACACGATGATGCGCTTGTAACGCCCCGAACGGATGTAATTGGCGGCAACCTCCATTGCATAAAGGAAACCGGCACAGGCTGCCTCCATGTCGAAGCCGAAGGCATTCTTGAGACCCGTGTTACCGGCAACTATCGAGGCAGTAGAGGGGAAGTGATAGTCGGGCGTAGTGGTGGCACAGATGATCATCTCCACTGAAGCGGGATCGGCCTGTGTCTTCTCCAGAAGCTGGCGAACGGCACGTGTCATCAAGTAGCTTACGCCACTGCCCTGTTCTGGACGCAAGATGTGGCGTGTCTTCACGCCTATGCGCTCCATTATCCATTCATCGCTGGTGTCGACGAACTGCGACATCTCCTCGTTGTCGAGGATGTAGTCGGGCACGTATCCGCCGACACCTGTTATCACTGCATTAATTTGTTCCATTACGCTGATATTCGGAAACGAGAAAATGAGAAAATGAGAAACGTGGACAAGCCCCACATCTCATTTCCTCATTCTCTCAATCTCTCAATTTCTTGATTAAGCTTCTTTTTCAATAGCTACCTTTCCACGATAGTAACCGCAAGCGGGGCAAACCGTGTGGTAGATGTAATACTCACCGCAGTTGGGGCATACGGCCAGCGTTGGAGCTACTGCTCCGTCGTGAGTTCTTCTTTTGCGAGTCCTTGTTTTGGACTGTCTTCTTTTAGGATGTGCCATCTCAATTTACTATTTAACAATTTACAATTTACTATTATTTATATGTCTTCTTCCTCATCGCACTCAGCATGGACATGGCGCATGGGAATCTCTAAGGCGATGAACTCGTACATGAGCCAGCTCACGTCCAGTGTCCCCTCGGTGATGGGCACTGTCACCATTTCGCCGTCGTCGTCGTACTCGTCCCCGAGCTTTGCCTTCATCGTCTGCTCGGTATCAATGGGCAACTGCATGTCTTCTGCACAGTGGTCGCAGGGCAATGTCAACACACCCTTAAGCTCGAATCGGAGTTCGAAAGCTCCCGACGTGCGCTGTACTTTCAACTTTGCATCCACCTGTCCACGCTGGACTTCGGTGGCCTCAATTGCCTGGAAGAATGCATCGTCCAACGTCCATCCATACTCGGCCACATCGGCTTTCTGGTCTCTCAGGTTGATGACGAACTGCATACTTTTCTCCATGACAAATTAGGGCGCATTGCACCATTTCGGACTGCAAAGGTACAACTAAAAATTAAAACATAAAAATTAAACGATAAAAATTATGCTTTACTCATGTGATTTTCTATGAGTTTTACACAAATATGGCCCTAAAATGGGTGAAAACCTTCAAAATTGCATGTATTTTACTGAGTTATCACAAACTTACGTCCGTTCTTGATGTAGATGCCCTTCTTGACATCGGCAGAGGAGTTGGAGATGCGTCGGCCGGAAAGGTCATACCATTGACCATTGAACATTGATGATTGACCATTTCTCATTGTCTCATTCTCTCCATTTCTCATTATTTCAACGTCTTCAATGCCATCGGTGTATCCGTCGAGGTCGCCAACCAGCGTGCCAAACTCTGCCCAGGGCGAGGCCTGATAGGCCGCAAGGGCTGATGCATAGACGTGGATGACGGGTTTGCTGGAGAAGAGGTAAGAGGAGATGGTAGGCGGTGTCATGGGCTTGACGTAGGCGTCAGTGACCTTTGAGTTGTAGAAGACGCCCTTTTCCATAGTCCTCACTTTCGAACCCACCGTCACGCGAGTCAACTGGTCGCAGTAGGCAAAGGCGTCTTCACCCACGGAAATCACGGACTCGGGAATCACGATTTCCTTCAGACCTGTGTTGGCAAAGGCATTGGTTCCAATCTTGACGATGCTCTCTGGCAGACGCATGGCGACGAGTTTCTTGCACTGATAGAAAGCATAATTGCCCATGATGTTGCCCGATGTTCGATAGTTCTCGTAATAAGCCTCGCCTCCACTCACCACCTTCGCGTCGTAGAGGTTAACGGACGCAAGATTGCGCTCGTTGATGAGATGGCGCAAGTGCTTGATGTCCGTGCCATTGATGGTGCCACTGATGACGGCCTTGACCACGAAGTCCGACAGCGAATCGGGCAATTCGCCACTCTTCTCGAGGGCAATGGTCTGTGTGCCTTCGCCAGCCATAGCGACCTCGTTCAACGAACCGTCGGCATCTACGGAATAGATGGTGAAGCCTTCTTTCACACTCGAGGGAATGCAGAACTTCAGGGCATTGGCAGCATAGCACATCTTCTCGTTCTCGTCGAGCATGATGAAGCCCAGACCGCCAGTGCCTTCGAGGGCATACAACGAGTCGGCTCTCAGATAGGTGTAGTTGCCAGGTTCGCAGGCATTGGGCAGATAGTCGGTAAACTGACCCAGGTCGCCACACGTCCCCACCCTATCCGAGTCGCGACGTTTCTGTCCGGCAGTCGTGAGCATGTCGGTTGTCAGCAGTTCCTCCACGCGGTCTTCGATGAACAGGATGGTGTTGTTCTTCTTCGGATACTTCGAGATGGCGTTCTTCGTGCGGTCGATGTCGGCCTTCCTCACCGTCATGGTGTGCATCCCGTAGTCGTCGATGGAGACGTTGGTCATGGGTTCGAAGAAGCCCCAAGCCGTGAAGAAGTCGGTCAGGTCTTCCTGTGCCACCTCACACACCTTGCGCACGAACTTCAGAGAACTGTTGTACGAGTTGCTCCACAGCGTCAGCGGGTCTTCGCGAAGTGCCTTGAACAGAGAGGGATAGAACGCCGTGTTCTTCTGTGCCAGATGATAGTAGAGGTAGAGTTGCCAGTACATGCGCAGTTGACTGTCGACCGGACGAATGAAGAAGGGAATGTGTGCAGCATACTCCTGCATCACGGTAGAGAGTGGCGACCCATTCGACATAGCCAGTCCGTCGAGGTGTCGGATGTAGTTCGAGAACAGGTTGTTCGAGACCTCCGTGCCACCTTCCAGGTTGATGGCTCTCTGGTTGTTGTGTCCGCACTCGTGTGCCGAGCACCAGTCGTCCATTTCGAAACGGCTCACGTCGAAGGAGTTACGAATGCAGTCGAGGCTGTTGTACGACGTGCGATGGGGTGTGGAATTAGCGTATCCGGCATCCGATTCCTCGCCTTCGATGGCGAAGTTGGGATTGTTGTAATAGATGGGGAAGATGGCCTCGCCACCCGTCAGATAGAAGGGTGCACGGGCTTTGCTACCCGATGCCACGGAGACACACATGCCCATGAGTTCCTTTTCCCACACGGTCAGGCTGTCGAACCAGCTGATGCTGCGGTCTATGGTCTTTGGCCATACCTTTTTATAAGAAGATGTCTTGAAGTTGAACAGCGCCTCAGTGCCCTTGACGGTAAAGCGTTCGTGTGTGGCGGCATTGAGCAGTGCCTGGTAGTCCTGATCGCTATGTCGAGCCACGTCGTAATAGCCGTTCACAATGCCTCCTTCGATGTGTATCTTGAGGGTTGGCCACTGGTCGAGCGTCTTCGTCTGCGACTTGGTGTCGGCGGTGTAGATGATGTAGTAGAGCGCTTTCGCCTGTCCGTCCACGATGTTCAGCCCCTTCTTCAGTTTCTTGCCGGTCTTGCCCTCGCCAATGATGTCGTTGTCGACACAACCGGCTATGTAGAGTGTGGCGTCCTCAGGCACATCGCTGTCCACGAAGACGTAGAGCGGACTGCCATCGGAATAGATGCCTGTGGGATTGCCCATGTACGAACCTCCCGAACTCATCATCTTGTCGTTCCAGTAGTTGGCGTCGCTGTAGGCTTTGTAGTTGTGGATGCGGAAGTCCTGCTCGTAGTTTGCCCAGTCGCCGTTCTTCAGCTTCAGGGCTATGGCCACCATGAACGAAGGCATTCCTCCCTCCGTCATCGATGCAGTCAGAGCCTCGTCGCACATGGCTTGGTAGGTCGATTTCAGGCGTGTGCAGGCAATGTCCTCGAACCATGTGCCAGACAGGCTGTTGACTGCGTCACTCGAGTCGGCTTCCTGGGGATAGATTTCCTCCAGACCACCCACGATGGAACCAAACTGCTTCCAACCCGACTGCTTGTAGTCGGTCAGAGACTCGGAATAGACGTAGATGATGGGATTTGACGAGAACAGGTAGGCAGGCGTAGCCGGCGGCGTCTCTGGCTTGACATAGGCCTTGCTGACCGACGAACTGTAGAACACACCCTGTCCCAGACTCGACACCCGACTGCCTACGACCACCTTCGAGAGCTCACTGCAGTAGGCAAAGGCGTCGCCTCCCAAGCGAGTCACGCTGTTGGGGATGTCCACTTCACGGAGTCCCGAACCCGAGAAAGCCTGACCACCGATGGCCGTTATCGACGAGGGAAGCACGATGTTGGTGAGTTTGGTGCACTCCTTGAACATGCAATCGCCAAGGACATCGTTCTCGGTCTTGAAACTTTCGTAGTACGCCTCGCCACCACCGACGATTTTCACTCCGGAAAGGTCCAGGGAAGTCACTCCGCCACTGGTCACAAGTTGACGCAGATACTTCGCATCCGTGCCATTGATGACGCCCGTAACCTTCAGTTTGCTATCGCTTGCCGACAGCATCGACGACAGCGTGCCAGCCACCTCCACATTGACCTCCGTATCGGCCCACGCACTCATCGAAAAGCACAGGGCAACGACCAAAAACAACCTGAAATGCACCTTCATATTCATCTTTTATATCATTTTAAGCCTTGTAACCCTACAAAATTACATCTTCTGCCTCTTCCCACAAAATCATTTTGAGAAATTCTTTTATTTAGGCAGCCCAACTTCACGTTACTATACAAAATTGGCGCAATTTGGGCGTTTGGTCGTTTAGTCGTTTGGTCGTTTAGTCGTTTGGGAGATTGGGAGATTAGTCGTTTGGTCGTTTAGTCGTTTAGGAAATGGAGGCTTTTTCTGTGCATTCATCATTAACTTGACCTGTGGGTGTTTTGAAAGCACCTCACCCTCCTCTTTTAAAGGGTAAAGGAACGATTTATTCACCCAGCTTATCTTTTGTTTATGGTCGCTTTCGTTGATGACGATGGTTTTCTGTTTTCTACCCATTGAGTCGATGAGTCCGCATTTTGCGGAGTCATATTTTTCAACATATTTTGCCAGAGCGTCCCCCCCTAAAGAAGTGTTTTCGCGGTAATTTTTCACTCTTTTTATCACTTTTAGACACACAATTTACCCCATTTTTAATCATTTTTTAAGGAAAGCCCTCTTCCTATGGGGGAGAGGGTTTGGGAGAGAGGCTCTGGGTGAGTCTTTAATTTCTTCGATGAAATGGGCGTTTTTTGAAAAATTTATAGACAACAGACTTTTTAGGAAATACATCATTTTCTAACATATAACAAATAACAATATAACAATAAGCTTTTCGACCTCTTAGAATAGGGTTGCTTCCTAAAAGCTTATTATATATTATAATAAATTATAATATATAATAAAATTAA
>CADCHQ010000017.1 GCA_902801325.1 uncultured Bacteroidales bacterium | reverse complement strand
AGTAGAAGGCGGATATGATGGTGGCTACTACAGCTTTGCTGACCCCTTCAAGAATGGTTGGCTTGCCGATGGTGAGTTCATTGCCCTGCAGAAGGACATTACGCTGACTGAGGACATCACCTGCCAGCTGGCCAGTGGCACTTTGTTCAACTTCCTGTTGGGTGATTTCACCGCAGACAAGAATGGTCACAGTGTTGCACTGAACACTGGTGTTACTGTTCTGACCGACAAGCAGACCGATATCTTCAGTGCTGCCGAGGCTGGCTATATGATTGAAGAGGCTAAGGTTGAAGGTGGCTTCACTTACACTGCCGTTAAGGTGGAGGTTGCTGCTCCTATCGTATTCCATGATGGTGGTACATACGAAGAAGCATTGACAGTGCCCATGATAGCACAGGCTGGTGCTGAGATTTATTACTCGACAGATGGCACGACCTTTACCAAGTACACTCAACCCATCGAGATTAGTGCTACTACTACGGTTACGGCTTATGCTATGTTGCTTGGTGCGAAGAGTTCTGAGGTTACGAAGACCTTCACCATCGTTGCTAAGCAAGCTGGTCCCAGTGTTACGGATGGTTACTACAATATCAAGGCTGGTGACAAGTACGTCAATGTGGCTGGTCGCAAGACTGTGACCTTGGTTGATGACAATGAAGGCATGCCTGGTACCGTTATTCGCGTGAAGGCTACCGACGGTAAGGTTGAAACCCTGCGCTCACAGGGCGTAGATGTTCCCAGCTATGCTCAGAAGGCCATGAACTATGTGCCTGAAATCGTGCAGCTGGCTGTCGACAAACTGCATGCCGCAGGCGCTGGCGAACTGCTGGGCGAACATGGTCTGGATGCTATCATGACGAAGTTCAACGAGTCGTTCGACTACAACCTCTATCTGGAGGGTGAGAACAATATCTATCGCATCTATGGCAAGACACCGAGCATGAAGCCTGTAGTTGACTTCTATGCCGAGAATAAGGATAACGTGGATGCCAAGTTGCCACAACTCGAAGCATTCATCAACAGCGCTATCGCTAAGGTTCTTGAGAAGACTGGTGGCCGTGGTGCCAGCATCTTGGTTGACTTCGACCTTGAGACTGTTTGGCAGAAGATGGGTGGCACGCTGACTAAACCCACCGACGAGGCTTCAACAGCTAAGTTCTACGAAGAGGTGCTCACCAGCGAGGCCAATGTATGGAACTTCGCATACCAGACTGCCATGATCTACTGGGGCAACCTGAAGAACAATGAGACGTTCAAGAATAACCTCGACAAACTGGGCGACTACGCTAAGTACATCGACAAGGTGGAGAACATCCAGCCCAACTTCAAGTACTACATCGTGCCCAGCGCATCGGGCGTTGACTTCATCAGCGAAGGCAATGTTGCAATAACCGACAAAGATCCTTCCGTTGCTTGGACTATGGGTGAGTGCACGGAGTTCAAGGTTAACTTCGACGTTGAGCTTAACCATACTGTTTATTCTACGAATGGCGGTGTACAGGATGAGTACAAAGAGTATTACACCACACTCTACACTGACTTCGCTTACACTCTGCCTGATGATGGTAGCGTGAAGGCTTACAAGGTGGTACATGTTAACGATACAACCGGCGTGGCTATCCGCAAGGAAATCACAGGTACCATTCCTGCTCAGACTCCTGTTATGCTGGTATCGTCGAACGAAGGCGCTCAGGCTTTGACGCTGAGCACTGAGGATGGCACTCCTGTAACTGGCAACCTGCTGGTAGGTGCAGATGAACTTATCAATCAGTATCAGTTGAAGACTTCCCAGGTAGAGAGTCTGTTCAAACTGGCTAAGGATGTCATTGGCGAAAGTGCCTATAACGAATACCTCAGCAAGTACGAACACCTGATGCTGACTAATGCAGGAACAGTTAATAACAAGTACTTCTTCGGTCTGAGTGATGAGGACATAGCAAAGTGTGTTGTCAAGAATGAGAACAATGAGCAGGATTGCGTCATCCGCAGCCTAAGCACTGGTGATGAGAAGATTGGATTCTACAACAACTGGACTGCTGGTGCTAATAAGGGCTTCCTCGTAACTTCGGACTTCAACCCCGTGAAGCTGAGCCTTGTTGGTGACGTGGACCGCGACGGCAAGATCTCAATTAGTGACGTTACTGCCCTCGTGAACATCATCCTGGGTAAGGCTACTTATCCCAAGGATAATGACAAGTATGACTTCGAGGCTGCCGAAGTGGATGGTGATAAGAAAATCTCAATTTCTGACGTAACTAAGTTGGTGAACATGATTTTGGGTAAGGAATAATTCTATCAAACTAAATCAAGGCACTCCCCCTTGCCTTCGGGGCGACCCGTGCAAGGGGGAGTTGCTATGTAAAAATATAAGGATATGAAGAAACTTTACGCAGTAGCGTTTTTGATTTTTGTCAGTCTTACAGCTCAGGCTCAGTTAAATGGAACGGGTTTCTATCGTTTCCGCAATGCAGATCGCACAGGCGATTATATCAGCCTAGCGAATGATAAGTTTAATTTTACTACAGCAATAGGTGATGCCTGCGGTGGCTTGAGTCAGGCATCATCCACTGAAGGACAAGCTCGCGCTTTGGCGTGTACGGGGAGATTTCTTGAAACGGACATCCACATGGTGGAGGATGCTGATTGCATTTATCCAGGTTCTGTGATATATGCCCAGAAGAAAAATACAAATGCATCGAACTATGACTATAACCTAATCGGACAGGGTACTAGTTTGCTGACCTTAACTACGGGTACTTATCCTGGTACTGTGCAATTGCAGTTTGATAATCGCTATGTAACAATTGAAAAAAGTAGTGGCTCAGGTGCAAATACGTTATATACGGCGAAAATAGAACTAAAGTCTTCATCGTATGTTATATTTGTTGGTTACCCTTCTTTAGGAACTCGCTATCTTGTGGATGATGGTGGTAAATTGGCTATCAATGAATCCAATTCTGCCCAGAATGCTAAATGGTATATTGAGCCCGTGACACATTTCAATGTTCAATCTGAGGTCGAGTTCGGTGGCAAATATTATACCACACTCTATGTTCCTTATGCTTTTAAGTTAAGCGGTCAGGTGAAAAAAGCATACGCAGTATCTTCCATAGCCACTGATGGCACAGTGGAGATCGGTGATGCTATCGCAACGACGGGTGGTACGGTACCTGCTGGTACACCTGTCATTTTGGAGTGTGCGTCTGGCGTAACTGCTGATTGCCAGTTGATACCTACAGGTCCACCATTGTTTACTGCTCCTGACGTTTCTCTTACTACAGGCGCTCCTGCGGCATCGACTGCAACGAGCTATACGGGAACAAACATTCTAAAGGGCAATTACTATTGTAATTTGGATGGAACAATGACATATCCAAGATCCAGTGGTACTGGTTCGTTCAATGCCAATCATTACACTGCCCCTATCAATCCTCAGAAGTACGTCCTCGGCATTACCGAATCGGGCAAGTTGGGATTCGTGAAAGCTACGGGTACGGCTATGCCTGCAAATAAGGCATGGCTGGAGTACACGGGTTCGGCTGAACTGGTATTGCCCTTCGAGGCTTCGAAACCTGGCGACGTGAACAAGGATGGCGAAGTGACGATTGCTGACGTGACTGCGCTCGTTAATATCATTCTGGGTAAGGCGACGGAGGAGAATAATCCTGACGACTACGACTTCAAGGCCGCCAAAGTGAATGATGATGATGAAATCACTATTGCTGACGTGACGGCGTTGGTGAATATTATATTAGGTAAGGAATAGGACCCTCCCCATCCCTCCCTTAAAGGGCGGGAGTTAACCTTTTCCCTTTAAGCAATAGTGCTCGCAGACCTTCTCCCCCTAAAGGGGGCTGGGGGGTCTTTGGGCGCTTGTGTTTTACTTAGCAATCATCAAAAATTTACTTTATATTCATCACGTTTTTACTTTATATTCATCGTGCCTTGATTGGTAAGTAAATTTTCGTTGATTGGTAATCTATTTTCTGTGGAGTTTAGACTCATTGCTCTTCGTGCATTGTACATTGTTAATCTCTGTACAAATCCTCGGGCTTTTTTACCTCCTTAAGTTCGGCCAATAGTTGGGCATAACGCTCGGCTACAGCTTGAGCAAAACGTGCTCCCTTCTCGGCTGTGGCAAGATGGGGATTACCGATGCCGGTGTCGTCAGTAACGAGGTTCCAATGGCGGGGTAGCCATGCCGTCTTCTTCTGCAAAGATGATAGGGCGAAGGGATGGGAATGTCCGTCGCCTGCCAGATCCATTCGAACGAGTTCGGGGTGGTAGTGTAGCATGACGGAGGTTTCTAGTTCATCGGCATGATCGCCGGGTTGGTCGAAGTAGTCACGGGCCGGACATACGGTGAACCATTCGCTGCTGAGGATAAAAATGTCAGGATAGTCAACGATGAGGTCACGAATGAAGCCTTTGAACACATTGCCTCCGTGCCCATTTACGATGAGCAACTTTCGCATGCCTTGGTGGTAGAGTGATTCCACAATGTCGCGAAGGATGGCCTCTTGTGTGTGCTGGCGATAATGGATGCAGAACTGCAGTTCACGCTGTCCAGGGTTTTGGGCTCCCATCATCACAGGAGGCAGTACCATAGCACGTACACCGCTTTGCTGCCATGCCAGTCGGGCTGCATCGACAGCCACATCGTGCGAGAGAATGGCATCGGTGAGGTAGGGGAGATGCTGATTGTGGGGTTCCGTTGCTCCCCAGGGAAGTATGGCTATGTCGTAGTCTGTACCGACTACCATGCCGTAGGTTGAAGCCGCGAGGTCCACGGCCAGAGATTTTGTATCGTTCATGTTAAATAAAGTTATCGCAGTGCAAATATACGATATTTTACCTATATTTGCACCATCATTCTTAATCCTTTACTTATGAAAATGAAAAACTTATTGTTCACAATCCTTATTGCCTTCGCAACTCTTACCATCCTGGCCTGCGACCCAATGCCCAAGCATGAAGAAGTTCCATACACGAAACTGGAGCGTTACTTCTTTAAGAATAATGCGGAGATTCCTACAAACCCGAAGATTGATACTCGAGAGCAATTCGATAGTCTCTTTGGCATGGCTACGGTGATGGGTGGGAAGCCTACTCCTGTGGACTTCGATAAGCAGTTCGTTATTGCCGTTGTATCGCCTGTGACGAACCATGCAACAGAACTGGATGATGAGCGTCTTGTCTACTGGAAGGATTTGTTAGGAGGGACGAATATCGAATTCCATTATAGCATTGACCAAGACGAGGACACACTTAGCTATTCGATGCAGCCCATTCTTCTCATCGCTGTAGATCGACAGTACGATGCTGAGAAAGTTTACCTTAGTGAGGTTTTAAACGATTAGCTACAGATTTCTTTAGTAAGATTGTTAAGCAGCAGGCACTTATCCCGTGTGATGAGTGCCTGTTCGTTTTGATGCTCCCATGGGGCGAGGATAAGCAATTGCCCACGGGCGCAGGCTTGGAACAAGGCATTTGAGGGTTTGCTGTAGGGTGTCAATCCGTTTTCCTCCAGAAAGATAAGCGGATGACCAGCATCTAAAAGTGCTCGCATGATGGCTTTCTCGCCTTGGGATATGGCAGGAGAAACATGGACTGCTCCTTGTTTCGCAGCTGAGAGAGCCTCGCTTATCTGTGCTTTTATTTGTTCTTCTGTCAGTCTGCGCGAGCATTGCACCTGTCTTCGTAGGGGGTGGGAGAGCAAGAAACGGTTGCCGAGTGCCGAATATGTTTGGGAACCAAACTGAAGGCCGAATTTCACGCGGAATAATTCGGGATGTTGGCGCTTAACAAACAGACGCCGTGGGTTGTCGTGTAGGTATGCTTTCCATACTTCCAGTTGTCCAGCGCGCAGTAGCAATTTGTCATTATAACCTCGGGCAAAGAGCAGGCCGTGGCTTCTGTCATCGTGTGGAGTTCGCTGTATTGTTTGTTGCGTTGGTTGTGTTTGTTGCGACCTAGGTGTTGTTTGTTGCGTTGGTTGTGTTTGTTGCGACCTGGGTATTGTTTGTTGCGTTGCCAACGCAACAGACTGGACCTCTTGTTTTAGAATAATGCTACGAAATTGCTTGTTACAGCTTTGTTTGAATCCCCGAAGAGCCATTCCTAGAGGCTTCTCCATTTTCTCCCTTACATATAATATCCCATGCATGTGATCTGGCATGATTTGCAAGGCAATAACTTCTATTTCTGGATGGTGCTGAGCACATGCCCACCATTCTTCTTCCACCGCTTTGCCAAGTTCTGAAAGTTCAATTCTTGCCGTGGCTTCGTTGTTGCCTACAAGCGTGCCAAGCAGTGGACGACGGCCTTCTGTGACCATCGTGACCATGTACATTTGTCGTTCGGTGTAGTCGTGACCGACACAACGGCGTAACATGGAGGGCTTCTTCTCGCCTGCGAAGGGTCGTTGCTTTTCGTAGGTCTCCTTGTCCACAGTCCCCTAATTTAATTCATAATTCCTATTTCCTATTCCCTATTTCCATTCAAGTATTGGGAAACTGCTTCGGCACATCGCTCGCCATCGACGCCAGCACTGACGATACCACCGGCATAGCCTGCCCCTTCACCACATGGGAAGAGGCCACGAAGACGGACGTGCTGGAGTGTGTCGGCATTACGGACTATGCGGACAGGACTGCTCGTACGTGTTTCCACACCGATGACAGTAGCCTCGTTGGTCAGGAAGCCATGCTTCTGTCGTCCCCATATCTTGAAGGCTTCTTGCAGACGATGACGTATGGGTTCGGGCATCCAAAAGTGTAGGGGACTGCTGATGAGGCCTGGAGCATAAGATGATTCGGGTAGGTCGTAACTAAGACGGCCATTCACGAAATCTGCCATACGCTGTGAAGGGGCAGTCTGCTTCATATTACCTTGTTGCCAGCAAGTGCGCTCCAATTCTTCCTGATAATGCATCATCTTTAGTACGGACCCCTCCTGACCTCCCCTTAAAGGGGGAAGCTCCCTCCCTTCATGGGAGGGTTGGGGTAGGTCCTCGGGACGAAGTTCCACTACCATACCACTATTGCTCCATCGCCCATTGCGGTTCGAAGGACTCATGCCGTTTACCACAATCTGTTCAGGGCCACTGGCTGCAGGTACTACGAATCCACCTGGACACATACAGAAACTATAAACCCCACGACCGTCCACCTGCTGAACTAGACTATATTCAGCAGCGGGCAGGTAGTCGCCACGTCCTTTCTTATTATGGTATTGTATCTGGTCGATGAGTTCGGCAGGATGCTCCAGTCGGACGCCTACTGCCAAGCCTTTTGCTTCCAACTCTATTCCGTTGTCATGGAGCCATCGGTACACGTCACGAGCAGAATGGCCTGTTGCCAAAATAACAGGGCCCCTGAAGAATTGTTGAGAGTTTAGAGTTGAGAGTTTAGAGTTGTTTGTGGCCTCTATGCCCGCTACCGTATCATTGTCTAGAATGAGGCCTGTCATTTTGGTTTCGAAGTGAACTTCGCCGCCACACTTCAATATGGTTTCGCGCATGCTCTCGATGACGCGTGGCAGCTTGTCTGTTCCAATGTGTGGGTGCGCATCGGAAAGAATGCTAGGACTTGCCCCGTGTTGACAGAACACGCGAAGAATCTTTTCCCCATCGCCGCGTTTCTTACTGCGGGTATATAGTTTTCCGTCGGAATATGCTCCCGCGCCTCCTTCACCGAAGGCATAATTGCTTTCGGGGTCGACTCTCTGCTCAGGGCGTATGCGAGCCAAATCTTTCTTCCTGTCACGCACATTCTTTCCACGTTCTACCACGATGGGGCGGAGTCCCAGTTCAATTAATCGCAAGGCCGCAAACAATCCTCCTGGGCCAGCTCCTACTACGATTACTTCGGGACAATCGCTGACATCGCGATACTGCACGGTTTCGAACTCCTCCAAGGGTGGTTGTTCATTGATGAAGACATGGACGGTTAGGTTCACATAAATGTCCCTCTGTCTGGCATCGATGCTCCGTTTCAGTGTACGCACGCAAGTGATAGTCCGCTCGTCCCATCCTTGTTCGCGTGCTACGTAGTGCCGTATCGACTGTTCGTTGTATGCATCGCGCGGTGTTATTCGCAGTTGTAATTCTCTTATCATCTTATAACGAAAGCGTAGCCCTTTATGGGCATCCAATCACTTTTAGTCTCCTTTTTAGAATGGGTTACATATGTCATCGCTACGGTTTGTGCTTTATTTCTGCATCAACAACATATATGTCACCTTCGTTGTCCTTAAGGACATTTCTTGGTAATATATCCCAAACAAGAAAAAGTTCATTATGGTATTTCCCTTCTGATAATTTATTGAAACCGATAGCCGACATATAAGTGTCGATTTCAACAGATGTGGCTGGATATGCATCTTTGATCAAATCTTGCCTCAGAACAGGCATTATACTTCGGCCTTCATACCCAGTAAAGCCTATAAAATAATAGAATGTTTCAGGAAAAATAATATTATGGAATACGATTCGCTCTAATAAGGAAATAATACTTTGACTATTAAGAAGGTTATTCACCTTGAAGACAGTGTCTTCTGATACATATATGTCGTTTTCATTCCCACTAGGTCCAGGGACACCAAAAGAAATTATTTCAGACATAGGTATCCATATCCCCATGTCTTTTGCATAGTCCTCGGCAATCCTTTCTTCAATAAACAGAGGACTTACATGGTTTTGGCAATCTTCAGATTCCTTTTCATGTAATCGGCAGCGTCTTGCGAGTTCATGGGCGATTTCTTGGATTCGCTGATTTTCCGCATCTTTCTCTCCACTGCTTCTTTGTGAAATTGATTGAGATAAGTCATATTTCATCGTGTTATTTTTCCGTCCTTACTGGGGACAAAGATAATGCAATTCATGAAAAGCACCAAATTTTCATCCTAAGAAGTGTATTTCGCTAGCCTCACCGTATCTTGTCAATCGTCTGCATGACTGCCAAAGAGTGGTCGAGCAAATGGTTCATAGTGTCAAAGTCCTTACGATGGAAAATGTCGGCTATGGCCATAAACTCAGGAGCCAAGCGATGACTCACGGAGGGGAGAGGAATCTGGCGAGGCTGTTGACCATGCAGACAAAGGGTGATAGCTGACATGGTGCTGACGGGACCATCGATACGTAACCATCCGTTGTCGCCTTGCAGCAGACCGAAACTAAGAGCATCCGTGTCCTTGGCACCCGTGCAGAGGGCAAGTTGCTCGCCATATTCGAGTACTGCAGTGCCAGAAAGATCTACACCATTATAACCCCGATGACAGTAGTAGTGTACAGACAACGGCTGCCCCAGAAGCGCAAGAACGAAGTGCAGGTTATAAATGTTGATATCCATCAGTGCACCACCACCCGTTTCTGGATCAAAGGCAGGTAAGACATTACCACGAAGGTAAGCATCGAGACGACTGGAGCGTTGGCTGTAGTTACATTCCACATGGCGCAGAGTACCGAGTTGCGGCAGAAGTCCTGTACACAGGGTGTGGAAAGAGGGTAGGTGTAAGAGAGTCACAGCCTCGAAGAGCATCAGTCCTCGTTGACGGGCTTCGGTGGCAAGATGCAGTAGCTCGCGGTAACAGAGGCAGGCTGGTTTCTCAAGAATGACGTGCTTGCCTGCCTGTATGGCTTGTAAGGTATAGGAATAATGTACGCTGTTGATGAGCGCAATATATACAGTATCCACTTGCGGGTCGGTCAACACGGAGACATAATCCGTGGTCGCATGCGGTATGTTGAACTCCTTGGCTAAAGCTTGTGCCTTCGCCAACGAATGTTCACGTGCCCAGATGCTACGAATGGAAATACCTTCAGTGTCTGCTATGACGGGCAGCACTTCGTGCACGATTTTCCCCGTTCCAATGATGCTTAGGTTCATGGTGGCTTATTATCCAAACAACTCACGGACAGCCTCTGCGACGCGACGGACGGGAACGAGGTCGAGTTTAAGGTCCTTTTGGTTGATGCCCTTCAGACCTTGAGCGGGGACAAGCATGCGACGGAAACCGAGTTTCTCAGCTTCGGCAATGCGTTGTTCGAGACGGGCAACGGGACGAATCTCACCAGAGAGACCTACCTCGCCACACATGCAGGTGTCGGGGTCGATGGCTGCATCTACGTTGCTCGACAGAACGGCAGCAATGACACTAAGGTCCATGGCTGGGTCGGTGACGCGCAGTCCGCCGGCAATGTTCAGGAATACATCCTTCTGTGCCAGTTTGAAGCCCACGCGCTTCTCCAATACAGCCAGCAGCATTCCTAAGCGACGGTTGTCGAAACCTGTTGCCGAGCGTTGAGGTGTACCATAAGCCGCGGTGGAGACAAGGGCTTGTGTCTCAATAAGCAGGGGACGAACTCCTTCGATAGCCGAACAGATGGCAATGCCGCTCAGTCCTTCGCGTCCTTCTGTCAGCAGCAGTTCGCTTGGGTTAGAAACTTGACGCAGTCCGCTTTGCAACATTTCATAAATGCCCAGTTCACTGGTACTACCGAAGCGGTTTTTCTGACTACGCAGGATGCGATACATGTAGTGCTGATCGCCTTCGAACTGAAGGACACAGTCGACAATATGTTCCAATACTTTGGGGCCGGCCAGTGTGCCTTCCTTGGTGATGTGACCGATGAGGATGATAGATGGTCCTCCACTCTTTGCATACTTTAATAAAGATGCCGCACATTCACGTATTTGGCTGAGGCTTCCCGGTGATGACTCTACGGCTTCGGTGGATATGGTCTGTATGGAGTCAATAACCACGATATCGGGTTGTTCTGCCTCGATGTGTTCGTAGATGGCCTCGAGGGAGGTCTCGCATAAAATAAGAAGGCTGGACCCACCCTGGCCCTCCCTTAAAGGGAGGGTGTTTAGACGGTCTGCCCTCAGCTTTATCTGCCTTGCGCTTTCTTCACCACTGACATATAGAATTTTCTTATCTGGTAGTCGGAGTACGGTCTGCAGAATGAGTGTACTTTTGCCAATACCCGGTTCACCGCCCAGCAGGACGAGGCTTCCCTTTACCAGTCCGCCACCTAGGACGCGATTCAGTTCTCCGTCGCCCATGTCAA
The DNA here is from genome assembly GCA_902801325.1 of uncultured Bacteroidales bacterium. Lineage (GTDB taxonomy): Bacteria > Bacteroidota > Bacteroidia > Bacteroidales > Bacteroidaceae > Physcousia. The sequence goes on along the minus strand of CADCHQ010000017.1, from coordinate 188,095 downwards.
TGCGAACCTCTGCATCAGCCTTTATGTCGCCTAGACGTTGAGGGGAAGCCCCTTCCAACATACCCTTTATATAAGAAGGGAGGCTCTCCCCCCCACGGGGGGAGCGGGAAGAGGGGCTGACTTTGAATTCCTTCATCGTGTTCCATAGTCCACAGTTGGGGCATCTTCCCACCCACTTCGCTGATTCGTGTCCGCATTCCTCGCAGACGTACATAATCTTGTCCTTTGCCATAGCGTTAAGCTAAATTTTTTCGCAAATATAAATATAATATGTGATACAAGCAAGTGAAGGGAACCAAAAACGGCTCCCTTCACACGTTTATCGGTTATGCTCCCACACTAATTTCTCGGCATTTGGTAGGGAAGGAGTGTGAGGACTTATTTGAAGTGTTTACTTTGCCGATGTATAGTCGATGATAAATGCATAGTGGTGGGGCTGGGTGCCTGAAATCGTATATTGGGGCAGTGTTCGCTTTCCCCAGGTGTCCGTGCCGCCTACTCCGTGAACGTTGAGGTCGATGTTTACATTGATATAATTTCCTCTGTCGAGTTCATAGGGATGTCCCACGTCCGCTTCTTCTTCACCATAGTCGAGGACATTGAAGCACAAGGGTTGCAGACCTTTTATCGTGATGGTCTGCAAGTTGTCCTTCAACGAGAACTCGCGGACATCACATCGGTAAGCATTGTCTTGCGGATGTATGTAGTCGTGACCGAATTCGCGAACGTCCATCCTGTATGTTCCGATGTGTTGCGAGCGTTTGCGGTCAGGATAGTTCTCTGCCGGCCCACGACCATTCCATGCGATGGTTCGCATCTCCTTGGGCAGACGCATGCGCATGCCGAACTTCGGAATTAAGGGAATGTTATTAGACGTTGGGTGGTAGTCGGCTTCCACCTTTATCTGTCCTTCCTTGTTGATGCTATAGATGAGGGTATAAACGGCTCCTACTGGCAACTCGAAGCAGTACGTACAAGTGGTAATTCCATCTTTCGTACTTACTGATGAGGCTGTCAACTTTCGTTCGCTTCCGGCTTCTTTCCATGCCTTTGTTCGTTCGGCGAAGCGTGCAGCATGTTGATTGTCGTTCTCCAGTTTCCAGAAGTAAGGTTCGAGAGGCGCATAGAGCAGTTCCTTTCCACTCGTGTTTATCTGGGTTAAGGCACCTTTGGTGTCGAATGTTATATATCCGTTTTCGGTAAACACCTTCGTCCCTGTCTCTGTCCTCTCCACCTTTGGTCCTTGCTTGGAGGAAACCTTTAGATCGGGGTAACGGTATTTTCCCTCAATGAACTGTTCGTGAGCCATTACTGTACCCTTCTTTGCCCAAGGCTTGTCCTCCTTCAGTTTGGCATAGACGTTGATAAGTGTCTCGCCATTGTTGGGTATGCGTTCTTCGCTGTAGTCGTAGTCCTCGACACGGACAAAGGGATCCATGCTTCGTTTGATGATGATACCATCTTGGTATGAAAACGCTATGGGCTGATAGATGTACTGCACCTCATAGTAGTGGGGATGCGGTTTACGGTCCGAGGCAATAAGTCCGTTGATACAGAAGGGACCATCATTGGGCTTATCGCCGAAGTCACCGCCATAGAGAAATTGAGAAGGTGAGGAATTGAGAGAATTATGAATTGGATAAAGCCCTTGGTCCACCCAGTCCCAGATGGCCGCACCACAGATGCTGGAGTCGGCGTAGATGACATCCCAGTATTCCTTGAGGTTTCCCACCGAATTACCCATGGCGTGGGCATATTCACGCATCATAAATGGTTTGTCGGTGACTTTCTTAGCCTGCTCACGTAATTCGTCGGGATAAAGGTAACTGTCGTCATAAATGCTACTATAACGTCGGTCGCTGTCGTAGAAGGGAGGACGGGTCTGGTCGAGCTCTCTTACCTTATTATACATGGCCTCGATATTGGGACCGACACCACCCTCGTTGCCCAGACTCCATAGAATGACGCAGGGATGGTTAAAGTCGCGCTTGACCAGCGACTCGGCCCTGTCCACATGTGCTTTCTGGAAGGTCAGGTCTTCACCCATAACATGGTTGGCATAGCCGTATCCGTGCGTTTCATGATTGGCTTCGTCCATTACGAATATGCCCCATCGGTCGCAGAGCTCATAGAGATATTCGCGGTCGGGGTAGTGGCTGGTACGTAGGAAGTTGATGTTAGCTTGCTTCATCAGTCGAATGTCCTCCTCATAGGTGGCATCATCTACATAACGGCCCGTACGTGGATGATGGTCATGACGATTCACGCCGCGAAGCTTTACGTTCTTTCCGTTAATCTTGAAAACTTCGCCCACGATCTCCACTTTCTTCACGCCGAGGTGATAGTCGAAGTGCTCGATGACGCAGTCGTTTTGGTCCCTCAGTTCGATGCTGAACGGATAGAGGTTGGGCTTCTCTGCCGACCAGAGTTTAGGCGCGTTCATCGTATACTCTATTTCAATGGTTGTGGTGTCGCCAGCGCCAATTTTCTTCACGCCCTCTACCCATTCGTGACCTTCAATCTTCCACACAACTCGCAGGTTCTTCCTAGCCTTCTTGCCGACGTTGCAAAGGCTGATATTGGCCTTTACCTTAGCCTTTGAGTAGTTGTCGTTGGGTTCTGCAGTAACATGGTAGTCACTGATATGCGTAAGCGGCCGCACCCACAACTGTACAGGGCGAAAGATTCCACTTAGGCGCCACATGTCCTGATCCTCGAGATAACTGCCGTCGCACCACCGATAAACTTCGACTGCAATCTTGTTCTTGCCTCTCCGCATATATTTTGTTACATCGAACTCCGCAGGCGACATCGAGTTCTGACTGTAACCCACCTTCTGCCCATTCACCCACAGGTACATGGCTGAGTGTACTCCTCCGAAATGGAGGATAAGATTGGAATTCCTCAACATAGCATCTGTCACGTCAACGAAGGTTACATACGAGCCCACGGGGTTGCGGTTTTCGTAGGCAGTCCAGTCGCGTGGCGGTTCGCTAGTCACCTTGGGACGGTCCTTCACAAACGGATAGTTGATGTTAATATATATAGGAGTACCATAGCCTTGCGTCTGCCAGTTGCCGGGTACGGTAATCTTTCCCCATGTGCTGACGTCATAGTCCTCGCGATAGAAGTCCTTTGGTCGTTCTTCTGGATTCCTACTCCAATGGAATAGCCATTGTCCGTCGAGCGAGAAGATTTCGGGGCATTCCTTTCCCTTTGAAGGCAGTTGTAACGTGGCATGATACGGCAGTTTGTTGATGCCGATTATTGCTGGGTCTTCCCATTCCACCGCTTGAGCAAGGGAGGGTGAGGTGAACAGTGTTAAAAGTAATAGAGCCAATCGTGTGACCATAATCTTGTCCTTTGCCATTGTCGTATGAGTTGAATTATAGTTGCAAAATTACAGTTTTATATTGGGATTACTATTATAAAACAGGAAAAAGTGAAGAGATTCGCCCAGCTCCTCCCCAAAGAGATGCCTAGTTTGCGTCGTGAAAAAATGACAAAGAGAAGAAGATTTGATGATATGATAGCCCCTGCCATCCTTGTGGACGGCAGGGGCTTGGGACTATATTGGTGAGAAAGAGAGGGTCAGTCTTCGGTAAACTGTTTCATGTCCTCAAGGGTGATGGTTCCTGTGATATTAATGATGCTCAGTTCGTCTTCCTCTACGGAAAGCAAGGCAAACTCGTTCTTGCCGCCTTTGAGTGGGCGTTGGTAGATGACGACGCGCTGTCCGTCCTCGTTCACACGCATCATTTCTTCGTATTGGTCGCGGTTATATACGGCTTGGGCTGCTTTCTTGATTTCAGGGATAAGAGCCTTGCGTTCACAGTTTAGGATGCGTACGGCGTCCATCTTGCCTGCCATCTTTCCAAATCTCTTATCCCCAATGGCAGCAAGTCCGCCAGCCAGGTTGAGCATAGCCTTCGATACGAATACCGTGGTTACGCCTTTGGTGTCCTCATACTTGTCAAACACTTCCCGTTGTGCTTTGGCCCCAGTGCATGCGAGCACGAGTAAGGCCGTCATTATTATCTGTTTCATAGTCTTATTTATCTATTCTACTTTGTCATTTGTTAATAAAACTCAGTCCTTTGTTTAGTGTTTCCGAGAAAGCCACGAGTGCACGCTCGGCTTGTTGTTCGGTATGTCGATAAGCCATGAATGCTATTCCGAAGAGAATGAGTAGGGAGGCTGCCACACCAGTAATCCAGCGCATCATGACTGTGCGTCCTCGTCGTTGTGTGGTTTTCTCCACGCGGTTCCAGCCATCAATCTGTCGGCTTAAGCGTTCTTCCAGTCCATTCGGGGCGTTCTGGTTGAAGAACTCTTGTAGTTTGCTCTCCTCTTCTTCGGTGGTCTCGGCGTGGAGATAGCGGTCGAGGATGTTATTTAATTCATAATTATCTCCCATTCGGTCAATGGGTCTTTCGACAAATCTCATAATGCAAAATTCATAGTTTAACTCAGATTCCCAAACTTCTCTCTTATGGTCCTTCGGGCGCGACTCAGTAGAGTACGTACGTTCACTTGCGTGAGACCAGTCTCTTGGGCAATGTCGTCGTAGGTTTTGTCCTCAATATCGCGGAGGATGATGACTTGCCGTTGGTTCTCGGGTAATGCGTCGATGAGGCGTTGGGCCTGTTCGGCATGATCGCGTAGTTCAGCTTCGCGGTGAAGGTCATCGCCCGATGGCAGGAGACTGACGTCCTGAGGCAATGAGGCTTCGGTATGCTTGCTACGACGCAGGTCGAGGAACCGTCGTTGGATGAGCTTCACGCAATAGGCTTCTGCATTCTCGATTTCGGGGAGTTCGTCGCGCTGTGTCCATAGTCTCAGGAACACGTCCTGCACTAGGTCCTCGGATTCCTCCCGGTTCTCCGTCAATCGCCACGCAGCCCAATACATCCTTCGGCTTAGGGGCAGGAACCTTGCCTTAAACTCACTTGCCTCCATTCCTTCGGTTAGTCTAACATATCCTCTATGGCTCTCACATCATCTAGCGATAGGTGACCCGAAACATTGATGATAGCCAGTTCCTCGTCTTCGGCCAGGAGTGCGAACTTGCTCTTCCCGTTCTTCAATGTTCGCTGATAGATAAGTATCTGTTCGCCGTCTTCTTTCACGCGCAATATCTCCTCGTAGCCCTCATTCCGGTAGGCGGCAAGTGCCTCTTGCTTAATCTTCTTGGCCATATCGCTGTTCTCGCATGTCATGATGCGGATGCCTTTGATTTTGTCTGTCAGTTTCTTGGCTTCGTTGTCGGCTCGCCCGGCTATTCTCATCAGGAACTTGGGTACGTGAAGTGTTGTCACTCCGTCCTTGCCCTTATACTTCTGAAACACATCCTTCTGTGCATAGGCTGTGGTGCCCAGCAGCACTAAAAGGGTCATGATTAATATCTTCTTCATTGTCTTAGTTGTTTATGAAAACTTGATTTGCGAGTGCACTCAACTATACAGACGTATCGAAGAAGCATTTTGTGACAAAAAAAGTGAAATTATAGTTTCAGCAACTTATCGATTTGCTTTGAAGAGGCTTGGGGAAGGAGGGAGGAAAGGTGGGCGTGCATGCGTTGGTATGATTCCTCGGGAGTGCGGTCGCACAGGCAAGCCTCGCGTCCCAAAAGGGCTTCTGGCGTGGTGAGCAACGACCATCCCCATCCATACTCTCTATTGTGCTTGTCTCGCGGATAGACGAAGTCCTCGGTGATGATGTGGCACCCCATTTGCAGGCGTGTGATGTATGCGTCGAACCGACTGCGCATCTTAGGACCGGTGAAACCACATTCGGCACGCAACTGACGGGTGATGAGGCTCTCGTGCTCCCGGAGTGTCTGCAATATCATGTCCTCAATAGTGCCCTCCTCAGGGATAGGCATGCGGCTGTGGCGGTAGTTTATCAGGTCGGGCCACCAGGAACGACTGACGAAACCTGCTTTTCCGGCGAAAAACTTGCCGTAGACACAGGGACTCTCCGTGACGATAGGACCCTTCCACTTCCATAGAGGCCAGTCCCAGCCACCATCGGGGAACACCACATAGCGACATTCTTCGTCGGCCATCTCTTCGGCGGAGAAACCCGCTATCCCGCTATCTAACAGGGGCAAGAACCCAATCTCCTGGATGAGGTCCATCATACCCATCTGGTCGTGTATCTCGAAATGTGCCATCTTTCTCGCTTTTTCGTATGCGAAGGTACGATTAAGCGAGCAAAAAGACAAATCCATTTGAACTTTTTCGTGCGGAAGTAGCTAAAAACGCAGTTTTAAGGTACGAAAAAGTAAAGATATAAACGAATAAAAGTGATATAATGATTCTGCGTGTCATTCGTAGTTGTAGATAATTTTACAACTTATGACGCAAATGAGAAATATTTTGTGCTGTAACATTGCTATTTTGATTGAGATTTATTATCTTTGGCGTCGTAACACATAAAATAGTGATTATGAAACGTTTCACAACATTAGTTATCCTCCTGTTGACATTGACGATGGGGGTTGAAGCCCAGAAGCCTATGAAGGCACCCAAGGGTGGCAAGGCCATTAGTGATGAACTTATCGGTATCTTCTTCGAGGACATCTCCTCGTCGGCCGACGGCGGTCTGTATGCCGAACTATTACAGAACGGCTCGTTCGAGTTTAATCCCACTGAACGAGACGGATGGGGACCTGGCACGGCTTGGCGATTTATTCGTCCCGGTCACTCATTGGGTCGCATAGAACCTCGCATGGACCATCCCCTGAACGCCAATAATCCCACCTACATACGCGTGTACATTGAGCGCGTAGGACATTATTATGACTACGACGGCTGGACGGGTGTAGGTATGGAGAACAATGGTTTCGACGGTATTTCCCTTAAGGCTGGACAGAAATATGATTTCTCTGCCTTCTTCCGTAACGTGCAAGGTGATGCCAAGGAAGTACGCGTGGCACTGGTTCAGCCGCAGGGATGGGGTAAGTCGCCCAAGGCCCTGGCTGAGACTACATTTAATGTTACGGCAGGTGCCTGGCAGAAGTTCAGTGCACAGCTTGCTTGTGCTGAGGACTGCCAAAATGCGTCGTTGCAGATTCTCGTTCTTGCCAAAGGCGAACTGGATGTTGACGCTGTTTCGCTCATGCCTGAGGACACTTATAAGGGACACGGGCTTCGCAAAGATTTGGCTCAGGCTTTGGCCGACCTTCATCCTAAGTTCATGCGCTTTCCTGGCGGCTGTGTCGTACACGGAGGTGGAGATGGCTTCTGGAATACTTACCGTTGGAAGACCACGATAGGGCCGAAGGAGACACGTCGTCCCTTGAAGAACACTTGGGGCTATCACCAGTCGATGGGTCTTGGATATTATGAGTATTTCCAGTTCTGTGAGGACGTGGGTATGCAACCTCTGCCTATCCTGCCTTGTGGCGTATCGTGTCAGGGAACGAATGGCGGTTGGAGCATGAAGGACCAAGCACAGGACGTGGTGCCTATGTCGCAGATGGACGAGTGGGTGCAAGATGCACTTGACCTCATTGAGTGGGCTAACGGCGACCCTGCTACCTCGAAATGGGCAAAGATGCGTGCCGATGCCGGACACCCGAAACCCTTTGGTCTGAAGTATTTGGGCTTAGGCAATGAGGAACGCATTTCGCCCGAATTCATCGAAAGATTTAAGTATATGTATGAGCGCATCGTCAAGGCTCATCCCGAGATTGTAATCGTTGGAACGGCAGGTCCGGGCTCTCATCCCGGCAATCCCGACTTGGAGAATGGTTGGAAGTTGGCCGACGAACTGGGAATGCCCATCATCGACGAGCATTACTACGAGCCTAATCGCTATTTCCTCAACAGCCGCCAGTACGATAAATATCCCCGTGACCGTAAGACTAAGGTCTATCTGGGTGAGTATGCAGCTAAGGACAAGAAACTCATCGATGCTTTGGCCGAAGGTCTCTATCTCCTGCATGTCGAGCGCAATGGCGATATCGTTTGCATGACTTCTTATGCACCCCTCTTTGCCCGTAAGGGTGCTACCAACTGGAATCCCGACCTGATTTACTTCGACAACGAACGGCCCTTCCTCACTTGCAGCTACTATGTGCAGCAAATGTTTGGTCAGTCGGCAGGTCAGTATTATTATGGCGACTGCGTTTACTTCGAAGGCGATGAGAAGGGTGTTGAGCAACCTCAGGCCGATGTGCATTACGGACAGAGTGTTGTTCTGAACGCGAAGACACGACACCTTTTCGTCAAGCTCTGCAATGCCTCTGCCGATGCCCAAAAGGCTCAAATCGATATTTCCCGTTTCGGCAAAATCAAGAGCGCTACGAAGACCACCCTGCAAGGTCAGCCCAATGACGAGAACAACTTCGACCAACAGCCTATTGCTCCGAAGACAGAGAGCATAAAGATGAAGGGAAAGATGTCGCTCGACCTCGCTCCCTACAGCTTTGTAATGTTGGAAGTTGCGTTGTAAATTTTAGACTCTCAGGGCAGGGGCTTTGTCACTCTGTCCTGAAAGCCTTCGCAAGTCTGGCATCGAGCAAGGACACAAGCGTGAAATTGTTTTGCAAATGTGACAAAAGTGTATAATTCTCTTACCATGAACGGACATATGCCGCATATCGCTTGGCTATATCCGAGATTATGATTACCTTCGCAAGGAGCATTTGATAAGTAATATGATGAAAATACCCGTAGGAATCATTGGTTTCGGTCGCATGGGTCGCTGCTACCTGAAAGAGTTGCAGCGGAACGAAGCCTTCGAGGTGGCTTATATTTGCGACAACGATGCAGAGAGTCGTGAGGTTGCTCATAAGCAGGCTCCCGAAGCACAGATTGTGTCGGACGACCAAGTAATTTTTGATGATAAACGTGTTCAGCTTGTTGTGTTGAGTACGACTGCTGATGCCCGTCTGCAACAAATTCGGAAAGCATGCGCAACCGGCAAGCACATCCTTGCTGAGAAACCCATTGCCGACACGCTTGAGAACGAATGGGAGGCAGTGAGACTTGTGGAACAGTCGTCCATCATGAGCACTGTAAACATGTATTTGCAGAATTCATGGTACCATACTGCGATGAGTGAAGCCGTCAAGAGTGGTGATTTGGGTGAACTGGCGATTATTCGCATTTGCCATATGACCCCAGGACTGGCGCCCGGTGAAGGCCATGAGAGCGAAGGACCGTCGTTCCATGATTGTGGAATGCATTATGTGAACTTGGCCCGATGGTTGGCCCAAAGCGAATATAAGACTTGGCATGCACAAGGCATACGCATGTGGGACTGGAAAGACCCTTGGTGGTTGCAGGTGCATGGTACTTTCGAGAATGGTATTGTTTATGACATCACGCAAGGCTTTGTCTATGGGCAGTTGTCCAAGGACCAGACGCACAACTCTTATGTGGAACTCATTGGAACGAAAGGCTTCTGTCGTATGACACATGACTTCAAGACGGCAGTAGTGGATATTCATGGTGTCACGGAGACAAAGCACATCGAGCATCCGCATGGGGGAAAGAACATCGATAGACTTATTAGCCTGATGGCAGAAAGTATAAGTACAGGGACGCGCAATATCTGCATGCCCTCCTTCCGTGATTCGGCAATAGCATCGGAGTACGCTTGGAAGATGTTGGACGATGCACGGAAGAATGAACTGCCCTCTATCGGGACGCATGAAGAACTCGAGAAGATATGGGAACACCGCCGTAACCTCAAGGACGGTTATGGTCTGTTGCCTCGTCTTAATAAGAATGTATAAACTCTTAACTCTTAATTTAATATCATCATGTCAGACGTATCAAGAAGAGAATTTCTCAAAAAGGGCTCTGCTACTTTGGCTGGCCTAATGGTTGCACCTTACATCGTTCCTAACACGGTATTGGGTGCTAAACACGGACACAAAGCTCCCAGTGACAAACTGAACATCCTCGGCGTCGGTATTGGCGGACGCGGTGCTGCTGACCTTTCCGAAATGGCAAAGACGGATAACATCGTTGGCCTCTGTGACTGCGACTGGAAGTATGCCAAGCACGTCTTCGAGAAGTACCCCGATGCCAAGCGGTATAGTGACTATCGTAAGATGTACGACGAGATGTTGAAGTCGGCCGATGCTGTTATGGTTGCTACTGCCGACCACACTCACGCCATCATAGCTGCTGAGGCCATGATGGCAGGCAAGCATGTCTATGTTGAAAAACCCATGACACTTTATGCCTATGAAAGCCGTCTGCTTACAAAGCTTGCTGCCAAGTATAAGGTGGCTACCCAGCAGGGCAACCAAGGTGCTTCCAGTTCCGGTTCGCGCAAGGCCATCAACTGGCTGTGGAATGGTGAGATCGGCGAGGTGAAGAAAATTGAGGCCTTCACTAACCGTCCTATTTGGCCACAAGGTATGCTTGCACCGAAGGAGGCACAGGCTGTTCCTTCTACGATGAACTGGGAATCCTTTATCGGTCCGGCTCCTATGCGTCCGTACAATGAGGTTTATACGCCTTGGAACTTCCGCGGTTGGTGGGACTTTGGTTCGGGTGCTCTTGGTGATATGGCCAACCATATTTTGGCTGTTGCCTTCACGGGTTTGAAACTAGGTTCGCCCTCTGCCATCCTTGGTAGCTCTACAATGCTGATGAGCGATTCTTGTCCTTCTGCCCAGAAGGTTACCTATCGCTTCCCGGCTCGCGACAATCTGCCCAAGTTAGGTTTGCCAGAATGTGAACTTACTTGGTACGACGGCGGTCTGCGTCCCAATATCCCATTCGATATGCCCGAAGGCAAGAAGTTTGATGGCAATGGTGTCTGCATCTTCTACGGTACAAAGGATACAATGGTTGTAGGAACCTATGGTTATGATCCCTTCCTCGTAAGCGGTCGCGATCCCAAGGTTCCAGAACTTTGCCGTATTGTGAAGAACGACAACCATCAGCAAGACTGGTTGCGTGCCTGCAAGGAAAGTGCTGACAGCCGTATTCCTGCAAGTTCCGACTTCTCCATCTCTGGTCCTCTGAACGAGAACATCGTGATGGGTGTTGCTGCAGTGCGCTTGCAAGAGCTCGACCAGTGGCTGAAATGGGACGGCGAGAAGATGCGCTTCACCAACATTCCTGAAGGCGCCAAGCTACATGTCTCCAATGCCATCAACTTCGAAATCCATGATGGTCATCCTTCGTTCACTTCTGCTGACAAGACACTCATCGATGCGAATGAGTATGCAGCACGTCTCATCAAGCCCGTTTATCAGAACGGCTATAAGTTGCCCGAACTGCCATAAAGTCCCCTCACTCCTCCCCCAAAAGGGGAGGGGATTTCTTTAACCATTAAATAAAGTACATCATGAAAAAATATTTAGTTTTATCAGTACTGCTCTTTTCTGTAAGTATGGTACATTCCGCACTCCCCATGAAGGGGGAGCGGGGAGGGGGGTCGACTGTGACCATCGTTTGCTCTCAAGGCTTTCAGGGACCGGAGTTGTGGGACCGTCATGAGTTTCCTGTTGACAAGAAAGGCTTTATCACTATCTTCGATGGTCAGAGCTTTGCCGGATGGCGTGGTTATGGCAAGAGCTATATGCCTAGCAAGTGGAAGGTAGAGGATGGCAGTATCCACCTCGACAGTAAGGCTAAGGGTGAGGGCGGTGACATCATCTTTGCCCATCAGTTCGGTCCTAACTTTGAGTTCGAAATGGAATGGAAGATTGCAGAGGGCGGAAACTCTGGCATCTTCTATCTGGCTCGCGAAGTGGCTAATACCGAGCGTACAGGTGTAGAGCCTATCTACATCTCTGCTCCTGAGTGCCAGGTGCTTGATAACGAACGCCATCCTGATGCTAAGCTTGGCAAGGATAACAACCGTCAGGCCAGTTCACTCTACGATATGATACCTGCTAAACCACAGAATGCAAAGCCTGCGGGCGAGTGGAATAAGGTTCGCATACGTGTAAAGGACGGTCATGTACAACACTTCCAGAATGGTGTTGAGGTGCTTAGCTATGATATGTGGACTCCCGAGTGGACAGCACTCTTGCAAGAAAGTAAGTTTAGTGAGAAGGCTTGGCCAGTGGCCTTTGACCTCCTCAATAACTGTGGCGGACCTGAGCACAAGGGCTTCATTGGTATGCAGGATCATGGCGATGACGTATGGTACCGTAACATTAAAGTTAAAGAATTATGAAAAAAGGAATAATTTGGTTCATCCTTGGCGCAGTCGTCGGTTTCGGCGGCCGCTACCTCATGGAAAAGTATTGTTGCAAAAGTTGCATTGGCGAACTGCCTTTGAGTGAGAGTCTTGTAGCTCTTGTGGCTGATGGCCCTAATGTGGAATTATCTGCCTTACCCGTTGACGAAGAAGGCTTTATTGTACTCTTTAATGGGGAGAATCTCGATGGATGGCGTGGTTACGGTATGGACGTACCGCCCACCAGTTGGGAAGTGAGTGATGGTGCAATTCATCTCAAGGGGTCTGGTACAGGTGAGGCACAGGTAGAAGGTGGAGGTGACCTTATCTTTGCCCATAAGTTCCAGAACTTCGAGTTGCAATTGGAATATAAGATTTCCGAAGGCGGTAATTCAGGCATCTTCTATCTTGCACAAGAGGTAAAGGACGCCGAAGGCAAGGAATACCTGCCTATCTGGCAATCATGCAGTGAATATCAAGTGCTCGACAACGCTCGTCATCCCGATGCACAGCTGGGAGTTGATGGCAATCGTCAGGCTGCTTCACTTTATGACATGATTCCTGCTAAACCTCAGAATGCCAATCCCGCAGGCGAGTGGAATCAGGCTAAAATTATGGTATATAAGGGTACAGTCGTTCATGGTCAGAATGGTTCGAACGTACTCGAGTATCACCTCTGGACACCGAAGTGGACCGAGATGTTGCAGAACAGCAAGTTTGCTGAAGGTGGTGATTTCCCCTACGCCTTTAATCTTCTGAACAATATGGGTGGCGAGAACCATGAAGGTTACATCGGTCTACAAGACCATGGTGACGATGTTTGGTATCGCAACATCCGCATAAAGATAATGGAATAGCCTCCTCCCAACCTCCCCCAAAAGGGGAGGGGCTATATTCCTCTAAATATTTTTTGAAATGAAAATCAATAAAAAACTGATAGTAGCCCTTTTGCTTTTCCTTCCCCTTGGGGGAGGTCAGGTGGGGGCCAAAAAGCAAATAGGATTGCAGCTTTATTCAATCCGTGAGGTAATTGGTTCTCCTGCGAAATACGCGCAGAACCATGTCGAGGTATTTAAGAAGTTGGCTTCTTGGGGTTATACGGCAGTGGAAGCTGCCAGTTATGACCAAGGTAAAGGTACGTTCTATGGTGTTTCGCCCGAACAGTTCCGTGCCGATTGTGAAGCAGCCGGACTGGAGTGCCTGAGCAGTCATACCACACGGGGACTGAATGCTGACGAACTGAAGAACCATGATTTCACAGAGGCTTTGCGTTGGTGGGATAAGGCAATTGCCGACCATAAGGCCGCTGGTATGAAGTATATTGTTACACCGGGATGGGGCGTGCCTAAGACACAAGAAGAGGCACAGACGCTTTGTGACTATGCCAATGCAATCGGACAGAAGTGCCGTGCCGCAGGACTGCATTATGGCTATCACACCCATTCGCATGAGTACCAGAAGGTGGAAGGTACACCATGGATTGACTTCATGATGCAGCACATCGATGCCACGAATATGTTCTGGCAGATGGATACCTACTGGTGCGTGATGGGACAACAGTCGCCTGTGCAGTACTTCAAGAAGTATCCCGGACGCTTTACTATGCTTCACATAAAGGACCTCTACGAATTGGGCGAGAGTGGTATGGTTGACTTCAACGCCATCTTCCGCAATGCAACTACGGCAGGTCTTTGTGACTACATCGTAGAGATGGAAGGCACCGATGGTACCATCGATATCATGGAAGGCGTACGCCGTTGTGCCGCCTATCTGCTCAAGAACAAGACCGTCCGCAAGAGTTATCGGAAGTAAAAGGTTTTCATATTAAAGGTTTCTTTCTTCGGCAAGCAATTTCTCGATTTATTGCTCCCTTAAATTTATAATCTCACCTCAATCGGCTGATTTAGAGATGCGGCTGCGCATGTGTTCTTGTGCGTTTGTTCTTCCTTCCTTATATATGGAGGAAGAACGAACGAACAAGGATGCACAAACAGAAGTTAGAGAACAAAGGCTGAATAATGTAAGCTCTCCGATGTAAGTTCCGATTCAAATAAAAACATCATAAGTGATTTGAGTTTTAGCTTCAAGTAGTTTGATGATTTATTATACTATCATGACCTGATGATTGTATTATGCAAGTGTACATGCTTGTACAAGTTCCGACTCATGATAGTACAAGCATGACCTCATGCTTGGGCAACCTTGAGAACATGCTTGAGCAAGCAAGAATTTGAAGCCTTAGGTCTTCCGCCATTAAGCCTTAGGCCTTCCGTCGTTAAGCCTTAGGCCTTCCGCAATAAGACCTAAGGCCTTTTTGATTTGAGCCTTAGGTCTTATTAATTGCCTCAGATGAATGAGAACAAAAGTGCTTCTTTGTTCTTAGTTAAGATTGATTTTTCCTGTCTTCAGTCCTTTGCCTTGTACTGTTACGGTGACGCGACCTCGTTTCGGGGTACTCCTGACGACGAGTAAGGCACGGCCTTTCCATGCTTTCTGAACAGCATCGGTATAGCGGTCGCAGTCTTTAATGTCGGCATTGCCGAAGGCTGCCAAGGTGGCGGGACCACTGACGGTGGCAGTCAATTCGTTAGCAGCGGTGGGGTTCAGTCGTCCATCCTTATCCAATATCTCAATAGTAATGAAAGCAAGGTCCTGTCCATCAGCCTTTAATTTAGAGTGGTCGGTGGTCAGGCGAATGGTCTTGGCTTCGCCTGCAGTTTGCAGGGAAACGGATTCTTTTACTTGATTGTCGGCTATGCCTTCAGCACGGAGCTTGCCAGGTTGATAGGGTAGCGTGAACATAACCTTACAATCCTCTACGGCTTTCTCTTCAACCAGTTTGTCGTTTAAATACAAACGAACCTTGGGGTAATGCGAATACACCTCGACGTCAATAGGCTTGCCCTCATGTCCCGACCAATTCCAGTTTTCAAAGGTAGGCCAAGTGCTCCATTGTGTTGTCTTCACTTTTCCAAAGTATCCATCCGGTTCTCGTACGGCCATATACAAGTGCTCGCCATCTCGGTTGTAAAGCATAGAGCGATAGTGGCTGATGGGTTTGCGTAGACCTGTGAAATCTACATCGCCGCAATAGGATGCGTGCCAAGGATAGAGCGGACGTTCCCAAGACTCGCCTGGCACTTCGCCTTCGTAGAACCAACGACCGATGCCTGACTCTCCGAGATAGTCGAGACCTGTCCAGACGATATCACCAATGACATAAGGATATTCACTGACAACTTTCCAGTTTTTGAGAGCGTCGGCAGGATACGACTCCGTCTGCCAAATTACTCGATTGGGTACACGACGGTGGTCGCTTTCATGCTTGTGCAACATGTAGTTATAGCCTGCGATGTCCAGTACATCGGCATGAGGGTCATAGATTTCCCAGTCGCGATCCCACGCACAGAGCGCTTCTGTGACAGGACGTGACGTGTCGACGCGAAGAATGGCTTGCTTTAACAGTTTGGCGGTATGTACAATGCGAATATCCTTGCGTTCGATAACTTCGTTTCCAAGACTCCAAGAGATGATGCTGGGGTGGTTCATATCACGGCGTACCATACTTTCAATCTCCTTTTCGGCTTGTGCATCAAAATAGGTGTGGAAGTCGTGGGCAGTCTTTTGAGTGCGCCATCCATCAAAGGCTTCGTCGATAACGAGCATACCCAATGAGTCGCATGCATCCAAGAAAGCTGCACTTGGAGGGTTGTGCGAGGTTCGCAACAGATTGAAGCCTGCCTCTTTCATCAGTTTTACCTTGCGAGCCTCTGCGGCATCGAAGGAGGCAGCACCCAGGAAACCATTGTCGTGGTGGACGCAAGCACCATTGATGAGTATGGTTTTTCCATTCAGGCGAAAACCATTCTGGGCGTCATATTCGATGGTGCGTATGCCGTAGGTAACTGGTAACACATCACCCTCTGCCTCGATGGTCGTTTTATAGAGATATGGGTCTTCGGGTGACCAAAGGTGTGGTTGCTCCACATGCAATGTCTTCTCAATGGGCTTGCGTGAACCATCTTCCATCACGACGTCGGCCTTGATGTTTACGGTGTGGATGTCTGGCGTAGTCACACAAACGCTCCACTCGTCGATATATCGCTTGCCCTTATTCATGAGCCATACATGGCGGTAGATGCCCGAACCGCTGTACCAACGACAATTCTTTTGTTGTGAATTGTCCACGCTTACGACAACATTGTTTTGTCCTTGGGTTAGGAAAGGTGTTGCGTCAACGGTGAATGGTGTGTAGCCATAATCGTGATGTCCTGCCAGCTGACCGTTTATGAAGATGTTGGCATGTTCATAGACGCCGTCGAAGTATAGTTCAGTACGAGGCGAAAGATTATCGATGTTGAACGTTTTCTTATACCAACCCTTTCCTGTAGGCAGATATGCCCCTTCGTTGCCAGCGGGAGTGTTCTTGTCGAACGGGCCTTCAATGCTCCAGTCATGTGGCAGATTGACCGTCCGCCATTGGATGCTGTCTTTTGAGAACTGCCAGTTGGCATCAAATAGTTGCTTGCGCGCCGGTGTCGCGGCTGTAATGCTGCTCATCCAGAGAAGCATTAGTGCGGAAATAAAGCAATGTTTCATCGTTATAGAGTTTATAAATTACAATTGTTTCAACTATTGCAAGCTTAGCTTGCTTTGTAAGGTTTAATGGTTAATGGTTAACGTTTAACGGGCAATTCTAGTCTCTAACCCTTCATCTTTCACCCTTCATCCTTAATCCTTCACCCTTCACCCTTAATCCTTCACCTTTACCCCTTAGTCTTTTTCTTTCGGAAGAGATAAGCCACGATGGCTCCAGAGATGTTATGCCACACGCTGAAGATGGCCCCAGGGATAGTGGCTAATGGATAAGCGGCAAAGTGCAGGGTTGCCAGACTGCTTGCCAGTCCTGAATTCTGCATGCCTACCTCGATGGAGATGGCCCGCTTTTTAGGTTCGGAAAGGCCTAGCAAGCGTCCTGTCAGATAGCCAAGCCCCAATCCGCATACGTTGTGAAGCACAACAACCAGTACAATTAACAGTCCACCTGCCAACAATCTATCGGCATTGGCCGAGATAATGATAGCAACAATGAGTGCAATGGCAATCGACGAGAAGGCTGGTAGATAGTCTGTCGCCCGCTCTGTGAATTTAGGCCATAGTCCCTTTACAAGCAGACCAACAACTATAGGTAAGATGACTACCCATAGGATACTTAACAGCATGCCAATAACATCCACATTGACACTCTTGCCTGCGAGCGCCCAAGTAAGCAAAGGCGTAAGAAATGGTGCCAATAGTGTGGAGACGCCTGTCATTCCTACGGATAATGCTAGGTCGCCCTTGGCCAAATAGGTAATGACATTGGAAGCCGTGCCACCAGGGCAACAGCCTACTAAGACGACGCCTAATGCAAGCGCTTCGTCTAGCGAGAATAAACGCGAGAGTCCCCATGCCAGTAGTGGCATCATTGTGAACTGAGCAATGCACCCAATGATGACATCTTTGGGACGAGAGAACACGATACGAAAATCTTGCAGGTTCAACGTCAGTCCCATGCCGAACATGACTACGCCAAGCAGATAGTTGATGACGGTTGGACGTATTCCTGCCATCGCTTCAGGGAAAACTAATGCCAATACTGCTGCTGCAAGCACTAGTACACCCATGTATTCTGATATGTAATGGCAAAGCTTCTTCATTTCTTTATGTTTATGGTATATATATTATCGTTTCTTAACCTTTGGTTCCGGTAATGCCTTGTAGGTGGCAATAACTAAGCGAGAAAGATAGTCGCGGTCGTCCACCTCTTCGATATGGAAATAATCTTTAGCTCCAGGGTATGGAGGTCGTAGGTCAATGGTTCGCAGCATGGACTTTACTTCCTCCGTAGGCTTCAAGTAGAGATGGTTGTCACATATCAGCCCCACAATCTTGCTTTGGCAATAAAGACCATAGTCACCAAACATCTTTTTGTAGGTGATTTCGCCTGCTCCAGCACACTGATCTGCGATGTATTGCACAAAGTCGATGTCGCTTGCCATAATGATACTGCTTTATCTGTTAATTGTGCCGCATTTAGGACAAATGCCTTGGTCGTGGAGGGGTGCGCCACACTGACCGCAACGATAATGAGGCCGATGGCGACGGAGGTATTGCCATAGGGCAAGAACTGCATAGGCCATCCAAAGGAAATACCCAAGGAAATATTGTGTGGTGAGAGAGAAAAATAGATAGATGACTGCAAGGATGGCCAGCAGAGAGAGCGCATAGAGTATACTTTCTGCGGCATTCAACGAGCGACGAATATCGTCCATTGCAGCGATAGTAAGTATGACGATAATCCAGGCTAAAACCAGAAAGAGGGCGAGCATGGTAGGTTGCCCGAAAGGATTCAGCGTGGGATGATAATAGAAATTTGCCCAAAGTTGTGGTACGAAGATTTGAATGGTTGTATAGAGTACCGTCGCAGCAGCAAAGGCAAGGCAGAGGAGCATGGGGTAGGGGGAGGCAATGTCGTCGATGTGTACAATATGGAAACGACGGCTTTTCATCCTTCTGAATAACCATGCGGCTAATGCTATAACAAATAGGGCAATGGTGGCAACGACATGTCTGTCGGAGAAAAGATGAATTCCTTGTGAGATGGGGTCATCGGGAACAACTGAATCAAGAAGTTCTGATTCGTGAATCCAACCCTGAGTCATCTGGTCCCGAGCTACCTTCACCCATACGCTATCGATGGAGTCCTCAGGGATTATTTCTATTTGTGCCACAACGAGAGGATCGTCCTTGTACACAACAAACGAATCCGTTTGCTCAGGAACGATGAGCAGATGCATGGGACGATCTTCTTGCAAGACGAGACTATCGGCTGATAGAACGAAGTTGTAATCGATGTCCCACTGTCGTTCCTCAGGTTGCGTTGAAGGTGTGGGTTTGCACGCTACCAGAAGAAATGTCGAAAGTATAAGCACTAACCGATTCATAATCCTTAATTCTTTAATCCTTAGTCGCATAGACGAGCATCTGACACTGCTTGCAATCGAAATGAAGACGGAAGCGCCGCCCGTCGGCAAGGCGCAGGAAGAGTTCCCCCTCATTCTTCATTTTTGGACGAGCCAAGCGTAGGCCTTCGGCCGTCCGGTTACTTTGTTCTTCATACTTCATTCTTTTGCACATCCCCAGTTCATAACGAATGCAATAGCGGCAGGTCATGATGAGGAGACCTTTGTCTTCCATCTTTGGCGTAGCAACCTCCATTGCCCAGTCAACTTGCTTTGCACCTTGGTCGAGATAGAACTGACGTGCAACGTTGTTTGCAACATTGCCGAGATAAGAAATGGACTTACCCCATCCCTCCCTTGAAGGAAGGGGAGCATTCTCTTGGTGCTCATTTTTTTTCCATCCCTTTAAGGGAGGGTTAGAGAGGGTCATCCTCCTCCACTCTGCCAACACGCTATTGGGGATGAACCAATTCTGCGACATCTGAATATCCACATTCGTTGCCTCATAGGGAGTATCGCCTAGACGCGAAAGCTGACGTGTGATAGATTCTGTTTGTGGGGAACGGGCAAGTTCATGAGGGTAAGTGAATGTCTGCTCCACCTGTGCACCATCCTCTCTTGTGAGACGTAACCGAAATCCACTTTCGACCTCCTTCAATAACCAACTAATGCCGACCTTCCTTGTGGCTGTGGGTTTTGATAACTGTTGCTCGAATTGCTGGTCGTGATTCCTATATAATAAAGATGAAGGGTGCAGGGTGAGGGGTGAGGGATTCCCGTTGCTGGTTATGGAGTATATTATATTGTCTTCGACGCGATTCACGCGAAAACCTTCGAGTTGCCCCTCTTCATTGATGAAACACAGTCCGTCGCCGTTGTGCAGAGGTGAGGGGTGATAAGTGAGAGAATCCTTAATTCTTAATCCTTCTTGCTCCTCTTCGCTACGCAAGCGTCTCCTTACATCGCCGAGCGCATCCTTCATCTCGGCAAAGCCGATAGGTTCTCCCATGCTCTTGGGTGTATAGATGTTTGCCATGTCGGGCGTACGACCATGCATGAAATAGTTGGTAAACAGGCGATTGAAGGACTTCGCGGGATTAGGCGTAAAAGTAATGACCTCGTGGCCAAGACTGCTGCGCTTATATTCATGTCGACGACTGAATATTTCATCGAGTTGCTGGCGATAGTATGCCACTACGTTCTTCACGTAGGCAGGATCTTTCAACCTTCCTTCTATCTTCAGACTCGAGGCACCTGCATCAAGTAACGCCTCAAGATCGTTGCTTCGATTCATATCACGAAGCGAAAGCAGATGTTTCTGTTTCAGCAGTACTTGCTCCTTGTCCCTTGCCTCTTGCTCTTCTATCAAATCGAAAGGCATACGGCAGAACTGAGCACATTCGCCACGATTAGCCGAACGTCCGAAACAGTACTGTGAAGCGTAGCATTGGCCATTATAGCTGACACAGATTGCCCCATGAACAAACACTTCCAACCGCACGTCAGGCACCTGCTCGTGTATCTCTCGAATCTCGTCGAGTGTCAATTCACGAGCCAGCACCACCTGCTCAAACCCTAAATCTCTTAGCCACGCCACTTTCTCGGCTGTGCGATTATCCATTTGTGTGCTCGCATGGAGCCTTAATTGTCTAAGGGTTAATGTAGAAAGGCTAAAGTCTTGGTTGCCATCTTGGTCGTTAGCCTTTAGCCATTTGCCATTTGCCATCGCACATAGTGCAAAGTCCTGCACTATCAGTGCATCTACGCCTGCATTTGCCAGTTCGCCAATAAGGCGTTGTACTTCGTCTAGCTCGTTGTCATAGATGATGGTATTTAGCGTGACATAAACCTTCACGCCAAAGGGCTGGGCATACTCCACCAGCTGACGAATGTCTTCCACCGAATTGCCTGCCGCAGCTCGTGCTCCAAACTTTGGAGCTCCGATATATACCGCGTCTGCCCCATGGCGAATGGCTTCGATTCCAGTAGCCAGGTCCCGTGCAGGTGCAAGCAATTCAATTTCGCGCATAAATTTTAATCCTTATTCCTTCATCACTTGAGGCTTTGCCTCGAGTCTGCTCATGCTCGGCATAGCCGATGCAAGCAACGCTCTGCTCTCGCTCAATCGCAGACTTCACCCTTCATCCTTCATCCTTCACCTCTCAATGTATTTCTTCCAGATTATAAGGAGTTTCCTGATAAACGTAGTAGTTAAGCCAATTGGTGAAGAGTAGGTTCCCGTGTCCTCGCCAAGTGACATGAGGAGGCTGACTGGGATCATCGTTCAGGTAGTAGTTCTCTGGTTTATGGATGGGCAAACCTTTTCCGAGGTCGCGTTTATACTCGGTATCAAGGGTATAAGGTTCGTATTCCGAGTGACCAGTAATAAAGATTTCGCGTCCTCCTCGAGACATCACCATACCCACGCCGCTCTTTGGACTTTCGGCAATAAGAGATAGGTCGGGATGGGCAAGGATGTCCTCCTTTCGTACCTCAGTATGACGGCTATGCGGCATGTTGAACTCATCGTCGAAGCCTCGGAAGATGGGTAACTGCGGGTCGACAATTGTCTGAGGGAAAATGCCAAACATTTTTTCCTCCAAAGGATATTTGGGTATACCGTAGTAGTGATAAAGGCCTGCCTGTGCTGCCCAGCATATGTACATGGTGCTGGTGACGTTAGTCCGACACCAGTCGAATATCTCGCATATCTCGTCCCAGTAATTGACTTCCTCAAAGTCGAGGTGCTCCAATGGCGCGCCAGTGATAATGAATCCGTCGAACTTTTCATGCCGCATCACTTCGAAGTCGCGGTAGAAAGCCTGCATGTGTTCTACGGGTGTGTTCCTACTAGTGTGCGCCTTTACCTTCATGAGGTGAATCTCTAACTGCAATGGTGTGTTCGAGAGTATGCGCACGAGGTCGGTCTCAGTTGTAATCTTCAGTGGCATCAGGTTCAATACGGCAATGCGTAGTGGACGTATATCCTGATGCTCAGCCCTTGAACTGCCCATGACGAAGATGTTCTCCTTCTTGAGCAGTTCAATGGCGGGCAACCTATCGGGAAGTCTTAATGGCACGGTACTTTAAATTGAGAAAATGTTCAATATTCAATGTTCAATATTCAATGCTCAAAGTTCAATGTTCAATGTCCAAAAAATGACTTACCAAATCGTTACTCTCTTTTCTTTCGGCACGAACATGGGGTCTTCCTCTGTGATGCCAAAGGCTTCGTACCAAGCATCGATGTGTGGCAATTGTCCGTTTACACGCCATTTGCCTAACTCGTGTGGATCGCTCTTCACACGCTTGCGAATTTCCTCGTCGCGGATGTTCTGTCCCCATACGTTGGCGTATGCCAGGAAGAAACGCTGTTCGGGCGTGAAGCCGTCAATGTCACCAAGAGGAGCATCTTTCGTAGCATTCTTGAATGCTTGGAAAGCAACCATCAGGCCACCGTGGTCGGCCATATTCTCGCCCAGTGTCAAACTGCCGTTTGCATGCAGACCGGGCAGCACTTCGATGCTATCGTGGAACTCACGCATCACTTGAATGCGCTCTGTGAAGCGTTGAGTATCTTCGTCACTCCACCACTGACGCAGGTTACCTTCTTTGTCGTACTTAGCACCTTGATCGTCGAATCCGTGTGTCATCTCATGTCCGATAACTACACCGATAGCCCCATAATTGAAAGCATCGTCGGCTTGCATATCGAAGAATGGTGGTTGCAGAATGCCTGCAGGGAAGCAAATCTCATTGGTCGTGGGGTTGTAATAAGCATTCACCGTCTGTGGGGTCATGAACCATTCGTCGTGGTCTACGGGTTGGTTAAGTTTCGTGCGTATCATTTCTTTAATCTCCCACTCGTTGCAGGCCAGAATATTGCGTAGATAGCTGTCGCCAATCTCCAGACTGGAGTAGTCCTTCCACTTGTTGGGATATCCCACCTTCACATAGAAGGCATCCAGCTTCTCTTGTGCCACCTTCTTCGTGTCGTCGCTCATCCAATCTTGTACGGCGATGCGTTCGCCCAATGCTACTTGCAGGTTCTTAACCAATTTCTCCATGCGCTCTTTGGCTGCAGGTGGGAAGAAACGCTCGACATAGAGTTGGCCTAGAGCTTCACCTAATCCACTCTCTACAGCGCTGACAGCACGCTTCCAACGTGGACGGTCTTCTTGCTTGCCGCTCATGGTAGTACCCCAAAATCCGAAGTTCAAAGCGCGGCTCTCGTCGTCGATGTACGAGCTGGCCATGTTCATCGCATGCCAAAGATATACATTCTGCAAAGCCTCGGGAGTCTCCTCTTTAAGCACCTTCTCCACCTCATGAATGGCAACGGGCTGGCCTAAGCAAACTTCCTTAACGCCTTCTGCACCAAGGTTACCAAAGAATCCGTCCCAGTCGATGCCTGCAAACTGCTTCTTCAGTTCGTCATACGTCAACTTGTTGTAGTTGCCTTCTGGGTCACGCAGTTCAGTCATGCTCTTGCTGGCTTTGGCAAGGCGTGTCTCTATTCTCATAACGTCCTGACTGATGCGCTTGGCATCCTTCTCGGAGAAACCCAGATGCTGACTCAAGTCGGCAATATACTTAGCATATGCCTCGCGAATCTTTGTAGTTTCAGGATCAGTGTCCAGGTAATAGTCCTTCTGTCCCATTGTCAGACCACCTTGGTAGATGCTGACCAAATTGTTCTTAGAATCTTTCTCATCGGCTCCAATGTACATGCCAAACAGGCCCGGTACACCTTGACGTTGCATTCTTGGCCATACATCACGCAGCCAGTTCTGAGTTATCTCAGGTGAGTTCTGATATCCGTCACAAAGCATGAACTCCTCGAAGGCGCCCCACCAGTGTTCGTTCAGATTCACACTGTCCATCGCTGAGTTGTAGAGGTCGGCGATCTTCTGTGCCACACTGCCTGGCTCATTCTTCTGTGCAGCAACGCTGTCGATGAGTTCGCGCAACTGCTTGTTGTTGTTTTCTTGCAACACGTCGAACGAGCCATAACGGCTATATTCTGCCGTCAGTGGGTTGGCTACTTGCCATCCGTGAGTGGCAAATTCATAGAAATCTGTTCCGGGCAGGAATGTTGTGTCGAGGTTTGCCAGGTCGATGCCTGAACTCAGTGTCTTGTCTCCCATCTGGCACCCTGTTAGGGTAGTAGCAAGTGCTATCATAGCCATCAGTTTCAGTCCTTTCATACTTTTGTACTTTTATTAAAGATGTATTCGGGTTCAAAATTACAAAAAAAAGGTGAGAAACTTTGTTTTTCTCACCTTTTTTAAGGAATAAAACCTCTTTTACTATTTTAGTGAAGGTGGGTTCTGGATATTTGCCGGAATTTTGGTGAAGATGGCACGAAGCCGTTGTGTATCAAACTTCGGTGTGCGATCGTAACGATAAACGCCATTCTTCTCTTGTTCTACGTCGGTAATTTGTGTATAGCAGTAGCCTGTGATGTGAGGACACGCAATGATGGCGTCAACCTCGCGCTCAAGAATGCTGTAGAATTCGTCGAGAGAGTTGATGTTATCACCGTAACCCCACGAGGTGGCACGCTCTTCCTGTGGAATCCAAGGCAGTCCGCCCCACTCATCGAGCATGTAGGGCTGACCTTCATACTCGGCCAGGAACTTCTTGTCGGGTTGGTTGCGGAATACGGGCATTCCCTTCACAAACGTGTGGTTAGTGACGAGCTTCAGTGAGTCGCGTTCGTAGTCATGAACACTCCAGATGTCAGTCTTCACATGGCCATCGCCACTTGCGTCATTGATGGGACGGGTGGGATCGATGGCTTTTGTAATGTCATAAACGTCGCGCATCATGCGCTGATAAATTCCCTCACGGCAACCCCATGTCTCATTGAATGGTGTCCATGTGACCAAACTTGGATGGTTACGGTCGCGAACGACTAGTTCCATCCACTCCGAGATGAAGTTGCGAGCAGCATGGTCGTTATTAACGTCCAGCCCCCAACTGGCTTGTTCACCCCAAGTCAGATAACCCAGATGGTCGGCCCAGTAGTAGTAGCGCTCTTCGAATGCTTTTTGGTGCAGACGTGCACCGTTGAAACCAACGGCTTTACTCAGTTCGATGTCGCGTCGCAGCGCTTCGTCGGAGGGCGCAGTCCAGATTCCGTCGGGATAGAAGCCTTGGTCGAGAACCAGTCGCTGGAAATAGGGTTGATTGTTTAGGAAGAAATAGCCGTCTTGCGTGTGTACCTTACGCATGCCGACATATGATTTAACTTCGTCAATGACCTTACCCTCTTTGTCGCGAACCGTATAGCGCAGGTCGTAGAGGAAAGGTGACTCAGGACTCCACAACTTTTGATTCTTTACGGGAAGCACAAGGCTTACGCTGTTGTTTGCCGGAGTGGTAGCTTTGGAGACAAGCTTCTTGCCATCGAAGATCTGAACGGTGAGGGTGTAACCGCTGTTCTCCTGATAGAATTCAGGACGTACGATGAGTTGACGTTGGTCGATGTCGGGAATGGTAAACACCGTCTTCAGTGCGTTGGCTGCTACGGGTTCCATCCACACTGTCTGCCAGATGCCAGTGGTACGGGTGTACATGCAACCATATGAGTTCAGTCTTTCACATTGCTTACCTGCCGGTTGCAGACCGCTGCGTAAGTCGTCACGGACACACAACACTAAGTTTGCTGTCTTGCCTGGCTGGGCATAGGGTGTGATGTCTACAGCGAAAGAGGAACCTGCTCCGAAGTGTGTCTCTACAAATTTTCCGTCGATGTAGATGCTCGTTTCGTAGTCTACAGCGCCAAAGCGGAGTAGTACTCTCTTGCCTTCCCAGTTAGCGGGAACAGAGATGGTGCGCTGATACCAGATGCAAGGAATGAAGTCAGTGAATTTGACTCCCGAAAGTTGGCTCTCTGGACAGAAGGGAACGAGAATTTTTCCTTCGAAGCCTTGTGATTTAGCCCAATCTTTTTGACTGCCTGTGTTGGAGAAATCGAAGGCGTAGCTCCAAGTTCCGTTAAGGTTTAGCCAGTCGGCACGCTCAAATTGAGGGCGTGGGTATTCTGGACGGGGTTGTGCGACTGCGGAGAGGGCAAACATAAAAACCCATCCCCAAACTCCTCCCTGAATGGAGAGGCATAGCAACGTCAGGAAATTACGAATAATTTTCATACTACTAGGTTTAATAAAATATTATTACTCTGAATATGTGCCATCGGCAGTGATACGGATGTGGTCCATGAGCATCCGCTGCAGTCCTGCTATTATCTCCTTCTCGTCGATGTTCATCTACTATTTAGACAATTTCTGTTAGCTTATATACAATATGTTTTATAATTTTTTATTCTCTATTTGTAGAAAGAGCATTTAGACGCAGTACGGCTTCATTAACTTTGTCATAGAATTCGAGCCGGATGTCATAACGCTTTCCTTCTTCCACCTGCATGCGATATCCACGTTTCGTGATAACGTGGTCGGCCCAGTCGGCTATCACTTGTTGCTTGTCTATTAGCATTCTGTATCCGTCATCGCCAGAGACTTGCATATAGACAATACCATTTTGCTTACTAACAAACTGAGTTTCGGCAACGAGTGAGAACCCGTCCTTCAGCACTCCTGAAATGGGGGAGTCGGAGGTGTTCATCTGCATCTCGTCCCAATGGGCTGTAGCCACGGGTTCGCCCTTCATCTCCATGTTATTGTAGAAACGAATGTCGAATCCTTGTTTCCCGTCTTTCGTCTGGAATACTGATGCTGGTAATTGCCGGATGGGTGAATCTGCATTTTCGTTGAGTCTCTTCAGGAATCGTGTGCAGAGTTTTTCCTCACTCATTTGGTCGAGCAGAATCAAAGGAAGGTCTTTGTAATATGTCGCGAACTGCTTTAGCGTCTGCCGCTGTTCCTTGGGGAAATAGCTCAGTCGCAGTGGGGTGGATTCCAGATAGCCCAGAGCGTCGATGTAAACCATGCCAGCATCTTGCTGCTTATAGTCGGCTACAGCATCGTGGATGCGTGCGAGTTTGGCTTTCAGTCCGTCCGTCAGGGCATAGTTGTCTTCTGCGTAACGAACCTGTATGGTGTGGAGGGCGGAACAATCGAGTTGTCCGAGGTCGGCCTGCGTCTCCAATGCATAGCCGTCATAGGCGAAAGGTATCTCTTTGCCATCGAGTACGATGCTTTCTGGAGCCAAAGCGCATGGAAGAGCCAGATGGAAGTGGCGGCGCGAGGGCATATCGGAATAGTAGCCTTTGCGGGCAGCAATTTTCACGAGCAGTTGACTTCCCTCGCGGGTGTAGCTGAGCTTTGTGGTGGCAAACTGTGTTGCATAGTCGCAGTCGTTACCGTTGTCCTCATAAAGGTCGAACTCTCCCTGCTGTCCACCAGGGAACAAGCGGATGGTTACGGCCTGTTCCGTACCGCTCAGGTTCTTTAGTTTTCCGTAATAGGGGAGGATGGCGCCAGCCTTGATGTAGACGGGATATTCGTTGATTGTGAAGGCGCGTTCAATCGTCTGTCCCCCCTCGAGAAGGTTTCCTGTTTCGTATTCTATCCATTGGCCCTGAGGCAACCACACCTTCATTCTGACATATCCGTCGTCGGGATTGACGGGTTCCGTGATAGGGGCTATCATGATGTGGGAGCCAAACATATACTGATTGCGGAATTCGTAAGCCTCCGTTTGCTCAGGGTAATCGTAATACATAGGGCGGCATAGGGAGACACCAGTTTCGTAGGTTTCGCGTGCCATCGTGTAGATATAGGGAACCAGTGTGTAGCGTCCATCGATAACTCGCTTCAAACGTTCCATTGTGGCGTGATCGAAGGCCCATGGTTCCTTGTTCAGCGCTGCGTCTTTAGTGGAGTGGGTACGGAGGATGGGCAGGTATTGTCCCATCTGCATACTGCGGGTGTAAAGTTCAACAGGAACAGGAGTTCCATGTTTTAGGCTCTGGTGGCCTCCGATGTCATGACTCCAGTAGCCATAAAGCACATTCGAGGCAGTGCTGTTGAAGTAGGGGAGAAAGCGCAGGCTTTCCCACGTGATGAAGCTGTCGCCAGAGAATCCCACCTGATAACGATGGTTCCCCAGCCCGCCCCAGCGGTGGTAGAGCATGGGGCGTTTTTGGTGCTGCTGCTCCATGTCGGAGAAGAAGATATAGTTGCACCACCATGTGTTGCTTAGTCCCTCCACCTTCTTGTCGTTGGCCCATTGTTGCCAGTCGAGCCACCAGAAGTCAATGCCCTCTTGCATGTAGTCATGAAGATAAGTGTCGAAGAGGGCCTTCACCATCCGCTTGTCGCTTCCTAACCACTCTACGGCCTTTCCATCGTTTCTGCCCATACGCTGGGCAAACTCCTTATATTTCTTTTCGAAAGGGCGTACGCCATCGGCAGGGTGCAGGTTCATGGTGGCATTTACGCCTTGCTCATCGAGGAAGCTTAGAAATTGACGGTAGTCGGGGAATAGATTCTCGTTCCAGTCCCATCCCGTCCATCCACCTCCAGCCTCTTCGCTGATGGGGTGCCAGTCCATATCGATAACGAGCACGTCCAAGGGGATGTCTGCTTCTTGGAACCAATGTACGAGATCGCGGAAATCTTGGTCGGAATAGCTCCAATATCGACTCCACCAATACCCGAAGGCATAGCGGGGAGGCATAGGTACACGGCCTGCGAACTGTGTGTAACTCTTCAGCGCAGCCTTATAGTCGTGTCCGTATCCTAAGAAATACCAGTCTTGCGCTCCTTCGGCACTTTGACGCTGCTCGACCCAGTCCCAGTCCTTGTCACCATTAAAGAGGAAACCCTGAGAGTCGTCGAGCAGTGTCCAACCATCAGTCGCCAGTAATCCATCCTCAATGGGCATTGGGCGATTATTGTCATATTTCAGGAACTCTCCATCGTATCCATCTAGAGTGCGGTAGGTGCCCTTGAGGTTGCCTTCTTGCTTTTTCCCGGGCGACCACGCGAAAGGTTTGTCGATTGCTTTCGTGCTAGTTATCTTCAGGTTCGTTGCCGTAAAGCCTCCCTCGCTCTTCTTATAAACGAGTTTCAGTTTTTCTGTTTCCAACGTGACGTTTTTAGTAGTCTCGCGTACGCGATAATTAGAATATGTATTGTCGCGAATGACAGCAAGGAAACTTTTCTTGTCCACGAACTTTCCGTCGGGTGCATATTCCAGTCGCAGTGTGCCTGCATCTATTACGGTGATTCTCACATGCTTGTCACTATAGGCAATATCGGCATGTGCTGTGATGGTCAGCAGCATGAGGGCTACTAAAGTAAGGAATCTGTAGGCGTTTGAAAATTTCATTGTTTGTGTTATTTTTGCTCACTATCTATTAAAAAGACAAATGTGATAGGCAAAAATACAAATAATTTTCCAATTATTTAGTCTTCAGGGTGCTATACATGAATTTTTTTGTAAATTTGTGGCAGTCTCCACCCGATATGGTGCTACAACTTGTCTAAATAATGAGACAATTCGTTAAAACCGATGAAGAAAGCCTTGTTCTTTGCTGATAGTGTATATTGTGTATCGTTGTAACCATAAATGTCTTATGAAACGGTTCTTCCTTTTATCCCTCATTATTCACGCTTCGTTCTTCATGGGTAATGTCTTTGCCCAGAAGTACACCAATCCTGTTTACGATATCGATGCGCCTGACCCCAGCATTCAGCGTGCACAGGACGGCACCTTCTATAGTTATGCCACAGGCTGCCGGACGCAAAAGAGTATGGACTTGGTGCATTGGACCAATGTCTCCGATGTCTTTGGTCGTCCCACATGGAACGACACGACCTATGTCAAGGACGGCAAGCAGCATACCGATTATTACAGCCTCTGGGCAAGCGATGTCAATTATGTCGACGGACACTTTCTCATGTACTACGCTTCGGCTCTGTGGGGAAATGGTTCACGCACGGGCATTGGCGTTGCAAAAGGACTTACACCATATAAATTCACCGACCGCGGCCGACTCTTCCGCAGTACGGAGATAAAGGTGGAAAACAGCATCGACCCTGTCTACATAGAGGAGTGGGATAAGAAATATCTTGCTTGGGGCTCGTTCAATGGCATCTACATCACCGAACTCACTGACGACGGCTTGAAGGTGCGTGACATGAATAAGATAAAGAAGATTGCAGGGACCGCCTTCGAAGGAGCCATGATTCACAAGCACGGCAACCACTACTATCTCTTTGCCAGCATCGGCGCCTGCTGCGAAGGACTCCGTTCCACCTATCAGACGGTGGTTGGCCGTTCTACGAACCTCTTGGGCCCTTATATGAGTAAGGATGGAAAACTGATGACCAATAATGGCTACACGCTTCTCCTCTCCAAAAACAGCAAGTGGATAGGTCCTGGGCACAACAGTGAAATCGTTACCGACGACGAGGGACAGGACTGGATTCTGTATCATGCCTACGATGCTTCCGATGACAGCAAGGGTCGCGTCATTCTGCTCGATCGTTTGCGCTGGGATAGCCAGGGGTGGCCCTATGTCAAGGGTGGAACTCCGTCTTATACCGAACAGGATGCTCCCATTTTCTATAAGGAGGATGGGGCTCGCATGGACTATAAACTCGTCAATGGCGACTTTATGAAAAGCCAAATGAAAGGGTGGACAATATCGAAGGCCGAGGGGACTACTCTTGAGTCAGGCTTGGGTAGTGCCTTTCTGCCCCTAATGCATGCAGCTGATGGCAGTTTCTCCATTGAGCAGGGCTTGTCGGGATTGACGGATGGTTACTACGAAGTCCTCATTCAGGGTTTTGCCTCTCACGAGGGACCGCAGATTCGGGTGAATGGGGTTACCACTCCCATGCTCGATGGTTCCCAACTGAGCAACTTGCCTACGACTGCCGATGCCATCAGTCGTCAGATGCTTAATGGCGACTTCCTGCAGAGTGCTTGTGGACTGGCGGTAAATGGAAAACTTACAATCGGACTATTCGGCGATTTGGCAGCAGGTGATGAACTTTGGGCCGGTCGAGTCCAACTCGTTCGTCGCCATCGTAACGATAGCATTGGGCGGGTCATTCAGCCTTGGTATGTTGAGCGTGCTCAGGAGGTCATCAATAGCCCCGCTGTTGATACTTATTATAAGGATATCCTCCAAAGCCTGCTCGCAAGCCTTCAGGATGCCACACCAGACACTCGCTACAATACTCTTGTCAGGCTTCACAAGCAACTCGACCGCCTTCATGCCCTCGATCCCCTCTATGATGGCATTGAAGAAGTTAAGAATGAAGAATTAAGAATTAAGAATGGGCCTAACGCTGTCTTTGACCTTAGCGGTCGTCGCGTTAATAATTCTCAGTTCTCAAATTCTAATTATCAATCTAAAAAAGCCGTGTATGTCGTAGATGGTAAAGTTTACTTAGGCTCTCCGTTGAGGTAATGGTTCATTCCAGCCTCTCACTTCCGCTTTGTCGTAAATTTTGCCCCTTTTGTACCCTCAATAAAGCAGATTATTCGACTGAATTTGAAGTTTCGAATGCCTCCAAAGCCTCCATCGCTTTGGTCCATTCGTCCTCGGTTTGGGTGAGTTGTTGCTTCAGTCGGCCGTGTTTTTCATAGATTGTGAGGTCACTACCGCCTTCGGGTGTTGCCATTTTGGTCTCCAATATACTGATGGCTTGTTCTAACTCGGCTACAGTTTGTTCTGCATCGCTAACAGCCTTCTCCAGTTTCTTTCGTTGGCGGGCTTGAGCCTTCTGCTCGGCCCATGCTACAGCCCCCTCCTCATTCCCTCCTCGAAGGGAGGGCGTAGTTTTTTCTTTGGCGTTGTAATTACTCCCCTCCTTAACAGGGAGGGGACGGGGGAGGGTCCGTGAGTCAGATTGGGTCTTCAGATAGTCATACATTCCTCCTAGATGCTCTCTCACTTGCCCGCCGCCGAAGACATAGACACGACTTACAAGTCCGTCGAGGAAATCACGGTCGTGGCTGACGATGATAGCAGAACCGTCGAATTGACGTATGGCCTCCTTGAGTACGTCCTTCGAACGCATGTCGAGATGGTTGGTAGGCTCGTCGAGGATGAGTAGGTTCACAGGCTCGAGCAATAGCTTTATCATCGCCAAACGTGTGCGTTCGCCACCAGACAGCACTTTAACCTTCTTGTCCGATTCTTCGCCTCCAAACATAAATGCGCCCAGAATGTCACGAATCTTGGTACGAATCTCTCCGCGTGCTGCACGGTCAATGGTTTCGAACACCGTCAGCTCACCGTCGAGCAGTTGTGCTTGGTTCTGTGCGAAATAGCCAATTTCCACATTGTGACCTATCTTCAGATTCCCGTCGAAAGGAATCGCGCCCATGATGCACTTCACCAGTGTTGTCTTTCCTTCACCGTTGCGTCCCACAAAGGCCACTTTCTCACCTCTCCTTAACTGAAGATTGACGTGGGAGAAAACTGGCGCTTCACCGTATGCCTTTGCCACATCGTCGCAAATGATTGGGAAGTCGCCCGAGCGCTGACTGCATGTGAATCGCAGACGCAATCTTGAGTTGTCCACCTCGTCAATCTCGATGGGTACAATCTTTTCCAACGCTTTTATGCGGCTTTGCACTTGGTTGGCTTTGGTAGCTTTATAACGGAATCTCTCTATGAAGTCGCGCGTTTCTGCAATTTCCTTCTGCTGGTTTTCGTAAGCTCGCAGTTGTTGCTCGCGGCGTTCAGCACGCAAGGTTACGTATTCATCGTACTTTACCTTGTAGTCGTAAATTTGTCCGCAGGAGATTTCGATGGTGCGGTTAGTCACGTTATTGATGAATGCGCGGTCGTGCGAGACCATAACCACTGCACCTTGGTGATTGATGAGGAATTGCTCGAGCCACTGAATGCTGTCGATGTCGAGGTGGTTGGTAGGCTCGTCGAGCAGTAGCACGTCGGGTCGTTGTAAGAGAATTTTTGCCAGTTCTATACGCATGCGCCAGCCTCCTGAGAATTCTCCCGTTGGGCGGTCGAAGTCGGACTGGCGGAATCCTAACCCAATGAGTGTGCGCTCCAGTTCTGCCTGGTAGTTCATGCCTCCCATCAAGTGGAATCGTTCGTCAGTTTGCGTGAAGCGTTCCACCAGTGCCATATATTCTGCGCTCTCGTAGTCGGTGTGCTCGGCCAGTTGGCAGTTCAGGTGGTCCAGCTCGGCCTGCATTTCATGGATATGGGCGAAAGCAAGTTGCGTTTCCTGACGAACGGTGCGCTCGTCGGTAACTTCCATCACCTGCGGCAGATAGCCGATGGATGTCTCCTTGGGCAAGGCCACCGTTCCAGTTGTTGGCTTTTGCAGTCCGGCGATGATCTTGAGCATAGTGCTCTTTCCCGCTCCGTTCTTTCCGACAAAGGCAATTCGGTCTCGGTCGTTAATCACATAACTCACGTTTGTGAATAGCGGCTTGGTGCTGAATTCAACGCAAAGATTCTCTATCGAAACCATGCAGGATTTGGGATTATAAGAATAGGGAATAAAACTATAAAGAATAAGGATTAAGGCCGGTTTCTACCAAACCTTAATCCCTAATCTTTAATTCTTAATCCACGAAGTTTAGAACATCTTCTCGGGATACTGACCTTCCTCGTGCAGTTTAGCCAATTTGGCAACTACTTCAGGACGATCCTCAGGATAAGTTACTCCGAACCACTTGGAAGTGGTGTCGAGAACTTCACATGTAGCCTGCCCTGTGCGAATCAGATGGTCGACCATCAGGGGGATGAAGAACTCTGCCTTCAGGTTCTCGATGTTCTTCGGATCAGAAAGGAACTGCTTGAAGTACTCCTCACTGTGCTTGAAGTAGTCGGGAGTGAAGCCCCAGAAGTTCATCGAAACGGGAGTGGTGTCAGGAATGCTAACCCACTTGCCATCCTCATCCAGATATTGCACAACGCCATCGTGACGCTCAATCTTCGTACGTTCTACTACGGAGGTCAGGTGATGAGTCTTCTCATCGTTCTCGCAGATACCGCGGCTCACGGTACCGCTTTCGCTCAGCGTGTTGTCAACACGGAAGCCCACCATAGCATACTTGCCAGTTGAGCCCTCGGGGAGCTCGCTGAGGAATTTACCCATTACGCGGAAAGCATCACGATCGTAGAAGTCGTCGCAGTTCAGTACGGCAAAAGGCTCGTTGATGACATCCTTACCCATCAGCACGGCGTGGTTCGTACCCCAAGGCTTAATGCGACCTTCGGGAACGCTGAAACCCTCGGGCAGAGCGTCCAAGCTCTGGAAACACAGTTCACAAGGCACATGACCTTCATACTTAGCCAGAATCTGAGTGCGGAACTGCTCCTCGAAGTCTCTGCGAATCACCCAAACGATTTTGCCGAATCCAGCCTGAATGGCATCGTAGATGCTGTAGTCCATGATGGTCTCTCCGTGAGGTCCCAGTCCGTCAAGCTGCTTCAGACCGCCATAGCGGCTACCCATACCGGCAGCCAAAAGAAACAATGTAGGTTTCATGTCGTTAGTAATGTTTATATGGTTTATATTAGTTTTAGTGTCTGCAAAGATAGTGAAAATCGAGTGCAATGCCAAATAAAAGGATAGGAATTTATAGCAATGTGACCTGAATCATATTTGTGGTGTGGTATAGTGTGCCAAAGGCTATTGCTCAACAATGATGTAAAAACCAAGCAAGGAGCCTCGGTGTTCCCGTCTGCTCCTTGCCAGTTAGATGTTTGCGTCGCTCTGCCGACGAATGCGGGGCGCTAAGCCAGATAGTTGTAAAGTAGGAGGCAAATTACGGCGCCGATTACGGCGATGATGAACTGGCCAATCCAGTTGCTGCTCTTGATACCCAGCAAGCCAGCAACGAATCCACCCACAATACTACCTACGATACCGATGATGATGTTCCAGTACCACTCGTGGGTTGAACCCAGCAGCCATGATGCACAGGCGCCTGCGCACAAGCCATAAAGAATCCACAAAATAAATCCCATAATAGTAATAATTTAAGGTTTGATCATATGATCGTTGCAAATGTAGTGATTATTCTTGTAACGAGAAAACATTTTGACACTTTTTTCTTCATTTTCAGGCAGTTCGGTAGGAAATGGGGGCCGGTAAATCTCTCTCCCGTTGTTGGGCAGTTCGCGATTCTAGGTTTATCTCCACCTGATGCTTTGGCAGGCATGAC
This sequence comes from uncultured Bacteroidales bacterium, assembly GCA_902801325.1. Lineage (GTDB taxonomy): Bacteria > Bacteroidota > Bacteroidia > Bacteroidales > Bacteroidaceae > Physcousia. The sequence goes on along the minus strand of CADCHQ010000017.1, from coordinate 152,798 downwards.
GCCTCGCTTGCCAAGCGTGGTCTTTCGCCCTTAATATTTTATGCCAGAAACCCATAGGCCTCGCATGAAGGAGAAATGGTGTCAGTAGGGGATAACTGGCCCCCTCAAGGGCGAATGACTCGAATCGTATGCGTATCTTAGTAAAGGGACCATAGTCTTCACATAAATGGACCATGGTCTTTTGATTGAAAGACCATGGTCTTACACCCATAAGACCATAGTCCTATCGCATTAAGACCATGGTCTTTATTTCTAATCATCAAGACGATAGTGCACAAACACTTTGGCGTAACCCTGGAAGCAGTTACGAGTGCCTCAAATCTCAAGGCCGCGATTGAGTGAGAGCAGGTTCTTGCTCCGTTTCACTACGCAAGCGTCCAAAGGCCGAGCGCGAGACGTAGTCTCAAGTGTAATAAGTCGTATGGGTTTTAGAATGGGTATCCAACGGCAAGGTGGAAGCCGAGAGAATCCCAGAATTTGGTCATGTTGTAGTAACCACTTTTACCAGTATCGTATGGGGCGTGCAATCCAATTCCGACATCGAAGCGAATTACGAGGAATGAAAGGTCGTAACGAAGTCCAAAACCTGTGCCTAAAGCTATCTCACGAGCCAAAGAACGGGCGTTAATGGTGCCACCTGGGCGATTTTCGTCCTTCTTCATCAACCAAACGTTGCCAGCGTCCATGAACAAAGCCCCATGAAGGTTGCTTACCAAGGGGAAACGATATTCGAGGTTGGCTTCGAGTTTCAAGTCACCCATCTCGTCGATATAACTGTAGTGGGAATGGCCAGGATGGTAGCTTCCGGGACCAATGCTGCGCACACCGAAGGCACGAATGGAATTGGCACCGCCCACGGTGAAGAGGTCGGCATAGGGCGCAATGGTCGCATTGCCATAGCTGTGTATGATGCCACCGAAGGCACGCCAGCAGAGGTAAGTCTGTGTTTGCCCGATGCGATAGCGATGGGTGTATTCTGCTGTGAGGCGGATGTATTGGGCAAAGGGAACTCCGAAGAGATTCTTGTCCTTCTCCGTGAATGGTTTTCCTCCTATGCGATAGCCCAGACTGGTAAGGTTGCCAGCCTCCTTGATGCTGAGGGTGATGCGTCGCTGGTGATAGCGGCTGGCGGGGTTGGTAAGGGTGACGGTGTACTGTGCAGAGGGCACAAACTGGTCACGTAGTGAGGCGTATAGGGCTTGGTTGTTGGTGATGATGCTATCGAACTTGGCCGTTGTGTGCAATTGTTTCTCGTAGTCGAGGCGGAAAGGCACGACCTCATGGAACACACGCGAGCGACGCTGATAGGTGTGACTCACACGAGCTCCAAACGAAACGCGACTGAAGTAGCCTGAACGGTTGAGCCAGTCGGCACTGAGTTTGTACGTCGTGGTAGCTTTGGCACGGCGATTGAAACGTTGTCCCAGTCCGAGGAGGAGTAGGCGAGGGTAGGCCAGATTGATGGCGGCTCCCCATTCGTAGGAGTTCATCAGACTGTGTTTGCCCTTCATCTGAGCGCCTGTCATCCATTCGTAGGAACCATAAGCATCGAGGCTGAGCGTTTCGGCTCCACGGAACACGTTCTGCTTCGACATGGAGAAGCTGACACCCGGTCCGACGAGACCGTTGCTCTTCGTGGAGATGTTTCCTTTGAACTCAGCATCGTAGGGCTTGTCGAGGCGAAGGGTAATCTCCGTGTTCAGGGTGTCGCAGGTGGCTGTTGTATCACGTGGACTCAGTCGGACATTGGCTTGCGAGAATATGCCCATAGCTACAAGGTTGTCCTGCATGGCCTGCAGGCTTCGCAGGTCGTAGAGACTACCTTGCCGGTAATTGATGTAACGACGTATGGCACGCATCTTCAAAGGTGGACGTCCAGGTTTGCCGCTATAAGCCATAGTGACGCTGGGAATGCGATTGCGACGAGCCATGCGCTCTGCTATCTCGGGATGCTGTTTCATGTAGCGAGCCATCTGGCGACGCATGCTGCGCGAAATCTTCTCGGGACGGCTCAAAGTGTCGACGAGCGTAAAGGCTTCGTTTTCATAAAGATTGATGCGCGTGCGGCCCATGTAGTATTGCCTGCGGGCTTGGTCGGGCGTGTCGGCAGAGGGAACGACCTGTAGTTGGACGTGCAGCGGACGGGCCACCGTGTCGGCTCGGTAGACGATGTATTCGGGTCGGAAATAGAAGTAACCGTTGTTGCGGAAGGTGGTGGAAAGGCGCGTGCGTTCGGCATCGAGATTAGGCACGCTGAAGGGGTCGCCTCTGTGGAGCTTTGTCAAACGCTGGGTGGCGTGAATGAGCGAATCGGCACGGAGAGGGAAACCCAGATAGGCGATGGAGTCGATGTGGAACAACGGGCCGGGGTGTATCTCATAGGAGACTTTGGCCTTCTTGGGATTCTTTTGTGGCAATTCGCTATAGGCCGTTTGTCCGCGGAAGTATCCGTAGTTGCGAAGGGTGTTTTGAGCCACCTGAGTACGCACGCGAGGGTTGACCGTAGTTATGTAGATGGGCGAGGCAGCAAAGGTGTTGAACATCCATTTGCCAAAGCGGCTGGTGCTGCCTACATAGCGGTTGTAGGTCCACAAGCCAATGGCCAGTGGCTGACGATAGTATGACGAACCCATAAGTGAGTTATTGGGAGCGTGGGCAAGTGCTCCTTCCACCTCACTCTTCGCCGTAGCATAGGCTTCACGATCCTTCTTGGCGTCAATGGGCAGGGGAGTGAATGGTGAGACATGAGCCGCCAGCGAGTCGCCTTGGATGGCATTGAGGGCTTCACGAGCCGAGGCATCGCCTTCGATGAGTCCTGCAACGGTGTTGTAAGCATTGCCCAGCGCCGCGATGACACCTGTGGTGTCATTGCTCTCGCCTTGGTGCTTAGGCATGCGGTCGTAGGCAATCTCCTTGATACCCACATACAGGGTTTCGTTTTCGGCCAGGTTCTTGGTTTCAGAACAGGAGCATAGGAGCAGGAGGATGAGTGACCCCACCCCCAATCCTGCCCTCCGTCGCAGGCTCCCCAAACGCTGACGCCTGACTTGCGTTTGCCCGAGGGAGGGGAGTATATGGTGTAGTATCTTGAGAACCTTTATCATATTATAGCTCCAATGGCGTTTGTTATTTATCTTTTATTAAGCCTTAGTTTACTCTTTCCCCTCGGGGGAGGTTGGGAGAGGGCTCGCCTTCTTGAATATAAACAATTCGCCCAAGCGATTGCTCTTCTTGCGCAGCACCAGACCTGCACCCATCTCCATGATGTCGCCTTCGAGCAACGACTCCGTGTCGCGGTCGTAGTAGATGCGAACGTATCGGGTCGCGCTCTTGTCGAGGCGGTATTCCAGGGAGATGTTGTTGATGATGCTCTCGCCTGTGTTCACCGCTTCACTACCCGAACTTACCTTTCCTCCGATGATGAGGCTTATGCGATTGCCCCAGAAACGTTTCGCAAAGCTGAAGCTATAGTCGGTCTGCGTACCACCTGACGCCGTGCTGGTGTTGTCGACACCAAAGTTCAGGTCGATGGTGGAGAGTGCTCTGTTCGAGATGGCGGCAATCTGCGTCTGCAGGAATGAGTTCAGGGCGTTGGTGGCACTGAAACCACTTGTGCCGTTGCCGCTCTCCGTCAGGTACATACCCGTTGCCAGCATGGTCACAGCCACCTTTCCGCGTTCCTCAGGCGACATCGTGGCCAACTGGTTGCTAATGGTCATGTCGCCAGGTGCCTCGAGGGTGAATTCCAGACCCATGTTCTCCAGCGTTTGCGTTACCTTCAGTCCTACATCGAAGTTGACGCTGCGCGGCACATTGTTCTCATATACCGTAGTCTTCACGCGTTCGGAGGCAGAGATGTTGAGTTTCGGATTCAGCAGGTCGCCCGTGAATTCCGCATAGCTTCCGCTGTCGATGGCAAAGTTCTTGAGGGACATCACCATCAGCGAGTAGTTCATCATGCCACTGATGATGGTGTAGCGGCCATACATGTGCATACCGTCTTGCGTGGTGTAGGTCATCGTGAGGTTGCCACCGCCTTCAAGGTCGATGTGGTTGGTGCCGTCGACACTGAGCAGGCAATGGACTTGTGCCGCCTGTTCTATGCCGATGTCCATGAGCATATCGATGTTCTGCGGTGATGCCTTTTCAACTTCAGCCACAGTCAGCGTGTCGGAGAAATCGACGAAGGTTACCAATTCGGCCAACTGGTCTTCGACGGTCAGCGGAGAGTCGGTGAGCACATAGGTAACATCGGTGTTGCCAAGCACGTCGAGTTTACCTCTGAGCAGCATGTCGTTGAGCGTTCCTGTCAGGCGCGCTCCTACGTTGACGTAGACCTTGCCATAGGCTACTGCGCGCTGGTTCTTAGGCGCGTTGATGAGTTCGAAGTTGCGAGCCGAGAGATTTAAGTTGAGGCCTATGCGACTAAGGTCGCGGAGGTCGATAGTACCATCTAATACAAGTGGGTTTCTGCCAGTGGAGTATGCTTCTATGCGGTTCAGGTCGAGCCTGCTCTTGCGCACTGTGATGGAGTCGTCGGGGAAACGAAGAGAGAGGCTGTACATGTCGCTAACCAAATACATGGAATCTGTGACGATGGCTCCGTCGAGCATGGGATTAGACACGTGGCCGGTCACGTCCACCTCTCCTGTTACGTATCCTCGCAGCTCGGCAATCTGGTCGGGGATGAAGCCGTTGGCGAGGCGCAGCGGCAAGCGTTGCAGGGTGGCTTTTGCGTCGATAGTGCCTTCGTCCTTCGGATTGTAGGTTCCTGCCAGCAGCATCACTTCGTTGCCGTCTTGCGAGACAATGCCATCGACGTAGTGTGTGCCATCGGCGTTGGGTAGGTAAACGGCATTCAGGCCAACATTACCCATCTGAGCCTTTTCGTAGGCGAAATCGCGCACGTTGGCGTCAACAAGCACGCTCATCGACTGCTCGTCTTGTACCAAGTGGAAGTCGCCAGCCAGCATACCGCCAATGGAAGGCATGTACGGAATGACGCTGGAGAGTTCGCCCAGGTTGAAGTCGTGGACAGACAGCGTGATATCCTGCAAAGCATCGGCATTGGGCGTTGAGTAGAGTTTGAAACCCGTTCCGTCGTCGGCCAGCAGGTCAATGTCGGCTTCCACATGCTTGTTGTCGTGAAGCAGGATGTAATTGTTGTCGTTCAAGGTGAATCGACGATAGGCAATAACGGGATTAAGCGGATACAAGTGCAGACGATAAGCTTCATCTTCGAGGAAGATTTGTGCACCAAAGTCAACACCCTTGCGTCCCTTGGCATCAAAGAAGGTGAGAGACGCATCTGCTCCAGTAGGCGTGAGTTCGGCTGTTGCCTTCGATTCGAATACAACCTGCTTGTTGCGTGGACCATTCTTCAAACGAGCGCCTAAACGAACCACATCGGTGGAATCCTGATAGATGTTCCATTGAATGGTATCGAGCATGATGGCTCCTGTGTTCAGACTATGGAGATAGCCCTGACCGTTGACGCCCAATTCGGGATCGCTGTTGAGAACGAGGTAGAGGTGGTCGAAATCGTACCCCATGGATTGCACAATGTTGGCCATCGTATTCTGATTGCCACTCTTCAGACGTAGGTCGAGGCGGGGCAGAAGGTTGGTTAACGTGTCTTGTGCGATGTGGTGGTCTGCCAACTGGCGTTTGAGTTCAGTGGTAAAGAGGTTGGCCTTATCCAGCAATTGCTCGTATCCGTCGCTCGAGTGAAGCTCGAGTTCGAGGTCGCCCGAAGTGGCTTGTGCAAACAAGGTGTCGGGTGACATGAGCAGATTGAGGTCTATATCAGTGGGATAGAATATGGTGTCCTTAGGCATGAGTTCGATGGCGCGGATGCTTCCTTGCAGACGATGGGTGTCGGACAGGTTTGTGCTTCCTTCCATATCCATAACCATAGATACAGCCAAAGGTTCATCGACAAGACCGAGACGATGGAGGTCGATGTAAGTTGCGCCAAGACTAATATCAGCGGCTGTTATCTTCTTGTCTAATTGCAGTGTTGCACATGCGTCGGCACGAAGTAGATCGTTGTTGCTGTATAAGTTCACCAATCCCTTGCCTCCTTTGACATCAGCTAACAGACGAATGTTGTCGAGGTCGTTATGTCCGTATCTGAGATGATTAATCTCAACGTTGGCTTTAGCACGGGCGTGTTTCGAAAGCAAATCAGTACCTCTTCCACTTATTCGCGCACGACCTGTTAGCGTATAGAGCGAATCTTTAGGAAGGAAATTGTGGAGGTTGAGGTTCCGCACACGAACATCGGCATCGTAATCCTCCGTCTTGGTATCGTAATTACCTTTGAGGTCCACAGTCCCCCTTCCTTGAGTCAAGTGCAGGTCGGCAAGAAGTTTCGAACCTTGCATATTGGCCTTTCCTTTGACGCTCATTTGAGGCAGGCGTACGGATGAAGGAAGGTTGAGAATATGGCGCACAGGACTGAGGTCGGTCGTCTGCATGTCCATGTTCAGGTCGGCTCCAAGGTTGTCTGAATCAAGTAAATTTGTGAGGACGCCTGAGAACTGGGCTTCAGCCATCGGCGAGGCCTTGATGACACCTCGCTCAACCACCATGCGGTCAACATTCCCTCGAGCCTTGGCCGATAGGGTGATGTGGTTCGGGAGTGATGAATTGATGGAACGACGGAGTGATGGAGTTAAGTAATTGCCCGTTACAAGCAGGAGGTCTTCCTTGGCAACAGACGCATCAACGTCGACATCCATCGTGCCACGATTGCCGGATGAAAGCGACGACCAATCCATATCTACTCTTCCATCGATGTGACTTTTGGGAGTCTTGAGTTGGAGGTCGGGAACTTGGATGTGGGTGTCATCGAGACGAACGTGACCGCATAATTTATCCACCTGCAGGCCGCTTTGTTCCTTACCGCTACATTCGTTCAGCGTAAGGCTTAGCTCGCTGGAATCTTGCTTGAAGAAGATGCTGTCGGCATCGAGATGAAGCGGACGGAAGGATAGGTGGTTGTAGTCGAGCCCCTGCGACATAGGTGGCTCCTTCGTGTCGTAGCGAAGTGAATCGGCATCGACATGCAGATGATCGACCTTATAGATGCCGCGTCCCAAGTCAATATCTCCTCCCTTTATGGCCAGTTTCTTCACACCTCCTCGAATGCAGATGCTGTCGCCTATGGTGTGGAAGGCAACACGTGTGTCATTGGCTTCGATATCGCCCAATCCAATGCTCCAAAGCAGGGGTGCCGATTCTGTCGTATCTACGACTGTTGTATCGCGCATTGCGATGTCAACATCGCAGTTGTCGATGCGTGCACCTGTGAGGGAAGCGCGTTGTCCCTTCAAATGAATGTCTTCAGAATTGAGATGGAAGTTTCCTACTTTACCTTTCACCCTAACTGTAGCAATGAGGTCGCGTGTATCGATGACTCCTTGCTGAAGGTCGAGTGCATCGACTCCCACGTGTCCTTTGAAGATGCGACTTAGGTCGAGGTCAACAATAACATGTTCGAGAGCCATCACTGTGTCTGGTGGGGTGGTCGCAGAGAATTCTTGCAGGTCAAGGTCGAGGGGAAACTTGATTCGTATCCGTTTCAGACGGATGTCCATGCCCGTTTTCTCCGATGCATAGGCACAAACCTTATTGACAGCCCATTGCTGCACAGGTGGCAGGTACAAGGCGCCTATTAACAACAGCACGAGTATTATGGGTGTGAGCAATACCCCTGCTATCCAACGGCCAATTTTCCGTCTGCGGCTCATATTGTACTACAAAGATAGATATAAATTGAGGATTGAAGATTGAGAATTGAGAAATATTTCGTAAGTTTGCTGAAAATATGTAAGAAATATGAGAAAAATAGCTTGTCTTTTGTTGTCCGTGATGCTTTTTGCGTCATGTAGCAAGCAAAAAGAGGGAACAGAGGTGCTGATTGAAACTTCAATGGGTGATATACGTGCGGTGTTGTTCGATGACACGCCTCTTCATCGGGATAATTTCATCAAACTTGCGCGTGAAGGATACTTCGATGAGATGATGTGGCATCGCATTGTGCCGGGATTGATGATTCAGACGGGTGATCCCACACTGAAACCCGCCAATCGTCCTGTAACGGTTGACACCAGCGCTCTGCATTATACCATTCCGCAGGAAATACGATTTCCTAAGTACATACATAGGCGCGGAATGTTGGCGGCGGCTCGTCAACCTGATAACTTGAATCCAAAGAAAGAGAGCAGTTCCACGCAATGGTATATTGTGACAGGCGAAAAGTATACGCCAACGTCGCTGGCAGACTTCTATCAGACGCTTTATCAAGAAGCAGTCAACGCCAAATGGCGGCGTTTGCAAGATAAACTTGCCGACCGGCTCGACCGCTTGGAAACGTCGAACAAGGATGCTTATTATGAGTTGCAGGACAGCATCTTAAATGTGGCAGAGGCGGAGGTTGCCAATCGGCCTCCACGTCCTTTCAATGAGCAACAGAAACGCATATACACCACAGAAGGCGGTTGTCCGCATCTAGATGGAGAATACACCATCTTTGGACAAGTAACTGAGGGAATGAATGTGGTGGAGAAAATAGTAAACGTTCCCACTGATGAGCGGGAACGTCCTATGCGTGAAGTCTATGTAAAGCGTGTTATAGTCCTCAACTGATGGTTTGCCAAAGATTGTCGTCGGGAACGGGGGCAGTAACGTCGATTTGCAGATGTGAGACAGGATGCTCAAACGTGATGCGACGAGCGTGAAGCGATATGCTTCCGTCAGGATTCGAACGTGGAGCTCCGTATTTCAAATCTCCTTTTATCGGACACCCTATCTTAGCCAACTGGCAACGGATCTGGTGGTGGCGTCCTGTGTGTAAGTCTATTTCCAAAAGCCAATAGCGATCGCTCTTTGCAATAACGCGATAGTCGAGAATGGCTTGCTTGGAATTGGGCACTTCCTTGTCGTAGGCTCGTGCTGTGTTATTCTTCGGGTTGCGCGTAAGCCAATGGGTAAGTGTCCCTTCTTCCTGTGGCGGTTGGTTGCCCACAATAGCCCAATAAGTTTTGTGCACTGCTCTTGTGCGGAACATTTCCGACAAACGAGTGAGGGCTTTGCTGGTGCGGGCAAACAGAACGATTCCGCTAACGGGTCTGTCCAACCGATGAACAACGCCTAGGAATACTTCGCCTGGCTTTTGGTATTTCTCCTTAATATACAACTTCACCGTCTCCGAGAGGGGGGTGTCGCCAGTCTTGTCGCCCTGAACGATTTCACCAGCCCGCTTGGAGACGATGATGATATGATTGTCCTCGTAAAGTGTCTGCATTACATGTTCATGCCGCCATCGACCTGAATGACTTGTCCGCTAACATACGAACTGAGGTCGCTGGCCAGATACAGAGCCGTATTGGCAATGTCTTCCACTTGTCCGCCACGACGCAAGGGAATCTTCTTCTTCCATTCCTCACGCACATTGTCGGGCAAGGCAGCTGTCATAGCCGTTTCGATGAAACCAGGAGCAATGGCGTTGGCACGAATGCCCTTAGGTCCCATTTCTTGGGCGATAGACTTCGCCAGAGCAATCAAACCAGCCTTTGAAGCAGCATAGTTGGCTTGACCAGCATTGCCGTGAACGCCTACAACGGAGGCCATGTTGATGATGCTTCCACCACGCTGGCGCATCATAATGGGCACGCAAGCATGAATGAAGTTGAAAGCCGATTTCAGATTGACGGCAATCACAGCATCCCATTGCTGCTCGCTCATGCGAAGCATAAGTCCGTCTTTGGTGATACCTGCATTGTTGACAAGAATGTCAATGCTTCCGAATTCTTCCTTAACCTTAGTCACAACTTCCTCGGTCTGAGCAAAGTCGGCGGCATTCGAAGCATAGCTCTTAGCCTTAACGCCAAGTGCAGCAATCTCTTGCTCTGTCTCCTCGTTCACCTCAAGGTCGGTGAATGCGATGTTAGCGCCCTCCTGGGCAAACTTCAAGGCAATGGCCTTGCCTATTCCTCGTGCCGCACCTGTGATGAGTGCGGTCTTTCCTTCTAATAATCCCATAATAAAATTGAAATCTTTAATCTCTAATCCTCATTCTCTAATCTCTAATCATCCTCATCAGGCCGCTCTATCTTGGCCATTGCACGATGGATAACTTGTTTCACCATAGGGCGACTCATCTGTATGCTGTTGCCCAAGCGCCCGAAGATGTAGGGAACCTCAAGTCCTTTGATGCAATAGTGGATGATTTCCACTGAAAGCTGTATGTTGACTACGTCAAGCTTTCCCTGTCGGATACCTTGCATAATGATTTTCTGAAGAATCTCGACTTCTGTTCTGTCGAAAGTCTTACGCACCTTTTCCACCAACCAAATGTCGCGGAAGAATTCGGCTCTGAGGTTGCCGTTGCGGATAACCGTTTCCTTGATGAGGCTCAGGTGGGTGTAGACTAGCTGAACCAACTTGTCCTCGGGCTCTAGTTCTTTGTCGGCAATGGTGCGCAGGCGTTCGCTCATTCGCTCCATCTCCATTTCTATAACAGCATAGAAGATGTCTTCCTTGCTCTTAAAGTACGTGTAGAGTGTACGACGTCCTTTGCCTGAGGCTAACGCGATGTCGTTCATTGTGGTTCCGTCGATGCCGTTTTTAGCAAAAAGCCGACGTGCCACATCAATGAGCTTGTTTTTCGTCTTTGGTGTACCCATATCTGCTGCAAAGGTAGGCAAAAGTGTCTATTCGAACAAGAGAAATGCATGAATATATAGATAAAAAGCCATTTTCTTACCAAAATGTTTGGCAGTACCATTTTTTCTGCCTACCTTTGCAGTCGCAAATTAGATCGCGGAGTGGAGCAGTTGGTAGCTCGCCAGGCTCATAACCTGGAGGTCACTGGTTCGAGTCCGGTCTCCGCAACTACAAGACGAAAGCCTTTGAGGAATTACCTCAAGGGCTTTTTCTTTTGCACCTTAGGCTCGATTAATTTGCACCTTAGGCTCGATTAATTTGCACCTTAGGCTCGATTGATTTGCACCTTAGGCTCAATTGATTTGCACCTTAGGTTCATTTGATTTGTACCTAGGTCTTATTTGTTTATGCCTAACCCTTCATCCCTAATCCCTAATCCTTCACCCTTCATCCTTCATCCTTCATCTTATAATATAGGTATATGTACAAAAAAATCGCCCGCTTCGGCAATCCGAAGCAGGCGATTCGTTAATTATGACTTTTCGGTTTATTTCTTAATGAAAACCTTTTTGCCATTGATGATGTAAACACCACCCTTGACAGCCTTGCTTACGCGACGGCCGTTGAGGTCGTAGATTACAGCATTCTCTAGGTCAGCGTCAATAGCGTTGATTCCAACGGGAGTGTCGTTCAGAATGATGTTGTATGCAACATATTCCTTAGTAGCCTCATTCACGAGGTAGAAGGTGGTACGTAGGGATCCGGTCACTGCTTCCTTCGTCCATGCGCTGAAGTGGAATGTCGAATAATCCTCACTGAAGATGAGACTTACACCAAATGCGCTGTTAGCCCATTGGTCGGCGGTTCCATCTGCCAGACACCAGAATCCGGGAGCTGGGTCGCAAGAGTAGATGTCGGTCAGTGTGGCCTTGCCATCTACCTTCACTCCTACACCATAGATGTTTTCCCACTCTGCGCCAATCAGTTCGCTTACCACGCTCTCCTGATATTCATCGGAAAGCACTGCATTGTAAGCTTCACCATAGGTTGTCGGATACAGGTTCACATCTATTGATCCCTTCTCCGTGTAGTTCTCCAGGTACTTGACAGGTGCCTCTACGAATGTAACGTTGATAGAGTAAACGACCTTCTTGCCGTTTGCACTGAGGGCATAGCGTACAGTGTAAGTTGTACCAAGCACGTCTGCACCGTTCATGTCGAAAATGCTATAGTCAGAATCAGTGGTGTTGAACTTCACACAAATCTTGGAAGTTTCCCCCCAACCTACCAGTGCACCAGTTTCGTCGCACCAGCCGTCAGGAGTTCCGCCACCAAAGGTTGCCTCAACCTCAGTGTCATCAGGATTGATGAAGGTAAGAGTAGCATCCGTCACGTTCTCGATGCCAAGGAATTCAAGTGCCTCAGTAAAGTCGGGCTCGAATGTCGTTGCACCATAACCCAAACCGGTATAACGCTCAACGTCGATAGTCTTTTCCAATACGGTTTCTTCTACCTCAATAACATTAGCTACGAAGGTAACGTCGATAACGCCACTGTTCTGATGCAGATAGAACTGGAATGAGCGTGCATTTACGTCTTCTGTGATGGTTACGCCCTTCTGCAGAGTGATAGCATCAGTAAACTCAGCATCCTTAGCATAGTTGTACGAACCGCCACCAGCTTCGTCATCAGGACATGTGAACGTGAAGTCAGTGATTCTGTAACCGCTGGGAACAGAAATCGTTACGATGTGGTCGCCGTCGCCTGCATTGATGCGGAATCCCTTATGATCCGTGAAGACGTTCTTGTTGAAGTGGTTGTGCAGAGCACCTGTCAAGTCGGTCATCTGGAAGGTGAATACTTCATCAGCAGATACGAATGTGCTGTTGAACGGAACATCAGAATCGGGTGCATCGGGACGATAGAATTTACCCTCGTCACGTGTTACGATGTAACTGTGCTTGTCAGAAGGATGGAAGAATGCTTCCAGAGCAGCCAGTGCCTCAGTAGGATCGAAGTCAGCAGCCTCAACCATATAGTACTGGTTGCCTTGGTCTGCGTTCATCCAAGAGTTGATGACATATCCGTAAGGATCGTTACCATTGGTGTTGAAACCATAGTTGGCTCCGCCAGCCGTGAAGTAAGCGAGGAAGTACGGATCGGTCTTGGCCTCCAGAATGATAGCGTCTTCAGTTCCATGAGTAGGCTCGTCAGCCAAAGGACCACGAGCGCCTTCGGGCGATGCTGTGGGATCAAACGTCATGAACTTCTTATCGGCAATGCTGTAGAGGTAATAGTGATCTTCATAGTTGATGATGGCGAACTGACCAGCCTCTGCACCATCAGAGCACCACGATCGCAACGGATGGTGTAAGCCTTCTCATTGCTCAGGTCGTCCAGTGAGTGAACAACACCCTCCTTGAAGGTACGTACAACCTTGATGGTGCAGTCTTCCTCACCAACAGTTCCTTCAGTGGTGTAGTCATAAGCGAAGTTCGAAGCCATGTCAGCGGGAATAATAACCTCGCTGTTAGCCTCCTGCTTCTTGGTCGCAGTGCTGATAGCTTCTGTGCCTTCAGCATCATAGAGCGCGTAGGTAACATTGACAGTTTTCAACGGACCTTCGAACTGCCACAGATAAACCTGATCGTAGGTGTATTCGGGAACTACGGCCTCGTTAACAGCCCATGTCCAGAAGGTTCTACCAGCATCACCCCAACTGCTTGTTGCATGAGCGGTGTTGCAGGAACGGATAGCATACTTGCCATTTGTCAGGAAGAGTACCTGAGCTTCCCAGTCATTGCGATCGCCAGTTGTGGTAGCAAAGGCACCTGGTGTCAGATTAGCAACATTGTCGCCAGTCAGAGGAGGATTGGTGAATCTCTTCGAACCACTGTCAATCTTCCAACCATATTCCTTAAATGCACCACCAGTGACTTTCTTGAGGGCGAAGATACCACCGTCAGCGGTAGCGCTTGACAGCTTACCGGCTTCGGTTACGTAGTACTTCTGACCGTCAACCTCAGTGAAGATGCGATAGTTCTGACCGTCTTCAATAGCAGCAAGAGCACGCTCGTAAGCTGCATCGGGTGAAGGATCATCGGAGGTTGTATAGTTAACGTTCTTGAAGCTGAGCCAGCTGATGTTGTTATCCTCAGCAACGTTCAGGTTAATCTTCAAAATGCCGTCTTCGCCGACCTCACCAAGGGTCTTGAACTCAGCCAGATAGAACTGAGTGTTGCCAACCTGCTTACCGGCAGCAACGTCAACAGCCTCTCCGCCATTCACGTCGAGAGTGATTCCGTATGCAGGAGCGGTGTAGCCATCCTTTGCACGAACACGTGCCAGCACGCTAACCTCATACCATCCAGCCTCAATGTCTGTCATAGTAGCGCTAATGGTAGCAGTACCTAACGAGTTGCCATCACCAGTCCAGTACTCGAAGAACGGAACCTTGAAGTTAGAACCGTCGTTTTCGCCTTCAACTGACCATGTGTTGATGTACAGAGAAGTGGTGAAGTCCTTAGCCTGAACATCGTTGATGGTCCAAGCGGAGAGCAACAGGTCGTCGGCAACCTTTGAAGCATCGTGCTGCCAGCCAGTTACTACCAGAGGATTCTCAAATGCGATAGCCTCAGTCTTAGTCAGTGTACCTTCGTTGTACTTGTTCTCAGCATCAGCGATGTAAGCCTCGTAAGCGGCCTTAGCTTCAGCAGTAACAACATTGGTAGAAGCAGCCAAAGTCTTAGCGGCCTCGAGCTTCGGAACAATCTCAATACCTGCTTCTGCCAGGTCGATGGCTTCGGTCAGGGAAGCGATTGCGGTCTTCAGAGCCTCTTCTTCCTTAGCAACGTCAGCGGTTGCGGCAAGCACGGTCTCCAGACCTGCGTTAGCTGCTTCGCTCACGTTCTCAGCACCCTTCAGCGCTTCAGCCTTAGCACGCAGTTCTTCAACCTGTGCAACCATAGCAGCGAACTTCACGTCGATAAGATTGGCGTCAGCACCATAGTACTTAACCTGGAAGTTGTCCCAAATACACCACAGGTTGGTGTTGCCTTCGAGCTTAGCACCAATGTTCAGTGTGCCGTCGGTAACCTGAACATAGATAGGATCGATGGTGTACAGACCGTTGGTGAAGGATACGGAAGCGTCGGACATCGAGTTTTCAGAACCAGTCTTCAAGGGGAATGTCTGTGTTTCCTCGTTGGCGAAGAATACGGGCAGGTTCTCGTTGTCCGAACCATCCTGACGATAGAAGCCCTGTGCGGTTATTTCATGTTACCACCAGAGAGGTTCTTGTTGGTGCAATCCTCGCTTACAATCCACTTGTTAGAGTAGCGGTTATTGCGACCGAAGTTAAGGTCGTCGAACAGCATACCGGCATTCATTGGAGCCTCCTCGGTAGCGTTGGCCAGAGCAGCCTTAGCTTCCTCGAGGGTAACGATAGTCCACTGTGCGTTGGGATCGTCGGCGTTGGTCAGACCCTTACCCAGAATGGTGCTGTTGCCATCATAGCCATAGAATCCACCGTCGGTGGCATTGGCAATAGTGAAGTTGCCGTTAGCCAGCATAGTGATTGCGAGAGGAGCAGGTGAACCGTTGTCCATGTAGTCACCGTTGAAGTAGTACTGTGTACCACCGTTGTTAACCTGAGACTCCAGCTTGTACTGGCCACGAACTCGGGATTAGCAATCAGAGAAGCACGTGTGCCCCAGTCGTTGCCAGCACCCCAGTAGAGGCCGCTACCCACGTTCTGAACGATGTACTTGGTGTATTCGAGTTTCGGCTGTACGCCCAAAGCAACTAATGCCTCAGTAGGATCGAAGTCAGCTGCCTCAATCATATAGTACTGGTTGCCTTGGTCTGCTGTCATCCATGTGTTGATGACGTATCCGTAAGGATCGTTACCATTGGTGTTGAAACCATAGTTGGTTCCGCCAGCCGTGAAGTAAGCGAAGAAGTACGGATCGGTCTTAGCCTCCAGAACGATAGCATCCTCAGTTCCATGAGTAGGTGCGTCGGCCAAAGGACCGCGAGCGCCGTCGGGTGACAGAGTGGGATCGAATGTCATGAACTTCTTATCGGCAACACTGTAGAGGTAATAGTGATCCTCGTGGTTGATGATAGCGAACAGACCAGCCTCTGCACCGCTGAGTGAACCGTGAGCTGTTGAAGCAACATGATCGTCCTTCGTGAGCAGAGCACCACGATCGCAACGGATGGTGTAAGCCTTGTTGTTGCTCAGGTCGGCCAACGAGTGAACAACACCCTCCTTGAAGGTACGTACAACCTTGATGGTGCAGTCTTCCTCACCAACAGTACCTTCAACTGTATAGTTGTAAGCAAAGCCTGAAGTCATATCTCCAGGAACTTCTACCTCACTATTGGCTTTCTGCTTCTTGGTTGCGGTGCTGATAGGCTCGGTTCCGTCAACATCATACAAGGCGTAGGTAACCTTGACTGTAGCCAATGGACCTTCAATCTCCCACTGATAAACCTGATCGTAGGTGTATTCGGGCGTTACGGCCTCGTTAACAGCCCATGTCCAGTAAGTTCTACCTGCGTCAGCCCAGCTGCTTGTTCCATGAGCGGTATTGCAGGAACGGATAGCATACTTGCCGTCTGCCAGGAAGAGAACCTGAGCTTCCCAGTCATTGCGGTCGCCAGTCGTGGTAGCAAAGGCACCTGGTTTCAGATTGGCAACGTTGTTGCTCAGAGGAGGATTGGTGAATCTCTTCGAACCACTGTCAATCTTCCAACCATATTGCTTGTATGCACCACCAGTTACTTTCTTGAAGGTAAAGATACCACCGTCATCTGCAGCATTAGACAATTTGCCATCTACAGTTACATAGTACTTCTGACCATCAACTTCGGTGAAGATGTTATAGTCCTTACCGTCTTCAATAGCAGCAAGAGCATCGTAGTATGCGAGTTCTTCACCACTTACTTCTGCAATATCTTCCTCCTTTGTAGGATAGAGTTGAACAGTGCCGTTGTAGATAGTAGCCATTCCAGCTACTTCGTAAGCCTTGCTTGCCTCTACGCCAAACTCAAGTACGAAGTTGTTGCGGAGAACCAAAGCAACGTTACCAACTGTGAAGTTCAGGTTGACCTTGCTGGCAACTTCTGCATCTTCTTCAAACCTAGCGGGCTTTACCTTAACGTATTGGCTAACGTATTTTAGAGGATTAGCAGCCAAGTCGGCAGCACTAATCTCGACAGGTGTTACCGTATTCTCAGAAGAAACGGTTTCAACATTAAAGTTGGGAGAAGCTATTTCAGGCAGACCGTTGTAGGTGTAGAGCTGACCCTGAACGTGACCCTTAATCTTGTCTCCAGCAACCAGATTGTTTGTACCATAGATCATCAAAGCACCAGATGCATCCTTAATGTAGGCGTTGGAACCATTTACGTAGGTTACTAGCGCATCGGTGAAGTTTACGCGAGAAACGATGCGATCGCTTGTTGCGGCTTCGTTAGCAGCAGCGAAGGTGTTGTAGATAGGACCAAAGGTCACTGTTACCTTCGTGGTTTTGCTGACATCGGTACCCTTCTTAGCGTAAGCCTCAATCTCAGTGGTTTCTGTAACACTGAAGGGAGCCTCGTACTTTTGTTCCTCACCACCGTTTAGGGTGTAGTAAATCTCAGCACCCTCTTCGGCCGTGATAGTTACGGTCTGGGCCTCGAAATACGTGCCTGTGGCAGGGGTGATGACGGGCTTTTCGACAGTAGGCCCTGCTGATGCTGTTTCCCATGTAATGCTGACAGAAGTCAGATACATAGCCCCGGACTTGGACTTAAAACCGATGAATGCATAGTCACCCTCAATTTCAAGTTCTCTAGTTCCCATGGGGATTTCACCTAGCAGGTCTCCCTGCTTACTGGCATCGTACAGGTCGGTTGCTGCAGCGTATGCTGTATTGGAACCATAAACCTGTAACGTGCGGGCTTCAGCCGTGTTCTCGTTCCAGACAACAGCAATCTTTCTGACATTACCGCCAGAGGCAGTGGTTATTACACCACTATTGTTGTTGTTGCTGCGTAACTGGATGGATTCGTTTCCACCAGCACACTGCCCAGCATAGACGGCGTCGGATGTTACAGATTTGCCAGAAAACTCAGTGTAGGTCGTTCCTGTAACGCCTGTTACACTTTGATCCAGCTTGTCTGTGACCTCGTCAGCCCAAACACTCATGCCCATAAGCGCAAATAGCGCTATGAACATCAATCTCAAAAAGGATAGAGATTTTTTCATGTTGGTTTGTTTTAAGTTAATAATTAAGGTTAATTAAATTGGTATTTGTTTTGGTGCCAATCTACTACTAATTATAATAATAGGCGCAAGTTGTTCGTGACATATTTGTACGATTTTGTGCAGTCCTATTTATTTAACAGTTTGGTTTATTTCACCAGAGCCATTGTGTCTTTGGCAATCATCAGTTCCTCGTCAGTGGGGATTACGCAGACGGTCACCTTGCTGTCTTCGGTAGATATGATGGCCTCTTTGGCACGAATGGCGTGATTCTTTTCGGGATCGACTTTCACACCCATGTATTCCAGACCCTTGGTAGCACCTTCGCGCACTTCCCACTGGTTCTCGCCAGCTCCGCCGGTGAACAGAATGACGTCCACACCTCCCATTGCAGCAGCATACTGGGCAATGTATTTCTTGATGCGATAGGTGTACATCTCCTTGGCCAAGCGTGCGCGGTCGTTGCCTTCTTCTATACCTTTCAGTATGTCGCGGAAGTCACTGCTTCCGCCGCTGACTCCAGCCAGTCCGCTCTGTTTGTTCAGCAGGTTGGAGATGCCTTTTGTGTCCAGATTCAGCTTATCCATCAGGAAGGTGACGGCACCAGCGTCGATGTCTCCACTGCGGGTTCCCATCATCAGTCCTTCCAGAGGTGTCAGCCCCATTGAGGTGTCTACGCACTTCCCGTCCTTTACGGCAGCAATGCTGGCACCGTTGCCCACGTGGCAGGTGATGATGCGGCTGCCCTCAGGCTTGATGCCCAGATACTCGCAAACACGCTGACTGACGTAACGGTGACTTGTTCCGTGGAAACCGTAACGGCGTACGCCATATTTCTTGTACAATTCATAAGGAAGAGCGTACATGTAGGCGTAGTCGGGCATTGTCTGGTGGAAAGCTGTGTCGAAGACTCCCACTTGCGGGATATCAGGCAACAGCGCCTTCACGGCGTTCACACCCTTGATGTTGGCAGGGTTGTGGAGGGGTGCCAGGTCGTTACATTCGGCAAAAGCTTCCATTACCTCGGGTGTGAGGATGACACTCTTGTTGAACTTCTCTCCTCCGTGCACCATACGGTGACCCACAGCATCCAGTTCATTGAGGCTCTTCAGCACGGCGTGATCGCCTGTTGTCAGCACTTCGAAGATAAACTGCACGCCTGCGGTATGCTCCTCGATGGGGCGCTCCATTCTGAACTTTTCTCCGTTCAGTTTGATGGTAATAAACGAGTCGGGCAGTCCTATTTTTTCAATTCCACCACTAGTGATGACGCTCTGGTCATCCATGTTATACAACGCGTACTTGATACTACTGCTTCCGCAATTCAATACTAAGATTTTCATAATTCGAACCCCCTCCCAAACCTCCCCAGTAGTGGGGAGGAGAAGCATCGTTGTTGGGAGTTATAGGGGTAATTCTTCTATTTTACTGTTATTATTAATTCTTCATTCTTCACTCTATTTAGCATCCATAGCCTGGCAGGCGGTGATGGCCACCATCTTGTAGATGTCGTCGACAGAGCAACCGCGACTGAGGTCGTTGACGGGTCGAGCTATACCTTGCAGGATAGGACCAATGGCATCGGCATTGCCCAAGCGTTGCACCAGTTTGTAACCAATGTTGCCCACTTCCAGGTTGGGGAATACAAGCACGTTGGCGTGTCCGGCAATCTCACTGCCAGGAGCTTTCTTCTCGCCAACTGACGGAACGAGTGCTGCATCGGCCTGCAGTTCACCGTCGATCTTCAGTTCGGGTTCTAACTCCTTGGCCAGGCGTGTGGCTTCCACCACTTTGTCCACCACTTCGTGCTTGGCACTTCCCTTCGTCGAGAAGGAAAGCATGGCCACGCGAGGATCTTCGAAGCCAGCTACGCTCTTGGCGGTCTGAGCTGTGCAGACGGCTATCTGTGCCAGTTGCTGTGCGTCGGGCATAGGTGTAACGGCTACGTCGCCTACTACCAGCACGCCGTCTTCGCCATATTGGGGTGTTTTGGTGATGAGCAGCATGGCACCGCTGACACAAGTGATTCCAGGAGCACACTTGATGATCTGCAGGGCGGGGCGCAGGGTGTCGCCAGTGGTACTGAGTGCACCGCTGATTTGTCCGTCGGCGTCACCGCTCTTGATGATGAGGCAACCAAAGTACAAGGGGTCGAGAACCTTCTTCCAGGCCTCCTGCTGGGTCATACCTTTTGCCTTACGCAATTCGTAGAGCAGAGCGGCGTACTCGTTGGTTTTCTCACTGGTCTTGGGGTCGATGATGGTTGCCCCTTCAATGTGTGTCAGGTTCAGTTCTTTGGCACGTGCCAGAATCTCCTCACGGTTTCCGATAAGGATGATTTCGGCCAGTTTGTCGGCTACTGCGCGGTCGGCGGCAGTCAGTGTGCGCTCTTCCAGTGATTCTGGGAGCACGATGCGCTGACGATTGCTTTGTGCGCGAGCAATAATTTTTTCGATTAACGTCATAATGGTATGTTTTATATGTTAAATGTCAAATGTCAAGTGTCAAGTGTCAAATGTTAAATGTCAAATGTTGAGACTGCGTCTCGAGTCAATTTTCAATGTTGAGACTTTGTCTCTAGTCTGCTCACGCTCGGCATAATCGAAGTAAACTTCATTCTACCCTCGCTCAATCGCAGCCTTCAATGTTCAATTTTCAAAGTTCAATGTTCAAAACCTTCCTTTCAGCAGTATGATTTCCAGTTCTTCGGCAGAGAGGTGGCTTCGGAACTGGTCGCTGTATGCAGCAGTTATGTTACCCGTCTCTTCGCTGACGATGATGGCCAGAGCATCGGTTTCGGAAGTGATTCCCTTACCTGCACGGTGGCGCAGACCGAATTCCTTGGGAATGTCCAGGTCGTGAGAGATGGGCAGGATGCAGGCAGCAGCCGTTATCTTTCCTTCCGAGATGATCATCGCACCGTCGTGAAGCGGGCTATTCTTGAAGAATATGTTTTCTATCAGTCGTTGTGTGATGCGGGCGTTGATGGTCTCTCCCGACCGTATGGCTTCGGTCAGCGGCATATCGTTCTCCATCACAATCAAGGCACCAATGTGCTGTTTGCTCATGTTCAGACAGGCCATAACGATGGGGAAGATGACCTCGCGGTCGTTGCGGTATTCATTGTCCTTGCGTCGCTTTCTGTCGCTTCGGAACAGTCGCATAAACTTGCTGGCCTTCTCGTGTGCTCCCAGGTCGTAGAAGAAATGCCGGATGTCTTCTTGGAACAGAATGATGAGGGCGATTGCACCAACGTTGACCAACTGGTTCAGAATGCCTCCCAACAGTTTCATGTCGAGGACTTTGGAGACGATGATCCAGAAGCTGACAAAGATGAGCACGCCATAGAAGATGTTGACGGAGCGCGAGCGCTTCATCACCTTGTAGCAGTAGTAGAGGATGACCGCCACAAGCAGTATGTCTATTGCATCTTTTAGTCCGAAATTGAAGAACACCTTATGTCGATTTTACGATTTTACGATTTGACAATTATACGATCTTTTCCTTCACCCTTCTTGCTCCACTTTGTTACGCAAGCGTAGGCTTTGCCGTCCGATTACTTGCTCCACTTTGTTACGCAAGCGTAGGCTTTGCCGTCCGATTACTTGCTCCACTTTGTTACGCAAGTGTAGGCCTTCGGCCGTCCGATTACACCCTTCATCCTTCATCCTTCACCTTAGAGACTATCCTGATGGTCTCCACTGCTTCCCTCACGTCATGCACTCGAAGGATATCGGCTCCGCTCTGCAAGGCCAGCGTGTGGAGTGCTGTGGTGCCGTTGAGGGCTTCGTCGGGTGTGCATTCCAGCAGTCGGTAGATCATGCTCTTCCTCGACACACCCACCAATAGCGGGAGTTCCAGTGCCTTGTAGGCTTCCAACTGGCCCATTATCTGGTAGTTCTCGTCCAGCGTCTTTCCAAAGCCGAAACCAGGGTCGATGATGATGTCGCACTGTCCCATCTCGCGAAGGTGTGAAATCGATTCGGCCAATGCCAGGGGTAGGGCAGTGCCGGCAACGTTGGTGAGCACATAAGGCAGTCCCATCCTGCTGACTGTGGCAAACATTTCAGAGTCGCTGCCTCCCGTCACGTCGTTTACGATGAAAGGGCCATACTCGTCGGCAATTTTTTCAACCACCGATGCTCGGAAGGTGTCAACCGAAAGCACCGCGTCCGGCACTTCCTGCTTGACTACGTTCAGCGCTTGACGCAGTCGGCGCAGTTCCTCTTCCTCGCTCACTTCCGAGGCGCCAGGGCGTGTGCTGTATGCACCCACGTCGACGATTGTGGCACCCTCTTCCACTATCTGCCTTGCACGCGCAGCAATGTCCTCCGCCGTCTGTTTGCGGCTGTTGGCAAAGAACGAGTCGGGCGTCGCGTTCAGGATGCCCATCACGAGTGGTTTTGTCCATTCAAGAAGTCGACCACCGATGTTCAGAGAATATGTTGCGTCGTTCTTCATGTCTGCGTGCGTATGCGCTTTCGCATGCGCCCCTATCATTGATAATGACAGACAAAGTTAGGAAAAAATTGTGGAATGATGCACAAAAGCGAAGTTTTTTTATAAAAAAATCGACAGAGAGGTTCTTTAGGCTGGCTCGTTGGCCATTTGCGAGCCGTTGGCCTGCTTTTCCAGTCGCTTTTGTCGGCGAAGGTGGACTCGACACTGGCCGAAGCATTGCAAAGCGTTCCTTTTTTTAATGAAAATATGTCAAAGACCGTGCTGTATGTGGCCGGCTATTAATGCCGTATTGTTGTTGTATGCTTGTACGCGTCGTGTCGTAAACTTGTACGATGCCTCCCGTGCACTTATTCGATGAGCCTTGAGCTTATTTTACTTCAAAGGTACGAAAAAAAATTAACATTCGCAAACGCGCGGGAGAGTGCGAGCGAAAAAAACATCTTTTTTTTTGTGAAAACATTGTAACGATTTAATACACAAATAATTAGTGTGGATTTGCGGTTGCTTTATCAGAGGCAAAGATAACAAATCACAAAATCACACTATAACAATAAGGATTTTGCACTGCAATGTGTCAATCAAGAGTAATAGATTGTTATATTAATACCAAGATATATGATATGATTATTATATATTAGATTTTATTATATATTATAATTTATTATAATATATAATAAATTTTAGGATGTACCTCTACTTTGTAATAGGTAAAAAAGCTTATTGTTATTTTGTTATTTGTTATTTCGTTATATCTTTATATCTTTTCCTAAAGGTCAGTAACTGGTATATTTTCAAAAAACGCCCATTTCATCGAAGAAAATCGATGCTTGGGGTGTCTTTGTGACGAGTTTTGTACACTGAATCTTATGGAATCACTCCTCCTTTTTTCGCTTGTTTTGTCGCACGGAATCGTGTTAAAAACACTAAATATTCCCGTGCGCGAGCGCAGATGTGAAAAAAATGATGTATATTTGTGCCGTTATTTTGATGAATTTGATGATAATAGAGCAATTATACGCCATTTATAGGCAACATCCAGTGGTGACGACCGACAGTCGTCGTTGTCCTGTGGGTTCCATGTTCTTTGCCCTCAAGGGAGAGACTTTCGATGGCAATCAATATGCACAGAAAGCCTTGGAGGCGGGATGTGCTGTTGCAGTAGTAGATGATCCGAGTGTGGCTTGTGACGAACGCTTTGTGTTGGTCGATAATGTGTTGGAAACCTTGCAACAGTTGGCACATTACCATCGCGAACAGTTGCCAGGCAAGATGATTATTCAGGTTACAGGCACCAATGGCAAGACCACGACCAAGGAACTCGTGTCCTCAGTTCTCAGTCAGATAGGTCCCGTGCAGTGGACACAAGGCAACCTGAACAACCACATCGGTGTGCCTTTGACCCTGCTCACACTGAAGGACGATGATGGTTTTGGCATCATTGAGACGGGTGCCAACCATCCTGGTGAAATTGCTCAGTTGAGTGAAATAGTTGACCCCGACATGGGCCTGATTACCAACGTTGGTCGTGCTCATCTGGAAGGTTTTGGTTCGTTTGAGGGTGTAAAGAAGACCAAGGGCGAACTCTATGATTACATCCGCAATCACAATAAGATAGGCATCTTTCTGAATGCTTCTGAAGAGAATCTCGTGGCTATGGCCGGTAATCTGCCTGCCGTGCGATACGGTTTGACAGGAGCACCTGGCGCAGAAGTCTGGGGTGAGGTGGTGGAATGCAACCCGTTCGTGAAATTCCGCTATCGTCAGGAACATACCCAGTGGCACACGGTGCAGACACACCTGATAGGCGCATACAACATTCACAACCTGATGGCGGCAGTGGCCGTGGGAATGCAGTTTGGTGTGCCTTTCAGCCTAATCAATGAGGCTCTTGCCAACTATCAGCCCACCAACAACCGAAGCGAGTTCCGGGATACGGGTCGCAATCGACTCATTATCGATGCATATAACGCTAATCCCACGTCTATGACCGCCGCTCTCGACAATTTCCAACAGATACGTGCAGAACGCAAGATGATGATTCTGGGCGATATGCGCGAGTTGGGCGAGGAAAGCAGTGCCGAACATCAGCGCATTGTGGACAAAGCACGCGAAAGTGGGGCAGAAGTGTGGCTCGTAGGCGAGCTTTTTGCACAGGCAAAGCATGATTTTCGCACTTTCCGCGACGTGGAAGAAGTAAAACAAGAACTGCAGAGTCATCCCGTCGAGGGACGAACCATACTCATCAAGGGCAGTAATGGCACACGCCTGTATCAGTTACCCGAATTCTTGTGATTCACAGTCGGTTAACGCCGATTTAATTGACATAATTAACTAACCAATATGAAAAGAATCTTTCTTTCTTTGCTATTGCTCGTGGGCGTAGCAAACTTTCAACTTTCAATTTTCAACTTTCAACTGGGACTTGTCCAGGCACAGCGTGTGACCGATAAACTCGATCGCGGACTTGTGGCTGTTCCCAGTTCATCGAGCGGAAACTTAGTCAGTTGGCGCATTTTTGCTGAAGAATACTATGGTGTCACCTACAACCTGTATGCTAACGGCACTTTGGTGGGTTCAAACCTGAAGGCCTCGAACTACAACCACACTGGTGGCAATGCTTCCACTAAGTATCAGGTGGCGGCTGTAGTGAAGGGCGTTGAACAGACGAAGAGTGCCGAAGTGACACGTTGGAACGAGGGCTACAAGCAATTTGCCGTTGCAAAAGTGGTAGACCGCGATGGTAAAGATGCCACATCGGAGTACATCATCAACGACATTTCGTTGGGAGACGTGGATGGCGATGGTATTACGGAGTTCCTCGTAAAGCGCAACTATGGCGGTGACGTACGTAATCCGAGCAACAAGACCAAGTTCCACCACTATGAATGCTACAACCTGAAAGGCGAACGCCTGTGGTGGATGGACATGGGACCTAACATGATGGCAGGTGCCGACGAACAGTGGGATATCGTCATGTTCGACTGGGATCAGGACGGCAAGGCCGAATGCCTTCTTCGTGGTGCTGACAATATGATACTCCACATGGCCGACGGAACAACCAAAACGATAGGTTCCTCGTCAGTCGACACACGTTGGAGTGGTATGGAATACACCAGCACGGGAAATGAGTATCTGCTCTATCTGGAAGGTGCTACCGGTAAGCCGTACAACCTCAGTGGAAATGAGAACTCTCCCTGGATTGCCTACCCCCTTCCCCGTGGCAATGACAGCGACTGGGGGTCGGGAATCGTTGGCCACCGTTCTACAAAGCACTATTTCGGAGCACCCTTCCTCGATGGTCGCAATCCCTACATCTTCCTCGGACGCGGTTGTTACACGAAGCACCACATGAAAGCCTTCAGTGTCGACCACCAGACGCATAAACTCACCCTGTACTGGGAATGGAGCAATAATGAAGGATGGGAAGACCCTTGGTACGGCAATGGTTACCATAACTTTGGCATTGCCGACGTCGATGAGGACGGACGCGACGAGATCGTGTTCGGTTCGATGGTTATCGACGACAACGGAAAAGGACTCTCCACCACTGGCCTTGGACACGGAGATGCTCAGCATTGTGGCGATTTCGACCCCTATCGCAAGGGTCTGGAATTCTTCGCTTGTAACGAGGATGAACCAAACAACAACTATCGAAATGCCACTACTTCAAAGATTTACTATCGCTCAAAGGGCACTACTGACGATGGTCGTGGCCTGATGGGTAATTTCTCGAACGCCTTCCCTGGTTGCATGGGTCGAAGTGTCAATTCCGCACTCATCTCTTCTGTTGCCGACAAGGAACTCACGGGTAGCGGTGTGCCATCTACGAGTGGAACGAACGATGGTCTCTACTGGAGTCATTTGAATTTCCGTATCTATTGGACGGGCGACCTCGTGGAGGGCATTCTCGACAGTCCTGGCACAGAACGCGAGGCCGTAGTGTGGACCACTACTGGTGGCCGTATTTTCCAGTCGAATGGCTGCAAACTCAATAACGATTCGAAGAACAATCCATGTGCTCAAGGTGACATTATCGGCGACTGGCGTGAGGAAATCGTTCTTCGCACAACGGATAATGCTTATATCCGCATCTACACGACGCCTATCTCTACCACCTATCGTATCCCGACACTCTGGCACGACCATCAGTATCGCAATGCAATGGTTTGGCAGTGCATGGGCTATAACCAACCGCCTCACACGAGTTTCTTCCTCGGTCAAATGGAAGGCATCACGGTGGCTCCTCCTCCATATACGATGACGGGTCGCACGGAAATCAAGAACGGAGGCACTATCTCTACGGCTAACCAAGGTCAGCACGTCATCGTGTGCGAAACCAACGACACGAAGGTGACCATTGCCAATGGTGCAAATCCTGATGTGGCAACATTCAACGTTCCTTCGTGGGTACAAGGCACCAATAGCAATAAGACCGATGGTACTGCAGTCATCAACTATAAGTATTACACTTGCACGGCCTCGGGTGGTGCATTCACAGGAGGAATGACGTTGGCAAAGCAAGGCGATGGAGTCCTCGTATTGCCGAAGGTTGACATGACTTACACCGGTCCTACCAACGTTTGGGCAGGTACACTCAACTTCGATGGAACACTGAAGCAGAGCACACTCTGGCTCAATCGTCATACGACACTCAACAGTAATGGCGGAACCTTCCGTTCGATCAAGGCCGACTATGGATCGTCGGTATGCCCGACAGGAACTGTCAACACCGACTCCCTGATTCTTGGCTTTGGCTCACGTCTGAAACTGAATGCTTATAGCGATGGATTGAAGATTGACCAAATCAATGCCAATCTACTGAACATCGAGGCAAAGACAACAACGGTTTGGCAACAGTTTGGTCCTAAATACCTTACTCCGGTGTTGGAAGTTGTGGCTCATTCCAACGACGGCACTAGTCAACTGGCTGTAGGTCGCTATTTCATCGGTGAGATTGGGACGGTGAAGGGTAACATCAGCAACATAATCGTTGAGGGCATTGCTGGACAAAAAGCTTCACTGAAATACGAGGAAGGGAAACTCTACCTCGATATTGAGGGCGTTCGTGATCCGGCTACTGTGTACTGGACAGGTGCTCAGAACACGACATGGAACTATGCCGATGCTGAGAACTTCCAGAACATTGAAGGCGAGACGGATATCTTCGTTTCGGGCGATAAGGTCATCTTCGACGATGCTGCTTCGAAGTTCACTGTTGCCTTGAATGGCGAACTCGATCCCGACACCGTTATTGTCAACAGTTCAAAGGCATACAACTTCAACGGAATAGGTAAGATCGTGGGCGGTGCATCGCTTGTGAAGCAAGGTACAGGCACACTGACCATCTCCAATGACAATACTTACACGGGTGCTACCATCATCAGTGGCGGTACGGTCAAGGTGAGCGTATTGAGCAATGAGAATAAGGCTTATGGCAACCTTGGTGCAGTGAACACGTCGAACCAGAAATTCATCATAGAAAACGGTGCTGTCCTGCAAACGACGGCAGCGGTAGAGACGGGTACTCCCATCCGCCTGCGTACCGACGAAGGTGGTGTCATCAACAATGCTGCTGACTTTGGTGCCGACAAACCCATTGTAGGTACTCTGCTTGAGAAACGAGGTGCAGGTACGTTGCTTTGCTTTGCTACCAATAACCTTGCGAAGTTGACTCTCGTGCAAGGTGCTGTTGCTGAGCGTAGCGGTAATGCCGCTTCCACCATCGAACTCCAAGGTGGAACACTTTGGGACGACACACAATCAACAACGCACGCCATCATCGTTCCTAAGGGAAAGTCGGCAACATGGCAACTGACGACTGAATACTACACTAACTACACCAACAAGCTGACGGGTGAAGGTACGCTGACCATCGTTCCGCGTAACACCGTTAGTCGTGTGCGTATCTCTGGTGACTGGTCGAAATTTGAGGGTACGGTTAAGCACGTAACCACCAACATCTGGCTTCCCTTCGATTGCACATCGGGAATGCCTCATGGCACACTCGACATCGCCTCAGGATGTGGTGTGACGAATGTAGCAAAGGCAATGACCATTGGTGCTGTGACGGGTTCCGGTTCACTGAATCACGCTGTTTCGAACTTCCAGAACAAGAATGCCGTCAGTGGTAATAACACATGGAACATCGGAAACTCCGATGGACACGATTTCTCCTTCGCTGGAATCATCCACGACGATGGTGGCAACAACAAGTCGCTGTTCAACAAAGTGGGTACTTGTAAGATGACGTTCACGGGTAGTGGTGACTTCTCTGGTGCTTGTCGTGTCAATGCAGGTGAACTTTGCCTCAATAGCAGTAAATCCGACATTATGCTTGGTAAGAGCACACTGACTGTTGCCAAGGGTGCTACCTTAAGTGGTAGAGGTACGCTGGGCAATACAACCACCACAGTAGCAGGAACAATCCGTAGTGGAATCACGGAGACCAATTCAGCTGGAAACCTGAACTTCGGTGGTGGTAATCTTACCGTCAACGGAACGGCTCAAACCTATATTGGCGCAAAGTCGTCATTCGGCAAGTTTGCTAACATCGGAACCTTGAAGCTCGGTGGTACGCTCGTAGTTCGTGGTAAGGAAGGTTTGGCTTTGAGCGAAGGCGATGAGATTAAGATCTTCGATGCTTCCTCAATTACCGTTGCTGACGGACTCGTCTTCGACCTCTGCTCGCCCAATGCTGCACTCGGTTTGACTTGGGATACTTCCCGCTTGTCAGAGGGCATCCTTGTCGTAGGTCCAGCTCCTGTTGGTGTCCTGAGCATCAATGCCAACGAACTTGACGATGCTGATATCTACACGATAAATGGTGTGAAACTGCATCAGCGTCCCACTCGTCCGGGCATCTATGTGGTTAATGGCAAGAAAATGCAACTGAAGTAATCTGTTGCATAACGATAACAAAACCGCCTGTCTCCAAAGGGAAGCAGGCGGTTTCTTTATGGGTGATGTGCTTCTTATGCCTCTGCTGCAGCAAGCAGGATTTCGCTGAGCGAAGGATGTGCGTGAACGGTGTCGGCAATGTCGTGGATGGTAGCACCAAGGCGCATGGCCAACGTGACCTCGTGGATGAGGTCGCTGGCGTGAGCACCAAGGATGTGACATCCCAATATCTTGCCTTCGTTGTCGGTCAGTATCTTTACCAGCCCGTCCTCTGCCTCCATCGCCAAAGCTTTACCGTTGGCACGATACATCGACTTATGAGTCTGGTATTCAATGCCTGCTTCCTCCAGTTGTTCCTCCGTCTTGCCCACCATGGCGGCTTCGGGAACAGTGAAGACGGCAGAAGGGATGATTAAGGGTGAAGGATTTGTTTTACTCATGATGTGAGCGAGAGCAACACGGCCTTGTGCGGAAGCAGCGTGAGCGAGTTGGATGAGACCATTCACGTCTCCGATGGCATAAATGCCAGGAACGTTGGTTTGCATGCTTTCGTCCACTACAATTCCACGTGGGGTGGTCTCGATACTTACGTCTGCAAGGTTCAGAGAATTGAGATTTGCAGCACGACCTACGGCCATCAGTACCACATCGGCCTCCACACTCTGCAGCTTACCCTTCTCCTCGAAATCTACTACCAGGGGTGTGCCTTCGTGTATCTCCTTGGCAGCAGCACTCGTGTGGAACTCGATACCGCGTTTCTTGAGGCTTGTGCGCAGGCGTTTCGCCAGATCTCGGTCGAACAGCGGTAGAACTTCCTTGCAGAATTCAATCACCGTAACCTGCGATCCCATAGCTTGGAAGATGCTGGCAAACTCCAACCCGATGACTCCACCGCCAATGATGGTGAGGCGTTGGGGTAGGGTGGTGAGATTCAACATCTCGGTACTGGTAAGTACACCTTCGGCATGAGCGCCTGGGATGGGGAGGAACTTCGTCACACTTCCTGTGGCAATGATGATGTTAGGGGATGTGAATTCATTGACCATTGACCATTGACCATTGACCATTTGGCCAACGGCAATAGTGTGCTGGTTCACAAAACGAGCTTCGCCCTCAACGAGTGTAATGCCGGGCGTTTTCATCAATTGTGCAACGCCAGCCTTCAGTTTCTCCACCACCTCATTCTTGCGGGCTATTGCTTCTGCCAGATAGCTGGAGGCCTCTTCCCCCCTCCCTTGGGAAAGGGATGGGGGTAGACCTTCTGCCGAATGACACAGGCATTTGGTGGGGATGCAACCAGCATTCAGACAAGTGCCACCCAAGTGTTCCTTTTCGATGACGACCACTTGCAGACCAGCCTTTGCGGCTCGCACTGCAGTCTCGTATCCACCAGGACCTGCTCCTATAATGATTAAGTCGGTGTTCATAACGCCTTGAAAGTAAACTTGGGTTCCTTCACAGCCTTCACATCGTCCATGCGGCGAACGGGAGTGTCGTGAGGTGCTGTCTTCAGCAGTTGGGGATCGGCCTTAGCCTCCTCGGCAATCTTCTTCAGTACGGCGATGAAATCGTCCAACGTCTCCTTGCTTTCCGTCTCCGTAGGCTCAATCATCATGGCCTCATGGAACAGAAGCGGGAAGTAGATGGTGGGCGCATGGAATCCGTAGTCGAGCAGACGCTTAGCCACATCAAGGGTGGTCACGTGCTCTGAATCGTGATGATCGCCACCATACTCCTCACGCAGACCGTCGAAGACAAACTCGTGTTTGCAAACGGTGTCAATGGGTAGTTTATAGTGACTGCGCAGGCTCTCCTTAATGTAGTTGGCATTCAGCACGCTCAGTTTACCCGCCATGGGGATGTTCTCCTTACCTAGGGAGAGCAGGTAGGCATAGGCACGAATGATGATGCCAAAGTTGCCGAGGAAGAAGGATACGTAACCCAGCGACTCGTCCTTGCATTGCAATTGGTAGGTTCCCCCTTCGTTTGCAAGAACCTGCGGATTGGGCAGGAATTGTTCCAGACCCTTACGAACGCCTACGGGACCACTGCCAGGACCGCCACCTCCATGAGGTGTGGAGAAGGTCTTGTGCAGGTTGATGTGCATCACGTCGAAGCCCATATCGCCAGGACGGCATACGCCGAGCATGGGGTTCAGGTTTGCTCCGTCATAATACATCAGTCCGCCACACTCATGCACGAGGCGTGCGATTTCGGGAATCTGTGTCTCGAACAATCCCAGCGTGTTGGGATTGGTCATCATCATACCTGCAATGTCGGGACCGAGCAAAGGCTTCAAGGCCTCTACGTCAACTGTTCCGTTGGCCAATGACTTCACCTCTACAATCTGCAATCCGCATACTGCTGCAGATGCAGGGTTAGTGCCGTGAGCGGAGTCTGGCACGATAATCTTCGTACGGGCGACATCGCCTCGGCTCATGTGGTATTGGCGAATCACCATCAAGCCTGTCAACTCTCCATGAGCACCGGCATAGGGATTCAACGTGAAGCGACTCAGACCTGCGATCTCAGCCAGCGTCTTTTGCACTTCATCGTACAACTTCAAACTGCCTTGTGCGTATTTGGCAGGTGTCAGGGGGTGCATATTGAAGCCTGGCAACTGGCACAATTCTTCGTTCAACTTCGGATTGTACTTCATGGTACAGCTACCCAAAGGATAGAAGCCAGTGTCCACACCAAAGTTGTTGTTCGACATGTTGGTATAGTGGCGTACTACCGTCAGTTCATCGCATTCGGGCAAGATGGTCTCCGTCTGGCGCAATGCGTTTGTACCCAGATCATCCACTTTATATCCTTCAAATTCGTTCTTGGGCAACGAATAACCCACACGACCTTGCTTCGAAAGTTCAAATATCAACTTTCCATAGTATGTTCTGTTCATAGGGCTATCGTTTTAATGCGTTCAACCATATTGTCAATCTCTTTCTTCGTACGGCGCTCTGTGCTGGCGATGGTCAGGCAGTTCTCCTTGAATAGGGTGGGGACACCTAACAGATAGCCTTCTTCAGCCAGAGTCTCGCGCAACGCTTTTGCATCGCCCTTGTAGCGCAGGGTGAACTCGTTGAGGAAGGGTGCGTCGTACACTTTCTCGAACTTGCCCGTCTTCAGCAATTCATCGTGCAGATAGTGTGCCGAGGCATAGCTTTGCTCATTCACTTCGCGCATACCCTTCGGTCCCATCAGACTCAGGTAGCATGCCACATAGAGACACATGAAACCTTGGGCCGTACAGATGTTCGAAGTGGCCTTCTCACGACGAATGTGTTGTTCGCGTGCCTGCATGGTAAGAACGAAGGTACGACGTCCGTCGGCATCAGTGGTTGCACCTACCAGTCGGCCTGGCATCTTGCGCACGAGGGCTTCCTTGGTGCAGAGATAACCGATGTACGGACCACCGTAGCCCATGGGGATACCCAGACTTTGAGCGTCGCCACAGGCGATGTCTGCGCCCCATTCGCCGGGACTCTTCAGCACGGCAAGTGCTGAGGCCATTGTATTTACTGCCAGCAGAGCTTTGTGTTCGTGGCATAGGTCGGCCAGACCTGTAAAGTCCTCGATGAGTCCATAGCGGTTAGGCTGGCATACGATGATTCCTGCCACGTCGTCCTTTTCTATGAGTTCGCGCGCGCATTCTTTATCCATTACACCATCTTTTTCGGGCACTTCCACGAGGTCGATTCCGTGGAACTTTGCGTACGTTCTGCAAACGGCCAGCACGGCGGGTTGGATGGTCTTTGAAATGAGTACGCGGTTGCGCTTCTTTGCTGCAGCAGTACACATCATCATGGCCTCGGCTGTGGCCGTTGTTCCGTCATACATCGAGGCGTTGGAGATGTCCATGCCCGTGAGGTCGGCCATCAGCGTCTGATACTCAAAGATGTATTGCAGTGTGCCCTGACTGATTTCAGCCTGATAGGGAGTGTAGCTGGTGCTGAACTCCGAACGGCTTGCAATGAAGGGCACCACACTTGGCGTGTAGTGATCATAGCTTCCTGCTCCAGCGAAGCATACGAGCGGTTTGTTTTGTGCGGCCAGACCTTGAATGATGTCGCGAACCTCTTCCTCCGATTTCTCGCTTGGAATGTCGAGTTCCCGATGCAGTTTTATCTCCTCAGGAATCTCGGCATAGAGATCGTCTAATGACCGCACACCGATGACGTCAAGCATTTGACGGATGTCATCGGCGGTATGGGGGAAATATTTAAAGACCCCACCCTCGTACCCCTCCCGGGGGAGGGGAGTAGAATGGGTCGCAGCTTGAATATCTTTCTCCATTATAATTCTGATTTTGGATTAGGGAAAATAAGTTTCAGACGTAACCACTCCCTCCCCACGGGGAGGGTGAGGGGTAGGGGTAGGGGTCTTCTACTTACAGATTGCCTCGTAAGCCTTGGCGTCCATCAGGTTGTCCAACTCGCTCTTGTCGGCAAGCTCAACCTTGATGATCCAGTTAGCGAAGGCATCCTTATTGATGAGTTCGGGCTCGTCCTCCAGAGCTTCGTTAACCTCTACAACAGTTCCGCTAACGGGACTGAACAGGTCGCTGGCGGCCTTCACGCTCTCCACGGCGCCAAACTCCTCACCGGCTGTTACTTCGTCGTCAACCTCGGGCATATCCACGTATACCACGTTGCCCAACTGGCCCTGAGCATAATCGGTGATGCCGATGTAGCCATACTCGCCTTCCACTCTCACGTACTCGTGGCTCTCTGCATAATAGAGCCCTTCAATTACTTTTGCCATAGATAAGACCCCTCCTAACCTCCCCTTAAAGAGGAGGAACACCGCTTAGGGGTGTGGGTGTTAATGTTATTACTATATGTTTATTTACTGGGATTAATCCCTCCCTTTGGGAGGGTAGGGGGTGGGTCTTTTATTTCTTATAATTCTTATCGTAGAAACGTTTTTTGATCACCTTGCCGGGTTGCAGCTTCTTGTGGATGCGCACCTGTACGGGAGTGTCCAACTTCGCATGGTTGATGTCGAGCAGAGCCATGCAAACGCTCTTTCCCGTCGATATGCTGTTGTAGCCCGTGGTCACCTCACCGATAACCTTGTCGTCGGCTACAACCTCGTAACCGTGACGAGGAATAGCGCGACCTTCGAGTTCGATGCCCACAATCTTGCGGGTGATGCCTTCTGCCTTCTGGCGGGCGATGGCTTCCTTGCCCACGAACTCTTCCTTGTCCAACTTCACGAAGATGCCTAGGCCTGCCTCCAGTGGTGACAGATCGTCGGTCAACTCGTCGCCATACAAGGGCAGTCCTACCTCGAAGCGCAGGGTGTCGCGACAACCCAGTCCGCAAGGCTTGGCTTCGCCGCTTTCCATCAGTTTGTCCCACATCTGCTGAATGCGACCATGAGAGGCATAGATTTCAAAGCCGTCCTCGCCAGTGTATCCTGTGCGACTGATGATGATGGTCTCGTCGCCAACTTGCATCTTCTTGAAGGTGTAGAACACCAGCTCCTGGCAAGGCAGTCCCAGCACTTTCTCTACTACGCCTTCAGCCTTCGGACCTTGTACGGCCAACTGTCCGTAGTAGTCGCTCTGGTTCTCTGCCACAGCGTCGAAGGCCTTCACCTGTTCGCTTATCCATGCATAGTCTTTATCGATGTTGGCGGCATTGATGACGAGGAAGAAGCGTTCGTCGCCCTCTTTGTAAACCAGCAGGTCGTCGATGGTACCGCCATTGGGGTGCAGCATCATACCATAGAATATCTTGCCTGCGGGGGCACCTGCGACGTCATTGGTGAAGATGTGCTGTACGAAGCGCTCAGCCTCACGCCCAGTCACTAGCACTTCGCCCATGTGGCTCACGTCGAACACACCGCAAGCTGTCCTGACGGCAATGTGTTCGTCGGCAATGTCTGTGTACTGGATGGGCATCTCAAATCCGCCAAAACTTACCATCTTGGCCCCTTGTTGAATGTGCCTCTCGTAGAGGCAAGTTCTTTTATCACTCATAGTATTATGTGTTATGGTTAATTCGCGCCTCAAAAATACTAAAAAATTCCCACATGGCAAAGAAATCATCTCCCTTTCTTAAAAGAAAGAGCAAGATTTCTGTCAGTTGTCAAGAATCTTGATGAGGCTCTCTTCTGTGAGTCCTCGAATGCTTTGCTCGGGATGATGGTTTCGGATGGCTTGCACCAGGCTTTCGTGTGTGAAAGGTTGGCCCGAGAAACAGCTGTTAAACGCCTGTTGCACATCGTCCAGAACGAAGAAGTCGCCCGTCAGTTCCACCTCTTTTACCAGGCTTCCGTGAAGTCGGAAATGCAGTTCCACCAATCCGCATCCCTCTATGCGTCCGCGACGAATCGCATCATTTCGTTCTGTGCTTCCCAGCAGGAATTCGGGATCGTAGTAGCGCTGTTCCAGATGCTCTATTTGTTGCACGTCATCGTCTGTGAGAACGATGGTTCGGTTGCAAAGCAGCAAGGGTAATTGCCGTCGCAGTTCTTCGACGCCAAAGGGCAGGAAGTCTTTCAGCACTCCAACCCTACTGCGCACGCTTTTCACGCCCTTTTCCTTTAGTTTACTCACCTCGGGGTGCAGAGCGCCTTCCATCAGTCGCGTGTTCGTGTCGTAAAGCATGGTTCCGTGGGCGATGCAACGGTTCTTTTTGTGATAGAATGCGTTGCCGCAAATTTTTCCGCCTCCTTCCAGAACGGTATCGTTGCGTCCTGATACCACAACCGGTGCTCCCAATTGACGTAGTGCGGAAGCTACGGCTTCGGCGTATTCCTTGAAGAGAGGTTCCACGGCTTCCGCCTCAGTCACCAGACTTGTCATGATGTTATGCCTATCAGCGAAAATGGCCCCTCCGCCCGAACGGCGTCGTATGACATCGATGCCCTCTCTGCTGCAGAAGTCGAGGTCCACCTCCTGCCGAATCGACTGATTGCGGCCAAACACCACCGTTGGTCCCAGTTGCCAGGTGAAGAAATAGTCGTCGGCAGGAAGTTTTTCGGCGATGTACTCCTCTGCAGCCAGGTAGAAAGCTGCCCGTCGGCCCTCCGTCTCGGGCGGAAGCTCAACGAAGCAGGCGGGGAAGTGTGGTTTGTTGGACGAATCTCTCATGTGCAAGGAATCTCAAGCGAGTCCAAAGATACTGTATTTCTCCGACATGGACAAGGATTGTCTTTACTTTAATAATACGTGTGTGCGCGATTCATCTCTATTTGGTGTGTCTCGCTGTCAACCAAAATCAGGAAAAGACATCTCTTTCTAACTTCCCCGTGGGGAGGAGAGCTTTGACAAAAAGAATGCAGGCAAGCGTCTGAAACGCTTGCCTGCATTGCTTTTATTTACTTTTCTCCTTTTCCAACGCCTCTTGCATTTGGCGGGCTAAGCGTTTATGCTTGCTGATGACGTTGGTCTGTTGCATGTGGTCGTCGTGAAGATTGAAGAGAGACAGCGTATCGACAATGCCCATCTCGTTGCCCGTGGTATTACGCTTGGCGCCTTTGTAGGCAGGCAAGAGTGCATAGTCGCGAGTGCGATAGGCCAATCGGCCAACGGCTTCCACAACCATGCCTTTGCGTCCGCGCTTCGACTTGCCAAGGAAGGCACTGAGGTGGTTCTCGGAGTCGAGTCCTTCGGGCAGGGGCTGGTGCAGCATGTGGGCAAAGGAGGCAAGGAGGTCTTGCTGAGCCACGAGGGCGTCGGAGACAATGGGGCGAATGTGGCCCTTCCAATAAACGAAGAAAGGAACGCGTGTACCAGCCTCAAAGAGACTGTACTTTCCTCCTCTGTAGCCTCCGTTCATATCGTGTTGACCAATGAGTTCGCGAGCCTGATCGTTGTATCCGTCGTCAAGTACAGGACCATTGTCGCTGGTGAAGATGACGATGGTGTTCTCCAAGAGCCCTTTTTCTTCCAACTTGCTGATGACTTGCCCCACACACCAGTCGGCTTCGATGATGACATCGCCTCGTGGTCCCATGGTGGTAGAACCTACGAACTTGCTGTTGGGGATGCGGGGCACGTGAGGCTCGTGAAGTCCATAATAGAGGAAGAAGGGCTGGTCGGCAGGTTGATTGTCGATGAACGAGCAGACGCGATTGAGCAAATCTTGAGCCATATTCTCGTCACTCCACAAGGCCGAACTTCCGCCTCGCATGAAACCGATGCGCGGTATGCCGTTGATGACTGTGTTGTTGTGTCCGTGCGAAGGAGTGACCTTCGTCATGAGTTCTGGGTTGGTGACGGCCGTGGGCAAGCCTTCGAAATTCTTCTCATAACTGACCTCGATGGGGTCGGAGGGATCGAGGCCCACGACGTCGCCGTTCTCGACATAGACGCAAGGCACGCGGTCGACGGTGGCAGGAAGGATGCACGAATAGTCGAACCCAATCTCGTTGGGACCAGGTTTGATATGGTGGTTCCAATCGACATGTCCTTGCCCGATGCCTAAGTGCCACTTGCCAATGGCCCCTGTGCGATAGCCTGCACGCTGGAACATGCGGGCAATGGTGAACTGGGTCTCGCCAATGATGAGGGGAGCATCGCCCGGCAGGATGTTGGTCTTGCGACGCCAAGGATAGATGCCTGTGAGCAAACCGTAACGGCTGGGCGTGGAGGTGGCCGATGAGGCATGTCCGTTGGTGAGGCAGACTCCGCCTTGTGCCAGACGGTCGATGTTGGGCGTCTGTATGGTCTGACTTCCATAGGCACTGACGTCGCCATAGCCGAGGTCGTCGGCAATGATGAGCAAGACGTTGGGACGCTCTTGTGCGCCTGCCAGCGAAGGCAGGGCGGCAAGGAGGGAAAAGAGGTGTCGTTTCATGTGGTCAGGTGTGGTGGACAGAAGGCTTAGGTTCGATGCTCTTTGAACATAGGCTCGATGCTCCTCGAACATAGGCACGATGAGAGGAAGCCCTTAGGCCCTCGCACGGAAGGCCTAAGGCTTATGGATTCTTCTGTTCCTTTTGGTTATTTATGATATGTATGTCGCGTTGCGGGAATGGGATTTCGACGTGGTTCTCGTTCAGCGTGTTGTAGATGGTCTCCTTAATCTTTGCCGTCAGGGCATAGCGCTGTTCGACAAGCATCCACACGAACACCTTCAGGTCGACGCTGTTCTCCCCAAAGTCGGAGAAGCGTACGCTGATGGGACGATCGGGGTCGATGATGTGTTGTCCGAGATCGTTTTTCTCCTCGCCGTATGGGCGCAAAGCCTCGTTGAGCATATAGCGAACGTCGTCGACATTCGTGCCATAGGCCACACCCACGGGTATGGTGATGAGTTCGTAACTGTGGTTGCGCGTCATGTTCTTGAAGTTCTTGCTCAGGAGATCTTTGTTGAGGAAGGAGATGACACATCCGTCGGCCGTGGTCACCTGTGTGCTCTGGTAGGTGATGCTTTCCACTTGTCCGATGATGTCGTCGCATTGGATATAGTCGCCTACGCGCAGGCGACCTGCCATGAGGGATATGCCGTAGAAGAAGTTCTCGATGAGTTCCTGCATGGCAAAGCCGACACCCGTGGCCAAACCTGCGGAGACGATGGAGATGCCGCTCTTGGGCACATGCAGGATGACGAGTGTGATGATGAAGTAGAGACCCCACGTGACGATAGCGATAAGGTTCTTGGGAAGGGTAAGATTCAGAATCTCGTCAGGCGAGGCGGTGAGGCGTCGATAATGGGAGTAGAAGCAACGCACGGCATAGTTGATGTAACTGAACACAAACCACAGTGCTGCCACGAGGCAGAGTTTGGCAAGGGAAATCTGGATGAGGTCCTTCTGGTCGACGAAATTGTGGAAGAAGGCCTTCTGACAAACACTCGTCATCTCAAACACCTCTGCGGCCCAGTAGATGCTCACAAGTACGGAGCATACGGCAAGGATGGGCACCAGTGTGCGATTGACGAAGTCGTAGATCCAAGTTTTCGTGATGAACTCGCCACGCTTCATCTGCTTCAGCAGTTGTGACCTTGCCACAGAGTCGTCGTCAACCTCAGTCTTGATACGACGCAGAAGTCTGCGGTTCTCGTACATCTCCATCAGGTCGTAGATGCACGTGATGGTGGTGATGGCTGCCAACTGGAATGTCCACCAAACCATAATCTGCACAGCCATGAGCGTATATCCTGCCCAAGCCACAATACAGGAAACCACCATAGCGATGCTTGTGATGTAAGAGTAAAGGATGTCGAGCATGGGCAACGACCAGCGGTGGCGCTTGGACATCCACAATTGCCAGATGGTGAAGACGAGCAGGATGGGTGGGAAGATGAGGTTCAGTATGCTGTTGGGTATGAGGATGATGCGGAACATGATGACGATGAACGAGAGCACCATCAGAGGCATGTAGATGTAGGCGGCATGAAGCATCTGCTTGCCCTTGAGACGAATGTAGAGGGAGAGGAAGATGACTTCGAGAAGCCAAGCCATGTTGATGATGAGGCCCGTGGACATATGGATGAAATTGCGATGAACAAACGAACGCACCACCATGACTAAGACGGCAAAGAGTGCCGTACCTACGACAAAGGTGAGCATCTGGCGACGTATCTTATAGTTGTCGCCTCGCCAGCGATGTGGCATGAGCCAGCGCAATATGACATAGGTGATGACTAAGGCTATGCTCAGATAGAGCAGGACGAAGACACTGATGAAGAGCACGGAGACTCCACGCCACTCCGAATAGCTCTGCTCGTGTTGCTTGAAGGGCTTGTACTTGGTGTTACCGGCATTTATGGCCTGGCGTATGTATCGCGGAAGGTTGGCAAGTATGGTGAAGTAATTCGTGCCTCCGTTCTTGAAGATATTGTCCTGAAGCACTTTATAACGCTTTTGGGCATAGCGGTTGAGGTGTTCCACCTTCTCCTGCACGCTCTTGTAATAACTGCTCTCTGCCTCCAGCGTTTCGAGGAATTGCTCCATGTTTTCCTTCAGCGTCTGGGCATAGACGAGGCAAGCCTTGCGGTCCTCCAGTTGCTGTCCACTCAAGTAAAGGGGTTCGTTGTTGATTTCCTCGTTGTCGTTCAAGGGTGTCGGTGGCAAGTGGGTGTCTTTGACTTTGGACAGTGAATCCATGTGCGATTCCAAAGAATCGATGGCGTTGAGCAGGATGCTGTCGCTCTCGGTAAGCAAGTCCTCATCGTTCTCTGCCACAGGCGGAATACTCTTGAGCGAGGTTATCAGGGAATTGTACCGCTCTATCTCACGCTTCATGCGAATGATAATGCGGTCGTAGGGTAGGGTCCGACCGTTCTTGTCATTGAGTTGGCGATAGAGGTCGACGGCCTGCTGGCATGCGTATGCCATATCGAAGGTGTTCTCTGTCGATTGGGAATAAAGCATGAGTCCGATTTGCTCACACTGATTCATGTAACTAATCAGTTGCTGGTGTTGCTGTGCACCTTGTTGCTCATACATCTGCAAGAACATCTGTTGCTTCTCGTAATCGGCTCTCAGTTCGGCACGTAACACTCCCAGCGTGCGTGCCAAGTCACGCTCTTTCAACACTGCCCTGCTGGGTATGACAACCAGTAGAGAGAGGAAGAGCGTTGCAAGGATTTTTTTCATGTGTAGCAAATACCTTATTAAATAATATCTCGGCAAAGGTACGAAAAATGTTGAAAAACGCAAAGAAATTTGGCATTTTGCTCACTTATTCGTATCTTTGCAGTCTGTTGGGTAAAAGTTTTTAAGAAGAAAGATATTATGAGTGACAGATTGTACGTATTCGACACCACTCTTCGCGATGGCGAACAGGTGCCAGGTTGCCAATTGAACACCGTTGAGAAAATAGAGGTCGCACGCCAACTGGAGTTGCTGGGCGTGGACGTCATTGAAGCGGGTTTCCCCATATCTAGTCCGGGCGATTTCAACTCTGTAGTTGAGATTTCGAAGGCTGTGACATGGCCCACCATTTGTGCACTTACGCGTGCAGTGGAGAAAGACATCGACGTTGCCAACGATGCTTTGCAATATGCCAAGCACAAGCGCATACACACGGGCATTGGCACAAGCGAGAGTCACATCAAATATAAGTTTAATGCTACGCCAGAGGAAATCATTGAACGCGCCGTGCGTGCCGTGAAGTATGCTAAGCGTTATGTCGAGGACGTGGAGTTCTATGCCGAAGATGCAGGACGTACCGACAACGAGTATCTGGCTCGCGTGGTGGAAGCCGTCGTCAAGGCTGGTGCAACCGTGGTTAACATCCCTGACACCACTGGTTTCCGTTTGCCCGGCGAGTATGGAGAGAAGATTAAATACCTGATGGAGCATGTCGACGGACTTTCGGCAGGAAAGGCTATCCTCTCCACTCATTGTCACAACGACTTGGGCATGGCCACAGCTAACACGCTGGCTGGTGTGCTTAATGGCGCACGTCAGGTGGAGGTGACCATCAATGGCATTGGCGAACGTGCTGGTAACACCAGTCTCGAGGAAGTAACGATGGCCTTGAAGACACATCCTTACCTGAACATCGATACGAACATCAACACCACGAAGATATTCCCCATAAGTCGTATGGTTTCGAGCCTGATGAACATGCCGGTTCAGCCCAACAAGGCCGTTGTGGGTCGCAATGCTTTTGCCCATTCGAGTGGTATTCATCAGGACGGTGTGCTTAAGGATGCGTCGACCTACGAGATTATGAATCCCAAGGATGTGGGAATCGATGATAATGCTATCGTTCTGACGGCACGAAGCGGACGAGCCGCTTTGAAACATCGTTTGCACGTCAACGGAGTGGATATCGATGGT
The DNA here is from genome assembly GCA_902801325.1 of uncultured Bacteroidales bacterium. Classification (GTDB taxonomy): domain Bacteria; phylum Bacteroidota; class Bacteroidia; order Bacteroidales; family Bacteroidaceae; genus Physcousia. Next base: position 110,767 of record CADCHQ010000017.1, on the reverse strand, counting down.
GAACGACTGGATACGGTTTACGAAGCATTCCTTCGTCTGGCCGACCGCAAAAAAGAGGTTACCGACGACGATATACTTGTATTGGCAGGTGCCGATCGTTCGGCTTCCCATGCCATTAAACTCGACTATCTGCAAGTCACTACGGGTATGGGTGTCAAGAGCGTTGCTGCAATTGGTCTTAGCATCTCGGGCGAGAAATTCGAGGCATCTGCATCAGGTAACGGCCCCGTGGATGCTGCCATCAAGGCGTTGAAGGTCATCATTCGTCGTCAAATGACCCTGAGGGAGTTCACCATTCAGGCCATTTCGAAGGGTTCCGACGATGTGGGAAAGGTACACATGCAGGTGGAATACGACGGACGCGTCTATTATGGTTTTGGCGCCAATACTGACATCGTCACCGCTTCTGTGGAGGCATACATTGACTGCATAAATAAGTTTAAATGAGGACTTTATTTGACAAAATTTGGGACGCCCATGTTATTCAGAACGTGGAAGACGGTCCCACACAATTATACATCGATAGGTTGTATGTACACGAAGTGACCAGTCCGCAAGCATTCGATACGCTTCGCGACAAAGGACTGAAAGTACTTCGTCCAAAACAAATCTATGCGATGCCAGACCATAATACCCCCAGCGATCAGCAGGAACACATCGACGATCCGATTGGCCGCAAGCAAGTGGAGACACTTCGCCGCAACTGTGAGGAGTTTGGCATACGCCATTTCGCCATGGGTACGAAGGACAATGGCATCATTCATGTCGTTGGACCTGAGAAAGGTTTGTCCCTGCCCGGAATGACGATTGTTTGTGGTGACTCACACACTTCGACACATGGTGCTGTCGGTGCAATTGCTATGGGCATTGGTACCAGTGAGGTGGCTCAAGTGTTGGCTTCGCAATGTATTCTGCAAAGCAAGCCCAAGACCATGCGCATCAACATCGAAGGCACTTTGCCCAAAGGCACAACGGCCAAGGATGTAGCACTCTACATCATGGCACAGATGACCACAAGCGGTGCTACTGGCTATGCGGTGGAGTATGCCGGCTCGACAATTCGCTCGATGTCGATGGAAGGTCGTCTGACGTTGTCGAACCTAAGTATAGAGATGGGTTCGCGCGCAGGTTTGATAGCTCCTGACGAGATTACATTCGCCTATTTGAAGGATCGTGAATATGCGCCCAAAGGCGAAGATTGGGATCGTGCCGTGGAAGAGTGGAAGAAACTCAAGAGCGATGACGATGCCGTCTTTGACAAAGAAGTCACCTATCGTGCCGAGGACATTGCCCCACGCATAACCTATGGCACGAATCCCGGTGCGGGCATCCCTGTGGATGGATGTATTCCTAAGCTTGAGGAGGTTTCGGAGGCAAAACGTCCACAACTTGCCGCACAACTCGATTATATGCAATTCAAACCCGGTCAGCGCTTGGAAGGAACACCTGTCGACTATGTCTTCTTGGGCGCTTGCACCAATGGACGTATCGAAGATTTCCGTGCTTTCGCCTCAGTGGTAAAGGGACATCAGAAATCTCCCAACGTAGTGGCTTGGTTAGTGCCAGGCTCGTGGGCCGTGCGTCAGCAAATCATCGACGAAGGCATTGACAAGATCTTGGAGGAAGCAGGTTTTGAATTGCGCTTGCCTTCATGCTCGGCTTGCCTTGCCATGAATCCTGATAAAGTACCCGCCGGCAAATTAGCAATTTCCACTTCGAACCGCAACTTTGTAGGGCGTCAGGGACCTGGCGCACGTACTGTGCTTGCAAGCCCACTTACCGTGGCGGCATCTGCTATTACCGGTGTGATAACGGATGTGAGGAAGATGATAGTTGAAAGTTGATAGCTGATAGTTGATAGTTCTTTCCCCGCTTCGCTCTGAAAGCGTCCCTTCGGGCCGAGCGGAAAGTTGAAGATTAAAATTGAAAGTTAAGATGAAAGAGCCTTTTTCCATCATACGTTCTACTTGCATTCCCATTGCAATAGACAACTGCAATACAGACCTGATTATCCCTGCGCGCTATCTGGCTTCAACAACGCGTGACGCAAAGTTCTTTGGCGATGCTTTTATGCACGACCTGCGCTTTGATGCCGACGGAAAGCCGGTTGCCGCCTTCGTGATGAACCAACCTGCTTATGCTGAGGCTCCCCACCGGGGTGTTCACGAAATCATTGTGGCTGGTGCGAACTGGGGAAGTGGTAGTAGTCGTGAACATGCGGCATGGGCTATTGCGGGATATGGTGTCCGCGTGGTCGTCAGCAGCAGTTTTGCCGATATCCATCGTAACAATCTGCTCAATAATTTCGTCCTCCCAGTCGTGGTAAGCACGTCTTTCCAACAAGAGTTGTTCTCGACCATTGCCTCCAATCCCGACAGCGTGGTGGAGGTGGATGTTCCTCGCCAGCAGATTACAAATCTGGCAACAGGTCGAAGCGAGCATTTCGATATCAACGGCTATAAGAAGTATTGCCTGATGAATGCTCTTGACGACATCGACTTCCTGTTGGAGAATCAAGATAAAATTAAGGCATGGGAAGAGAAAAGATAAGAGCCATCGAAATCATGGACACGACACTGCGCGATGGTGAACAAACCAGCGGCGTTAGTTTCATGCCTCACGAGAAGCTCGTGATAGCCCGTGCTTTGTTGCAAGATGTCAATGTCGATAGGATAGAGGTGGCTTCGGCACGTGTGTCGGATGGCGAGAAAGATGCTGTTCGCAATATTTGTCGCTGGGCACGTCGTGCAGGTATGCTCGATAGGGTAGAGGTGTTGGGATTTGTCGATGGACATACTTCCGTAGATTGGATTTACGAAACGGGTTGTCGACACCTGAACCTGCTTTGCAAGGGCTCGAAACGCCATTGCGAGGAGCAACTCCATAAGACGCTTGACGAACATGTTTCTGATATCCTGGAGGTAGTGGAGTATGCTCGACAGAAAGGTGTCGGCGTGAATGTTTACCTTGAGGACTGGAGCAATGGAATGCGTTTCTCCAAGGGTTATGTGTTCGACTTGATGGACCGACTGAAAGATTCTGGGATTGAGCGCTTCATGCTTCCCGATACTTTGGGCGTGTTGAATCCGCTTGACCTCATATCCTACATCCGTCTCATGCGGAAGAGATACCCCGACTTGCATTTCGACTTCCATGCTCACAACGATTATGATCTGGCCATTTCAAATGTGTTGGCCGCTGTGTTGGCTGGTTGTTGGGGAATCCATACCAGCGTTAACGGGCTTGGAGAGCGTGCGGGCAATGCCCCGTTGGCCAGCGTGCAGGCAATCTTAAAGGATCAGTTCCATGCTGCCACCAACATCAACGAGGGACGACTCAACGAGGTGAGCCGTCTTGTGGAAAGTTATTCGGGTATTGCCATTCCTCCCAATCAACCCATCACGGGCAATCACGTCTTTACGCAAGTGGCAGGCGTTCATGCCGATGGCGATAACAAGGCTGGCTTGTATCAAAACGACCTCATCCCTGAGCGCTTCGGACGCAAGCGAGAGTATGCTATGGGCAAGAATTCAGGCAAGGCCAACATCCTTCAAAACCTGAAGGAACTTGGGCTTGAACTAACTCCCGAACAAACTCGCAGGGTGACGGAACGTATCATCGAACTTGGCGATAAGAAGGAGCTTGTTACGCAGGAAGATTTGCCCTACATCGTGAGCGATGTGCTGAAACATGCCACGATTGACGAACGAGTAAAGCTTGACAGTTACATGGTAAGCACCTCTTACGGCTTGCGTCCTGTGGCCAGTGTGCGCCTGAACGTCAATGGCACGGTATATGAGGAAACTGCGACGGGCGATGGTCAGTATGATGCTTTTGTGCGTTGCATCCGCCACATCTATCGTGACAAGCTAAGCCGTCAGTTCCCTTGGCTTTCAAATTATAGTGTTTCCATCCCGCCAGGTGGACGTACTGATGCCTTGGTGCAAACCATCATCGAATGGAACTTCGAGGGTAAGACTTATCGTACACATGCTCTTGATGCTGACCAGACGGAAGCGGCTATCAAGGCAACCATAAAATTGTTGAATATAATAGAAGATAATTATAAATGAAACTGAAGATTGCTGTTTTGGCCGGTGATGGCATCGGACCTGAGATTATGGAACAAGGTGTGGCCGTTATGTCGGCTGTTGCTGAGAAGTTTGGCCACGAAGTGACGTACAAGGAAGCCCTGTGTGGTGCTCATGCCATCGACGAAGTGGGTAACCCCTTCCCCGAAGAGACTTTCCAAACGTGTATGGATGCTGATGCTGTCCTCTTTGCCAGCGTTGGAGATCCCAAATTCGATAATGACCCCACGGCAAAGGTGCGTCCCGAACAAGGACTGTTGGCTATGCGCAAGCGTCTGGGTTTATTTGCCAACATTCGCCCTGTTACCACCTTTGATTGCCTCGTACACAAATCTCCATTGAAGGACGAACTAGTGCGTGGTGCCGACTTCATCTGCATTCGAGAACTGACAGGTGGTATGTATTTCGGTGAGAAGAAGGAAGGAACCGAAGAGGCCTACGACACCAACTACTACTCACGTCCTGAGGTCGAGCGCATCCTTCGTGTCGGATATCAGTATGCCCGTCAGCGTCGCCATCATCTGACCGTGGTTGATAAGGCCAACGTGCTGGCTTCGAGCCGTTTGTGGCGTCATGTCGCTCAAGAGATGATGAAGGAATATCCCGATGTGGAGACCGACTTCATGTATGTCGACAATGCATCTATGCGCATGATTCAGGAACCTCGTTTCTTCGACGTGATGGTTACCGAGAATACCTTTGGCGACATTCTTACCGACGAAGGCTCGTGCATCACGGGTTCCATGGGACTTCTGCCCAGTGCATCCACAGGTGAGCATACACCCGTGTTCGAACCCATTCATGGCAGTTGGCCTCAGGGCAAGGGCTTGAATATTGCCAACCCCTTGGCGCAAATCCTTTCCGTGGCCATGCTTTATGAGTACTTCGGTTTGAAAGCCGAAGGCGAGCTCATTCGCGAAGCCGTTAACGCCTCGCTCGACCAAAATGTGCGTACACCGGAGATTCAGGTCGAAGGGGGCGAACGGTACGGAACTCGCGAGGTTGGTGCCTGGATTGTGGAATACATTAAAAGAAAATAAAGCCCCTCTCCCTTGTCCTCCCTCGCGAGTGGGAGGGAAAAGAATGTACTATTGAAGATTGACATTTTAATTACTAATCTTTTATGAGATGTCTGCTCTTGCTCGTGTCCATGTTTTTTGTGATTCAGGCAAAACCATCTCTCCCTTCTATGGAGGAAGAAGAGAGAGAGTCCTACGATAGTTTGGTGCGTCAGGGGATGGATGCTCTATCGGCCGATAGCCTTTTGCAAGCCGATAGTCTTTTCCGCCAGGCAATGCAACAAGAGCCCACACATCAGGGCAATCACATTCTCTTTCGTTATCTGGGTAGAATAAAGGAACGACAAGGTCACAATCAGGAGGCCTTGGACTTGTACACCTCTGGTCTGAACCTTAGTCCTAAGGATATGGAGTTGCGACTCGACCGTGCCGCTCTGCTCTATCGCATGGGCAATCAGGCGCGTGCTGCCTCCGACTATTCCGATGTCCTCGACCTCCAGCCCGAGAACATGGAAGCCCTGCAGATGAGAGCCCACATCTATGCGGGAATGCACGATTACAAGCGAGCCCGAGCCGACTATGAAACCATCCTCACCATCGAGCCCCTCGACGAGAAAGCCTACATCGGTCTGATTCTTGTCAACGACCGCTCAGGTCGGCCTCGCGAGGCTATGGAACAGATCAATGCCCTCATTGCCGTTTATCCCCGCCATGCGGTGCTCTATGCCATTCGTGGGGGGATGGAACAGCACCGCAGGCTCTACGAGCAGGCTCTTGCCGACCTCACTCAGGCCATAGAGATGGAGCCCGAGAATGCCGATTTCTATGTCAGCAGGGCCACCTTGTATCTGGAGATGAAGAAGCGCAAACTTGCTCGCCACGACACGCAGATGGCCATAAAGTACGGCGCCGACCCCATAGAAATGGCTTCATTACTGAAATAAAAACTTTCGAAGCGGCCCACGTGATAGTGAGTCGCTTCGATTGTTTAATATTCTCCCTTCAACTTTTATTTCCGAAGTCAGGAATCAGTTACGCCAGAAGGAGGGAAGGAACAGGGTGATGAGGGTAATAATTTCCAGACGTCCGGCAAGCATGAGCAGGGACATGACCCACTTGCCCGAGGCGGGAAGGAAATCGTAGGAACCCGTGATGCCCGTGATTCCTGCCCCTAATCCGTTGTTCGACACACACGAGAAAGATGAGAAAAAGGCGTCGACAATGGGGAAGCCCTGCGCCACAAGAACGACTCCGCCAAACACGATGAGGGTGGTGTAGATGAAGATAAAAGCGGAGACCTCGCTGCCCCTCTCGGCATTGACGTGTTGACCGTTGACATCGACAGAGGCCAGCAAACGCGGACGAACGTAACGCCGAATGACGAAGATAAAGTTCTTGAGCAGATAGACCAGACGGTCGATCTTGGCTCCTCCCGTAGTAGAGCCTGCACAAGCTCCTACGTACATCATGAAGAAGGTGAGGGTGAGGACAAGGATGCCCCAACCTTCCCAGTTGCCGGCACTGAAGCCCGTCGACGTCAGGGCGGAGACGATGTGGAAGAGGGGATCGATGGTAACGCTCTCCCATCCTATATAATGACCTCGATAGACAATGGATGCTACCACCAGTACATAGAAGAAGGCGATGCTGCCTAGATAGAAGCGGAACACATCATTGCGCCACATTTCGCGCCACGAATTGCGATAGGCAAGGATGATGAGTCCAAAACTAACGCCGCCGATGAACATGAACAGGACGAGAATGAACTTGATGTAGGGCGAATGATAGACAGCAATGCCCAGGTTGTGGGTGGAGAAACCTCCTGTGGAGATGCACGTGAAGGCGTGGCACACGCTCTCGAACAGTCCGATGGGACCACAGCAGAGCAAGGCTATCAGGAGTATCGTGAGCACGGTGTAGAGTCCCCAAAGCAACTTGGCAGTGTGAGAGATGCGAGCGGCAAGTTTCTCGTGGGTGATACCCGTGGCCTCGGCGTGGAAGAGCATGAGGCTGCCGCTGTTGTTGAGGGCAGGAATGAAGGTGAGGGTAAAGAGAATGATGCCCAGTCCGCCTATCCATTGGGTGAGTGATCGCCACATGAGAATACCATGACTGCATTGCTCCACATCCCGAATGACAGTTGCCCCCGTGGTGGTGAAGCCCGACATGGCTTCGAAGAAGGCTTCGTGAACGTTTAGTGGGGTTTGACATAGCATGAAGGGGAGCATGCCGAAGAGGGAGAACACGATCCATGCCACCGAAGCGAGTAACATGCCGTCGCGACGCCTCAACAACCGATTTCGCGGGTTGGTGAAATAGTTCATGGCGGCACCAATCACCAAGGTAATGGAAGCAATCAGGGCAAAGGGCTTCCAGTCTTCTTCGCCATAGAGCAGGCAAACGACGAATGGGAGCATCATGAAGACGGCTTCCACCATCATCATCTGTCCCAAAATACGCGTAATCATGCCAAAGTTTATGGCATTGCTCTGTGGGTGGGCGAATAGGTATTTCATGAGTTTTATTATTGGGCTAAGGACTAAGGGCAAAAGTCAAAGGTCAAATGTCTAAGAATGAAACTCGCAGTTGGCCATTCGCCTGTTAGCTGAAGAATTTTTTGGCTTTGCGCAATCCGCCTTGCAGACAAACAACGAGTACGTGGTCCCCTGCCTTCAGCATGGTCTGACCCGTTACCACCTGACTCCTGCCTCCTCGGATAATGCCAGCCAAAGTAATCTCGCGAGGTATCTTCAGTTCGCGAACAATCTTGCCGGCTATCTTCGAGTCGTTGCGGACAGCCAGACGCACCATCTCGGCATCGGACAGGGCGAGGCATTTGGAAGAGAGCGAGCCGGAATCAATCATCAATTGGAAGATGGTGTTGGCCATGAGTCTCTGCTTGTTCACGATGGTGCCGATGTTGAAGGCCTCGGCCATCTGCAACAAATGTTGCTGGCCAACGTGTGCCACTGTTTTGCGTATGCCTAAGTCTTTGGCAGTTAGGCACGAGAGGATGTTGCCCTCCGAGGTCCCTGTCAGTGCAACGAATGCATCGGCCTTACTCACGCCGGCTTCTTCCAGTACGTCGATTTCGCCTGCCTCACCCACAATAACATCACAATTGGGACACTTCCGGATGAGTTCTTCCGCTCGGGCGCCATTGCTCTCGATGACGGTAAAATGGAGACCTTTAGGCGCCAAGCCCAGCATCATCTCCACTGTCTTTCCGCCCCCGGCAACCAACACGCGGTGGATGTCGAACATCGTCTTTCCGGTAAGGCGAGCCAGTTCGGATTGACGAGAGGCGGTAGTCGTCACGAAGAGCACGTCGTCAGGCATCAGCATGCAATCACCATTAGGGATAATGGTGGTGAAGCGTCGACGGATAGCTACCACATGAAAGAATCTATCGTTGGAGGCAAGGTCGCGTAAATAGGCTCCGGCGATGGGCGCATCGGCTTCGAGACGGATTCCCATGAGGGTCATTCGGCCACGGTCAAACTCGAACCAGTTGCGTGTCCAGGGGTGCCTAAGCGAATCGATGATTCCGTTGGCGAGAATGTATTCAGGGAAGATGGCCTTGTCGACGCCCATTGTTGCAAGCACCTTCAGGTTGTGGGGTTCGATGTAGTCGGGACGATCTACTCGGGCAACGGTCATGCGTGCCCCCATCGACTTTGCCACGCCACACACCACGATGTTGCGTTCGGCGATGTCTGTAACAGCGATGAACAATTCGCAATTTCCCACATCGGCTTGTCGCAGGGTAGAGAACTCGGTGGCGTCTCCTTCAATGGCCATTAGATTGTATTCCGAGTCGAGCAAGGCCAACTTCTGCGGGTCTTTGTCGATGATGAAAATGTCCATCTGCTCGCCAGAGAGATACTTGGCTAGGTGGGTACCTATAGAACCTGCTCCTACTATCGTTATTCTCATGTTATCAATGCTTTACAAGGAGCGCTAGCCCCCAATCTTTTGCAAAAGAATACAAAAAAATTGGTTCTGACAAATAATTTGGGGAAAAAGTTAAATAAGGAAAAACTGCGAGCGTCGCTCTTGGCCATAAAGTACGGCGCCGACCCCATAGAAATGGCTTCATTGCTGAAATAAAACATCAGGGCGACTCCAATTGGGGCCGCCCTGATTCTCATTTTAGAGACATTAAATGTCTCGATGTCTCGATGTCTCATTTTAGGCAAGCAGGATCATCCATAGCAGTACGATGTAGATTGTGACGAACACGCCTAATGCCAACAGGAGTTCATCAGTATTCGAGTCGTCGGATGGCCTCTTCTTCCACATAGAGATCTGTTGCTTTATAGATTCCAAGACTCAAACTCTTAAAGTCCACGTGCTGCCACCAGCAACCACACTCCACGCAGGTCATTGCCGCCATCAGGACCGCCATCTGCCATGCCCCCTTCGGCGTAGAAGGCCGGCAAAGTAGCATTTCTCGGTCAAAACCAGTCCTAGCACATACTCCAAGGATGTACACTTCCGTATCATTCTCGCTAGCAGGTGCCCAACGACGGATGACGTTCTGCACATTGAAAAAAATCCCTTGCTGCATGAACAGGCGGTAGTATGACTTCAGGACCTTCATTCCTGCCCTATAGCCCCATGCCATGTTTATGAATTTGCAGAAGCAGGGGTCATTTTGGTTTGCGGCGAGTCCTTGCCATCGCTCGCCTCTGCGAATGTTCAGTGGGTTATTGTTTCGCCACCCACGGCTGTTTTTGTAATTCATAGTTTTAATTATGTAATTCTTTTAGCGTCTTTTCGTATTTACCTCTGCTCATTCTTTTGATTACATTCTCCTTGACTAAGCGTGTCAAAGCCTTACGTGCCGACGAATTTTCAAGTCCGAAAACTTGCATAAAGCCTTCGATGCCGAACTGCTCGGGCAACTTCTTATAGCACACTTGGTATCTTGTTGACCTCTGCACTTGTTCAAACGACTTGTTTTGGTCCTCGTAGTATCGGCGTGCCATTTCTCCGAAGAAGAATTGCTGTGTGCGATACTGAATGTCCATTGCCAATAAGCAAAGTTGCTTGTCGGTATCGTCCATTTTCAGGGTTTTCTTCTCACTCCACTCCTTCCAATGACGCATAAGGATGAAAGGCAACGACACTCCTATGCCATAGTATGGTATGCGCTTCAGGATGCTTCGTTCTGCCTTGTCCTCGTTGAAGTCGGCTATCTCCATCTTCCCTGCTTGCCACTCGTAGGTTACATCGTTCAAGGGTTCGATGGGGATTTCACCCTGTACCTTGTCGAGTCGGTTTGCCCATTCGCGCAATACGTCGTTGGCTTTCAGGTCAACCTTCTGCTTGCGCTCTGCCATACCCTCGTCAGGCATGGGAATGACGGCAAGGCGTGTCGACATGCCCGAACCGAAGTTCCTTTGGGTTATCTTCCTCGCAAGGGCATAGGGCGTGCCGGTATAGATGAAGTTCCAATACACGTTGAACATGCCTGAAATACTCTCCTGATTGGCATACATCTGACCGTCCTGCTCATTGTGAAATGCTTTCAGTTCCATCACTTCGCGGTCCTTCCAGTCAGCACCTTTGTTGTTCTTGGTGACATTGTCGAGTTCGGAGTCGAACGAGAACATGTGGAGGTTCATCATCTTGTCTCCCACCTCTTCCACGGCACCAATCATGTGGCGAATGAATTCGCCTGTTGAAGTGCGCGAGGGATGCACCCTTATGATAACGTTCGGCTTCTTCAGGGCGTCACCCTTCTGCGCCTTGGTGCTAGTGGTACGTTCCGTTCTGCTATCCTTGTACTTGTTCAAGGCATCGATGCCTGGTTGATCTGCCTCCAGCATGGGTTGTGCCAAAAGGTGGTAGAATTTCTCGATAACGTTCTTTCCTGCACCGGGGTCTCCAATGACGAAGATGCAATAGTTGAGTCTTCGCTCTATTTCAGGTTCGTACCAGAAATGATACCACGCCCTTGTCATCAGTGTACCGAACATGGCGGCACTCGAAAAGAGGACGGCCGGCATCTTGTGGGGATGCAGATTTCGGAAGAGTTCTTTCATGCAGGGGTACTTGGGTGTCAGCTTCTTTAATTCACTCGCCCATTCATCAAGGGGAAGAGTAGCATAGATATTGGATGAAGTACGCTCTTTCGCCCCCTCACTTTTAGAGAGGGAAGTGGAATCATTTTCCTTTTGAAGGACCTGCTTCAACGCCTCGCTCATTCGCTTAGGCATTCCACTGAGGAAAGTTTGGCTCATGGCGTGTTCAATGGTAGCTGAGATGTCTTCGTTGCGCTCTTCCATGATCTCTTTCACGAATGGGACATCGCGCAAAATGCGCTCTATCAGCTTTGCGTCGTTGTCCGTGATGTAACGGAGTTGGTTGGCAAGCATCATCGATGTGCGATGACGGTCGCCCTTCTTTACCTGTTTGCCTTTCAGCCATGCTTCCACAATCTTCGAGTAAGGAACATCGTGGTAAAGTGGCAAAGGGGTATCAGGACTCTCCCCCGACCCCTCTACAGCCCCCTCTAAATCTCCCCAAGGGGAGACTTCTCCCTCTCCTTGGGAGAGGGTTGGGGAGAGGTTGTTGGTGGGTTGGTTCTTTCCTTCTCTATAATCGTTTTCGTACTTTGCTGCAAACTCTTTGTTCTCATAGCTAAAGAGTTCATCTTCGTTTATAAAGAGCACATCTTCCTCACGGCATACGAACGACATACGCGAGGAGTCCTTGCACGATTCGTCCACCTCAACACCCAGCAATTCCGCCATGCGATGCTGATTATCGATAAGGTTGCCCCATTCCGTTCGAGCCTTGAACACAATCTTCAGCCCTTTGCCGCTCGGTGTAATATAGACGAGAAGGATAGGACTCTCCCCCAGAGGACTCACCCCCATCCCCTCTCTGTTAGCGAGGGGAGTAGTTTCGCTTGCGCCCTGACCATCTTCCCCCTCGGGGGATAAGAGGGGGGTCTTCTCCTCTCCCTTTAAGGGAGGATTGAGGTGGGTCCTCATCTTTTCCCATTGTTCGCGTGGATTATCCACGTGATCAATATCCATAACCACAAGCCCTGTTAGCCTTGTCGCTACTTGCACGCGCCAACGGTCGACTTTTCCCTTCTTGTTTTTTGTTTCATCGAACATGGCTTGGAACATGAAGGCTGGTAGTGATTTCTTCAACTCACCGTCACCAGTCTCCCTATACTTGTTTATCTTGGCGATGGTTTTGGGGTCTCGCAGGAGACCCCAAAACACTTCGCGTGTCACAGCCTTTGTCGGCTGATTATATTTACGTTGGTAGCTAAACATGATGCCATTGCGATTTAACAGTCAAGTGAGTGCGTAAATACAAAATCTGCTGCTTGCGTGGCTTCACTTTCGATAGCCCGATGGGGGACGATGTCGGTCTCCCTGCGGTCGATGCGAAGGGTCAGGTTAACCCGTTCTTCCGTTACACTTACCCTTCCATGAGGCAAGCGAATGTAACGAGTCTCTGGCGCCTCGTAAGTACGGCGACGACGCCATGCGTTGAAATTACCTTGCTTGGGATTTACCAGCCCGATACTTCCTTCAATTCGCTTGCCTTCTTCGAGCAATGCGCGATAAACGCTGTCTGAAATTTGAATCTTAATGTCCATAGTATTCTCCTCCTTAGATTACACTGATTTTGTCGATGTAGATAGGACTGGGAGGTTCACGGCACGTTCGCCGGTGATCTCTGCGATGAAGTTGTCCACTCCATCCGTCAGGTGCAACGCTACTGAGTTCATTACTTTCTCGGTGCCAGTCTTACGGTCGATGTACTGGCGTGTCGCCAGCGGTGACTGGCTCAGGATTCTTACAATTTTTTCCATAGTAATTTTTTTTGTACGTTATACTTTTGTGTTAATTCTTGTGTGAGTCATGACTTTCACAACACAAAGTTACGGACAAAAAAAGCCCGGCGGAAGTATTGTTCCGTCGGGTGGGAGTTAGTGGGAGAATTGGTGGGAGTTTCGCCCACTTTTCTCTCTTTGGTGGGAGTTTTACCCTTCAGCGGTGGAAGTTTTCAAGATTTTTGCCTCACGATGGTGGGAGTTTTGCTTCGGCGAGGCATGTCTTCATCAGTTGCGCTATGCGCTTGTAGTCGTAGAAACGCGCACCTTTGACGGGTGCAGTACTCTCCTCCCACATCGATATGGGTTGGGCGAAACATCCCGTCTCCATGCGACCAATCTCCTTTGCCACAGGCAGGTGTCCGTGATTGGGCAACAGCGTTGTCACGCGATTGCAGAAGCCTCTGTAGTCGGCTGGCGTCTGCACCTTGTATTCAGCCATTGCCTTATAGACGGAGAACCATTGGCGAGCATGAGCAACCTCCTCGCCCATCTTCACAATCAGTTCGTCAACCTCCTCCTCGCTCAACTTTCTCGCGGCGTGCAGTTTGTTCTTCGTCTGCCTTACTGCCATACGCAAGGCGCGGGTTGGCGTTCGCGGTGACGACTTCTCTACGGCAACCACAACGCCCATGATGTCCACGTCCATCTCCTCCGTCAGCAATATGGCGTCGTAGTCCTCATTCTGAGGCACCAGCCATTTGCGTCCGTCGTCGTCGGTGTAGAACGACTTCACCGTGCATCGTCCGTCAATCCAAGCCAGCACGATGTCGCCATCGCGAGCCGTCATTCCGAAGCGCACCCTCAGTTGGTCGCCTTCCTCTATACCAGCGTCGCACATCGAGTTTCCCGTGGCAGGGATAAACATCTCGAACTGACTACCCACCAGAGCCTTCGGCAGAAGCATGTAGTCGGATAGGTATTGGTCGCAGATCTCTTGCGGAATCCCGCACACAGCCCCGTTGCCGCTCACCGGCACCGGCGTGTCGCACAACTGCGCATCGATACCTGCCTCGCGCAGGCGTTTCACCACCTCTTTTAATTGTTCAATATCACTTTTTTTCATTATACCCACGGATTGTCCTTTCATTACTATATAAGTTTTTCAACTAATTGTTGTTTTATGTGAATTCCATTGTATTTCCTTTATTTGTTATTCTATTGTTTTCAAGACTCCGAATTCGAGGGTTTAGAGCGTTGAAATATCCCACACCGTAACAAGTCCAACCAAGTCGCCCTTCTGGTCTCCAGTTGTCGTGATATAGAGGACATCAAGTCTTCTCCCTTTATTTGTTGCATCGGAGAACGTCCTGCGAATGTCATCAATGGAATCATTAACACCTATGAAGTCGAATACACCATTTTTTGAGTACTCAGCTATGTATTTTCCAATTTTGTAAAAAGGAATGTCATTGTCTATGAGCGAAAGATTGCCATCACCCACTAAATTAAAGATAGCAGATTCGCTAAACACGCCCCAAATCTTTTTCCCATTCATTACAGGGACATAGGTATAGGACATTTCTTTCATCCGTTCGATGGTTGGGATAACCTTATCGCTCATTTCGCGTTTATATATATCCTTAAAGGGGATTGATATTTGTGCACTGTTTCCCATGAGATGATTGCATAGGCGTTCAAAGCGTTCTTTAAATTCGTCTGTCAACTCAATCAAAGGTTTGGAACTTCCGTTGGGATTATGGCTAAACAAATTGCGTACGCTTCTGAAATAGCGAACCTCCCTCTGGATATTCCTATCATGGTGACACTGCTCAATACCTTTGACACCTTCTTCACCATATTTCGATATTGCCCAACCTTCGAGTGTCGTATAAAGCTCAAGAAAATCTGTTGTATTATACATAATCTTAAATAAATTAGTGTAGCATCAACGCCTATTTTAAAAAGCCCAAAATAAAGACCATCGGTCTCATTTTGTCCGCTAACGCTTTGTAGAGCACATTGAATTCGTCTAATTGGTTCTTGCCATACTCTTTCGCGAGTGCTTTTATTTGATACCAACCGCAATCCCAGTTCATTATCTGATATTCTGGATGACTGCCATCGAATAATTCTCGGAACGGGAAAGTAGAACGTACAATTTCATTTGCTTTATTAAGAACCGCTTGCGCCTCCGGCGAAAGGGTTATTGTCTGAAGTTTTTGATAGACGAATCGGTCCTTGGCCGTTCTTGCATCATTATAGCATTCATCCAATTGATTCTCCGAGGCCAATTGTAGAATCTCCTCTTTGCTCATCCAAAAGAACTCGTTGTAGATATTCCATTTCTTGCCTTTGAACTCTATTTGCCGCAAAGAAGCCTGATTGCATTTGCTTTCAAATAGAGAGTAAACAATACTATCATTTACAAATTCTTTCCATTTTGGATGACTTTCATTAGGAGCGAGATACTCGTCAGCCCAATTTATCCAATTTTTATTAACAAGCCTACGTGCTGCAAACAACGTCATAACACGCTCATAATTATTGGACATTATAGATAATCCATTAGCGTTACTTGAATCACAACTAGTAAAAATGGCAACCTTTTGTTGATTCTGGTCGACATTATTGCCCATATTGGAATAGCAACCCAAGGCATTCCGGTTTATTTTTGTTTTACAGTTTTTACCCTCTTTGACAGATAATGCACTTGAGAAAGTAGGCCTTTCTTCTACACTAATTCCCTTTATCTGTTGCTTTATCCATTCTTTTGCAGAAGTCTTTCCGTCAATATTGTACACAATCTTACGCCCTATGGTTTGGATTTCTCCTTCAACCTCATCTATCAACTTAAAAGAAAAACTTTCTTTGTTTGTGGTTTCGCCTGATTTCCAAATTGTGAATGATATACCCCAACTATCTGATACGTCGGCAAAGTGACTTGCTTGGAATTGGCAAGCGTTTACATAAGCGAATTCTTTTAAGAAGTGTTTTCTAAATACAGCCCAAGCTGGCCCTGTCAAGAACAACGGAGGAGAGTATAGACCAATGTGGCAGTTGGTCAGATGGAAGACCTGTTTAATGCGCATTATACGGTATATAAACTGCGCATACAAGTTCTTGCTGGCATTATCCATGCCCTCACGAACCATATTCTTCTTAACGGCCGTATCACACGAACCAGCACCTTTCGTGCTATTATTACCTGCACCAAAATTACTACTTGATGTGGCATATGGTGGATTGAGGAAGAATACTATCGGTTTATTTTGTTTGAGTGCCTCATATAGTCCCTGCGGCATTTTCGATTGATACTGCACAATGTCATCTGGACTCGGAATATAATCATTCAGGAAGTCAAACTGGAACTTGGTAGCTTCGGGATTATAGTTCGCACCCATATCCAACTCGCTCTGAAAAAGCGTTGAGCAGTATAACTCGTTGAACTGATAGTCTCGCGTGAGGTTTCCTGTACCCCAACAATTGTCCCACACCACAAATTTTTCTTTCCAATCTTCTCCCAACTCATTTTCAAGCATCTGGTGCGCATAGTCCACAAAGAGCGTCGGTGTCCAGAAATCGCCTTTCATTCGTCTGTCTGCGTCTTCAATCAGACGATCGGCAATGCTGGTCATTCTCGTTTTCTCTTGTGGCGTATAGTTTCTATCGAAATAGCCAAAGAAAGACTTGAAATTGCTACCGTCCATATTCACGTTAGTACCGTTGCACACGAGAATATTGGGTTTGGTGGGATGTTGGTAATAGTTGGTCTGATCATTTAGCACCCCCATAAAGATACCCACCAAATCATGTCCGTTCAGTTTATTTTTTCCTTTAAGGACGTTCTTGCAGAAATAGTTAAAAATGTTAGAAATGTTATGTTCTGTTACACGGACATATCGCTGGATATTGCATGCCAAATCTTGAATTTTTTCGGCAACAACTTTGAAACTAAAATTCTCATCGATATTAAAAACAAATGGATTAATTTCTGTGTCATTAGCGATTTTGACCACTACCTCAGGATAGTTAAGATGTGCCTGTGAAGGAGCGGTATCCCAGTTTACATCTTCATCCAGATATTTCAGCAGAGGATTGGTTTGGAGTGCAAAACACTCATTTTTATCTCCAACAAGGCAGACGTTAGGTATAATCTTCCCATCCAGTTCAAACTTCTTCAAATACCATATTACCTGTATCAGCACTTTGGCTTTACCAGACTTGTCATTTAACAACTCATCCAACTTATACTCAATAATCAAACGGAATTTATTGCCATTAACGACAGGCTCCATGTATCCGTCGCATTTGAAAGGATAAGTGTAATCGGTATTGGGAAAGTAGAGCGTTAATCCATTCTTGTATGGTGTTTCAACGCCTCTTTCGTCAATCACGTCTTTTATAGAATCATAAAATTTGCTTCTACTCATAAATAGTAAGTTTAATCTACGCAAACAACTCTTGACTTGTCTTCATTAAGGGAAATGTGGCGGGCAAAGGAGATGGACTTGCCATCATAAATGGCAGAGACATCGATGCCCTTGGCTATGAGGGTTTCGATGAGGGCAAAGTCGTGGTATGCTCGCATGGAGACCCATGCGTTTGAACCTACCTCTCTGTTGAAATCCTCTATCAGGGCTTCCACACTTTTCTCGGCCATTGACTTCTTAAAGTCTTCTAAATGCTTCTCATGCGTATTCATAATCTTCCTAGTGTTTAATGATTTCGCCCACAAATATACAAATAATTTTGCATACACGCGCCTATACGAGGGCGTAATATTTATAGAGAAGGGGATAGTTTGCGGCATGCGGCATGCGGCATGCGGCATTCAGGGTTTTAACATGTTTGATAAAGGATTACAAATTGTAAATTATTTAATACTAAATACTATAATTTATTATTATTAAATTTTTATTATAATATATAATAATATTATATATTATAATAACTTTCCATTCTCTAGTTCCATCTCAAAAATGCAAAAACATCAAATGCCGCATGCCGCATGCCGCATGCCGCATTTGAATGAAGAAAAAAAGGGAGAGCCTTTTAAGGCTCCCCCAACTCGCTAAAAATCAACTTAACTTCAGCAGGCGTAAATGTTCGCCTGCTTTGTTGGAGCAGAGGGGAAAGGCGGGGATTGATACTGAACCATCCGCGCAATTTCCTCCATGCGGCCCTGTCGACATAGTTCGGAAAATAAATTTGTGCCAGTTCCGTCCTTCCGTAGCTTTTCAAGTTTTCCATAGTTTGCTTTTGACGTTTTAGAGTTCATAAAGCCATAAAATCGTGTCCTTTAGTTCTATAATACAAAGATAATGAAAATCGAGCGCAGAACAAAACAAACAAGTTTGTTTTTTATGCCGAGATGCCTCTTATTTTCGCCCTAAAAGGGCAAAGTCGAAAAAAATTTCATATATAACGCACCATAACAGACTATAACGCACCATAACGCACCCGGCGTCAAATGTGTTTTGTATCTTTGTATTGTGTTAAAGTGCATGTTGAACCCTTGTTCGAGGCGCGCCGAACTATAGGTACAAATCCGGAAGACCTAAGGCTCAATTCCGAGACACAAAAGAACGACTTAAAAGACTGTTTAACCCTTAAAACTTTAAAATTATGGCAAATCGAATTATCGGAGCAATCCCCTACAGCTTGGGATTGCGATTGAAGAATCCTTCGGAGAAGGACAGTGAAAAGGAAATTGTGGCATTCCGACAGGAACGCGAAACCATCGACCTCGACCTCCTGGCAAAGCACATCAAGGAGCACGGCTCCAGCTTCTCAAAGGGCACCATCTACGGTGTGCTGCAGGACGCAGTGGAGTGCATCGTGGAGTGTCTGCAGGGCGGTTACGGCGTACTGCTCAACGGCCTCGGCAAGTTCGGCATCAGCCTCCGTTGCTCGGGCGCTGACATGGACGAGGAGTTCTCTGCCGCCAACATCACCGGCGTGCGTGTGACCTTCAACCCTGACGCTGAGATGATCCACCAGCTGAACACGAACACGGAGTTCGAGTACGTTGGCTCTCGTGCCGCTCAGATGCAGGCGAAGAAGGAAGAAAAGGCTCGCGTGACCGCTGGCGAAACGACTCAGGACATTACGCCCTCTGGCTCGGGCGGCGGCTCTGGCTCAGGAGACCCTGGCGATGTTACGCCCTAACGGAAGCCCCGGACTCTCCCTCGGTCCCTCCCTTTTAGGGAGGGACCACTAAATAACTAAACAACAAAGAAAAACAAATAAAACCGATTTCCGATGGGATGTCTAAAGACACAGTCTCAATGTCAAATGTATCGTCACTTTAACTCCCTCGAACGAAGTGAGAATAACTCCCCTTTAACTCCCTTTTAACTCCTAAAATTTTAATCAAAAATTTTACTCGTATGAAACAAGAACGTAAGCGGGAACTCTTCAAGTTCCTTTGGAAACTATTGACGGCTCTCATTGCCGCACTGACCACCGCCGCTGGTGTAAGTGCATGCTGCAACTAACTGCTCCCCCTCCTTAACAGGGAGGGGGTAAGGGGGGTGAGTCCTCTAACGGCATTGATTGCCGCTCTTAGTGCCGCCGCTGGCGTTTCAGCCTGCTACACGGTGAACCTCTAATCCTCTCTTTACAAATCTCCCCGACTTTCAATTGAGAGTCGGGGGATTTTTGCGTTTTGTTTTGCGCTTTATGTTTTTCTTTTGTACATTTGTGGGCGAAATATATATTAAACTGCTGGCTCAAATATAGGTAAAAATGGCAAGCGAATAAATAATAACAATCGAGGCGAAACCAATTTTGGATTTGCCTCGATGTTTTTCATTCCTCACTTTTAACTCCAGAAGCCAAAGATGCCCTTTTTGCGGGATTTCTTCTCGGTGGGGAGAACTTCCTCGGGTGTGATGGCGTCGATGTCGTCCAGAGGGTCGGCGGAAGTGGAAGTGTCGGAGTGTCCTGCCATCTTGCCGTAGGCTTTCTCGAAGCCTTTCATTGCCCATGACAATCCCGTGTTGCCCATCTGCTTGGGTATCTCCACCAGTAGGGTGGGCACTTGACCTAGGGCTTTCATCTTGGCTTTCAGTTTCACGCGGCGTCCCTTGGCCCCCTTCAGTTCCTTTGAACCCTTCTGCAGGTAGTGCTTGGTGATGTAGCCTATGGCAACGGTCATCACGGCATTGGCAAGTCCGTCGGCCAGCGGGGCGATGGGGATTCCTGGCAGGTTCAGATTCTTGACGTACTGGGTGAAGTCGATGTTCGAGGCGTCGACATCGGGAATCTCCATGTCGGCAACATTCACGTCCAAAGTGTCGATTTCAGCATCAGTTATGCCGTCGAGAAGGTCATCGGCCGAGTCTGTCGCGCTTTGGAAGAAGTAACTGAGGAAGGCTGAACTGATGACGTAGTAATAGATTTTAACCAGTTGCAGATGGTTGGGGCGGAAACCCGAAGCACGCACAATGTCGGCCACCATTCGGTAGTTGAGTCCTAGTGTGGCGAGTGTGTCGAGGCGGTTGCTCGACGAAACGGCGGTAATGATGAACACCTTTGTGCCGTAACTGATGATGTGCTTGTCAACTTTGCCATAACGTTGCTTGAGTTCCTCGTTCAGCAATGACTTCACTGCATCGGTGTCGGTAGCCTGCCGGAGTTGGGACAGCAACTGCTGTTGGTGTTCCTGACGTTGTTCGGCAGGCAGGTAGTAGCAGTTGTCGCTCAGTTTGCGAGCGAAGGCTGTAAGGCGGTTGCGATACGTCAGGTCGTCGATGCCTTCCTCTTGGTCCTCCATTGCCAGCACAGGGAACTCTGGTGCGAAGTGAATAGCAATTAAGGGTTGGAACAGAGCCACGTAGAGAAGCCACCCCACCACGATGAGAAGTATGATATAGAATGCGTACTCGAACCAAGGTACACCCGCGACAGCGGTGATCTTCTCACCAATAACGATGACGTTCCCCACGATGACAATAAGCGTGAACAGCACAAACAGAATGACGGTGAACAGGAGTATCTTCTTCATAGTACAACGATTTGAAACAAAGGTATTGCAACACCATTGATGCTACAAATGTAATCATTTTTTCTCATTTCATAGAAAAGTATGGAAGAAAATAACAGAACCTCCCCACCAAATTCAAATGTCAAATGTTAGCCAACAGCTTGTACCTTTCTTCGTTTTCCGAAATAAATTGACACAAAAGATTTGCTTCTTTCGAAAAAAATGTTTACATTTGCAAAGAGAAAATCCTTGGATCATGCCAAAGTATAACATTACAGAGAAAAAGGAGCGAGATGCGGCGTACCGAATGCTGTTGCGCCCTGAACTTACCGACGCCCTCTATGAAAAGATTCTTCACAAGCTCTTGGTAGAGAAGAAGTATCGTGACCCGGACTATTCGGCACAGAAACTGGCCAAAGAGTTGGGGACCAACAGCCGATATGTGAGTGCGGTGGTAAACCTGCGTTTCCAGAAGAACTATTCTGAGTTGGTGAACGAATATCGCATTAGCGAGGCTTTGTATATGCTCATCGACCATCGCTATGCCGAATGCTCCATCGGAGAGATTGCACACCTCGTGGGTTTTTCCAACCGCCAGTCCTTCTATGCAGCTTTCTATCGCATAAAGGGCATTACCCCACGTGAATATCGTGTACAACAACAAGAAAAATTAGGGAAGAAATGAGTTTTTCGTACGTTGGAGAGCGCTTTGCCGACATTCAGATGTTGCGCTATCGGGTTGAGGGCTTCGAACGGTTGTCACTCAGGCAGAAGTTGTATGTCTATTACCTGAGCGAGGCTGCTTTGTCGGGGCGCGACATCCTATGGCATCAGAATTGTCGTTTCAACCTTCCCATTCGTCGCATGCTGGAAGCCGTTTATTTGCGCTATAGTGGCGATAGGGAAAGCGATGAATTCCGACGCTTCGAGGTCTATCTCAAGCGCGTGTGGTTCTCCAACGGCATTCACCACCACTATGGTTGTGAGAAGTTCCGTCCCGACTTTAGTGAACAGTTCTTTAGGGATGCTTTGGTCGATGTGGATTATCCTGTCGACGAGGAATTACTTCGTGTTATCTTCGACCCAAACTTTCTTCCCAAGCGAGTCAATCAGGACGAAGGTGTCGACCTCTTGCAGACATCTTCATGCAATTATTATGCGCCTGACATTACTCAGGAAGAGGCAGAAGCCTTCTATGTACAGATGAAAAAAGAGGACGACCCGCACCCTGTGATGTATGGCATGAATAGTCGTCTCGAGAAGGACGACAGCGGTAGGTTGGTGGAACGTGTCTGGAGGTCTGATGGCATGTATGGTGCTACGATTCGGAAGATTGTAGGATGGTTGCGAAAGGCACAGGAAGTGACCGAGAACGAACAACAGCATGAGGTCATAGAAACCCTGATTCGCTTTTACGAGACTGGCGACTTGTCCACCTTCGATGAATATACCATTCTTTGGGTGCGACAGTTGGAAGGCACCATCGATTTTACAAACGGATTCACGGAAGTCTATGGCGATCCGCTTGGTCTGAAAGCATCGTGGGAAGGCTACGTCAACATCAAGGATGCCGACGCCACGAGCAGAAGCGAGAAACTGAGTCGGAATGCCCAGTGGTTCGAGGACCATTCACCAGTGTCTCCAGAGTTCAAGAAAATCGAGTGTCGAGGCATTGACGCAAGGGTAGTAGAGGCGGCAATGCTAGGTGGCGACTTGTATCCCAGTAGTGCCATAGGCATCAACTTGCCCAACAGCAATTGGGTGCGTCAGGAACATGGTAGCAAGAGCGTGACGCTGGGCAATCTTACGAAGGCCTATAATGAAGTTGCTAAGGGCAGTGGCTTTTACGAGGAATTTGTTCTGCCAGAATCCCTGTCAATGGTCAAGAGTAAATGGACAATGGATCTTGATGACTTGCATACCGACCTCCATGAATGCCTAGGGCACGGGAGTGGATGTATGAAGTCTGGAGTAGATGCCGACGCTCTGAAAGCCTACGGAAGCACTATCGAGGAGGCTCGCGCCGACCTCTTTGCTCTCTATTACATCCCAGACGCCAAACTCGTAGAGTTCGGTCTCACGCCTAATGCGGAAGCCTATAAAGGGCAGTATTACACTTACTTGATGAATGGCCTGTTTACCCAGTTGGTGCGCATCGAACCGGGTCGTCAGATTGAGGAAGCACACATGCGCAATCGTTCGCTCATTGCCCATTGGTTGCTCCATCATGCTCCAGAAGCCATGCAACTCGAGGTCATTGACGGAAAGACCTATCTTCGCATCCTCGATTACGAGAAGCTTCGCACTCATGTAGGTCAACTTTTGGCTGAGGTGCAACGCATAAAGAGCGAAGGCGACTATGAAGCGGCTCGTGATTTGGTGGAACAATACGGCGTTAAGGTCGATGCAGAGCTTCACCAAGAGGTGTTATCGCGTTATAAAAAGCTTGGAATTGCCCCTTATAAGGGCTTCATAAACCCGCAATTTAGTCTTGTTCGTGACGAAAACGGACAGATTACGGACATAAATATAACGTATGGCGAGGCGTATGCTGACCAGATGATACGTTACGGCAAAACATACAGTTATGAGTGTTGAGGAAACCATAGTGGAGATAAAGAAGGAGTTGCGTGCCAACATGAATGGGGTGGCCTCTGCTCGCATGCGTGAGGCTGGCCTGAACTACCACGTAAACTTCGGAATCGACCTGCCTCGCTTGCAGGAAATAGCCCGACAGTTCACTCCTTCCCACGAACTTGCTCAGCAGTTGTGGCACGAAAATGTACGTGAAAGCAAGATCTTGGCAGGACTTTTAATGCCAGTAGAGCGCTTTTGGCCCGATGTTGCTGACATTTGGGTCGAACAAATGCCCAATGCCGAAATAGCACAGTTGACAGTCATGAATCTCTTCTCGCGTCTTCCTTACGCTTCGGACAAGGCTTTCGAGTGGATGGGACATTCCGACGAGATGTTCCAACTATGCGGTTTCCTTCTCATCACCCGTCTGCTGATGCAAGGTGCAGTGCTTACTGAACGCAGTCGAAATGAAGTCCTCGACCAAGCAAACTCACTACAGGAAAGTCCTAATCTGCATCTGCGGAAGGCTGTGCTGAATGCAATCGCAAGAATTGATCAGACTAAGGACGACTTGGCAAAGCGCGAAAATCGCTAAATCGGCTCATTAAATGGTAAATATAAATAGTAATATTTTTATGAACAAAGGTAAAGTCGATGCCCTGCTGGGCATAGTTTTCGGAGACGAAGGAAAAGGTAAGGTTGTGGACGTGTTCACACCCAAGTACGATATCGTAGCTCGCTTTGCAGGTGGTCCCAATGCGGGTCACACCATCATTTTCGAAGGAAAGAAGTTCGTGCTGCGTTCCATTCCTTCGGGTATCTTCTCTCCCGAAAAAATCAACATCATCGGCAATGGATGTGTCATAGCCCCTGACCTTTTTATGGCCGAGGCACAGGAACTGGAGGCGGCAGGCTACGACTTGCGTTCGCGCTTACACATCAGCAAGCGAGCCCATCTTATTCTACCTACCCATCGCGTTCTCGACCGCGCCTATGAGGCAGCAAAGGGTAAGAATAAGGTTGGTACGACGGGTAAGGGCATTGGTCCCACCTATAGCGAGAAAGCCAGTCGGACTGGTCTTCGCGTAGGTGATATACTGGAGAACTTCGAAGAGAAGTATCGAGCCCTGAAAGCCCGCCACGAAGAGATTCTGCGTCACATGGGTTACACCGACTACGACATCAGCGCAGAGGAAGAGCAGTGGCTTCGTGGCGTGGAATACATGCGTACGTTCGCCCTTACTGATACGGAGATAGAAATCAACCGAGCCCTCGAGGAAGGTAAGAGTGTGCTTGCCGAAGGTGCTCAGGGAACGATGCTCGACATCGACCACGGCACCTATCCCTACGTCAGTTCTTCCAACACCGTTTGCGGTGGCGTTTGCACGGGTCTTGGCGTTGCTCCGCAGAGCATTGGCGAGGTATTCGGCATCTTCAAAGCCTACAGCACTCGTGTGGGTGCAGGGCCATTCCCTGTTGAACTTTTCGATGAGACGGGCGACCGCATTCGTGAGATAGGTCATGAATATGGTGCTGTCACAGGTCGCAATCGTCGTTGCGGATGGGTTGACCTAGTAGCCCTTCGCTATGCCATCATGATTAACGGTGTCACCCAGCTTGTGATGATGAAGAGCGATGTCCTCGACACGTTCCCTGTTATCCGCGTTTGTGTGGCCTATGAGAAAGATGGTGTCCGCACTACCGATATGCCTTTCGACACGGCAGGTTGGCAAGCCGTTTATGAAGACCTTCCCGGTTGGCAGACAGACCTCACTGGCCTGACCTCCGAAGCCCAGTTCCCCAAGGCCTTTAGTGACTATGTGGCTTATCTGGAAAAAGCTTTGCGTACGCCCATCACCATCCTCTCCGTTGGTCCCGATCGTGCACAAACCATCATGCGATAACGAGTTTACATCTGTCAGATTCACGACAATTCCATTCCCTTACATCGGAATGACAATAGTTAACATTCCCCGTCCAAACTTAAGAGCAAGGGCGGGGAATGTTGATTTTATTATTATATATTTGGATATTTAGAGATTTGAAGAAACCTCAGTGACAGGTGCTTGAATATTTAGCTCTTATCTATCAACTCTTATCTATTAACTCTTAACTCTTCTCCGCTTTCGCCTTTACGCTTGTAATTCTCCTCTTCCTCGGCTTTCAGGCGGGCTGTAATCTCTTCGTGGCGGTCGAGGGCTATCTGCTGGGTGGCGAGTTGCATGAGCACGTCGCGTCGCTGGCGTTCCAGTTGCTTCTGCTGACCTACGAGTGATTCCATGATGCCTGCTTCGTCTGTGCCCGACGGACGCATTCCTTCGGCCTGTAGAGCTACGATTGCACTGCGTAATGCATCGACTCGAGACTCCTCGAGCATAGACTCGATGCGCAAGCTACGCACTTTCTCGCGTGTGGCATTCCAGTCCTTGTCGAGAGCGAAAGCACGTTGTAGTTCGGCATACTGCACAGGCGGATGGTTCGCATTGAAACTTCGCATCCATATGTCCAGTTGTGAGCGTTCGCTGGCTACTTGTTCGTCAATAGTTTGGCACTGTTTGCTGAGTTCCTCTTGTTGCCCCTGCAGGGTGGCGAGGCGCACTTGGGTATCGATGGTCTCATCCCGTAATTGCGATTCCTGTGACAGCACTTGCTGTAGTTGTTGGTAGTAAGTGGAAAAATAGTCTTTCACCTCTGCCTGTCCCAGCAAGCGTTCGTAGTTTTTCTCTCCTTCCTTGCGAATGATGCGTCGGCGTTCGTTGTCTTCGCGCACTTGCAAGTTGAGTGTGTCCAGATAGCTGCAGGTCTGCTGCTTGTCTACTAGTTGGGCTTGCGCCACTTCCAACTGTCGCTGCAGTTGTTGAATGTCTTCGTTGAGGCGTTGCCAGTCCTCCATCATCTGTTGAATGCGTAGGCGCAGGGTCTCGGGATTCTCCTTCCACGTGGGATACCATTCGTTGATGGTTACGAGGGTGGTAAGGCGTTCGTAGAGGTGGGTGTATTCGTCTTGCAGGGCAGAGCGCGTCTGGCGTGTCTTCTCGACTTGTCGGGCAAGAACCTGGCAACTGGTGTTCACCTCGTTGAGGCGCACCATGAGGTCGTTTTTCTGCTGTTCTTTGCGTGCGAGTTGCTCTGTAATGTCGTTGATGCGCGTCTGGTTGAAGTTGTAGTCGTCGAGTTCTTTCTGTGCGTCATCGGCATCATAAGCGGTGTTCTCGATGAGCTGTCGGAGCAAGGCTGTGCGTGCTTCCATGTTGGTGCTTGACGAACATTCTTCGAAGGTGCGGTCGAGGGATGAGAATACTTGCCACTCGCGTACGTCCTCTATTTGGCGTTGGCGCAGGTGTGAGAGTGTCTCTTCCTCCACGTCACGTCGCGAAGTCTGTGCCATTTGTTCGAGTTTGAGCTGTCGTAGTTCTTCCTCCTTGCTTGCGAGTTCGGCACTCAGCAGTTCGTAGTCGATGCGCAAGTCATTGATAAGCTGACTCTGTTCGAGCATCGTGTCGCTGTGGTAGGGGTGATGTGTGGCACCGCAGACGGTGCAGGCAACACCTTCTTCCAAGTCGCCTCGTAGTTGGATTACGTTCTGGCTTTTGCTTAGTGTGAGGGTGTATTCCTTCTCATGGCAGAGTTGCCGCATGGGCACTACCTTGGCTTCCAGTTCTGAGATGTTGAGCTTCAGGTTGTCGAGGCTAAGCCGGAGACGATTGACGGTTTGTGTCTTATCCTCAATGAGAGCGTATCCGAGTTGTATGCGGTTCCAGAGCGACTGAGCGGCAATGAGCATCTGTCGACGACTTTTCAGTTGCATGGCTCTCTCCTGCAGGGAATAACTGCTACGTCCCAGATTGTTCTGGCGGTGGAGATGGAGTTCGGCGTTGAGGGATTTGATGTCGGATTCCACATTCTGATAGTCGGCAAAGACGCGGTTGAGCATGTTGTTCTCTTCCTGTTGTCGACGCAGTTCTTCCTCCTGTGTACGTTGTTGCCGTGCTAGTTCATCACGCATCTCTTGCAAGCGGTCGAGCAGGGTTATAACCATGTCACCCCGTTCCAACAGTTGTTGGTGAGGCTCCATAGCCTGTCGTTTGGTGTGTTGCTGGGCAATGACCTCTTGCAGACTTTCGAGATGGCTCTCGAGCTCTTCCACTTCCTTTCCGAGGATGGTGCGTTGTTGGTTGAGTGATTCGAAGAGTCGTTCTGTGGATTGCTCGTCGAGGTCGAGGATGGTGTTTGCCCCGATGATGCGGTTGGCCTCCTCCAGTTGGTCGCGAACGAGCAACATTTGTTTAGTCGCATCGTTGTGGTCGTCACGCATCTGCGAGAGTTGCTTTTGGCATTCCTCGAACTGCTGTTTCGTCTCCTCAATGGTAGTTTGCAGGACGCCTTGCGATTGCTTATTGGTGCGTGACTGCTTCTCGAGCAATGTCATGCGTTGGAACAGTCCCTGAATAGTCTCAAAGAGCTCGAAACGGGCAAGTTCCTTTTCGTCGTTAGTCACCATAGCCAGTTGCTTGTTGACTTCATAGAGGCGGTTGCGATGTTCCGTGAGTTCGTGTTTCTTCTCGTTGAAGCGGTGGAGCCATTCCAGTTGGTCGTGGACGCGCTGTAATGAGGATTCAATGTTGCGAAGCTTCGTCTCGGCCAGTCGGCGGGCATCTTCGATGCGAGCCATCTTCTGGGGACTGAGTAAAGCGCTTGCCACATTCAGGCGTCGAGCCTCTGTGCGGACCATCTTGCGTATCTGGATAGCTACTTCCTCAGGCATGGGCTCGTGAAAGTGCTCTTGCCACCATTCTTGATCGATAACGTCGTTTGATGTATCGGGCGTTGTGTTCTGATTATCGAGTTCTTGCATTATGATTTGCGAAAATTTTAAATGTCGTCTTTTGTTCGTTGGTCACAAAGGTACGAAATTATCATTGAACATTGAACATTGAGCATTGACATTTTTTCATTTTTCATTTTTCCCTTTTCACTTTTTTTCCTACCTTTGTCGTCGAATTTGAAGTATTAATTTAAACGATGGCACAAAAACCAAGCATTCCTAAGGGCACAAGAGACTTCGGTCCCGTGGAAATGGCCCGTAGAAACTACATATTTGATACGATTCGCAGTGTCTATGCACTCTATGGTTTCCAGCAGATAGAGACTCCAGCTATGGAAAACCTGTCGACATTGATGGGAAAATATGGCGAAGAAGGTGACAAACTGCTCTTTAAGATACTGAATTCTGGTGATTTCATGCGTGACGTGACGGAAGAGAACATCCGTCAGGATTCGACCAATCGCCTAGCTACGCGCTTGTGTGAGAAGGGGCTTAGATACGACCTAACCGTTCCCTTCGCTCGCTATGTAGTGCAGCACAGAGAGGAGCTTACTTTGCCTTTCCGTCGCTTCCAGATACAACCCGTTTGGCGTGCCGATCGTCCGCAGAAAGGACGCTATCGTGAGTTCTATCAGTGCGATGCCGATGTCGTGGGAAGTGATTCGTTGCTCAACGAGGTTGAACTGATGCAAATCGTGGACACTGTGTTCCAACGCTTTGGCATTCATGTATGCATTAAGATCAACAACCGCAAGATCCTGACCGGTATTGCAGAGATGATAGGGCAGGCCGACAAGATTGTGAACATCACGGTGGCCATCGACAAACTAGACAAGATAGGGCTGGAGAACGTAAATGCCGAACTGCGTGAGGACGGACTCCCCGAGGAGGCTATTGAGAAACTCCAACCCATCATTCAACTCAGTGGCACCAACGAGGAGAAGATGCAGACCATGCGCGAGGTCTTGAAGGATAGCGAAACCGGTTTGAAGGGTATTGAGGAAGTGGAGTTCGTGCTTTCTCATCTTTCATCTTTCAATGCTCAACTCGAACTTGACCTCACACTGGCTCGCGGTCTCAATTACTACACGGGTTGCATATTCGAAGTGAAGGCTTTGGATGTGGAAATCGGTAGTATTACAGGAGGTGGGCGATACGACAACCTGACGGGTATCTTTGGAATGCCTGGCCTCTCAGGAGTGGGCATCTCCTTTGGTGCCGACCGCATCTATGACGTCCTGAACCAACTCGACCTCTATCCTGAGACTGTGACCACCCAGACCCAACTGCTATTCATCAACTTTGGCGAGAAGGAAGCTGCTTATTGCCTTCCCATCCTTGCAAAGGCTCGTCAGGCAGGCATCCGTTGCGAAATCTATCCCGATCAGGTGAAGATGAAGAAACAGATGCAGTATGCCAACGCGAAGCAAATTCCTTTCGTGGCCCTAGTGGGCGAGAATGAAATGAATGAGGGAAAGGTGACGCTGAAGAATATGGAGACTGGCGAGCAACAGATGCTCACTCACGAAGAACTGCTGAAATCCTTAATTGACTAAGGGCAAAAGGCGCTTCGCTAATTAAGAATTAAGAGTTAAAAATTAAGAATTGATAGCATTTTGCCAAGAGCGAAGCTCGCAGTTAGCCTTTGTCTTTTATCTTTAATCTTTGATTACTCTACGAGCAACGTCTATGGGATTGCCTTCGGGCTGTGCCAAGTAGGCATTGTGCTCTAGTGTCCAAGGTTCTTCCATTCCGTACCAATCTACTTCGACGGCAGGATTGCCCTCTTTGGGAACATACGAATTGCCTACTGCCATCATGGGCAGGCGCCCGTCGAGTTCGTCTTGAAGAATGCCGAAGAAATGTTTCCATCGAGGATAATAGAAGTCGCGTAGGATTCCTTGCCACTCCTTGTGGGCATAGTCGCGAAGTTTGCCTTCGTCGGCACAATGGCGATTGCCCCATGTGGTTATCTGCACGCGAGCATTCCATTCGTATTGATTACATTCCTCTATGGTAGTACCTAGTTGACGGGCTTGCTGTGTCCAGTTACCAAGTCGAAATTCACTACGTGTAGCCAGTAATGAGTCTTGTTGCAGCAACAGGCGTAGGAATTCTTCACTATCTTGCTTGAAGGCTCGTTTGTCGCAACTGTTGAAGTCGGCAATGGTGCGATTATACACAATGCGACCTCGGTCGGCAAGTGCTTGGCGACAGATATCCACCAAATCATATTCGAAGTTATTGTTTCCACGATATTGTTCGGCTACGGAAAGCATCAGTTGTGCGGCCTCCCACGTGGTGGTGGGGTCGTAGTAGTTATTCATCTTGCTCCACGATGATACTTGGAAGCAATTGAAGGCAGGACGGGCGCAGAAGATGCTCTCATGGGGACCTTGTTGATAATTGCCAAAAGGTGCATTGTAGATGCCGTCGGCAATAATCTGCCATGCTTTTCGAATGGTTTCGTCGGCCTTGCCATAGCGCGCCTTCACATAACTGTCCAACCAAGCCTCCTTAGTTGGGATTTCTTTGAGCCAAGGCAATTCAGACATCAGTTCGAACATAGCTGGATTGTTCTCCGAACCCTCCATCGTCAGTCCCCAACCCACAATGTGGCGAGCCAAGGGACTCGTGCGTGTGAGACGGAAATTATTTAGGAGTAAGTCCATGCGTCCATGCAAACCGACATTGGCTCCAAAGTTCTCGAGCATGCAGAATATCCAATCGTGTTCGCCATAGCCGTTTTCGCGTTTGAAGCGACTGAGAATGCCCCACATAGGCGAACATTCGCTGAAAAGGTCTAAGACGATGACTTCGCCTGCTGGCAACGCTTCGAGCATCTTTGGACGTGGATTCTCGTTCCATCCTTGTACCACCCATTTGGCTTGGGGTGCAGCTTGTTTCATGGCCGACAGGATATAGCGTCCCATCTCACCAATATCTACTTCCTGAGGCAAACTGCCCTCGTGGAAGGGATCCATACTATAATATTCTGCTTCGCCATAAAGGCGCTTTGTCTCCTCATAAAACATCTTGGCGTACTGAGCAAAACGCGGGTCGTTGGGCAATAATATAGAAGGACGTGTAAAGCCGTTCCATTGTTGCTTTGGACCATCGCTTAGGAACGAGGGAATCATTCCGCAATATCCAGGCAGAACGGGCTTCATTCCATATTCCTTCATCCGCTTGAGGATTCTCTTCTGCAATTTCTCTTGCTGTCCATACCAACTTAATGGTAATGGACCTCCCCAACCTTCCAGGTTATTCATCTCCCACCAGGCAAGGAAGGCTGGCCCAGGGATGAAGTTTGCCACATCTTGTTCGCTATAGCCCATGCGCAGGAGCATGTTGCGCCAAACGCATTCGTGACCAACTGCGGCCAAAGGCATATTGATGCCGTGAAGGGCCATCCAGTCCAATTCCGTCTGCCATCGTTTCCAATCCCAAAATGCCATAGAGTAGGAGAACGTGCAATAGTTGAAGTCGTAACGCAAGCGTAGATTCGTCTCGTGCCGTTCCTTCTGCATCACGGCTGGCAATTGAGCGGGCAGTTTGGCTTGCATCTGGTTCCAAGTTAGATGAATGCCTGCATGATGCTTCAAATACCAGTTCACTCCCGTGGCAATGTTTACCCACGAATTGCCTCGGATGACGGGCTTGTTGCCCTTCTGATCCAACTCAAAGAAGTCTACGTCACTTTTTACCTGCTGAATTATGAATTTCTTGGAGGCCCCTCGGTCGATGCGTTCCAGCAACCCATCGATGGGAGTAGCAGCAGATAAACTGATAATTGAGAATTGACAATTGAGAATGAAGAGAAAGAGTGCAATGCGTTTCATGGCCTTGGCTTTTGTTATTAATGATGGGACAAAGATAACAAATAAATAGTAAATGGTAAATGGTAAGTGGTAAATAATTTATATCTTTGTCAACATGATTCAGAAATTGGTTCGGCAAAGGGAGTTGCTTAAGTTGGAATACGAGTATGAGAAAGAACAATTCCAGCGGCAAACGGAGGCAATGGGCGTGGAACGCAAAGTTCGGCGTGGCCTTTGTTGGTATCCTTTGAATGTAGGTCGGAACTATTACAATTCGCTTGACCAATTGGTGGTTGAGGTGACCAATGGTGTGCCTCAGGAGGATGTGGAACATCAGTTTGAGCCCGGCAAGCCCGTTTGCTTCTTCGAGCAGGATGCATCAGAAATGCTTCGTTACATGAAGTTCGTGGGGCAAGTGAGTTATGTTGAAGATAACAGGATGGTGATAGTCTTGCCCAGTGCAGACGCTCTTCAGCAAGTGCAATCGGCACAACGCTTGGGTGTGCAATTGTATTTGGACGAGTACACTTATCGACAGATGTTTGCGGCTCTCGACCAGGTCATCAATGCACAAAAGGGACGACTGGCCGAATTGCGCGATATCATCCACACTTCAGCGCCTGCTCACAAGTTCACCTTTGCACCTGTCCGTTTCCCTTGGCTTAATCCTAGTCAAGAACAAGCCGTCAATGAGGTCCTTTGGGCAAAGGATGTGGCTGTTGTGCATGGGCCTCCCGGAACAGGTAAGACCACGACGCTTGTTGAAGCCATCTATGAGACCCTGCGACGAGAAACGCAGGTCTTGGTGTGCGCACAAAGCAATATGGCTGTGGATTGGATTAGTGAGAAACTGGCCGACCGAGGTGTGTCTGTGTTGCGAATAGGTAATCCTACGCGAGTAACAGATAAGATGTTGGGTTACACCTTCGAACGGCGATTCGAGAGCCATCCTCGGTACACCGATTTATGGACGCTTCGTCATGAAATCCGACGCATGTATGATAGTCAGAAAGGCCGTTCCGACTCGTTCCATCAAAAGATTGAACGCCTAAAAGATCGTTGTACGGAATTAGAGATGACTATTACCGCCGACCTCTTTGCCGATGCTCGCGTAGTGGCTTGTACGCTTACGGGTAGTGCCAATCGCCTGCTCGTGGGACATCATTTTGGGACACTCTTCATCGATGAGGCCGCTCAAGCCTTGGAGGCCGCTTGCTGGATAGCTATGCAGAAAGCGAATCGTGTGATTTTGGCAGGCGATCATCGCCAGTTGCCTCCTACCATCAAGTGCATCGAAGCCTTGAAGGGTGGATTAGACCAAACGATAATGCAAACCATCGTGGAGAATAAACCAGCTCAGGTGTCTTTACTGACGGTGCAGTATCGCATGTCTGACGGCATTATGCAATTCCCTAACCAGGAGTTCTATGAAGGACGCTTGGAGAGTGCTCCTCAGGTGAAGTATCGCGGCATCTTGGATTGGGATACAGCCATCGACTGGATTGATACACCTGAGGGAATGGACTATCAGGAACAGCAGGCAGGCGATGGGTTGAGCCGACAAAATCCTGCAGAGGCGGAACTGACTTTGCAAAGCCTTAAGGATTATTTCATAAAAATAGGAAAAGACCGCATCCTGTATGAACGGGTAGATGTGGGCATTATCTCGCCCTATAGAGGACAGGTGAGTCTGCTTCGACGCATGCTTCGTCGCGATTCCTATTGGAAACCTTTCCGCCACCTGATAACCATCAACACGATTGATGGTTTCCAAGGTCAAGAACGCGATGTCATTGTCATCAGCATGGTGCGAAACAACGATGAAGGTGATGTGGGATTCCTTCGCGATTTGCGTCGAATGAATGTGGCTATAACTCGGGCTCGCATGAAGATTTTGCTCATTGGCAACCGAACCACGCTATCGCATTATCCTTTCTATCGTCGATTGCTTCGGTATATCGATAATCTTAACCCATAACCCTTCACCTTTCTTGCTCCACTTTGTTATGCAAGCGTAGGCCTTCGACCGTCCGGTTACACCCTTAATCCTTCACTCTTCACCCTTAATCCTTCACCCTTTCTGCTTCCCAATTAATCTCTACGGGATTGTTTTGCATGCTCACAATCAACGGCAATCGGATGTCGTCGCGAACCCACATGTCGCTTCCTTCTATCATATCGACTAGGTGGAGCAATGAATCCTTCTGTTCGGTAAGCATCCAATCCGTATTGCAGTATCGCACATGCCCTTTCTTCTTCACCTCCTTCAGTGCTTTCGTGGGGAGGAGGGCAAAGAGTTGGTTGTTGGGAAGTACGATGTGTTGCCCGTCGAGCGGTTGTTCATAGGAGAGGTGTGATGCTTTCCGTCGGGCTTTGGGCGTCATTGTGTACGAACCTGTCCAAAGGCGCAAGTTCCTTTCGATACTCCAAGAGAGGGTGAGTGAATCCTTGTGCTCTTTGAATGAAACGCGGAAGCGACGCGTCTGGCCATGAAGCTTGTAGGTAAAGAGATATTGTTCGGGTGCAATCGAACCTATGTTCGATGACTCTCGAACCCTTGTTCGATGGCAATCGAACCTAAGGCTTGGAATGAGAAATATTCCGCCCTCTAAAAGTTGGGCGTGATTGATGCGCCAATCGCGTAAGGGAACACCGTTGAGCAGAGGCGTGTCGATGGTGCTGTCCGCCTTGCATGTAAGTTTGCCGGAAGTCCATCCTTTGATGAAAGGCGAATGAATGAGATATTGGTCAGTTCCTGCCAAAGGATAAAGACCGAGGATGTGGAAGGCCAACCACGACGACATAGCTCCTCCGTCGTCATTGCCTGGCAGTCCTTTGGCGGACGTATCGAAGTTTTGGGAAATGATTTCGTGGATACGTTGACTTGAACGCTCTGGCTTGCCAATCCAATGGTAAAGGCAGGGAGTCAGGAACGAAGGTTCATTGGCCACATTATAATAATTGTGACTGAAAAAGGTGTCAAGACGTGCTTCAAACTTCTCAGGACCACCACACAGTTGGATGAGGGTAGGAATGTCGTGAGGAATGGAAAATGAGTATTCCCATGAGGAGGCCTCGTACATAAAGCAATCCCACCAAGGACAATACCACGGACCTTCGTAACTGGTATCGGGCGTGTAGCGGAATGTGTATCGTTGAAGCAAACTGTGTCCGAATGGCAAGTCGTCGAGCCATCGGCCTTGTGGGTCGCGAGGCATAATGAAACCACGTGCGCCATCGTGCTCGTAGTTGCCTCTCCACAGATTCTGCCATCGGCGGCTTTGCTCCATATATTTATTGTATAATTCTTCTTTCCCAAGATGACGTGCTACCTGAGCAATGGCCCAATCGCAGAAAGAGTATTCTACTGTCCTGTTGCCAGCTCGAGCAATACCATATGGGATATAGCCTAAAGTATTGTATTCCTCAAGTCCTCCTCTTCCCTCGGCTTCGTCGTCTTCGGGTGGAACCGTTGCGTCTTTGAGCATCGCTTCTAAGGCTAAGGAGTAATCTAAATCGAGTCCTTTGGCCAGTGCGTCAGCCATAACTATTTCTCCATTACTGCCTCCTTGCGTTCGTCCGTTTGAGTTACCACTTCTGGCATCAGGCATATATCCGTCGCGTTGGTAGATGGTTAGCAAGGACTTGGCAATCTCGGTGGCTCGTTGCTTGTCAAGCAGGGTGAGTAGGGGAGTGCTTGTGCGATAAGTGTCCCAAATGGCATAGTAATCATCGTAGGTTCCATCCTCGCGGGTTGTCGGCATCAGGCAAGTGTGGTAAAGTGCGGTATAAAACTGAGAAGCCCCCCTCTTATACCCCCATGATGGGGGAAGAGACGGAGAATCGTCTTGAATATTAAAAGCTCCGAGTAGTTGCTCCCATTCATCGATACATGCTTGTCGAACGGCATTAAAGCCTTTGCGTTCTATGTTTGCATGTGCCTGTAGAGCACTGATGTAGGAAATGCCGACGATCATCTCCACATCGTTACGCTGGCATTGGATGTCCATCGACTGACCGCGATGGAATGCCAGTTCATCAATCGGGCTGTTAAACTCTGCATAGAAGTAAACGGTATAAGGGCCACCATTATTCCATCCTCCGCTAATGGTTTGACTTCCTGCCACAGCGTTATGGTTCACGCGATAAATTTCGGCCTTCTCGAATTGTTGTGCTTCTCGTGCTTTTGGTACGGGGTTGCGACCAAGGAAGTGGGTAAGGTCAAAACGGAAAGCAGGAGCAACGCTATCAGGAAAGGTGATACGATAGCTTGAGTAGAGACGTGAGGAGGTTATTTCTGTGCGAATGCCAGTCTCTTGATACGTTGTGGCGTAATAGCCGAGTTGGATGGTCTCGTTGCTCCGGTGCTGGGGTACAAGTCCGGGTTGAATGAGGATGTTGCCATACTTCGGTCCGCCCCCGGTTCCGCTGACGTGGGTCTGCGAGAATCCGCTTACGAGGGAGGGCATGGGAGCCCATCCGGCATTGTTGCTAGTTCCACAATCAGGCCCAGGCTTAATCATGCCAAAGGGAACGCAAGGACCAATGAATGTGCGTCCAAGTCCCTCGCTTCCTATGCGCGGATCGACATAGCTCGCTATCTGAGCGGTAGCGAAATGCGAAATGAGAAATAAAAAATTAAAAATTAATATGGCAATCCTCTTCATCCTTATTCTTAAAATAAGAAGGCGTGGAGACTTCTTGAGTACTCCACGCCTCCCGTCGGATTTAGTTAGTAAAAGTCGGTTTTAGTAACCGGGGTTTTGTTTCCAGTTAGTGTTTACATTCAGCACGTCGATAGACAGAGGCCACAGACGCATCTTGGGATCATTGCTTCCGTACTGAGTCTTGAAGCCCCAAGGACGCTCGAAGTGACCAAAGCGAATCAAGTCGTTACGACGCCAGTGCTCATCCAGGAACTCACGTCCACGCTCGTCCTCGATGTCCTGCAACGTGGGAGCTGCTGCCAGCGTGGGAGCACCTGCATACGAGCGAATCTGGTTGAACAGACTAACTGCCGTCTCACCCTTGGGGTCAGTAGCTCCACGGGTAATGGCCTCGGCCTTCATCAGCAAGATGTCGGCATAGCGGAAGATGGGCACGTCGTTCGACTGATTACGGTTATAGGTGTTGTATTCGTCGATGTTGGGGAAGAATTTGATGGAACGATAGCCTTGGCACCAACCCTTCATGTCTGCACCTGTATTCAGGTCGGCGCTCTCGGCACCTTCCTTCAGTGTGATGCTGCGGGTGAAGGTTACGTCCTCTCCTTTGTAGGTGTTGCGCACGTTGGTCTTGTCGCCCGTGCTGGCGTCATACTGATAGACATCGAAGGTCTCGGCATTGCCGTCACCTACGATACAGTCATTACGACGGTCGCCAGGCAGGTTGAACAATGCTGCAAACTCGGGAGTCAGGGCGAAGTTGCCACCAACGGACTTTGTCATTTCAATACTGTATAGACCATTGGCATTCTGACCGCGACGCCATGTGCGGAAACGGGCATAGGTCAGGCCTTGCTGGGTTACAGCGTCGAAGGGCATTGCATAGATGAAGTCCTTAATCTGGGGACCATTGTTGTAGAAGAACTTCATCTTAAAGTCGCTCTTACCGCCAAGAGCAGGATTCTCATCTCCACCGGCAAGGGCGAATTTACCACTTTCAATGATGCGGTTGCAAGCCTCGATGCAGTCCTTCAGTTTTTCGTTTGTGCCGTATGTCCATGCGGCATCCGTAACATTCTTAGTGTAAACGGGCCAGTTGATGTACAGCTTAGCCAGCAGGGCATCCACCATCCAGCAAGTGGGCTTGCCATAACTGTTCATGTCAACAGCGTCAGTGCAGTTATCGCGGACGGCAAGTAACTCTTCCTCAATCCATTCGGCAACTTTTGCACGCGGGCTACGGTCAATGGCTTCATCCTCTTCCAAAACATGATTCAGAATGGGAGTGTCGCCCCAATGGTCCATCAAGAGGAAGTGGTAGAAGGCACGTGCTGCGCGCAGACGGGCGGCAGCAGGAGTTTCTTCACCACCAATTTCAGTGATTACACGGTTGCACTTTGTGATACCCGACATGATGTCGTTATACACGTTCAACTGGTTCTTACTGTTGTTGTAGTCGATGGTGTGCAGCGAGAAGTTGGCGCAGTCGCGACTGTTCAGGTAGTCACCATCGAAACTTACACCCGTATATTCATCGGAGTTCATCGAGTTGCCTTCGTCAAATCGACGGCCCAACGCACCACGGAAAGCAAAGAATGCATCAGCAGCCTTAGCCTCGACCGCAATGTCGTTGTCGGGATACTCCTCATAGTAGGATTTTACATCCACGTCCAGATCTGTGCAACCGCTTACCAGCAGGCCAAGCAGTGCTACGGACAATAAATATCTTGTTTTCATATCGATTATCAGATTAATGGTTTAGAAGTTGATGTTAACACCGAACAGATAGGTACGCGTGCGAGGGTAACTGGCTTGTGCCCATTCGATACCAGGAGTTAGTCCACCAAGGCTAACCTCAGGATCAGTTCCATTGTAGCCCGTGATGGTGAACACGTTGTTGATGGTTGCGTAGAGGCGCAGATTCTGAATCCAGTCCCCCATACGGCCGAAGTCGTAACCAAGTGTCAGGGCTGACAAACGCAGGTAGCTTCCCTTTTCGATGTAACGGTCTGACAGGGTGCTGTATCGTGCAACATCAACGGCACGAGAGGGATCCTCTGTTACGAGTTTGTAGAGAGACATCGTGGCATTCTTACCCGTGTTTACAAGAGCTACATTTCCATAGAAAGCTTCCTTACCATTGAAAATTTTGTTGCCGGCTACACCCTGGAAGGATGCACTCAGCGACCACTTCTTCCACGTCAAGGTATTGCTCCAACTTAAGGTTACCTTCGGCTGTGCACTGCCAGCCTTTATGCGGTCTTCATCGCCAGGGTTGGTAGTAGTTCCGTTTTCATAGAGATTGCCCTCTTCGTCATAGTCGAAGTTGGTATATACCGATTGCCCATTTTCATATCCAACCCAATGGTAGGTATAGAACTGACCGATGGGGCAACCTTCCATGATGCGCTGCACAGTACCATTGGCACCTGCGTCGATGGAACCTTGGTCAAGATAGTCAACTGAGAAAGCTGCATTTGAAAGCTTTTCTACGCGGTTCTTGTTGTGTGATAGAGTGAAGGTGGTGTTCCACTGGAATTCCTTGCCCTGTACAGGGATGGCGTTGATGGTCAGTTCAACACCCTTATTTGAAATTTCGCCTACATTGGCAGGCAATGTGCCGTATTGATAGCGGTTGGTGCTGACTGTATACCAGTGGATGAGGTCCTTGGTGCGTTTGTCGTAGTATTCGATTGTACCGCCCAGTCGACCGTTCAGAACTTCAAAGTCGATACCGAGGTTCAACATGCCTGTGCGTTCCCACTTTAGACTGGGGTTGTCGTTGGCAGTGGCAGCAAGGGTCTTGTAGGTTTCGTCGCCATATGGGAATGTGGCACCACTGTAGCCGTAAAGCAGACGGGCTGCATAGGGATCAAAGCCTAATGAGTTACCACTGACACCATAGCCGATGCGGAACTTCAGGTCATTGAATATGTTCTGGTCCTTCATGAATTTCTCTTCACTAATGCGCCAAGCAAACGAAGCCGAGGGGAAGTATCCCCAACGGTTATCCTTACCGAAGGCTGAGCTACCGTCACGACGGATGGTGGCCTGTAACATATAACGATTGTCGTAAGCGTAGTTGGCACGAGCGTAGAAGCTAATCATACGCAAAGTAGTCATCTGGTGGCTGATGATGCTGGAGAGGTCAAACTTGTTGCCCAGTCCCATGTTGTAGTACTGGGTGTGGTCGTTGTAGAAGTCCCATACATTCAGACCAAAACCATCATTATGGTCTTGCTGTTCCCAGCTATAACCGGCCATCAGTGCCAACTTATGCTTGTCGTTCCATAGGTGGCTGTAGTTGGCGTAGACTTCCATCTGCTTGTCTATGTTGCTGATGGTGCTACGGCTTGCATTGCCAGTCTGAGAGGAGTAAATCTCTGACTTTGTAGTATTATAGTTGTTGTAGATGGCCTGCTGGTTCTGGTAACTGAAGTTCATGTTCAAGTCCAGTCCCTCGATGATGTGAGCGGTCAGTTTGCCTACTCCCTGCAATAATTTCTCGGTCGTGTTGTAGCGGTCTTCGCTTATCATTGTCAGGGGGTTGTAGTTTTGGCTGATGGTCGTGTTGGAGTAACGGCTGCCGTCAGGAAGTACAACTGGTGCAAGCGGCGAATAGTAGTACATGGCATTCAGAATGCTCTTACCCTGTGTGTTGGTGGCGCCTGGACTTACCTCTTCTCCGTGGTGATTGTTCTTCACACTACCGTTCAGGCTGATGCTGATGTCCAGATGGTCTTTCAGGATTGAGGTCTGAACGAAGGTGCGAGCCGTCAGGTGGTTCATGTCAGAACCGCGAACCACACCGTCCTTGTCCAGGTAGTTGAGGCTGGCGCTGTAGGAGGTCTTGTTGTGGCCTCCGTTGATGCTCAGGTTGTGGCTGTGGGTGAATGAGGTGCGCAGCACTTCGTCTCTCCAGTTCGTATTTGCGTCATGACCAATAAGGCCAACGACATCCACGCCTGTTATATTAGCCACCTCTTTGAACTGGCTGGCATTCATCATGTCCAAGGTCTTCATTGTTTTGTCGGCTGCTACAAAACCAGAATAGGTGACATTAGTGCGACCCGACTTCGAACCCTTCTTTGTGGTGACGATGATGACACCGTTGGCGGCCTTCGAACCGTAGATGGCGGTTGCCGAAGCATCACGGAGTACGTCGATGCTTTCAATGTCTTCGGGAGCAACGAGGCTCAGGCTTACGCCGGGAACACCGTCAACAACGTAGTAAGGTTCCATAGCCACGCCCTCGCGCAGTGAAGAAGCACCACGCAATGAGATGCTGGCCGAACCGTTAGGGTCACTGGTGTTGGTGATAACCAAGCCGGGAACCTTACCCTGCAGCATTTGCTCGGGGCTGGTGACAACGGCGATGTCCATGTCCTGAGGACGGAGGGACGTGATGGAGGAAGCAACCTCCTTGCGGGCCAAGCTACCATAACCGATGACAACTACGTCGTTCAGTGTCTTGGCATCCTCGGCCATCATAATGTTCATGGGCTTACCGTCAACGGCAACCGTCTTCTCAGAGAAGCCTACGAAACTGAAGACCAGACTCTGGCCCTTGTTGGCACGGATAGAGAACTTTCCGTTGGCGTCGGTCATGACAACATTGTTGGTACCTTTGACTTGTACCTTAGTACCGGCGAGAGGCTCGCCCAGGTCGTCCTTAACGACACCTGTCACAGTTGATTGCGCAAAAGCAACAACCGAGTTCACGAAGAGGAATGCAAGCACGAACGCCCAACGCAGACCTCTTCGGTTCTTGTTTGTGTTAGTCATAATTTGTTATTAGAATAATGTTAATAAAAATAACTTAAACTTTGCAAATTTATATTTTATTAAGAGATTACCCAAGTTTTTACACATTTTTTTACTATATTTGTCCCAGAATCAATATAAAACTCGAGTGTTGCCATGAAAAGAATCCTTATTTTAAGCCTGCTAGTTTACTTTTTCCTTGTTGGGAAGGCGCAGACGGAATTGTTTACGACTTCTACCGAGCAATCGATACCTTATCGCATTCCCGCCATTGCTATGGTGAAGGATGGTTCACTCGTGGCTGTCAGCGATTATCGTTACTGCCGTTTTGATATAGGAGCAGGCCGAATTGACTTCCATTTCCGCCGTTCTACAGACAATGGTCGAACTTGGGGTGAAATCTATTCCCCAGCGACGATGCAAGGCGATGGTGACTTGACACCAGGCCACCAGGAGGCAGGTTTTGGCGATGCTGCTATTGTGGCTGATCGCAAGTCGAAGCGTGTGCTATTGATTTCATGTTCTGGTGGTCCCTTGTTTGGACAAAGCACTATTGAGCATCATCAGGGGATGGCCCGCTTCTATTCGGAAGACGGAGGTAAAACATGGGGCAAACCTGCGTATATTGGCGAAGAGACCATCTACCAGCCTTTGGCTCAAGGCAAGTATGGGGCCATCAAAG
This sequence comes from uncultured Bacteroidales bacterium, assembly GCA_902801325.1. Classification (GTDB taxonomy): domain Bacteria; phylum Bacteroidota; class Bacteroidia; order Bacteroidales; family Bacteroidaceae; genus Physcousia. Next base: position 68,530 of record CADCHQ010000017.1, on the reverse strand, counting down.
CTTGGTTTGTTGGCAGTGGTCGCATTTTCCAAAGTCGAACAGTTAGGGTAGGGAAGTACTATCGCCTTTATTGTGCAGGCGTTTCTCGTAATGAGGGAGGCAATGCCAACTGGGTTATATATTCCGATGACTTTGGCCAGTCGTGGCAGGTGCTGGGTGGTTGCGATGCTTCGCCTGTTCCCGGAGGCGATGAACCGAAGTGTGAGGAATTGCCTGACGGTCGTCTGCTCATTAGCAGTCGTGCTTGGGGTGGTCGCTACTATAATATCTTTACGTTTACTGATGTTCGTCGTGGCGAAGGTCAATGGGGGCAGATGGCCTTTAGCGGTAAGATAAACAACGGAGTAGAAGCTAACCAGAATGCTTGCAATGGAGAGGTTATGCTGATTCCTGTCAAGCGCGTGAGCGATAAGAAGAAGACCTATTTGCTCCTCCAGAGTCTTCCCTTTGGTCCCGGTCGCTCGAATGTAGGCATTTGGTACAAGGAACTATCTTCTCCGGCCGATTATGCTACTCCAGAGGCCTTAGCCGCTAATTGGACGGGACGCTATCAGGTCACTCAGTTACCTTCGGCTTATAGTACCATGATTATGCAACGCGATCGTTCGTTGGGTTTCTTCTATGAGGAGGAGACTCACTGTGGAACGAAGGGCGGAGGCTACACAATGGTCTATCGCAATCTCACCATCGAAGAGATTACCGATGGGAAATATAAGGCTCGTAAGTAGTTCCATATCCTTCACGCGTTTCTCGCGCGCTACTAAATTTTTTTCTTGCAAAAATCAACTGAATCTACTGCATGGAGAGTTTAATAACTTGATAGCCAGTGTGATGCAATGCAGTAGATTGGGAAAACGAATCTACTGAAATCAGCTGATTTCTGCTAAAAACGTTGGTCAAAGTCCTGCATGTCAGTTGCAATAGGCCTCCTTCTATGACAACCACTAATGTGAAGCGGGGGGCACTACGCTATTGACCAGGTGAAAGTATCATTTGTGATACTTAGTTGTAACACTAATGTTACACGAAAGTAACACAAGTGATACAACCCCATGATTGCAGGAGCAGGTGACATCGTAATATTGTGCGTGAAGCGTGTCTTGCCCGACCGCTTTCTTTCAAATATGTTATGGATACGTCTTCGTTACGTGCGCATGCATACGAAAAAAAGTAAAGAAAGTTTTGGTCAATCCGGATAAATATCGTACCTTTAAACTAAGTTTTTAGGTACTTTCGTTCGGAAATACACAAAAATATTTGGTATTTCGCTCACTTATTCGTACCTTTGCACGCCGATTATTATCAGGGGTACCCCTCTGAGCGTATCCTTTCGCGTGTGAATAGCTCGTTTCCATTGGCCTGGACGAGTGGTTCGTGAATCGCGGAGAAACATTAAAAGTAGTAACGAAATAAGAATTAAAACTAAAATGGACACACTGAGTCAGAAGACCGTAAACGTGAACAAGGTAACCGCTACCAAGGAGTGGGTCGTAGTAGACGCCACCGATCAGGTTCTGGGTCGCCTGTGCACCAAGGTCGCAAAATTGTTAAGAGGTAAGTACAAGCCCAATTTCACTCCCTATGTGGATTGTGGTGATAACGTAATTATTGTAAATGCGGAAAAGATTGTCCTCACGGGCTCTAAAATGACCGATCGCGAATATCTGCGCTACTCTGGTTATCCCGGTGGTCAGAAGGTTAGCACTCCCGCCGATATCCTCGCTAAGAAGAACGGTGCAGAGAAGTTGCTCCGCAAGGTAGTCAAGGGCATGCTTCCCAAGAACAAGTTGGCACGCCAGTTCCTCGACAACCTCTACATTTACGAAGGCCCTGAGCACAAGCATCAGGCTCAAAGCCCCAAGACAATTGATATTAACCAGTACAAATAATAACTAAGACAGATGGAAGTAGTTAATGCACTTGGTCGCCGTAAGAGCGCCGTTGCCCGCATCTATGTAACAGAGGGTACGGGTAAGATTACCATCAACAAGCGTGACCTCACTGAATATTTCCCCAGCACTATCCTGCAGTTCGTGGTTAAGCAACCCCTGACTACGGTTGACGCTGTCGAGAAGTACGACATCAAAGTTAATCTCGCAGGTGGCGGTTACACCGGCCAGTCTCAGGCTCTGCGCCTGGCTATTGCACGCGCACTGGTGAAGATCAACGCTGAGGACAAGAAGGCACTCCGTGCCGAAGGCTTTATGACACGCGACAGCCGCGAGGTAGAGCGCAAAAAGCCCGGACGTCCCAAAGCACGTCGTCGCTTCCAGTTCAGCAAGCGTTAATGTTAGTTTTAAAGACGTTAAAGACCTTAAAGACTTTAAAGTCCTTATACTATTATTTATATCGCGTACGCGAGAAACTGGATATCATGTTTAGCATCTAAACCCGCGAGACTCTCATTAATCGGGGAGACTACTCGCGAGTTGATTCTAACGCAAGAATTAAAAAGAAAGTAAACAATAACCGAAGGGCATAGAAGGGAAAGAAAAGGTTGTTAAAAGGTAGTTAAAAGGACAATGCATATGTCCCTATAACTCCTCGGCTAAAAGCCGATAACTCCCCTATAACTCCCCTTTAACTCCCCCAAAAAAGAAAGAAAAATGTCAAGAACAAACTTTGACCAACTCCTCGAGGCAGGCTGTCACTTTGGCCACCTCAAGAGAAAATGGAATCCCGCCATGGCTCCCTACATCTTCATGGAGCGCAATGGCATTCACATTATCGACTTGCACAAGACCGTAGCCAAGGTTGACGAGGCTGCTGAAGCTATGAAGCAGATTGCTAAGAGCGGCAAGAAGATACTGTTCGTTGCTACCAAAAAACAGGCCAAGAGCGTCATCGCTGAGAAGGCTACACAGGTAGGTATGCCTTATGTTATCGAGCGTTGGCCCGGTGGCATGCTCACCAACTTCCCCACTATTCGCAAGGCTGTGAAGAAGATGGCTACCATCGACAAGCTCATTGCCGACGGCACATACAGCAACCTTTCGAAGCGCGAGCTTCTGCAGGTTACTCGCCAGCGTGCTAAGTTGGAGAAGAACCTTGGTTCTATCGCTGACCTGAACCGTCTGCCCAGCGCACTTTTCGTAGTTGACGTACTCAAGGAGCAGATTGCAGTTCGCGAGGCCAATCGTCTGGGTATCCCCGTCTTCGCTATCGTTGATACCAACAGCAACCCCGACAACATCGACTTCATGATTCCTGCCAACGATGACTCTGCAAAGAGCATCGAGGTTATCCTCGACGCTTGTGTTGCAGCCATCAACGAAGGTCTGGAAGAGCGCAAGGTAGAGAAGGCTGATGCCGACGCTGCCGCTGCCAGTCAGAAGGATGGCAACAAGGCTGAAGACGAGGCTGAGGAAGCTGAAGAAGTAGCCGAAGAGGCTCAGGAAGAAGCTCCTGAAGCAGAATAAACCCTTTTCTTCCCTTTTTCCCCTCCTTTGGAGGGGTTAGGGGAGGTATAATTGTTAAACCAAGTGCCTTTTTCCCCAATAAATAGGCACACCCCTCCTTAGGAGGGGGAAGGGGGAGGTTAGATTATGGAAGTAACAATGAATGATATCAAGAAGCTCCGCGAGATGACGGGCGCAGGTCTGGCCGACTGTAAGAAGGCCCTGGCCGAGTCTGACGACATGGACGGTGCTGTTGCATACCTCCGCAAGAAGGGTGCTGCTGTTGCTGCAAAGCGTAGCGACCGCGATGCCGCTGAGGGTTGTGTATTGGTAAAGGCTGCCGATGGTTTCGGTGCTATCATCGCTTTGAAGTGCGAAACCGACTTCGTAGCCAACAATGCCGACTTCGTGGCTCTGACACGTGAAATCCTCGATGCAGCTGTTGCCAACAAGTGCAAGACGCTTGACGAGGTTAAGGCCCTGCCTATGGGTGAGGGTACCGTGCAGGACGCAGTTGTTGCACGTAGCGGTATCACTGGTGAGAAGATGGAACTCGATGGCTATCAGACCCTTGAGGGTGAGGCCATTGCCACCTACAACCACATGAACCGTAACGGACTCTGCACCATGCTCGTTCTGAGCAAGAAGGTTGATGATGAAACCGTGGGTAAGAACATTGCCATGCAAATCGCCAGCGCATCTCCCGTTGCTGTTGACGAGAATGGCGTTGCCCAGGAAATCAAGGACCGCGAGTTCAGCGTAGCTATTGAGAAGACGAAGGAAGAGCAGGTTCACAAGGCTGTTGAAGCTGCCCTGCGCAAGGCTGGTATTAACCCCTCTCACGTGGATAGCGAGGATCACATGGAGAGCAACATGACCAAGGGCTGGATCACAGCCGAGGACGTTGCCCGTGCCAAGGAGATCATCGCCACTGTTAGCGCTGAGAAGGCTGCCAACCTTCCCGAAGCCATGATTCAGAACATTGCCAAGGGTCGTCTCAACAAGTTCCTCAAGGAGAGCTGCCTGCTCTCTCAGGAATACATCTGGGACAAGAACATGACCGTTGAGCAGTACCTGAAGTCAGTTGACAAGGAACTCACCGTTGTCGACTTCAAGCGCTTCACCCTTCGTGCAGAGTAATCCACTCTCGCGAGAGCTTAACTCCAGGCGTCTGACCCTTTAGGGTCGGGCGCTTTTTTGTTATTACCTTTTTTATAAATGTTAAAATCTCGCTTTTTTACTATTTGATGAAAAAAAGTTGCAGAAATGTTTTTCCATATCTCATAAAATCCTTATCTTTGTCCTCGAATAGGGTGTGTTATGCCCTGAATATAGTTGAGAGATTAACGTAAGTATAATAATAACAATTAAATACATTTAAAAAGATGAAAAAGTTTTTACTTTCTCTTATTGCGCTGCTAGGCGTTGTAAGCGCCAATGCGCAGGAATTGAGCATTGCGGATGTTGAGGTTGTTCCTGGAACGCAGGCAACATTTGCAATTGTGATGAATAACGAAACGGAAATGCTGTTTCGTGACTCGGAGTTCCATTTCTCGTTTCCTGCAGGGATTTCTCCCGTCGGAGCTGCTAAAGGAGACCAAGATCTTATACCTGGCGAAAATCTCATAGATGGTGACTACCGAGTTGCCATATCTGATAATAGTGGTAAAGGTATTGGTGGCACTTTTACTGTTTGTTATGTAACCATTGAAGCTGAAGCTGGTTTGGCAGAAGGCACATATCAGGCTACATTGACTAAGGCAGAGATGACAGCTAAACCCAGTGCCGAAGTTTATGATGTTATTAAAAAGAACTATGAGAACATTACATTTAATATTATAGTTTCAAACACAGTTACACTTGATGAAAACTCAACTGTAGTTCCTGGTAGTTATGAAGGTGTGAATGTATTGGTTAAACGTTCCATTAAGGCTAATCAATGGAGCACTATTTGTCTGCCCTTTGCAATGACAGGTGATCAAGTAAAGGCTGCATTTGGTGATGATGTTGAATTAGCCGATTTTAACGGTTATGAATTAGCCGACGAAGATGAAATAACATCAATTACAGTTAAGTTTACTAATGTTGATGCATCAAGCGGTCTTGCTGCAAATCATCCTTGCATAATTAAGGTTTCTGAGGCAGTTTCTGAATTCAATGTTGAGAATGTTACGTTAGAACCTGAGGAAGATCCTACTATTGCTGCTGTTAAGAGAACAAAAAAGCAATGGAGTGAAATGACGGGTACTTATGTGGCTGGAACTGTTTTGGAAAACAATACTTTGTTCTTGAGCAATAATAAGTTCTATTATTCCAAGGGCAATACAAAGATGAAGGGTTATCGTGCTTTCTTTGATTTCTATGATGTTCTTGCTGAAGTTGAAGCTATGGATGTTAAGTTCCAAATCTTTGATGGTACGACTCTCATTGAAAATATAAAACTTGTAGACACCGCAGGTGCTGTTTATACGGTTGACGGTAAGTTCATTGGTCGCGATGTTGACCTGAAGAAATTGCAGAAGGGCATCTATGTAATTGATGGCAAGAAGGTTGCTATTAAGTAAATGATAATAGGTAAGTTTAACAGATAAAAAGAAGATTATCATGGACAAGAAAATATATATTCAGCCTCAGACAGAAATCGAAGTGTTTGAACTCACTAATGCTCTTCTTGGTGTTAGTGCACCTGAACAAGGTATCGGATACGGTGGTGTAGATGAAGAAGGTGAGAAGGATCCTGATGTTAAGGGCGAATCTTGGACCGATATCTGGGAGTAATTCCGAAGATTAGATATCAATTATAACATACGAAGCGCAAGGCCAATTGGTCTTGCGCTTTTTTGTGGCTATCGCCACAGCCCCCTCCCTGCCCCCCGAAGGGAGGAGTGGAATATTCCCGATACATTTTTATTTGTATTTAAAAATTATTCGTTATATTTGTGGCGTAAAGGAGAGTTATGAAGATATTTGCTGTTGGATGTAACTATGCTGAGCACAATAAAGAGCTCGGTAATACGTTATTAAATATAGAGGAGCCTGTGATTTTTACAAAGGCCGACTCGGCATTGCTGACAGGAGGGAAGCCCTTCTTCGTGCCGGCATTCACACAGCGGTGTGACTATGAGACGGAACTGGTCGTGAGGGTGTGCCGGCTAGGACGAAGCATCGCCTGGCGTTGGGCACATCGGTATTATGACCAGGTGACGGTGGGCATCGACTTTACGGCTCGTGACTTGCAACAACAGTTGCGTGCGAAAGGACTACCTTGGGAAATCTCGAAAGGGTTCGACGGTAGTGCTGTGATAGGCGAGATGCAACCGCTTGCAAACTATGCCGATGTGCAGGACTTGCACTTCCACCTCGACAAAAATGGAGAGACGGTGCAAAGCGGACATACGGCAGAGATGCTGCATAAGGTGGACGAAATCGTTTCGTACATCAGTCAGTTCTTCACGCTGAAGATGGGTGACCTCATATTTACAGGTACTCCAGTTGGCGTGGGACCAGTGAAGGAGGGCGACCATTTGGAAGGCTTCCTCGAGGGAAAGAAAGTGCTGGAGTTCAACGTGCGCTAAGGACCCACCCTAACCCTCCCTTAAAGGGAGGGAATTAGATAGAAAAATATGAAAGGTGTTTTGAAGAGAATATTCCTTTTGATAGTCGTATTGTATGGTATGACGGGGTTCACCCCCTCCCTTCAAGGGAGGGATGGAGTGGGTCTTATAACCACCCTCGACTGGGATGAGTTACGCATCGATTCCGTACTTCCTGTATATACCGAAGTTGTGCCTTTGGAGACCGATTATCGACTCTATGACTATCAGGTATCGATCGAGTATCCGGAGTGGGAAGACCTTAGGTCCTCCGAAATAAGACAACTGGTGCAAATCGGGAAGACCTTAGGTCCAAATCTGGAACCCCAATGGCGCGTTGGCGTAAGCCGTAAGCGTGGCATGCTGGACATCTCTTTTGTGCCCCTCGTGAAGCGAGAGGGTAAGTACCAGAAGCTGGTAAGTGCCAAAATCTCGATAACGGCAACGCCAAAGGGGCAAATGTCAAATGTCAAATGTCAAATGTCAAATGTCAAAGGGCAAATGACAAGAGCCGAGGATGCGGAACGCTATACGCGTAAGAGCGTCCTTTCCGAAGGTAAGTGGACGAAGATAAGCATCACGGAAGACGGCATGTACCGCCTTACGCGAAGTGCTTTGCAAAAGATGGGTTTCAAGAATCCCGATAATGTTCGCCTTTATGGTTATGGTGGACATCGCTTGAGTGAAGTATCGAATCCCGAAGAGGAATATGACGACCTGCAAGAAGTGCCCCTGTATAAAGTCGGCAACGACACTTGGCTCTTCTGGGGTAACGGCCTTGTTTATTGGGAAGGAAACGAGCGCATCTTCAACCCCTATTCCACAAAAGCTTTTTACTTCCTGACCGAGGCCGACAGTCCCAGCCAGATAACAACGGCAAAGACCGTCGAATCGTGGGATACTACTTATTCCACCTTTACCGACCATGTGCTTTATGAGAAGGACGAATACGCTTGGTTCCATGGTGGTAGAAACCTTCATGACGGCACGAACTATGCCAACAGCAACAGCCACACCTATAAACTTTCCACTGTAGGTAGTAAGGGAGGGGAGAAATTGACCATTGTCTTCACGGCAGGTGCCAGTAAGGCAACTGAAATGACGCCCACAGTCAATGGTACTGCGTTGGCGAAGATGTCGATGTCAAAATTGGGTAGTTATGAGTATTTTACCCAAGCAAAGAAGACCACTGATGTGAGCAAGTACGCCAACGGAAGCGACTGGACTATCAAGCTTACCAGTACGTCAGGCAACGACGCCCGTCTCGACTATATGGCACTTCATTACAATCGCCAGATAGCACCTAATCAAGGCTTTGTGGCCTTCTCTGCATCAGACCCCAATCCTGCCTTGTTCAATATTACGGGTTCGGGTTTGCAGGTGATGCGCATTGGCGAAGCTGGCTCTCCTGCAACACTGATATCAGGAAAGCAAGATGGTAGTCAATATCAGGTGGCAGTGGAAGATGGTTCGCGACGCTATGTTGCCTTCGATCCCAATTATGCTTTCCCACAACCGACGTTGGTGGGCAGTGTGGAAAACCAAAACCTGCATGAGTTGGACAGCCTCGATATGGTCATCATTGTTCCTACGAGCAACAAGTTGACCGCCCAAGCCGAACGCTTGGCAGAAGCCCATCGACAGCACGACGGATTGCGTGTGGCTGTGATTCGCGCCGACCAAATCTATAACGAGTTCTCGAGTGGAACACCCGATGCAACGGCCTATCGCCGACTGATGAAGATGCTCTACGACCGAGCCGAAGATGAAGACCAGATGCCTCGCTATCTGTTGCTCTTTGGCGATTGCGCATGGGACAATCGTATGGTAAGCTCTGCTTGGCGCAACTATAATCCCGATAACTATCTGCTCTGCTTCGAAAGCGAAAACAGCTATAGCGATACGCGAAGCTTCGTTATGGAAGACTACTTCGGTTTGCTTGACGATGGCGAAGGCGATGACCTTCCGAATGCGAAGACAGATCTCGGAGTCGGTCGATTCCCTGTTACCACAGCCGCCGAAGCTAAGATTATGGTGGATAAGACCATTGATTTCATGACAAATGCCAATGCCGGCCATTGGAAGAACATCATCAGTGTCATGGGAGACGACGGCGATAATAACCAACACTTGGAAATGGCTGATGACATTGCCGAACGCATCGGTAAGGACAACCCAGAGATGGAAGTCCGAAAAGTGATATGGGATGCTTACACCCGCGTTTCTACGCTTACGAGCAATACTTATCCCGAGGCAACGCGCATCATCGAAAACCAGATGAAGGAAGGCGCTTTGGTGATGAACTATACGGGGCATGCTACTACATACTGCCTATCCCATGAGTTCGTTCTCAAGCTTGAGCACTTCCAGTCCTTCTCCAGCCCGCGAACTCCCTTATGGGTGACTGCGGCTTGCGACGTGATGCCTTTCGACGGTCAAACTGAAAATATTGGCGAAACGGCTGTCCTAAATGAAAACGGCGCCGCGGTGGCATTCTATGGAACGGCTCGAACCGTGTATGCCACTAATAATATGTATATGAATCGCTGGTTTATGCATTATCTGCTGACAACCGACGAACAAGGGCGCCGCTATCGTCTGGGCGATGCTATCCGACTGGCCAAATGCTACCTGATAAGCGAGAGATTGGAAACCGGTAATGTGGAAAACAAACTCCACTATGCTTTGCTGGGCGACCCCGCCCTCGTCTTCGGTGCTCCATCCAATCGCGTTGTATTGGATAGTATCAATGGAGAAGTCGTGAGTGACGGTTCGACATTGCAGTTGCAGGCAGGCCAGCATGTGCGGATGAGTGGACACTTGGAAAATGCACAAGGACAAGAACTTACAGGTTTTCATGGTGTATTGACTGGACGTGTGTTCGACCACCTTGAGACCATCGTCTGCAAGAATAATGCCGATGCCAAGAAGGGTCCCTTTAAGTTTACCAGTCGTGAGAAGGTGCTCTATAGCGGACAAGATTCCGTAGTTGCAGGTAAATTTACGTTGAACTATGTGATGCCTGTTGACATCAGCTTCAGTAACGAGGGTGGCCGAGCTGTCTTCTATGCCATCTCCAACGAACGCGATGTGGAGGCCAACGGATATTGTGAAAACTTCACTGTGGGAGGTATCAGTACCTCTACCGATAGCGATAACGAAGGACCGAAGATATATGCATACCTCAATTCGGAAGACTTTGAGAATGGCGGTCGCGTAAATAGCACGCCCTACTTCGTGGCACAGTTGGAAGACGCCAGCGGCATAAACTATGGTGGTAACGGATTGGGACACGACCTGTTGCTGACCATTGACAACGATGCCTCGCAAACTTATGTGGTGAACGACTATTACACGGGTGAGTTCGGCGACTTTACCAAAGGCACAGTTGCATATAGTATTCCCGAACTGACAGAAGGCAAGCACAGCCTTACCTTCCGTGCTTGGGATATGCTGAACAATACTAATTCGGTAGCTCTTGACTTCTTGGTCGACCATTCCTTGAAGCCTGTAATGCTTAACCTCACGGCCAGTCAGAATCCCGCACTCACAAGCACCAACTTCCTTATCTCCTACAACTTCCCAGGTTCCGATTGTGAATTCTTGATTGAGGTCTTTGACTTTGGCGGACGTCGCATGTGGAGTCATTCGTTCACGGCCTCTAGCGATTCGGGAGTTTATTCCCTGCCTTGGAACCTGACTATGAGTGGAGGCGGACGCTTGGGTGCAGGCATTTATCTCTATCGGGCAACGATGCGTTGTGGCAATAGCAAAAAGGTGAGCAAAACACAAAAAATCATCATTCACGGCAATAATTAACCGACACATACGTTTTATAAGTGTATGTGTATGAAAAAGAATATGAAGTATAGGTTAGTGATAATCCTTGCCCTGCTGATGGCATTGCCCTTGAAGGCCCAGGACAAGAAGAACATGTTTAACCCCGTCAACTATACAGTGACGTCACTTGCCATTGCGCCCGACGCACGTGGCGGTGCCCTTGGAGACTTGGGTGCAGCAACGGAAGCCGATGCTAACTCTCAATACTGGAATCCTGCAAAGTATCCTTTCAACATTGCTCGTGCTGGAGTCAGTGCATCGTATACGCCTTGGTTGCGCAAGTTGGTCAACGATATTCACTTGGCCAATCTTGCAGGCTTCTATCGTATTGGCGACTATAGTGCCTTGTCTGCTTCACTGCGTTTCTTCTCGTTAGGTGAGGTGTACCTCGATGAGAGCAAGGATGCCATGACTATCAATCCTTATGAGTTCTCCGTAGATGCAGCTTATAGCCGTATGTTGAGCGAATGCTTCTCGATGAGTGTTGCCATGCGCTTCATCTATTCGGATATCACTTACGATTATACGGCCGAGAGTAAGGCAGGTAAGGCTTTTGCTGCCGACATTGCCATGTATCGTAACGGCTATTTCATGATGGGCAATCGCGAATGCTCGTTTGCTTGGGGTCTGAATATCAACAACATCGGTTCCAAAATTTCGTATGGTGGCGACGATAACTCCGAGTTCATTCCCACCAACCTTCGTCTGGGTGCCAACATGACCGTCCCCTTCAATGAGTACAACAAACTCTCTATTGCAGCTGATGCCAATAAGTTGTTGGTTCCCACCTATCCGAAGCAGAAGGATGGCGAGGCCGATGAGGAATATACAGACCGCGTACAGCGAGAATATTATGACATATCGCCCATTTCAGGTATCTTTAAGTCCTTCCACGATGCGCCCAATGGTGCCAAGGAAGAGTTTCAGGAGATACAGTGGAGCTTGGGTATGGAGTATAGTTATAATGACCGCTTCATGGTACGTTTGGGTTATCATCACGAACATGAGAACAAGGGTAATCGTAAGTATGTGACAGCGGGTGCAGGCTTCAAGATGAGTGTCTTTGCCATTGATGCCGCTTACGTATTCTCCACTGCTCAGTCGAACCCTCTCGACCAGACTATGCGCTTTACCCTGTCCTTCGACCTCGATGGCATGAAAGACCTCTTTGGCAAGCGTCGTAGTAGGAGGTAAGGGGGGTAAAGGGTTAAAGTTTAACGTTTAACGGTTAAGGATTAAAGGCTAAAGGGTAAGAAGTATTATTGATGGGTAGGATTCGTGTAGGCATGGGTTATGATGTGCACCAGTTGGTGTCGAATCGTGACTTGTGGGTGGGAGGCATTAAAGTACCTCACACCTTTGGTCTTTTAGGCCATAGCGATGCCGACGTCCTCATTCACGCTATTTGTGATGCTTTGCTCGGTGCCGCAAATATGCGCGACATAGGCTATCATTTCCCTGACACAAGCGCCGATTTCAAGGATGCCGACAGCAAGGTTCTGCTTCGCAAGGTTGTAGAACTTATAGGTCAGAAGGGTTATCGCGTAGGAAATATCGATGCCACCATCTGTGCCCAGCGTCCCAAACTTAATCCCTTCATTCCCCAGATGCAGCAATGCTTGGCCGAGGTTATGCAGATTGACCTCGACGATATCAGCATCAAGGCGACTACTACCGAGGAATTAGGTTTCACCGGTCGCGAGGAAGGCATCTCGGCTTATGCCGTTGCCCTCATCGAAAAATAATCTGATTATTAAGGCTTTATCTTAGGCGACGAGTTGGTTGCCCAACCGCTTGTTGCAAGTTGCTCAACCTTCGCCTCATACTTGTACAACCTTGGGCTTAAGGTTGTACAATCTCAGGCTCATGCTTGGGCAATCTCGAACCTATGCTTGGGCAATCTCGAACCTATGCTTGAGTAATCTCCTATTTGCGCTTGATATCGATGACACGAACGTCGTCTTCACCTTGCCATTCGCCAATCTGCACATATCCGTCGACGGCAAAGAAAGCACCGAACCCAGAACGCACATCATTGTTGTATTGGCCATACCAAATGTCGCCATTAGCATAATAGTATATGCCATATCCGTGACGCTTTTGCTGGAAGACTTCTCCCATATACTGGTCGCCGTTGGAGTATTTCATGGAGACAAAGCCATAGTCAAGCAGGTTGCGGGTGTCCACGACCACCTGTTCATCGGCGTGATAGATGAACTCCAATTTACCTGTAGCCAGACTATAAGAGGCATAATTCTCACGACTGCCGACTAAGGCAGAATTCTGCGTGAAAGTAATACCAAAGAGTAACTGATCGTCACGAAACTGTCCGATAATTTCCGAACCATCGTTATTGATGTATCGCCCATAGCCATAAAGGCGATGCTTCTTGTTGACCTGTCCCAAATATTGGTTGTTGCTTATGCTTATGACTCGGCTTGGAAAGCTTTGTACATGGTCGAGATAGACCTGCTGCATGGAAGCAGGTATGAGTTCGTATTTCTCCACGGGTGTCTTTTGGGCTGAGAGCATAAGGCACAGGGGGAGAGTGAGGATGAAGATGGTGAGACGTTTCATAAATAATACTGTTTTTGTCTGATTTCTTTCCATACTTTAGGGGTAAGTCCGCGTCCGTGATAATTTCCTTCACGGATGGCTTGCCTTATTTGTGTGGAACTGATGTCGAATAAAGGGGTTTGCACTAGTTGTACGTTGTGGGGTAGGGTGGAAGCATCAATGTCATAGCCTGGTCTTGGATAGACGAGTAAACGGTGATGGCGCAGTATCTCGTCGCTTTGCTTCCATTGGGGGAATCGCAACCAATTATCGGCCCCGATGATGAGAATGAATTCGTCGTTGGGATAAGTTTTGCGTAGTTCTTCCAGTGTCCTAACCATATATGAAGGGCGTGGCAGTTTCATCTCAATGTCGCTCACCTTCAGTTGTGGACGCCCTTCTATAGCCAGATGGGTTAACTGCAGTCGGCATTCGTCCGAAAGCAAGTCGTCGTCTTTCTGCTTGAATGGATTGAGGGGAGAGACCAGAAACCACAACTCATCCACAAAGGCTTTCTTGCAAAGCCATTCGCCCAGCCGTATGTGGCCAGTATGGATGGGGTTGAAGGAACCGCCAAAGAGCCCGATTCTCATGTCAGTTTATAACTTGCGGAATTTACGGCGTTTACGTTCCTTGTTCCAATTTAGGGCAATAATGAGACCCTGCAGAAATGCCAGGGCAAAGAGCACGGAGGCCCACAGGTGTTCTTGCCAAACCCATAAGACAATGCCCATTGTCAGGGCAAGTCCAAAAATAAGGAAACCTGTTAATCTAAGATTCGTCATGATAGAAATTTATTAAGTAATTCTACGGCTTCAGCTTTTGCTGTTTCCAAGTCGTCGTTCACAAGAATATAGTCGAAGCGAGGCGCGTATGACATCTCCTCTTCGGCTTTGGCGAGTCGGCGTTCGATTTGTTCTGCATCGTCGGTGGCACGGTGAAGCAGACGACGGCGCAGTTCATCGACAGAGGGCGGTTGGATGAAGATACTCAAGGCTCGGTCGCCATAAAACTGCTTGATGTTGCATCCACCTTTTACGTCAACGTCGAAGACAACATTCTGTCCCTCGCTTAACTGCCGTTCCACCTGGCTTTTAAGGGTTCCGTAGAAGCGGTCTTGATAGACTTCTTCATACTCTAAGAACTCGCCTGCCTGTATCTTCTCGCGGAACTCTTCGGGCGAAAGAAAGAAATACTCCACACCATGTTGCTCCTTCCCTCTGGGCGGCCGGCTTGTGGCGCTGATGCTAAATGCCAGATTGAATTCCGGATGCTCTTGCATCAAGTATTGTACAATGGTGCTTTTCCCACTTCCGGAAGGGGCACTGACGATAATCAACCTCCCCCTTCCCCTCCCAAGGAGGGGTGAAGATGCTTGCGTGCTTGAAGTATTGGTGTTTTGAGTACAAAGTATGCGTTCTTCCATTATTTTCTTGATTTTAAGTGTTACGATATAAGGGTTCTCTATAATTTCTTCATTGGTGAAACGTAGAACAAGAAAGCCTTCCTCTGCGAGTGTTTTTGTGCGTTCCGCATATCTGATAATTGTGATGCACACTTCCGATGATAACCTCCATCAATTTCTATAACAAGCATTGCCTTTAGGCAAACAAAATCAGCGATATAGTCGTTAATCGGGTGTTGCCGTCTAAATCGTTGTCCTAAAGCTTTGCCTTTAAGATGTCGCCACATAACCTCTTCGGCTAAAGTCGGATTATCCCGCATCTGTTTTGCATGCGCCTGAAGCAAATGGTAGTTGCCAGTGGTGGATGTCTCGTATTTATATCTCATCCTGTTTTGAGGTGGCTTATTCCCCCTCCTTGGGAGGGGTTGGGGGAGGTCCCTTACATTACATTTAATACTTGTTCCTTGATTTGTTCCAATTCGTCCTTCATGCGGACAACGATGTTCTGCATCTCGGCTTCGTTTGACTTGCTGCCCGTGGTGTTGATTTCACGTCCCATCTCTTGGGCAATGAAGCCCAACTTCTTACCTTGCCCATGCCCGTTCTGCATGGTCTCGCGAAAGTAAGCCAGATGGTTGGTCAAGCGTTGCTTCTCTTCATTGATGTCCAACTTCTCGATGTAGTATATCATCTCCTGTTCCAGACGATTACGGTCATATTCGACACCCTTGATGCTTTCCAAGTTGTCGATGATGCGCTGGCGTATCTTCTCGGTTCGACCTTTCTCAAAAGGTTCAATGCTGGCCATGAGTTGGGCAATGTTATCCAGCTTTTCCTCGAACTTGCGTTGCAGGGCAACACCTTCCTGACGTCGGAAGTCGATGAGTTGGGCAATGCTGTCCTCTATGGCTTTCTTGACTACTTCCCACTCCTGTTCCGAGAGTTCGGCTACGACTTCATCGCGAGTGAGAACATCGGGCATACGCAAGAACAATGCCCACCAGTCTTGAGGCTCGGGAATACCATATTCCTCACAGATATGACGTATTTGTTTGTGGTAGTTTTCTGCCATCGCACCATTAATGGGAGAAGACAGCGCACTATCGCTTTTCTCAGCCCATAAGTTGAATTCCACCTTTCCGCGTTCCAGGTTTGTGGCAATCATATTCCGAATCTCCATCTCCTTCTCTCGGTATATCGGAGTGATGCGTGTGGAGAGGTCGAGTGATTTGCTGTTGAGCGATTTAATTTCGGCCGTAATTTTCTTTCCTTCGAATACGACGACGGCCTTGCCGTATCCTGTCATTGATAATATCATGCCTTTTATTAATCCTTTTATTAATTAAATATAGTGCAAAAGTACAAATTAATTTGTATCTTTGCAAGCGAATTAAATTGTAAATCGAGAAATCGTAAACAGTAAATCGTCAAATAGTAAATAAGTTGGCTTGCATATTACATATTGAAACCAGTACGAAGGTCTGTTCTGTGGCGGTAAGCCAAGATGGCGCTTGCATCTATGAACAGGCAGATATGGACGGGCCGAACCATGCTGTGAAGTGTGGTGTCTTTGTTGATGAGGCTTTGTCGTTTGCCGAAAGTCATGCTATCCCTCTTGATGCCGTTGCCGTGAGCGAAGGCCCCGGCAGTTATACAGGATTGCGCATAGGTTATTCTATGGCCAAAGGCGTATGCTATGGCCGTAACGTGCCTTTGATAGCACTGCCGACCTTGGAGGTGTTGTGTGTGCCTGTTCTCCTGTTTCATGAAGAGGTTGAGGATGAGGCATTGCTCGTACCTATGATCGATGCCCGTCGAATGGAGGTTTACAGTGCCGTGTATAACCGTTCGTTAAACCCCGTACGTAGCATTCAAGCCGATGTGGTTACGGCAGATACCTATCAAGAGTATCTCGACCGTGGACCTGTCTATTTCTTTGGTGATGGTTCGGCAAAGGTACAGTCCGTTATTCAGCACCCCAATGCCCGATTTATTCCCGATATTCATCCCTTGGCCAAACGTATGTTCCCCTTAGCAGAACAGCGTTTCCTGCGTGGGGAGTTTACCGACGTTGCCTATAGCGAACCATTCTATCTGAAGGAATGGACCTCCTCCGTCCCCTCTCAAGGCGGGGTGGCGTTTTTGAATAAAAAGACGCAGGACTGTACGACTAAATAAATAATGTATAATAAGTAGAAACATAATAGCTCTTATCCCCCAGGGCCTATCACCCCTCTTTCGGAGGGCGGGGGGAGATTAAATATGAAATACAATACCCAACGAGAAAAGTTGCAGATGCCCGAATACGGACGTGGCATACAAGATATGATTACGTACGCGACCACGCTTCCGACAAAGGAGGAACGCCAGCGCTGTGCGGAGTCCATCTTTGGTGTGATGAGCAGCATGCAACCCCAATTGCGAGAGCAACCTGACTATAAGCAACGCATTTGGGACCATATTGCTTACATCTCTGGTTATCAGCTCGATATCGACTACCCTTGCGAAATCAATCGCTTGGGTGAAGATGCTCCCAAACCTACTCCTATCAAGTATCCTATGAAGGACATCCGCCAGCGCCAGTATGGCTATCTCATTGAAGAGTCGCTTCGCCAGTTGGCCGAGATGCCGGAAGGGGAAGAACGTGACGAGATGCTTGCTTTGGTGGCTAACCAGATGAAGCAAAGCCTGTTTATCTGGAATCGTGATGCAATGGACGACGAAAAGGTTGCCTCCGATGTGTATCGCTATACCAAGGGACGTGTCTCACTCGACCTTGACTCTTTCCGCTTTGCTCCTGTGCAAACCTTGCCCCGACAGGATGCTGTGAAGAAAAAGAAGAAAAAGTAACAACAAGTAACATCATATGTCATCATTCATTATTGAAGGCGGACATGCCCTAAAGGGCGAAATCGTGCCTCAAGGTGCCAAGAACGAGGCATTGCAGGTGCTGTGTGCAACATTATTGACCAACGATCCCGTTCGTATCAAGAATGTTCCTAACATAGCCGATGTCAACAACCAGATAAAGTTGCTCTCGGAGATAGGTGTCAAGACGAGCACAAACGGTCCTGGTGACTATACATTCCAAGCCGATAATGTTAATCTCAGTTATCTGCAAAGCGATGAGTTCTTGGAGCGTTGCTCGCATCTTCGTGGCAGTGTAATGTTCCTCGGTCCTTTGCTGGCTCGCTATGGCACGGCTTCAGTCTCGCGTCCTGGAGGCGACCAGATAGGGCGTCGCCGACTCGATACTCACTTCCTGGGCTTCAAGAAGTTGGGCGCCAGTTTCGAATATGACAAGGAACGTGGCGTGTTTGAGATTAAAGCCAAGGAGTTGCGTGGAACATACATGCTTCTCGATGAGGCTTCTGTGACAGGTACGGCCAACATCATTATGGCTTCCGTCTTTGCCAAAGGTACAACTACAATATATAACGCCGCTTGTGAACCCTACATACAGCAACTCTGTCTGTTGCTCAACCGTATGGGAGCACACATTTCTGGTATTGCCAGCAACCGACTGACCATTGAAGGTGTCGAGGAACTGCATGGAGCAGAGCATACCATCCTTCCCGACATGATTGAGGTGGGCTCGTTCATAGGCATGGCAGCCATGTGTGGCAAGGGCGTTCGCATTAAGAATACGGGTTACGAGCAGTTGGGTATTATCCCTTACACCTTCCGCCGTTTGGGCATAGAGGTTCGTCATGAAGGCGATGACATCTTCATCCCCGAACAGGAGCATTATGAGATAGACTCCTTCATCGATGGATCCTTTATGACATTAGCCGATGCTCCATGGCCTGGACTTACGCCCGACTTGCTGAGTGTCCTGCTTGTCGTAGCCACACAGGCTAAGGGTTCGGTACTTATTCATCAGAAGATGTTCGAGAGCCGCCTGTTCTTTGTCGATAAATTGATTGACATGGGTGCACAGATTATCCTCTGTGACCCCCATCGTGCTGTCGTTGTCGGGCATGATAAGCGCATGTCCTTGCATGCAGGACGCATGACCAGTCCTGACATCCGTGCAGGTATTGCTCTGCTTATCGCTGCCATGAGTGCCGAAGGTGTGAGTCAGATTGATAACATCAATCAGATAGACCGTGGTTATCAGGATATTGAAGGCCGACTCAATGCTCTTGGAGCACATATAACTCGTGTTAGATGATTCGTCAGGACGAGATATATAAGATAGGCCAATTAGGCAAACCTCACGGTATTAAGGGAGAAATCACGTTCTCCTTTACTACTGATGTGTGGGATCGTGTGGAAGCAGACTACCTTGTGCTCTCGATAGATGGCATCTTTGTCCCCTTTTTCCTCGAAGAATATCGTTTCCGAGGCGAGCACTCGGCACTCTTGAAGTTCCAGAACATCGACAGCATCGAGGATGCACAGGAAATCAGTGGGGCAGAGGTTTATTTCCCTTATAGCCTTACGCCAGAGGACGATGATGCCGACTATACTTGGTCATACTTCGAGGGCTTTCACGTTCATGACGAGAAGACAGGCGACTTGGGTTCCATCGTTCGTGTCGATGAGTCCACCGAAAACGTCCTCTTTGAGTTGGAATCGGGTCACTTGCTTCCAGCTGTCGAAGCCTTCATCACAGATATCGACCATGAAGGACGCACCATCCACATGAACTTGCCCGAAGGACTGCTGGAGATTTAGTAAAAATGAGAGAATGAAAAAGAAAATAGCAATATTAGGTTCGACGGGTAGTATTGGTACTCAGGCTCTGCAAGTTATCGAGAAACATAGTGACTTGTATGAGGCTTATGTGCTGACGGCAAACCGTCAGGCCGATCTTTTAATAGAACAGGCCAGACGATTCCAACCTGCTCAGGTGGTAATTGCTGATGAGACACGCTATGCCGAGGTACGCGACGCTTTGGCCGACTTGCCTATCCAGGTCTATGCTGGACAGGATGCTTTGTGTCAAGTGGCAGGCAATGGGGAGGTGGATATCGTGCTTACTGCACTGGTAGGTTTTGCAGGACTTCGCCCAACGGTGACTGCCATTCGTGCCCATAAACAGATTGCCTTGGCCAATAAAGAGACGTTGGTCGTTGCTGGCGAATTGGTGACACAACTGGCTTGTGACAACCATGCACCCATCCTTCCTGTCGATAGCGAACACTCAGCCATTTTCCAAAGCTTGATGGGGGATGAGCGCAACGAGATAGAAAAGATAATCCTTACGGCTTCGGGTGGTCCTTTTCGTAAGTTCACGCTTGAGGAACTGAAGACTGTTACGCCAGTTATGGCCCTCCGTCATCCCAACTGGGACATGGGCGCAAAGATAACCATCGACTCGGCCACAATGATGAATAAAGGCTTCGAGGTTATAGAGGCCAAGTGGCTCTTTGGCGTTGAGGCCGATAGAATACAGGTAGTCGTTCATCCTCAGAGCATCATACATTCGGCTGTGCAGTTCTGCGATGGTGCTGTCAAGGCTCAGCTTGGTGTACCCGATATGCGTGTGCCTATACAACTGGCTTTCAGTTATCCAGCACGTTTGGCCAGCAACTTCGACCGCCTCGATTGGTACCACATGCAACCCCTCACCTTCGAGGAACCCGACTTAGGGAAATTCCGTTGTCTTGCTTTGGCCTTTGAGGCCTTGCATCAGGGTGGTACCATGCCTTGTGTGGTGAATGCGGCCAACGAGGTTGTCAATCTGGCTTTCCGACAGGAGCGTTGTTCGTTCCTTGAGATGGCCGACGTGATAGAGCATACTATGCAACGTGCCACCTTTATCCGTAAACCTATGCTCGACGACTACTTCGAAAGCGATGCCGAGGCTCGCCGCATTGCTCAGGAAATTATTCAACATTAATATGATAATCGATAATTTGCTATGAATGTAATTCTGATAAAAGCCTTACAACTTCTCCTTTGCCTGTCGCTGTTAGTAGTGTTACACGAGGGAGGTCATTTCGGCTTTGCTAAACTTTTCAAGACGCGTGTAACGCGTTTCTACATGTTTTCGAACTGGGGATTCCACTTGTTCAGCACCTATGACAACTGGTTCCGACGTCTGTTAGGTAAGCCCCTCATCACAAAGCGTGGCAAGGAGGGGCAGAATCTCTTTGCCTGGTTACGCAATATGTATTACCGGTTGACTCGCCAGTCCAATAAGATTCAGACCGAAGGCATCGGCAACAAAGAGTACGACCCAGAGGTTGGTACAGAGTACGGCATTGGTTGGTTGCCCATTGGTGGTTATGTAGCCATTGCGGGTATGATTGACGAGACCAACCAGAAACTTTCGTCCGAACCCCAGCCATGGGAATTCCGTTCGAAGACGGTTATTCAGCGCCTGCTCATTATGGTGGGTGGTGTACTTATGAACCTCATCACAGCCTTTGTCATCTACTGCGGTGTCATGTTCTTCGTTGGCGAAGACAGACTTCCGATGGAGAATATCAAGCGAGGTTTTGCCTTCAATCCCGAAGCTGAGGCCCTTGGGTTCCGCGATGGCGACATACCCATTAAGGCCGATGGAGAAGCATTGGGCTCATGGAGCAGTCAGGTCCTGCGTGATGTGGTTGATGCCGAGACCGTTACGGTGCTTCGTGATGGTAAGGAGGTGTCGTTGACCATGCCCCAGGAACGCCCCGACTTGATACAAGTGATGAAGATGCAGCCTGCTTTTATGGCCCCCATTTCCATAGCACTGGTTGACAGCGTTCTGGCCGATGGGCCTGCTGCTACGGCAGGCATCAAGGCCGGTGCACGCCTGTTGGCAGTCGATGGAACTGATATCCAGTACTGGAACGATTACGATTCACTCTATCTGCGTCGTCAGGATGTGCTTTCCGCTAAGGGATGTACTCATGCCGACAGTCTACGCTTGCGTCAGATGCAACTTGTCTTTCTGAATGCCGAAGCCGCATCCCCCGACACGGTTGCTTTTACACTCGACGAGAGCTACATGATGGGGCTTATTCGTCACACAGATCTGTTGGATTATGAGATAGAGCACATCGACTACAACCTACTTACCTGTATTCCCGCAGGTATGGAACTGGCATGGAACACCCTGACCAACTATGTGGGTGACATGAAGTATGTTGCTACCAAGGAGGGTGCACAGGAAGTGGGTTCCTTCATTGCCATAGGCAACCTGTTCCCTGGTTCATGGGATTGGCTTCGCTTCTGGATGATGACGGCTATGCTGAGCATCGTCCTGGCGGTGATGAATATACTGCCTATTCCTGGTCTCGATGGAGGTCATGTTGTCATTCTTCTCTATGAAGCCATCACGGGCCACCAACCTAGTGAGAAAGCCATGGTTTGGCTCGAGTATATCGGTATGGCTTGCCTTTTGGCCCTTATGTTGTTGGCTTTCGGAAACGACATCAGACGCTTTCTTTTATAAAGATGAAGAAGTACGTGTTTTTCCTGTTGGCATTGTCGGTAGCCTGCAATCGAAAGCCTTCCGATGAGGAGATGGGGCAACTTATGTTGTCTGCTGCCCGTAATGCATACATCGAGCATGACTATACTGCAGCTCGTGATACCATCCTTAGTTTACGTAAGCATTATCCTCTGGCTTTGGAAGCTCGTAGGCATGCCATCCTGCTTATGGACAGCATCGAACTCATGGATGCTCAAGGTGATTCGCTGAAGGTGGAGTTCTTCCGTCGTAAGTTGGAGCATGATAAAAAGGGTTTAGAAGTTAAGGATTAAAGAATAGAGATTAGGGAATAAGGACTATGCGAGAGATTAGTCGCGAACAAATGCAAGAATTGCTTTCTGCTCCCATCTTTCACCAAATAGGGGAGACTGCTGACGAGATAGGCCTCGAGTGCTACCTCGTTGGGGGATATGTGCGCGACCTTTTCCTCGAACGTCCTTCGAAAGATATCGATTGTGTAGTGGTTGGTCCCGAAGGAACGGCAAAAGACGATTGGCAAAAGGCGAAAGACGAGGTTGAGAGTATTGACTTTAGCCCTCTGCCCTTTGCCCATAGCCAGTCTCCTGGCATCGCCCTCGCTCAAGCCTTGAAACAGAAACTTGGTCGCAAGGCCCACCTGTCTGTATTTAAGAATTTCGGAACGGCCCAACTTTCGTATCCCTCTTCTTCGAGTGAAGATGGGAGAGGCGCTATTGAATTTGTTGGTGCCCGCCGTGAAAGTTATTCTCGTGATAGTCGTAAGCCTATCGTGGAAGACGGAACATTGGAGGATGACCTCTCTCGTCGTGACTTTACCATCAATGCTTTGGCCGTGTGCCTCAATGCCGATAGGTTTGGGGAACTCATCGACCGCTTCGATGGGCTCCTTGATATGGAAGACCGCCTCATTGCCACGCCTCTCGATCCTGATATCACTTTCTCTGACGACCCCTTGCGCATGATGCGTTGTGTGCGTTTTGCCACTCAACTGCATTTTCAGATTGAGGAAGAGACACAGGAGGCTCTTGTTCGCAATGCCGAGCGCATCAAGATTATCTCTCAGGAGCGCATCATCGATGAACTAAACAAGATTATGCTTTCTCCTCGTCCTTCAATTGGGTTTGTCGAACTTGACCGAGCAGGGTTACTTCCCATCATTTTCCCCGAACTTGCTGCCCTGCAAGGGGTGGAGGTAAGAAACGGACGTGGGCATAAGGATAACTTCTATCACACGCTTGAGGTCCTTGACAACCTCTCCCTAGCCCTCTCCCAAGACAACCTCCCCCTGTCCCCCTCCCAAGGAGGGGGTAAGGGGAGGTCAAAGGAAATTGACGCGGCTCATGCCCCCTCCTTGGGAGGGGGACAGGGGGAGGTCGGTAAGGGAGGGTCTGCTCTCTTCCTCCGCTGGGCCGCCCTGCTTCATGACATTGGGAAACCTCGTTCAAAGCGTTGGGACCCTGTGTCTGGGTGGACATTCAAGAACCATAATTATATCGGACAGAAGATGGTGTCCGGTATCTTCCATCGCATGAAGCTTCCTTTGGACGAACGCATGCATTACGTTGAGCGCCTCGTCGGGTTGCACATGCGTCCTATTGCCATTGCCGATGAGGAAGTTACGGATTCAGCCGTGCGTCGTTTGCTTTTTGAGGCCGGTCCCGACATCGATGACCTAATGCTTCTTTGTGAGGCTGATATCACCACGGGTAATGCCGACCGCAAACAACAGTTCCTTCACAACTTCCAACTTGTTCGCGAGAAATTGGCCGACTTACAGGCTCGTGACAACTATCGCACCTGGACTAACCCCATTACGGGCGAGGAGATAATGGAAACCTTCGGCATCGGTCCTTGTCGCCAGATAGGTGACCTGAAGCAAGCCGTGAAGGATGCCATCTGGGAAAGCCGTATTCCCAATGACCACGATGCTGCTCGTCAGTATATGCTAGCCGAGGCTGAGAAGATGGGACTACAACCGATAGATTCAGGCAATAAGTAAGGATTAATGGCACCCGCAGTTATGTGGGTGCCTTTGTTTTTCCCCTCACTTATTCGTATCTCTGACTTAGTCGAGGATAGGATGCATCTTTGGATTTCTATCTCTGACTTCGTCGTAATTCCAATCTTTGACTTCGTCGAAAATACTCTCGCTCGGGAAAAACAATATGTTCCATATTGACCTATCGGTCCATTTATTGCTCTAAATTCAAAATAAATGCAAGCATTTCTTTGTCTTTATTTCAATAAAATTTGTTTTTCCCCTCGCTTATTCGTATCTTTGCACGCCTAAAATAATAAGGAGTAAAAAGATAGATATAAAATATGGCAAAAAGATTCGCAGAACGCACGAGACTGAACCTCTCGGAAGTGAATAAAGAAGAACTGAAAAGATGGGATGAGGAAGACCTCTTCCACCGCAGCATAGATGAGCGTGAGGGTTGTCCCTCGTTTATCTTTTTCGAAGGGCCTCCATCGGCTAATGGACATCCAGGCATACATCACGTATTGGCTCGTTCCATTAAGGATACTTTCTGTCGCTTTAAGACGATGAAGGGCTTCCAGGTGCACCGCAAGGCAGGATGGGACACCCACGGACTGCCTGTGGAACTGGGCGTAGAGAAGGAACTGGGTATTACGAAGGAAGATATCGGTAAGACCATCTCCATTGAGGATTACAACCAGAAGTGCCGCGAGAACGTGATGATGTACACGGGCGAGTGGGAAGACCTGAGCCACCGCATGGGTTATTGGGTGGATATGGAACACCCCTATATTACCTATGATAATAAGTACATCGAGACACTTTGGTGGTTGCTGAAGCAACTTTACGAGAAGGATCTCCTTTATAAGGGTTACACCATTCAGCCTTACTCGCCTGCCGCAGGTACTGGCCTCTCGAGCCACGAGCTGAACCAGCCCGGTTGCTATCGTGATGTGAAGGATACTACGGTGACGGCACAATTCTCCATAATTAAAAATGAAAAATTAAAAATTAAAAATGAAGAGGGTTTGCCCGTATACATGTTGGCTTGGACAACCACGCCTTGGACCCTGCCCTCGAACACGGCATTGTGCGTAGGTCAGAAGATTGACTATGTAGCCGTGAAGGCACAGAACCCCTACACCAAGGAGCAGGCTATCTACATCCTAGCCGAGGCTCGTCTCAGTGCTTACTTCAAGAACGAAGAGGACTATGAGGTGGTGGCTCGTTGCACGGGTGCAGACCTCTTGGGAATACAATATGAGCAATTGTTCCCTTGGGTAAAGCCTTGCGCACTGGAAGACGGGAAGGTTGTGGACAAGGAGGCAGATGCCTTCCGTGTTATCCCTGGCGATTACGTGACCACGGAAGACGGTACGGGTATCGTACACATCGCTCCCACGTTTGGTGCCGATGACGCCAAGGTGGCTAAGGACGCAGGCATACCTTCTCTCTTTATCATCGATAAGGCAGGAGACACACGTCCTATGGTGGACTTCACTGGTAAGTACTTCCTGAAGGAAGATATGAGCGAGGAGTTTATCGACCTTTGCGTTCGCGATAGCTATTGGCATCATTCAGGCGATTTTGTGAAGAACGCCTATGACCCCAAGTATGCAGGTATGGACGAGAAGGAACTCGCGAAGACCGAAGACCTGAACATCGTGCTCTGCATGGAGATGAAGCAGGAAGGAACAGCCTTCAAGATAGAGAAGCACGTGCACAACTATCCTCATTGCTGGCGTACGGACAAGCCCGTCCTTTACTATCCCCTCGATTCTTGGTTCATTCGTTCGACTGCTGCCAAAGAGCGCATGATAGAGTTGAACAAGACCATCAACTGGAAGCCCGAATCCACAGGAACGGGACGTTTCGGTAAGTGGCTTGAGAACCTGAACGACTGGAACCTCTCTCGTTCGCGTTATTGGGGTACTCCGTTGCCCATCTGGCGTAATCGCGAGACGAAGGAAGAGATATGCATCGGTTCGGTAGAAGAACTGTACAACGAGATTGAGAAGGCTGTCGAAGCTGGCGTAATGCCTGGCAACCCCTTGAAGGATCGTGGCTTCGTGCCTGGCGATATGAGTCAGGAGAACTATGACAAGATAGACCTCCACCGTCCCTATGTTGACCAGATTTGGCTTGTAGGCGAGAGCGGTGCTGTGCTGAAGCGCGAACTCGACCTCATCGATGTTTGGTTCGACTCGGGTGCAATGCCTTATGCCCAGATCCATTATCCCTTCGAGAACAAGGAAATCTTGGATAACCATACGGCTTATCCCGCCGACTTCATTGCCGAAGGCGTCGACCAGACTCGTGGATGGTTCTTCACGCTTCATGCTATTGCCACGATGGTATTCGACTCAGTTGCTTACAAGGCAGTCATCTCTAACGGACTTGTTCTGGACAAGAACGGCTTGAAGATGTCGAAACGTCTAGGCAATGCCGTAGACCCATTCAAGGCTATAGAAGACTATGGCTCGGATGCCGTGCGTTGGTACATGATTACCAATTCACAGCCTTGGGACAACCTGAAGTTCGACGAAGAAGGCGTGAAGGAAGTAAGCCGTTCGTTCTTTGGCAAACTGTTCCAGACCTATTCGTTCCTGACCATGTACGCCAACGTAGATGACTGGCACTACGAGGAGGCAGATGTTCCCATGACCGCTCGTCCTGAAATGGACCGTTGGATTCTCTCGGAACTGAACTCCCTCATTCTGGAGGTGAACCAGTGCTATGAGGACTATGAGCCCACTCGTGCTGGACGTCTCATCCAGTCATTCGTTGTCGATAATGTTTCCAACTGGTTCGTACGTCTGAGTCGCAAGCGTTTCTGGGGTTCGGCTATGAGCATCGACAAACTGTCGGCTTATCAGACCCTCTACACTTGCTTGGAGACAGTAGCCAAACTGATGGCTCCCATTGCTCCTTATTATGCCGATCGCCTCTATCGCGATCTTACGGAAGCAACCGGACGCGACACGCAGAGCGTGCACCTGAGTCAGTTCCCTGTAGCTGACGACAGCAAGATAGACAAGGAACAGGAAAAACGTATGGAGTTGGCACAGCAGATTACCTCTATGGTGCTCTCTCTTAGAAAGAAGGAGCAAATCATCGTGCGTCAGCCCTTGCAGAAGATTGCCATTCCGGCTGTCGATATGGAACAGCAGTTGCGCATTGAGGCCATGAAGCAACTCATCCTTGACGAAGTAAACGTGAAGGAACTGGAGTTTGTGGAAGGAAGCGGCATTCTGGTTAAGAAAGTGAAGTGCAACTTCCGCACGATGGGCAAGAAGTTTGGCAAACTGATGAAGGACGTAAATGCCGCTGTGACAAGCATGTCGCAGGAGCAGATTGCAGAACTGGAACGCCAAGGTTCACTCAACGTTACGTTGGCCACAGGCGAAGCTGTCGTCATCGAAGCAGAGGATGTGGAAATCTTCAGTGAGGACATTCCAGGATGGACAGTTGCCAATGAGGGTTCGCTTACCGTTGCTCTCGACATTACTGTTACGGAAGAGCTGAAGAACGAAGGTGTAGCTCGCGAACTGGTGAAGCGCATTCAAAACCTGCGTAAGGAGAGCGGTTTCGAGATAACAGACCGCATCGACATCCAGCTGCAGCATCATCCTGAGACCGACAAGGCCGTTGCTCAGTTTGGTGAATACATTTCGGCTCAGGTCTTGGCCAACAGCATTACGCTGGTGGATGAGGTGAGTGAGCCCACAGAACTCGATTTCGAGGATTACAAAGTAAATATTAACGTTAAAAGATAAACAGCATTTAACATCATGGAAGAAAAAACACGGTATACCGACGAGGAACTTGAGGAGTTCCGTGCAATTATCCTTGAGAAGCTGGAGTTGACGAAACGTGACTATAAGAAGGTGATGGATGAGTTGTCGAAAGGCAACGAAAACGGTGTTGATGATACGTCGCCCACTTTCCATGCTCTCGAAGAGGGTAGTGAAGCACAAACCAAGGCACAGCTTGTACAGTTTGCCGCCCGTGCCCAGAAGTTTATACAAGGTCTGCAGGCCGCTCTCGTGCGTATCGAGAACAAGACTTACGGCATCTGTCGTGAAACTGGCAAGTTGATTCCGAAGGAACGTCTGCGTGCCGTACCTCATGCAACACTGAGCATCGAAGCAAAGAAGAATCGTAGATAAAACATTGGCCTTACAAAATCGAGCCTATGCTCGATGGTCGGAAGACCTGAGGTCTTATTAATTTGAACCTAAGGCCTTATTGAATCGAACCTAAGGTCTAATTAAAGAGGATATGAGGCGCGAGCGTGTGCAAACCATAGTGGCGATAATGCTTATCGTAGGCATCATTGCTATTGACCAAGTCATCAAGGTGGCAGTGAAGACAGGTATGTACCTGCATCAAGCCATTCACGTGACCGACTGGTTCTATCTGCTCTTTACCGAGAACAACGGTATGGCTTTCGGGTGGGAGTTTTTCGACAAACTCCTGCTCACAACCTTCCGCATCATCTTTGTGGCACTGATAGCCTTCTACATGTTCCGTTCCATACGCAAGAACATACCTTGGGGCTATCTTATATGCCTGACAATGATTGTGGCTGGAGCTGCGGGAAACATCATCGATTGTGTCTTTTACGGCATGATATTCAACAATCCGCCAGCCCCAATGGTGGCCGAGTTTGTTCCCTATGGCACAGGATACGGGACATTGCTTCACGGACGCGTCGTAGACATGTTCTACTTCCCCTTGGTGGAATGGGACTGGCCCATGTGGATGCCTTGGCTGGGTGGTGAACACTTTATCTTCTTTAGTCCTATCTTTAACTTTGCCGATGCAGCCATCTCGTGTGGCATCGTGGCTCTGCTGCTCTTCTATCGCAATCGCTTAACCGTTGAGCATGGGAAAAAGTAAGTCTTTACTTTATGTTTTTGGCTTATTACTTCTTGTCGGCTGTACGGTCGATCTTCCTTCCTATGTCATTTCGGAAAGAAAGATGGAGAAAATCCTCTACGACTATCATCTGGCGCAGGGTATGGCTGAGTCACAAGGTGGAGACGTGGAGGCCAATCGCTATCTGTACGTGCAGAAGGTGTTCGAGAAGTATCATGTCACAGAGGCACAATTCGATACCTCGATGGTTTGGTATTCAGGGCATGCAAGTCACTTGCAGAAGATGTACGAACACATAGAAGCACGCTTGGAACGCGAGTCGAATGCTGCAGGACTGAATATTCCCGAGGAAGACAAGTTTGCACGTTTTACTGCTGAGGGCGATACGGCTAATATCTGGTCAGGAAAGCAAATGTTCTTCTTGCACGGAAATCGCGAACAGAACCTGTACACCGTTGTCATCCCTGCCGATTCGACGTTTCAGCGAGGCGACTATTTCATGTTCCGTTGCTCCAATCGCTTTGTCGTGAAGGACAGCGAGCGTGAAGGCTTTGTGATACTGCAGGTTAAGTATGACAATGACTCCACTGTCTCCAACACCATGATGATAACGAGTGACTATGACGTGACGGTGAATATACCTTCGTCAAAGGCACTTTTGCGACACGACATTCGTTCGGTTTCCTGCACCTTCTATTATGCCTTCGACGAGGGAAAGGAAGATGCTTTCCGCATGTGGGCAATCAGTAAGCCCGTACTCCTGCGTTACCATTCTAAGACAATTGCAACCGATACGCTTTCTGTCGTTCCCGACAGCCTGTCCGACGATAGTCTTCCTGCTGTGCGTCATCGTAACAATGGCGAAGAACGCTTGTCACCTGAGGAATTCCGTTCGAATCAGCGTGTCGACAAGAAGATTAATGTCGTACAGAAGAAGCGTGTGGTTCTTCCTGCTCAACCGCAACGTGTCAGAAGAAGATAAATGAAGCGCCGAGCCTATCATCGTTTGATTCTTCCCGATGGCTCTGTTCACGAACTTGTTGTAGTGGAGTTCGACGAGCAAGACAATTATCTCTCCCACCATCCGCTTCGGGGTGAAGAACCCTTCGTCGAATGGGTAGGTGGAACGCTCAATCTTAGTAATCAGAAAGGATAATTATTGCTGTTTTTCAGCACCTCGATGTCCTCGTCATCAAAATGTAGCTTGGTGATGGGGACTTTTTTGTTGTGGTCGTTGAGATAGTAACGCTCATGCACCTCATACTGTTTGTTGGCCAGCGAAAGGCTGTCGCGGTAGTAAGGCGAACGAATACCTGCCAGGTCAAGCATGGTGTGGAAGACTGAAGCATTAGTGCCTACGGGTTTCGTCTCGTTGGAGCGCAGGGCGTCCTCTATCTCGGGATAGGTTTCCCTGTACTTGGGTGATAGGCTGACAATAAGGGGAACTTGCAGTTCGTAGGCCGAGGGGTGGGGTGAGGCGTGCAGAAATAAACGCCTATCATCGTCAAAGATGTTTTCCCCATGATCCGAGGTGTACAGGATAGCCGTTGGTAGGCTGTCGGTCATGTTTACAAGTTTGTGGAGGAAGGCATCAATGCCTCTGATCGTGTTGTCGTATGCATTCACCAAAGTCTCTTTGTTCGAGTAATGTGCTTCGGCATTGGCTTCGGGTTGGAAGTAGGCCATCTCGTCGGGATAGCGCTCGTGATAGTTGAAGTGCGAACCATAGGTGTGCAGCACGATGAACAAGCGTCGGTGACGTTTCAAGGCATCAGCGACATAGGGCAGAAGCTCTTGGTCATAGTGGTGCTGTTCTATGTTCTCATTCTTCAGGAATAGCGTTTCGTCGGCCTCCATCCCAAAGAAGTCGATGAAGGAGTGGTTGTGCTTCTGGTTCGAAGCGAAGAGTGTGTAGAACCCAGCCTCTCGGAATGCTGTGATGATGCCTTTTTGTTGATAGATGTTGTCGTAGTCCTCTGCCGACACCGCCGAAAGTAGCATGGGAACGCTTTTGTGCGTGGTGTTTGATTGTGTGAGGACATCCTTGAAGACGAAAAGCCTTTCACGCTCCTGAGAGAGTAGGGGAGTCGTCTCGCGATCGTAACCATAAAGCTGGAAGTTCCTTGTCCTTGACGTTTCTCCAATGACAAAGATGTACACCTCTGCCGAATCGGTGTGTGTGTTGCTTGCTTCGAAGGTGAAAGACGCCGAAGTCTTGTGATAGCGTGCTGTGCGTATGGTGCGTTCGATAGCCAGTTTCAGGTTGTAAACGACATTGACGGGATAGATGTCAATAACCGTTCGGAAGTTGGGAGTGCGAAGGCAAAGTGCGTAGAGCCCAATGCCAACGACTAGTGCACCTAAGGCTATTCCTCGTCCAACCTTTTGCCAGCTTTTAGGTAAAGTTGTCCGACGCCAGGCTTGCAAGGTGGAGATGATGATGAGTGGAAGATAAAGCGCAAAGACCGTAATCAGTCCTGGTACCAGGTTATTGAGTAGTTCCAAAGCTTCGGTGGCATTCGTCGTGACCAGATTGAGCCACATGTCCACAGCAATAACTCCGCTGCCAAAGAGATAGAGCAACACCACTTGGAAGGCGGCAAGGAAAGTCAGCGGAAACGCCCACCATACAGCCTTTCCCGTTCGGCGTGTGCTGGTCAGCAACAGCAGGTAAAGTGATGTGGGCAATATGATGTTGCACAATGCCACAAGCCACGATTGCCGTTCGGTAATGGCTAAAACCATATTGGGCACCGCCAGAGTGACAATGCCCCATATGAGTAAGAACTTTGGAGACAGGAATAATCGCTTCACTTAACCTTCATCTTGATATTCTATCGAGTTGCCTCTCGTTCGGGATAGCTGATACAAGCATCGCTCTCCGCTCACTTAACCGGCATCTTGACTTCGTCGAGTTGCCTTTCGTTCGGGATAGCTGATGCAAGCATCGCTCTCCTCTCACTTAACCGGCATCTTGACTTCGTCGAGTTTCCTCTCGTTCGGGATAGCTGATGCAAGCATCGCTCTCCACTCACTAAACCGGCATCTTGATATTCTATCGAGTTGCCTCTCGTTCGGGATAGCTGATGCAAGCATCGCTCTCCACTCACTTAACTGGCATCTTGTCGATGCGACGCTGGTGTCTGCCACCTTCGAACTCGGTAGCAAAGAACTCGTCCATAATCTGGCGAGCCATATCCGTATCGATGAAGCGTCCAGGCATAACGAGTACGTTGGCGTTGTTATGCTGACGGATGAGGTGGGCAATCTCGGGAATCCAGCAGAGTCCTGCACGAATGCTTTGGTGCTTGTTTAGGGTCATGGCAATGCCTTCTCCGCTTCCGCAAATGGCAATACCGGGATAGACCTCCCCTTCCTCGATGCCACGAGCCAAAGCGTGTCCAAAGTCGGCATAGTCACATGACTCCTCGGTATAAGTTCCGTAGTCCTTATACTCATAGCCCTTCTCTTCGAGGTACTCCTTCACAAATTGCTTTAAGGCAAAACCTGCGTGGTCGCTGGCAAGGCCCACAATATTTGTCATAATTAAAAGTTAAAAATTAAAAATGAAAAATTGTTACGTGTGCTATTTGTTTTAGGTGGTAAAAGTGAAAAATCAATACTTTCTTTATTGGTTCTCTTTTGCTCGTTTAACAATAGCGACCAATATGGAGACAATCTCACGACTTGATTCGACATGTTATACTCTTTTTTATCATTGAGTATATATTGGTATGCCTTTACAATTCGCCGTGCAAACGTATGAGCTTTTAGTGCAATTTGATTATCCTTCACGTCAGGAAAGTATCAATTTTTCACTTTTCACTTTTCATTTTTCATTTAAGCATGTCGCAGACTTGCTTATACACATTCTCAGCCGTGTAGCCTAGTTTCTCGTCGAGCACCTTGTAGGGAGCAGAGAAGCCGAAGCTCTCGAGGCCCCATACCTTGCTCTCAGGAGCAGCACCGATGAGGAAGCCTTGCAGGTTGACAGGCAGACCGGCAGTCATACCGAATACCTTTGCACCTACGGGCACTACACTCTGCTGGTAAGCCAGAGGCTGACGACGGAAGACGCCTTCAGAAGGAACGCTTACGATGCGAACCTTAATGCCATCCTTGCGCAGGAGTTCGGCACCAGCTACCAAAGTCGATACTTCACTACCAGTGGCAACGAGCACTACATCGGGATTCTCGTCGCTACCAGCTACGATGTAACCACCTCTGCGAGCTTGCTCGTAATCGTTGCCTTCGGGCAGGTTGGTGATGTTCTGACGACTGAGGATAAGAGCCGTCGGGGTCTTCATGTTCTCCATCGCCATTGCCCAGGCAACAGTTGTCTCCTTGGCATCGGCAGGACGCAGAACGAGGCAAGAGTTCTCGCCATGATGGTTCTTCAGTTTCTCCATCAGACGGATCTGTGCTTCCTGTTCTACGGGCTCGTGGGTAGGACCATCCTCACCTACGCGGAAGGCGTCGTGAGTCCAGATGAACTTCACGGGCAGCTCCATCAAGGCGGCCATACGCACGGCAGGCTTCATGTAATCAGAGAATACGAAGAATGTACCGCAAGCGGGAATTACACCACCATGCAGTGACATACCGATGCAGCAGCAAGCCATTGTAAGCTCGGCAACACCAGCCTGGAAGAAAGCGCCAGAGAAGTCGCCTGCCTTCAGGGCGTGGGTCTTCTTCAGGAAACCGTCAGTCTTATCACTATTGGAAAGGTCGGCACTTGCACAGATCATGTTAGGCACTTGTTCTGCCAATACGCTCAGACAAGCGGCACTTGCCGAACGAGTGGCGTCGTTGTCCTTCTGCACGCACTTCGACCAGTCAATCACGGGAGCCTTCGAGCTGAACCAGTCTTTCAGCTGCTCAGCCTTCTCAGAATTCTGCTCTGCCCAAGCCTTCTCTTCAGCATGGCGCTCTGCAGCTATCTTGCGCAGTTCCTCGGCACGCTGGGCGTACATCTCCTGCACGTCGGGGAAGATCTGGAAAGGATTCTCGGGATCGCCACCCAGGTTCTTGACGGTGTTCTTGTAAGCGTCGCCACCAAGAGGAGCACCGTGAGTCTTGCAGTTACGCTCGTAGCTGCTACCGTCCTCCTTCAGGGCACCCTTACCCATGATGCACTTACCGATGATGAGTGCAGGCTTACCCTTCACAGCCTTGGCCTTCTCTATGGCCTCGTGAATCTGGCAAGCGTCGTTACCATTGATTTCCTGCACGTCCCAACCCAGCGCACGATACTTGGCAGCTGTGTCTTCGTTCATCACTTCCTTGGTCTCGGTAGAGAGCTGGATGTCGTTCGAGTCATAGAACATCACCAGGTTGTCCAAACCCAGTGTGCCAGCGATGCGGGCTGCACCTTGTGATATTTCCTCCTGCACACCACCGTCAGAGATGTAGGCATAGATGGTCTCCTTCTCGAAGGTGGGGTTACCTGTGTGGGCAGCCAGGAACTTAGCAGCAATGGCAGCACCAACGGCAAAAGCATGACCTTGTCCGAGGGGGCCGCTGGTGTTCTCCACGCCACGTGTGATGTCAAACTCGGGGTGACCCGTAGTGGGTGAACCCCATTGACGCAGAGCCTTCAGTTCCTCGAGACTGTACTTGCCGATGAGACACAACTGGCTGTAGAGCATGGGAGCCATGTGACCTGGATCGAGGAAGAAGCGGTCGCGACCTTCCCACATGGGATTCTCGGGATCGTACTGCAGAAACTCGCTATAAAGCACGTTGATGAAATCGGCGCCACCCATAGCGCCACCGGGATGACCACTCTTGGCCTTTTCCACTGCACTTGCAGCCAGAATACGAATGTTGTCGGCTGCGTGATTCAGAACCTTAATGTCGTTCATAGTTTTAGTTATTAGTATGTTTTAATGTATTTAACTTCTTTACGCGTTCTTCATTGCACATAATCTTTGCAAAGATAAATAATTCTTTCCGTAGTTGCAAGTGCAGAGTGGAAAACTTTACGAAAAGCCCTATGCCCTTCGTCAGAATGCACGGAAACATGTCTTATCGCACAAAAAGGATGAGAGCGCAATTCTGCGCTCATAAGACCCCCTCCCATTGCCTCCCCGAGGGGAGGAGAATGAAACAGCGCCCGCGGCTAAAGTCGCGAGCGCTATCTTTATTCATTATTCATTATTCATTATTCAATAGGCCGAAGGCCGCCTGGAGAGGGCCTTTTTATTGTATCGGTTTTCCGAGAATGACATTTACGAGAGTGGTGACGTCGGCAATAGAGACGTTGCTGTCTCCGTTCGTGTCAAATTGACTCTTGTCTTCCACGATGCCGCCCTTGAAGATGTCCGTTGTCCAGCCTGCTGCAATATAGGCATCGCGGGTTCCATAAGGAACGGTGAGAACGCAGTTGGCAGAGAATGAATCAAAAACAGAGTAACCAGATGTAAGCAGAGCAGTAGGTGGTGTTTTTGCTTTCATAGCAAGAGATCGCATATTTCTACAGTATCTAAAGGCACTATTGCCGATGGATTCCACATTAGTGGGTATGGTTAGTGATTTGATATCATTGGCATAAAAAGCACATTCTCTAATGAGTTGAACGTCATTGGGAATTATTGTATACTTACATCCTGCAATCAACTCGTTTGTTGACTTTTGGATGATGGCATTACAGCCATTTCTGGAATCATAAGTTCTGTTTGTAGGTTCTACCGCTATTGAAGTTAAGGCCGAGCACATACCCAATGCCATGTGGTCAATAAGGGAAACATTTTCTGGCACATAAAACGTCGTCATACCATCATTTGCCCAGAATGCATGGTCTCCGATAGTAGTCAGACTTTGAGGAAGTCTCATGGTCTTATTATATCGTAATCCACCGAATGCATAAGCACCTATGGTTATCACTCCCTCGGGTAATTCTGGAATAATAAGATTAGTGCAATTCTGGAACGCATAATCGGCAATCTCTGTCAGACCTGTGAAATATTGCAACTCTTCGAACGAAGTAATACTTGTATTGCCCTTGAATACAGGATCACCAAAGGTTCCGTCGCCATTCTTTTTCTTCAGCGTTGTCACTGCTGCTGCTTCTGCCTTCGAGAGCTCGCCGTCGCCGTTAGTGTCCCAGTTCTCTACGCAGATACGCTTAACTTCGGCATCGGCAAACTCGATGATTTCGGATGCAGGCTCCTCTTCCACAACGCCGCCCTTGAAGATGTCCGTTGTCCAACCTGCTGCAATGTAGGCATCGCGGGTGCCATAAGGAACGGTGAGGACGCAAGTGTTTTTGATGCCATAGAAGGCATCCGAGCCTAAAGTTGGGGGTGTCTTAGCCAATGAAACCACCGACTCCAAAGTTGAGCAACAATAGAAAGTCATCTCTCCAATGGACGAAAGTGTACTGGGTAGCGTTATAGCTTTCAAATATCTTTGATAATAGAAACTGCTACCTAATATAGAAGTTACACCTTCTGGTATTGTCGTGGATTGGCAACCTGCAACCAGGGTCATCTTGTTTTCTGTTTCCTTTTTAAAGATACCGTTAGATCCGTTGAGTGAAGTATAGTATGAATTATCCTTATCTACCACGACAGATGTCAAGTTATCGGTTTTACCTCCTATTATACCCGAAGCAATACTGCTAACTTTTTTGGGGATGAAAAGCGCTTGGAGCCCTGTACCATTGAACGCGTTCGAGCCAATCGTAGTCAGACTTTCTGGGAGTGAAATAGTATTTAAGGCATAACAATCACAGAATCCCCAACCGTCAATCTTGGTCACCGATGGTGGAAGAGCAATCGAAGTCAGATTTGAACAATTGTAGAAAGCAAATTGACAAATGTTTGTCAAACCCGTAAAGTACTGGAACTCATTGAATGAGGTAATAGCAGTATTCTCCTTGAATACAGGTTCACCCAAGGTTCCGTCGCCATTGTCCTTCTTCAGCGTCCACACTGCTGCTGCTTCTGCCTTCGAGAGTTCGCCGTCGCCGTTAGTGTCCCAGTTCTCTACGCAGATGGCCTTAACATTGGCATCGGCAAACTCTATGATGTCATGCGATTTTTTCATAATATTGAAAATCCAAGTGCCATCAACAAAGAACTGTGCTAAATTATGGTCTTGGAAAGCGTAGCTGATAACATTATCTGAACTCTCGAATACGTCAAACATAGTTGTGCAATCTTCACCATTGAAAGTAATCTGGAATGTTTTATCAGGCTCCATTTGAACAAAGACATACAACTCCTCCGTTGGCGGGAATATAGTCTTATCAAAAGATAGAGTTCCATTGAAATTTGGAGATGCAGTATACAAATCCACATCCCCACCTGCTATTTGAATGTCAGCATAGCAAAGTTCACTTAAGTCACCAACCACGTAGGCCTTCCAATTGACATAATTCTTATCTTTCTCAAAGATAGCCATTACAGAAGCTGAGGCTAGTGACCCCACACTCTGTGCATTTGGAGCCGTGTCGATAACGCCGCGCATGTGCCACTCAGCAGGACCTTCCCATTCGGTGAACTTGTCTGTTACGTCCTCACCATTCCAAAGCACTTTGACGGTCTCCCCTTCCTTGGGGGCAGACACCCAGAACTCCACATAAGCATCCTCTCCAATCTCGTCGTAATAAGCTTTTGTCGACTTAAAGCGTCCTGCCGATTCGGACGCCTTCACTTGATGGATGGCTTGAATCTGTCCGTTTTCCCTTTTGAAAGCAATGCATTCAATTGAACCGTCGCCCACTGCAGCAATGTCGAAGGTGTAGCAGGGCTTGTCGGCATAGAGAACACTCAGGCGGTAGGTGTCGTCACCTTCTCCAAGTCCATCCAGGGGCACGCGATAGGTCCCGTTTTCTTGGAGATACTGACTGGGATCTAACTGCAGTCGATCCGACCCGCTGAGCGGTTTGTTAATAAAGAGCGCCGCAACCTCTTTGCCATCGTTGGGCGTAATGATGGCGTAATGGGCTTTGTCCTTGGGTATATATTTTTCATAGGAGGCAGCGTCGCCAATGGTGGCAATTGCCTCCGTTTCGCTCTCTTTGAACAAATTAATTGTACCGCCTACCCCGTTGACAACAGAGATGTTGCGACCATTATCCGAAGTGACAATCTCTATGTCCATGTCGCCATTAATCTCAATCATGTAATCAGCGAGGATTTGATCCGTAGCCGTGTTTTCATATTCCTGCCATGATGCTTGTGGAATGCCGTTGGCAAGTACTGTGACGGTTTCCACAATGCCGTCTTTTGGCTTTTTATATGCAGCTGTGAAATTGATGTTCAGCGTAGTGCCGTCGTAGTAGGTTGCAACGTAGTCGCGTTCTTCACCATCGTGTTCCAAACCGACAAGGTCCTGCATCACACCGTCTATCTCAGCCCAATCGTTGTCCTCATTCGAACCGAAATCCATCCATCCATTACCTATCATCGAGAAGTGGATGTTGAACTGCGTGCCTTCAGGATATTGCAGTCTGCGATATATTGCCTTGAGCGTGTTAGTCTTTTCTGTAATCTCATACCAAGGTTGCTCATTCTCATGCCACGAGTAGGTGTCGTTAAGTACAAAAGCCGACAGACGGTACATGGAAGTTGAGGGGATACTGAAATCTTTTACATAGAGCTCGGCTCCTTTGTCCACTTCCATAGTTTTCGTGCTATGAGGGTTGATAATCAAGAAGGCACCTTGTCCGTCACGCACCCTGTGTACTTTAAAGCTTCCTTCGCCCTGATTGTAAATTGTAACCTTGCGATAGCTTGATCTTGGGTCGATGGGTAGCATGTTGAGATCTCTCCACGACGAATGGTTCTGTTTCCATTCTTCTATCTCGTAGATGTCCATGTTCACGTAGAAGGTGATATTGCTTGCATTGAAGTATATTCCAGGGTAATCGGGGAGGTCGCCATAGAAATAAACCGTCTTCAAGCTTGAAATCATGCTGAGTGAAGTGCCTAAGTCTATGTTGCCGTGAAAATCTATTTGCTCGATACCTAATGAACTGGGAAAGTTTGCATCAGAGAGGTTGCAGTCGCCCTGGAATACCAGTTTCTTCAAGGCGTAGCAGTTTGAGAAGTCTACGCCCTTGTCGAAGGTAATGTCGCCTCCAAACGTCATAGAGGTCACCCTTGTGCACCATAGAGTCGTTGTCACATCTGGATAGCCGAACCGGTCGATTTTCCAACCATTTTCATAAGATGATATATAAATATCTCCGTTAATATAATTGTCAATGTAAGTTATTGTCCCATGAACCACAGAGTTAGTGGCACCGCTGTAAGGCGTATAGCCCACACCAAAGCTGTCGCGATATCTGTCGCCACAACGGATAAGGGTCACTTTGGGATTTTGTTTCCACTGGGCAACTAGTGAACGATAATCATAATAGTAAGTTTGGAAAGCGAAATTATAAGGCTCTATCAATTCGCTAAGATATACTGTGATTGGCTTTGCAAAAGTGGTGCTACTATGCAATCCCCACGTTCGGCCTGTGGAAGCACTACTCGAAGTCGAATCATAGAAATAGATGTTATTCAGTTTAGGCATACCTATGAAGTTACCTGCAATCATGCCGTCAGCAGTGCTGTTTTCGATAAGCAGACCACCTAAATTGGGGCAGTCGCAGGTGAAGTCGGTATCAAAACTTCTCACAGTTGCCAAACCTCCATTGGGCCTTGTCACCTGATTGGGTATTTCTAGTGTATAGGCTTGGGACTCGATTCGTTTAATATTGGCATATTTGGTAATGGTACCACTTTCATACTCATATACTTGATACGTAATGCCATTGACGGTAAATGTCTCCAAATAGGAAATAGCATGTGCCACATCAACTCCAATGCATAGCAGGAAAATGCTTAAAAGAATCCTCATCTTTTTCATAGTCATATATGTTTAAGTTTAACGTTCAAGGTTGTATTTTGGCTCTTAATCGCTACAAATATACATATTATTTCACAAATCCGAACAAAACTTTAACAAAAATGCACTTCTCAGTGATAATTATTTACTTCTGTGTTTGCTCTGTCCTTTCCTACTTGAGGGCTGGTGGGGAAATGCGACTAATAGCATAAAAGAACAAGAGCGCAAGATTGCGCCCTTGTTCCAATCAATGTTTCTAAGGAACTCCCCCGCCCTTTAAGGGAGGGCAGGGGAGGGCCCCTATTCCTTACCTAAGATTACATTCACCAGCTTGGTTACGTCGGCAATAGAGATGGTGCCGTCGCCATTCACGTCATACTTCGCTTTGTCATCGTAGAATATTACTACCCAAGTACCATCAACGGCATAAGGAGCGACAACAGTTGGGTCAGTGCTATTGAATGCCCATTTGCAAGTGCCATCGCTTAATGTTTCGCTTTCTGTGAACTTATCCGTGCATTCTACGCCGTTGAACCATACTTGGAAGTGAGAATTATTCCTTACATAGATATATGTGTTAAGAGCAAGTGTACGGTCATCTCCTTCGTATGTCATCGAATCGAACAGTTGATTTTTATTTACATCAACCTCCAACTCACTTTCGAAAGTCAAAGCATTCAGGCGGTTGCCTCCTACCACATCACCAGCAGCCACTGCTGACCAGGTGACGCCATTCTTGGTGAACTCGAATGTCCAGACACCATCGGTAGCCAACAACGACTGGTCTAATGCATTTTTAGTAGCAACATGCTTTATCATTCCATTCTCTGACCCCTCGGGCGTAAAGGCATTGGTAATGTCTGTTCCGTTGAACGATGCCTTGAAGGAATAACCCGGCTCAACAAGCAAGTACACAAAGTTGTTATTACAATGGTTGCTATCTACAACACCAGTAGACATCCATACATTGTTTTTGCTATCCAACTCTGTAATAACGGGATCGCCATCCCACTCACTTTGGATTGAAATCCAATACTGAGCATCACCTGAAGCTACTGATGTCCATGTGATTTCGGGATCCTTAACCTCAAACAACCAAGTACCATCGACTAAGAACTGGTTAAGATCGGCAGTGGAGTTGGTAATGCCATATTCGACACGGCCATTTGATGGACCGTGTTCTGTCAGCAGGTCTGAAACATCATCACCATTAAAAAGAAGGCGTACTTTTTGGCCTGGCTTCACAATGATCCAAACCGCCCATTGACCAGCAGAAATATCCCCAGGGGTAAAGGTCGCCGATTCTTGCGTTGTTTCCAATCCATCGAAATCCATATCCAGCACGTCACCACCATCAATTAAAGAGCCTATATAAGTCTGCTCGTTGATGGCGCCAGTCACTTTGGCTGTCCATGTGATTTTCTTCTTCATAATCTCAATTGTCCAGAAGCCATTCGTGAGCAATTTGGAAAGCTCTGTTCCGGTGCATTCAAGTTCCGCATAATAGGTGTCCAAACCATTTTCCGTGTTTCCATATTCAAAGTGGCTCGACAGGTTCAGTCCATTAAACAATATGTTAAAGGTATAGCCTGTTGGAACTGTCAAGACTCCATTGAACACGGCTCCTGACGTTATGGTAGGATCCTCTGTGTCGCTGTCAACAAACGTGTCTAATGGATTGTCTGCATTCAACGCGAAATGCAAATCATGACCACCAAAATTAAATGCCCCATTGCCAACTTCGCCAGTCAGCTGTGCCGTCCATGTGGTGCCTTCCTTTTTCGTGTAGCTGAAGACCCAGTTGCCATCGACAAAGAACTGGGTAAAGTCGTCGCCTTCGAATATATAATAATCCCTGCCTTTTTCTGTCGTAACCGAGAACAGATTGGTATAGTCCTCACCATTGAAGAGCATGCGAACTTGCTTGCCAGCTTCGGCGGTGATGCCAACTACAAGGTTAGTTCCAATCTCTGCCATGTTGAAAGCTGTTGTTCCATCATGCATTGTGGACCGTAGATCTATCTCAGCATCTCCCCCAGCAACCACAATATCTGCAGATTCAAAGATGCTCGTGTTTCCTACCATAGACGCCTTCCATGTAATCTCATCTTTATTCTCCTCGTAAACGGCTAGCAGGGAAACGGAGTTAAGTGCACCCAGTTGTGCCTCAGTGGGGTTTGAAGAAATGACACCACGCAGATATTGATTGTTCATGTTCGCCATCAAAGTGAACTTGTTTGTAACATCTACGCCATCCATGTACACTTTGAGGGTTTCTCCCTCTTTGGGAACACTTGCATAGAACTCTACATAACCCGTTTCGCCAATTTCGTTATAATAAGCTTTCGCTATCCGATTGCATCCTTCCGAACCGAATGCCGTTACTTCACGAATGGCTTGTATATTACCGTCTTCCTCTCTGAAAGGAATACATTTCAGTGAACCATCGCCCACTACAGATATGTTGAAGGTATAATAGGGGGCGTCGCCATAAGAGATAGTCATCTGATAGTCTGTATCTCCGTTGGCAAAATTCTCTAGAGGAATGCGATAAGTGCCATCACTCTGCCGGAAGGTACTGGGGGAGGGCAATAAGTTGCCACCCCTGAGGATTGCCGTTACATCCTTGCCCGTGTTAGGTGTGACGACAGCATAGTAGGTATTATCCTTTGGCAGAGTAGTCCAAATAAACCTTCCTGAAGGATAGGTTTTCACAGCCGTTTCGGTCCCCTCTTTATATATAGCCAGAATGCCGCCATTGCCATTGTTTCCCGTCAGTTGTCGACCATTGCTCTCGAAGACGACGCGTATATCCATGTCACAGCCATCAAGTGGTATTAAATAGTGATCTCCAAACTCAGTACCAGTTTCTGCTGCTTCAATAAGTTCGCCATTGGCGTAAACCTTGACAGAGTTAACGATACCTTCCGCCTGTAATTCTACGTAGTCATAGATGGCATAAAAATCTACATACTGATTTTGGGCATGGGCACCAATCACATCAAACATCTCTCCTGCTATCATTTCCGAATAGGGGATATCGTTGTTATCAATGCTATAGTCTTTCCAACCGTTATCTCCGTCTCCTATATTAATATAACTTGAACCTTGTGCTCCTTCCACAGCTAAGTGGACATTGAACTGGGTTCCTTCTGGAACATCTATGGGTCCATATTTGACTTCTAGACGATTGGTTGCATCCTTCATTAAGAACCAATCGTTCACCGTCACAACTCCCGCTTCATCAACCACCCATTCTGACTTTGAAATATATGGATATGCATTAATGGATTTAACCTCCAGCCCAGTGGGTGGAGTTACTTCTATCTTAATAGGTGAATCATAATCAAAAGAAGGAGAAGTTGAATAATATCCTCTATAGCCGTAATGCGTGGTTGAACCATTAACTTTGCCATAGAAATCTACAGTGCCTTCACCAAAATTAATGAAGTTGAACTTGCAGAGCTTCGATTTCGGGGTGAATTGTACATCTATCTGTACATTATTCCCCTTAGCATATTCTATGCCATATACCTTTGTACCGTCGTTCTTGTTAGTGAGACTCCAATTGGCAGAACTTCCCTTTGAATCAGAATAAGTAAGGTTGACATCGTATTCGCTTGGGTCATAATTTATCTCTAATTCTATCAGGTTGTCCTTATTCCTAATAAAATTATACTCCTGTGTGTTGTTGCCTCCTTCGGCACCAATCGTGTTGCATATTTCATCGCCATTCGAGGAATATGTGCGCACTTTCACCGCCTTTCCTCCATTACTTGTAACGGTGACATTGGTTTGTTTGGGTACATACGAAATCTCGTAGAGGGAGTTGTTTAACGATGGGGGCGTTTCGACTTCATAATAGTCACTACTCGTTAAATATACATCATTAATGCGTTGGCCCGCTAATTTCACGATTGGATAATAACCTGGATTGGGTAATATCCTAAATGGCATCCACCATTTTTCATTATATTCGATAGTTGCAGAACCTCCATTGCTTCCGATGGAAAAGACTGAGAGTGGCCATGTTTTAGGGTCGGAAACCACGGTGCCTCCTGCAGAACTGCTTATTTCAATGTGGTTAAAATATTTGAAATCGGAACCCCTCTGTGCATAATTAGGAAGAGCATGACTGCTGGAACCCGTACCTTCTGCACTATAAACCCATGGATATATCCTGGCAGAGCTGTAATGAGTACCACAGGGGGTTGTTCCTTCATGTGTATTAGGATTCAGAGTAAACGAATTGTAATCGTAGCAACTCAAATATATTGAAAATTCACTCGTACCTTCAGAGTTATATGCATTACTTGCATTACATTCTCCTAAGTTAATATCAGGCCAGTCACCAGTAATAAAGAGATTGATTTTACCTCTATAGCCGTGCAAGTAAGTAATGTCTTCGCAAATTATCGGCTTTTCGCAATGGATTCGCCCAATATAACGAACGGTCTTGGGCAGGTACATCGTTACAGTGCATCTGGAAAAATTGAACTCTTCCAATCGGGTTACACTATAACTAGTGCCGCCATACAAAATGGATTCTGGAATTATGGCCGTCTCCTCGCTCCATCCAA
Organism: uncultured Bacteroidales bacterium; assembly: GCA_902801325.1. Classification (GTDB taxonomy): domain Bacteria; phylum Bacteroidota; class Bacteroidia; order Bacteroidales; family Bacteroidaceae; genus Physcousia. The sequence continues at coordinate 24,043 of CADCHQ010000017.1, read as the reverse complement.
TAAAATTCCCGTCTGCACGCCAGTAATAGTTGTCGGCATTGGCGGCCGCACTCTGAACGATGGCTGCAGTGTGATTAGTGTGATTAAGTCTGTAGCGGATTAGATTCACCACTGTGTAATCGTCTGACCAAGCCACATTTGCTCCCACACATAGCAGGACGAAACTCAAAAGAAGTCTTAGTTTTTTCATAGTCATATATGTTTTAAGTTTAACGTTCGAGGTTGTATTTTTGCGCTTAATCGCTACAAATATACGTATTATTTCACAAAAAACGTCCTCTTGCTAATAAAATCGTAGTGTCAGGCGAAAAAATATGTGTCCGTTGTTTAAGGCACAGTCACGTACCGTTACGGTGCCCTTGTTATCGTCGTTCACTAGGTCGGTTTACCTATGGGGGAGGGCACTGCCCCGAATCAGGGCTCTGCTTTTTTGTGCCATTATCACGAACTTGACCTGTGGGGTGTTTTGAAAACACCTCATCGCATAACCACTACCCCGAATCAGGGTATTGGTTAGGTCGACGGCAGTATGTTTCGTATGGTCATCCTCCTCTTTTAATGGGTAAAGGGGGGAACGAAATGTTACCCCCTTTGTCGTCATCGTCCACATGTCCGCTTACGTTGATGATGATGGTTTTCTGTCCATTGAGTCGATGAGTCCCCATTTTGGGGAGTCATCTTTTTCAACATGTTTTGCCAGAGCATCCATCCCTAAAGAACCATTTTCGTGGTAATTTTCCAGTCTTTTTATATAAATTGTACCCCCTATATACTCCCCTCGCTACAAGAGAGGGGCCTTGGTTTAGCCCTTTTTTCCCATTTTTAAGTCATATCTCTAAGGAAAAGCCCCCTCCCTTTGGTAAAGAGACTCTGGAAGAGAGGCTCTTTTTGTCCTACATTTAGTGTTTTCGTGGTATTTATTTCAGTCTTTTTTATAAATTATTCCCTATATACTCCCCTCGCTACAAGAGAGGGGTAGGGGGTGAGTCCATAATTTCTTCGATGAAATGGACGTTTTTTGAGAATGAAGGTGTCAACGATTTTAGGAAAGTGTCAACTTGTTCAGGAAAACGCTTGTCAACTGCATCAGAAAAAGATATAAAAAGGGAGACAAGGAGACAAGTGGACAAGGAGACATTTTACTTCCTGAACCATTCAAAGTGGGGTTATAAATTGTTATATTGTACGGGATGAAATTTATAAATTATAAGTACTATAATTTATATTATATATATTATATAATAATATATATAATATAACTTTCGCTTAAGTAATTTCCCCACACACAATAGCGAAAACCTAAATGTCTCCTTGTCTCCTTGTCTCCTTGTCCACTTTTGTGTCAACCTACCAGTATAAGACATGGTCTTTTTTTTCGCCCAAACGCGCCCGCGCGCTTGCATATGTCAAATATATTTTGTACCTTTGTAGTAGCAAGAACAAAGAGAGAAGGCGAGTAAGAGCCCCTCTCCCCCTATGAGGGAGGAGAGCCTCGGCCGTAGGTCAAATGAGATTAGGTTCAATGCTCATCGAACAAGCGTTCGAGACGCCACGAACAAGCGCTCTTGCTCCGTCAAACCTACGCAAGCGTAGACCCTCCGGGTCGTCCGATTACGAGACGCCACGAACATAGGCGCGAAGCATGCTTCGCTATTGAATAAAGAATAATGTATAATGAATAAAGTGATCTAATCATAAAAGAAGGCAGATTCGAGGCTAAAGACTAATGGCAAATGACTAATAGCAAACATACCCTCTTGCCCCATGCCCCATGCCCCTTCTTACAAAAAAGAATAATGATAGTGCAATAAATTGTTAAATAGAAAAGAAAAATGAAAAGAATGGTGTGAGTTTGATGTTTTTTCATTATCTTCGCAACGTAATATATAATAAAGTACGCGTATGAGAACACTTTTACTCCGTTTACTGGGCATGGTTGCCCTCCTGTTTACCCTGACGGCATCGGCCGAAAACGAGATCTACTATGGCGTGTACCAGGGCAATGGAACCCTGACAGCCTACGGAACCGACAAGGCTGAGACCTATGACATAGCCATCCATCTGAGCGACCCCTCACTGGTGGGTGCAGAGATCAAGGCTATCCGCATTCCCGTGAACACCAAAGCCACCAATGTGAAGGACTATAAGGGCTGGCTGACAAAGGAGTTGACCCTGGCGAGTGGCAAGCTGGTTGCCGACATCGTGACGGCGGACGCCACGGTCAGTGGTTCGTGGGCCGAGGCAGTGCTTGCAGAGCCCTACGTCATTGAGGAAGGCGGCCTGTATGTGGGCTATTCACTCACGGTGTCGAGTGTGGACACGGACAATGACAACGACCCCAACAAGAAGCCCATCATGGTGACTTCGGTGGAGAATCCCGAGGGATTGCTCATCCACACCAACCGCACATTCCGCAAGTGGGCTCCTCTGGCCGATGTGGGTTCGCCTGCCGTGCTGGCTTGCCTGGGTGGTGATTTCGTGAAGGGAAATGCCGCTACATTCGTGGTTCCCAACGACCTCTACAATCTGGTGGGTAAGAACATTACGGCTCAGTTGACTTTGGTGAACCACGGTGCCAATGCCATCAAGAACATCGAGTACGAAATAGAACTGAACGGAAAGACTGAGACGAAGACCGTGTCGAAGTCGTTGTCCGGTGGTTACTATGGTCGCAGTACCACGCTCTCTGCCACCATTCCCGCAGTGGACGTAGCAGGTGCCTACGACACCAAGTTCCGCATCACTAAGATTAACGGCGAGGCCAACGAAGACCCTCAGGCCGAAGCCACGACCCCAGTGGTGTTCCTCAACGAAGTGCCCTTGCACAAACCTCTGGTGGAGGAGTACACAGGCACCTGGTGTCAGTATTGTCCCCGTGCGCTTGCAGGCATGGAGAAGATGGCTGACGCCAACGGAGAGGACTTCGTAGGCGTGGCCTATCACGTGCAGGACGAGATGGAGTTCTCGCCGGCGGTGTACTTGCCTGCCGACCCCTCTGGACTGCCATCGGTGTTCATCGACCGCGTTAAGGACTTTGCACCTCTGAACGGTCAGAGTGACTGGGAAAGCCGTAGGAAGATCATTGCTCCGGCAGCCATCTCCGTAGTGGGAGAGTGGGCAGACGAGGGCAAGACCAAGATTAAGGCCACCAGCACCACGACCTTCATCCGAAACTTCGTAAATAACCCCTATCGCGTGGGCTACATCCTGATTGCCAACGACCTGCACAGCACGGAATGGAAGCAGTCGAACGCCCTGTCGGGTACCGGCACCATTGGCGACCCCTACTACGACAAGTACTGCAAGTCGTCCAACCCCATCAGGGACCTGCACTACAACGAGGTAGCCCTTGCCCAGTCGGCTCAGATGGGTGCCGGTTTGCCGGAGAGTCTGCCTGCCGAAGTGAAGGGCGACAATCCTTACACCCACGAATTCGTGTTCGACATCTCCAAGAATAATTTGCCTCTGGACAAGACGAAGCTGGAAGTGATAGCCGTCCTCATCGACACCGCCACTGGCGAAGTGAAGAACTGCAACAAGGGACACGTTGGCGATGCCACGGGCATCGAGGAGGTGAAGAATGTTCAATGTTCAATGTTCAATGTTCAATCTGTCTATGACCTTGCGGGACGCCGTGTTATGACTCCCACAAAGGGCATCTACATACAGAACGGAAAGAAAGTTGTGAAATAACTAAAGCATTAAGAGATATGAAAAAGATTGCACTTTTACTTTTTACTTTTTCATTTTTAATTGCCATGCAGGGCATGGCTCAGTTGCCTGCCATCACGCTGAAGACGATGGACGGACAGACCGTGAAGACCGACACCCTGAACAATCAGGGCAAGCCCTTCATCATCTCGTTCTTCGCCACTTGGTGCAAGCCCTGCAACCGCGAACTGAGTGCCATCATGGAGGTGTATGAAGAGTGGCAGGAAGAGACTGGCGTGAAACTGATAGCCGTGAGCATCGACCAGGCACAGAACATCAACAAGGTGAAGCCCCTCGTCGACGAACACGGATGGGAATACGATGTGCTGCTCGACCCCAACAGCGACTTCCGTCGTGCCTTGGGCATACAGATGATACCCTTCACGCTCATCGTGGACGGCAAAGGCAAAATCGTGTATAAGCACAACGGCTATACCGATGGGGCTGAGTCGGAACTCATAGAGAAAGTGAGAGAGATTGTCAATTGAAAATGAATAATTCATAATTCGTAATTCGTAATTCCTAACTCGTAACTCGTAACTCGTAATTCCTAATTCGTAATTCCTAATTCCTAACTCGTAATTCGTAATTGACAGGTATGATGAAGCGCTTTGCACTTTTAATTCTTAATCTTTCATTTTTAATTGCCACGCCTGGTGTGGCTCAGGACAAAGTTACCGTTTCGGGTAGCCTGCAGAGCGACATGCTGCTGGCCAACAAGGATACGGAGACGGGATTTGTGAAAGGCAGTCCGACGGGTTATGAAGACAAGTTCATGACCAACACCTATGGCGAGGTGGCAGTGCAAAGCCGATACGTGGATGCGGGATTGCGCTTCGAGTTTCTGGACTATCCCATGCCGGGCTTCAACGACAGATACAACAAGTTCAAGGGTTCGGGTGTGCCTAACTTCTATGTGAAGGCAAAACTGAAGAATCTGGAGATTACCGGCGGCACATACTACGAGCAGTTCGGTTCGGGACTCATCCTTCGCACCTACGAAGAGAGGAGTCTGGGCATCGACAACTCCCTGCTGGGCGGCAGGGTGGTCTATACGCCTTACCGAGGCATCACCCTGAAGGCTCTCTCTGGCGTGCAACGCACCTATTGGGAACTGAAGAAGAACACCGTGACGGGTGCCGATCTGGAACTGAACCTCGACGAATGGATACGTCCCATGCAAGAGGGTGGCACCAGACTGCTGCTGGGCGGTTCGTGGGTCAACAAGCACGAGAAGGACGAGTTCGTGATGGCCGATCCCACACATCGTTACAACTTCCCCAAGTTCGTCAATGCCTTCGACGTTCGTGCTAACCTGCAGAGCCACGGCTTCGGCTTGTTGGCTGAATACGCCTTCAAGACACAAGACCCGACCCTCATCAACGGTTACAACTACGACCGCGGACAGGTGGGTATGATATCGGCATCGTATTCGAAGAAGGGCATGAGTTTCCTGGCACAGGCTCGCAGGTCGGAGTTTATGGACTTCCGCAGTCAGCGCAGTGTGCCTCGACTCTCTCGCGCAGCATACATCAACCATCTGCCTGCCTTCACGATGGACCACACCTATGCTCTGGCAGCCCTCTATCCCTATGCCACACAACCCGATGGCGAGTGGGCAGTGCAGGGGTCGGCAGCATACACCTTCAAGCGTAAGAGCAAACTGGGTGGCAAGTACGGAATGACAGTGAAGTTGAATGTGTCGCACGTGAGAAACGACGGGGAGACGTATTATCAGGATATCAACGTGCAACTGGAACGCAAGTTCACGCAGAAGTTCAAGTTGAACCTGATGTACATGAACCAGAAATACAACCAGACGGTGATGGAAGGCGAGGGCGGCATGATACATTCGAACATAGGCGTAGTGGAAGGCCGTTATCAGTTCAACAAGAAACTGACCCTGCGTGCCGAGTTGCAGTATCTGCATACGCCTGACGACGACGGCGACTGGATCTATGGGCTTGCCGAACTCTCCATCGTGCCTCACTGGATGCTGTCGATTGCCGACATGTACAACGTGGGAGAAACCAAGACCCATTACTATCAGGGCAGTGTGACCTACAACATCAAGTCGCATCGCATACAGTTGGGTTACGTTCGCAATCGTGCCGGTTTCAACTGCTCGGGTGGCGTCTGCCGCCGTGTGCCTGCCAGCAAGGGCGTGACGTTGTCGTATAACTACAACTTTTAGTTGATTGAACATTGAGTATTGAATATTGAAAAATTTTGATATGAAGATATACAATTTCCAAAAGGATATAATCCTCTCCATCGCAGGAAGGGCTATGGGGGCGGTTCTTCTTCTCTGTGCTCTCTGCGTGTCCTGCGACCACATCGACGAAGACGAGCGACTCATCTATGTGAAGCCTGCTGCCGTTGGTAGGAGTGTGCTGATAGAGGACTTTACAGGACAGAATTGCCTGAACTGTCCCACTGCCACACAGATTATAGGCGAATTGCAGGAGTCTTACGGACACGAGAATGTGGTGGCTGTGGCCATCCATTCCGGCGACTTCGGATACATGAGAGGCGACCGCAATCGACCCTATCCCTTGACAACGGACATGGGCGATGCCTATTTCAACCATTGGGGATTGAGTTCACAACCTGTCGGCATCGTCAACCGTCAGGGTGCAAGCGACTATGCAAGCTGGGGCACTCAGGTGTTCGAGCAACTGCAGAAGACGGCTCGTGTGGATATGAGAGTGCAGTCGGCCTTTGACAGCGAGAAGCGTCAGATTGACGTCACGGTCTATTCGATGGGAATGGACGGCAATGTCTCCGGCAAACTGCAGGTTTGGCTTACTGAAGACAATATCACGGAGGGACAACGCATGCCTGACGGCGTGTGGAACAGAGAATACACGCACAACCACGTCTTCCGCGATGCTGTCAATGGTGCCTGGGGCGATGACTACAGCATCCAAGAGGGTTATGTCCAGACCGTGAAGTTCTCGTACACCATACTTGAGGATAAGGATTGGAAGGCGGAGAACATGCACGTCGTGGCCTTCGTCTATAATGACAAGGGTGTGGAACAAGTCGTTTCTGCGCCAGTGGTGGGGAGTGATGAAGTGATGGAGTGATGGAGTGATGAAGTCTCCGATTAAGCGAAGGCAGAGCAAGCTAATGAATAATGAATAAATAAAAGAGATGAATTTGGTTCCTCGAGATTTTCTCCTCGCCCTAAAGGGAGAGGTAGGGAGAGGGTCCGTAAATCGTAAAATCGTAAAATCGTGAAATCGTAAAATATAAGTTGCTTATGAAGAAATTTCTACTTTTAACATTGACCCTGTTGTTGGGTCTGAATCTGCAAGCACAGCCAAGTCGTAAACTGGCTCCGATGAAAGCCGGAAAGAGCGACATCATCCTGAAACAACCCGAAGGCGAACTGCACAACTACATTCGTACGGGTGGCTGCACTGATGTCATGTATGGTGGCTTCTTCAAGGACCTGAAACAGGATGGCATGGTGGCTCGCGTCGTTGTGGCTCCTGATGGCAAGACGGTGTACTTCCAGAACATCATCTCTCGTGCCGCAACAGGTGCTTGGGTAAAAGGAACCGTTGAAGGCGACGAGATTCATGTGCCTTACGGCCAATTGGTTTATTGGTTCGACAAGGACGAGAACGGACAGACGAACTATGGTCTGCAGTTGGCAGAGGTTACCATGAATGGTGCTCACACCAACTACACGGTGAAGACATCGGGTTACGCAGTCTTCCGCATCAAGGACGACTGGAAAGTATTGGAACTGGAAGGAACGAGTGCCGATGAGGAGAGAGAGAACATCACAGGCCTGGGACTTGTGTACAACAACCAGTTTGAGGGCGAATGGGCTTACTATCTCGACTTCCTGACAGTGCTCACTGAGGAGGAGATGAAGCCAGTGACACCTCCCGAAGGCGTTGTTACAGAGCGCTATTCCATCACGCACGGCATCTATGGCCACTTCGTAGATGTTGCCTTTGCTCGTGACGAGGTTTATATCAAGGGCGTGTCTGACGAAACGCTTCCCGATGCATGGCTAAAGGGTACGTTCATCGACGAGAACAAGATTAGTTTCCCCATGCAAATGGCTGGTTCCTATCAGGTTTACCTGTACTACTTCATGGGTACAGACATCACGAAGCGTGACGACTACTATGGTGGTCAGTACGATTACACAATCAATCCCGAAAACATGGATATCGTCTTCGAGTACGACCCCGAGACACGCAGTTTCTGGAACAACGACCGGGCTTTGGTTGTGAACAACTCCAAAGACTCGCTTGACCGTTACGAGCGTTTCCCAAAGCCCATGTTCCGTCCTTATCAAGAGCGTGCGGCCACACCTGCACAACCTGAAGTCCTGCAAATCGACGACCGCTTCTGGGCCTATGGCTACAAACTCTCGACTGTGGCTGTAAGCATTCCTTGTATGGATACCGAGGGCAATTTCCTCGATCCCACGAAGCTCTTCTACAGCCTCTATGTTGACGATGACGAACCCTATCTCCTTTATCAGGATGAGTATGAAGACCTGCCCTTCGACGAAGTGGAGGAAGTGCCTTATCTCTACACCAACGGCAAGAGCATCTATCCCAAGAGCATGGGTCTCTACATCTACCAGAATGGTTTCGAGCGCATGGGTATCAAGAGCATCTACTATGGTGGTGACGAACGCCACGAGACGAAAATCTCCTACACCGTACCTAACTCTTTGATTGGAGACGGGATTGTGAACGTCGAAAATGGTAAAACGTCAAATGATCAATCCGTCTATGACCTCAGCGGTCGCCGTGTGACGAAGCCCACAAAGGGAATCTACATTGTGAATGGTAAGAAAGTAATTAAGTAAACGTTATGAAAAAGATACTTCTCACAATAGCCCTGATGCTGTCGGTTGGCAGCATCTCGGCTCAGGATTTTGCTTTTGAGTTTGCAAAGGCCGACGGCACCATTATTCCTGACGGAAGTGTGGTTACCATCACCAAAGCCGAAGAGGCAGACGACGGTTCTGGCGACATCGAAATGCAGTCTGGCATCTATGCCAAGAACGTTGACGGCGACGCCGACCAACTCGTGCGCATCGCCTATGACGTGCAGACGATGGATAATGGTTTCATGCAGATTTGTTTCCCTTCGGCTTGTGCCAGCATCAACCGAGTTTCCTCAGGTTCCACTCAGCCTGGCAAGATGGGTAATCTGCACTCTATTGCCACCGAATGGTTCCCCACTGCATTTGGTAAGTGCACGGTGAAGATCAACCTTGAGTCCGTTGTAAAGATAACTACTGGTTATATGGTTACGGATGATGGTCCAGGTATCACGTTGCAGTTCGTCTATGCCGATCCTGCCAGCGTTGATGCCACTGTCAGTGTGGCCACTCCTGTTGCCTACTATTCACTCAGTGGACAGCGTCTGCCAGAGAAGACTCGTGGTCTCGTACTCGTTCGCCTCTCCGATGGTCGTGTCGTAAAGCGCGTCATCAGGTAAGGCTGTGTAGATAGGAAAAAAGAAACTCCCTCGCTCATTAGAGTGGGGGAGTTTTTGTATGTGTCTAAGGAACACCACGTAACGTGCTGATGGAGTACTTCTTCTCGTTCACGGGTTGAAAGAGATTCTAAGGCGTAGGTGGGTTGGAAATCTCTACACCTTCGTACTTCAAGACATCGAGAATGCTGTTTGCCCATAATTCAGCCAGATGCTGGGCACCCAGTGCATTGGGATGGAGGTAGAAAGTACCCGAATTACCATTCTCTGCCGTGAACAGTACTTTATTGTCCTCAAAGTACTCCCATGCATTGCGATTTCCTGCATACACCTGATCGTAGGAGGCTATGACCTCGTCGATGTAGGGGTAGTAGCTACGCAGACGGTCGAGCCCCTCTTGCAGATATTTTGCACCATTGTGCGTGTTGGGGCTGTACCAAATGGGGTAGTTGAGGATGATCTTGCATGTAGGACATTTCTCGATGAGTCCATTGATTATCTTCTTCAGGTTCTCCATGTAGGTCTGAGGGGATACCGGTGCTCCTTCAGTAGTGGTGCAGGCACTGTCGTTGGTTCCGAGCATGATGGAGAAGATGAGCAAGCCACCATTGTTTCGGACAAATGCACTTGCGGCGTTCGTCACCTTTGTGAAGTCATCACGACCAGGCAGGAAACCATAGGTGGTGATACCCGAATGTCCACCATTGAACACGTTCGTTGTTATGCCTGTGGCCTGTTGTACCAAGGATCGTGCAATGATGGGCGGGGCTTGAGTGGAGGCATTGCTTAAGGTTGCACCTGCCGTGATGCTGTTGCCGATGAATACCAGATTGATGTTTGCCTTCGAGTCAACAGGATCTTCTTCTCCCTTTATCCACGCCTTTTCTGTCTCTCCGTCTGCTGCGCTAAGACGAGCAGCATTTGCAGGAAGCATAGCATAACCCACCAATAGGGCTAATGCCAACGAAATGAATCGAAATGATTTCATGGTTTTTCTATGGTTTATATTAAACATTTATGCCACAAAGCTACTGATTATTTGTCGAACCAGTTGCACTGCTTTGTGACATAAATGTATGTTTTCGTGTCTAAGCCATATTTTATACCATATGGCTCGAATACTATCTCACGAGTATCTTTCGTCCGTTGCTGATGTAGACACCTTTTTTGAGGTTTGAGGACTGAGCTTTGAAGTCTGAAGGAAGACGTCTGCCACTTAGGTCAAACATCTCATTACGCATTTCACGTTTTGCGTTTTCCACGTCACGAATGCCGTCGGCTCCAAGTCTTGTCTCTGTGGCATTAAGAACATAGTTGTCGCCAAAGTTCGACTTGTTAACCTTGTGTACGAAGGCCACAAGACGACGGCCTGTGCCTCCGAACCCCGCTTTTTCCACGTTGGGGTAGGAGATATCAAACAGACCTTTTTCGTTCGTCTCTATCAAGTCGCCTATGGCTTCCTTCGTGAAATAGTGCAGAATGATGCCGTTGTGACGGAATACGTCTTTTAGGTCGGCAGGTGCATCGGCGTCGTCCATTCCCTTCTGGAAATAGCTGTCTGTGCTGATTCCGTCCTCCACCAGATAGCAGGAAAGATAGAGCTGCGTGTTGATGAGGTCGCGAGCCACACGTCCTGAAACCCTGACTGTGCTCTCTGTTGCCTCGATGTTAACCTCTGCCATTGCGGGCATGTTGGACGCAAGAGCCAATGCCTCGAGATAGGGCGTGGGCGACATATCACGAACGCCCTGAATGATTTGGTTCTCGCCTTCCAGTATGGCGCGGTTGTACATGATAGCCGGGTTGTACTCGTTCTCATAGCCTCCGAACACATACAGAATTTCGCGGTCGGGTTGGGTTGTGAACGCATCCTCCTGGAACCCTGTGTGATGCGAAACATAGACGTAGTCGCCTTTGTATTCATCCAACGCCTTGTCGAGGAAGTAGGCCATCTGTGGACAGTTGATACAGCGCTGACTGGTGAACTCCTCGATGAGTGGCGTGCGAATGAAATTGTCGTAGGTGACATAAAGCTTTGTTGTTCCGGGACGGCCTGCTTGAGCCTCATTGCCGTTAATCTTGGTAACGGTAGCTGTCCAGTCAACACTTGTACCCTCGTTCGAACCACTACGCAGTGAAGCCTCTACCACAGTGCCGCCATAGGCCTCGATGGGTTTGTCGAACTGAATCGTACGCAAGGTAGGAACGGTTGCCCCTTGTCCTTGCATGGCAATCTCAATGCTTGTAATGGGTTCAGTCGAACAGTTGTGAACATAGAGTCCGCCTGTGAAATCGCGTTCGGGTGCTACGGTCTGCGGGTGTGTGGTGTTCTGGGCGTAAGCCACATGCTGGAAGTTCGAGGACAAAGATTCGTCGAATAAAGCGAACACGAGCAACGTGCCTCGGTCAGTATATTCTTCCCATGCCTTCTTTGCTAAATTCACGAAGCACGACTGGGGAACAGTGGCTTTGGAATAAGCAACAAGAGGGTAGGGAGTGCCTATGGTCTCATAAACTTGTACGCCTAAGAAAATCTTCTCCTCGCCAATCACTAAAGGCTCATCGAACATCACGTCGTTCCAACCTTCCGCCAAGTCGACGTATTGCGTGCGTACGAAGTTGTCAATCTTTCCAGTGCTGGCAAGAATGGCAGAACGACTCTGACGCTTTTGCTTGTAGTCGGCACGCATGTAACAACGAATTCCCTTTATCTCTTTCCCTTTTATGCGGGCAAGGGCGGGATCGCTGGCAGGGTCGAAGAGAACCATACCCTGCACAAACTCGTTCTTGTTGCCACCAAGTGCCGACAACTCATTATCGGCCACTCCTGTTGGTGCATAGCCGTAGGGAACTTGGGCAAGGGAATGAAGGGCGAAAGAGTGAAGAATAAATAATACTAATGCAATGCGCTTCATGTGGTTGCGAATTATCGTTTACTTAATCACTTTCTTACCATTTACGATATAGATTCCCTTCGTGGGCTTCGTCACGCGACGGCCACTGAGGTCATAAATATCATTCTTCGTTACTAATTCTTCATTCTTAATATTGTAGATGCCTGTGGCGTCATTGATGTTGCCTTTACAGCTATTGAAGACGTGCATGCGCTTGCCACCCATCTTGCTGTCGCGATGTACGAAGGCCACGATGTACAGGTCTTCTTTCTTCCATTCGGGAGCAATCGTGGTGGTGTACGAAGCATTGATTTCGCCTTCGGCATTAATTACATCTCCGTTCGTGTCAGAAAGAATCTCACGAATGATGTTAGCGTGGGTGTAGTGGCCCATGGTCTCTTCCTTCTCCTTGTCTGTCCAGAAGAGTTGGCTATCGCTGTCTACGTACTTTTCCATCAGATAAACGGTCAGTCGGGGTTTCTCGCCTTCAGGCATAACACCGCCGGCAACCATACCGCCAACATTGATTTCAATGGTCTCTCCGTCTTCCTTCAGTTCACCATCGGCATTGATGCTAACGAATGTCGGCTGCTTGATGGCGTCGTTCAACGTCTGTGTATAGTAAGACTCCATCGTGAATACGGGGAACATGGGATTCCATGCGGAATTCATCTGGAAGAGAACGTTATAGGTTTCCATTGCTCTGTCGATGGTCAAAGCAGGAATGCTCACCTGTGATGAATCGTTGTCGCACAACTGCAGGGCAAGTATGGTAGCGTCGTCCTCTCCCGTCATAAATTGGTCGTCCATATGCTGGCAAACGAAGTTCATCTTGGAAGTCAGTTTTGCCATTCCCGGCTCTACATAGTCGTCGTAATAGCGAGGCGACATGTAGTTATTTTCCGAAACGTAGTATTCCACCAATGGAAGGCGTTTGTACTGCGAAGCAACATCGCTGGGTACACTGATAATGTCCTTTACAGTGCGTGTTATCGGGGTTGCCAGTTCAGTGCCGTTAACCTTTGTGATGCTCAGTTCCACATCGCCGCTTTGGAAGGAGTAGAGGGGAGCCAGGAACGATGAACTTGTCTTGCCCGATGCAACGTTTGCCGTAATGGTCTTGCTCCATGTTTGCTCGCCTTGTTTCGAGGTAACCTCGATGTTCTTGATGGCTTGCGAACCATTGTTCTTAACGCGTAGCAGGACATCGCCAGCCTTGCCTGTCTCATAAATGCCGTTGTCAGTCAAGAGGGTGATTACGGGCAGGAAGTTGAATGTGCCCTTTGTGTCCTGAATGACCAGTTGGATGGGCAATATACCCAGGTCTCTCATGTCTACCCATCTTGCATTTCCTTCGGCATCGACATCTCCTTCAACCCACAGCCAGCAGCTGTTAGCCGTTCCGTGTGGATAAAGGGTGGGGATGGCATATTCGTTCTTGTTAATCTTCGTTGTGAAACCTACAACCAGTTGGTCAATATCCTCAGGAATCTCGTATTTCGTCAGCGTCATGTTGTTCCATCCGGGTGTGGAACTGCTATAGCTGTAGCTAACAGCGGCCTTACCCGTAGTCAGGTCTTCGCCATTGAACGTGCGACGAACAAAACCTTCATAGGCACCCGTGCGCTGGCTTGTACCCCAACCTACACGCATGCCCGTGATAGTACCCCCTACATAGGGCGCAAGCATGTCTTTGGTTAGGAGAACGGCACAGCCCACTTTAGCTGTATGATCAAGGTAGATACCATCGTATTCCCAGATCTGGTCATCATACTTGGCATAACCTACATAGACTTTGCCCGTTGTACTTTGTCCCAGTGCGAACATTGGGATCATTACAAACACGAAAAGAAAGGAGTAAAACTTCTTCATAAGCTTCGATTTTAATGAATTGATTAGTAGTTTCCGCGCAAATATAGTGGAATTATTCTAATGATACAAGAAAAAGTTAATCTTTAACTTTTTGCGTACTCAATATGCACGTCCGGGAAATCAATTGCGGATTATTGTCTGTTGAAGCCTTATTGAATTACGCCTTAGGCTTGCCGTTTTAGGGCCTTAGGTTCGATGTGCTTTAAACATAGGTTCGATGTGGCTTGAGCCTAGGTTCAATATAGCATGAACCTATGCTTGATATTGTTTGGACTTTTGTCCTTGCAAACTCAAAGGGGAGGTAGTGATTGGAGGCAGGATAAATTGAAATAAAAAATCCCCCAAGACCTTATGGCCTTGAGGGATTGAAGTTTGAAGTGACAAATTACTTCTTGCACTCCGTAGCCTTCTGCTCGATGGGCAGACCAGCCTTGTAGTTCTCGATGTAGCGGTTGAAGCCAGCCACGTCCTCGGGAGTGGGCTGAACCTCCACACCAGTGTTGCCTGCAAAGACAACCTGGTCGAGATAGTCGGCAAGATTGAGTTTGTCGGGATTGTTCACTACGTATGCAGCAAGCAGGGCAATACCCCATGCACCACCTTCGCCAGCCGTCTCCATAACAGAGATGGGGGAGTTGAGGGCGGCAGCAAGCATGCGCTGACCTACCTGAGGCGTTGTGAAGTAACCACCATGACCCATGATGCGGTCTACATGGATGTGCTCCTCGTTGAACAGAATATCGTTACCCAGTTTCAGCACGCCGATGGCACCATAGAGGTGAGCACGCATGAAGTTTGCCAAGTTGAACTTGTCGGTAGCAGAACGAACGAACAAGGGGCGGCCGTCCATAAGTCCGGCAACGGGTTCGCCAGAGAAGTAGTTGTACGACATGATACCACCACAGTCGGGGTCTCCCTGAGCTGCGATGTTGAAGAGTGTGCCGTACAGGTCCTTAGTTTCCTGCTTAACACCCAGCAACTGCTGGTACTCCTTGAAGATATTCACCCATGCGTTGATGTCAGAAGTACAGTTGTTGCAGTGTACCATAGCCACCAGACTGCCGTCGGGAGTAGTCACGAGGTCGATGGGCTCATAGGGCTTCGACAGAGGCTTCTCCAGCACAATCATGGAGAATGAGCTCGTACCGGCACTGACATTACCAGTGCGCTGACGAACAGCATTTGTGGCAACCATACCTGTTCCTGCGTCGCCTTCGGGAGGACAAACGGGGATACCGGGCTTCAGGTGGCCGCTGACGTCGAGCTTCAATGCGCCTTCGGGAGTGAGGAAACCTGCGTTCTCACCAGCGTTCAAAGACTTGGGCAGAATGTCGAGCAACTTCCAAGAGAAGCCCTTGGGAGCAATCAGCTCGTCGAACTTGCGAACCATCTCTGCGTCGTAGGTCTTCGTGGAGGGATCAACGGGAATCATACCCGAAGCATCGCCTACGCCCAGCACGAACTGACCCGTAACCTGCCAGTGAACGTATCCTGCCAGTGTGGTCAAGTACTTAATGCTGGGAACGTGCTCCTCATTGTCGAGGATAGCCTCGTAGAGGTGACTGATGCTCCAGCGCAGGGGGATGTTGTAGTTGAACAGTTTGCTCAGTTCTGCAGCAGCCTTGCCAGTGTTGGTGTTACGCCAAGTGCGGAAAGGCACCAGAATTTCCTGCTTCTCGTTGAAGGCCATATAACCGTGCATCATAGCACTGAAACCAATGGCACCCAGCATCTCGATGTCGCAGTCATATTCCTTCTGGACGTTCTTTCTCAGGTCGGCGTAGCAGTCCTGCAGACCATACCAAATGGCTTCGGTAGAATAGGTCCACAGACCGTCAACCAACTGGTTTTCCCATGTGTGGCTTCCTTGTGCGATGGGCTTGTTCTCGGGGTCGATGAGAACAGCCTTGATGCGGGTAGAGCCAAACTCTATACCGAGGATGGCCTTACCCGATTCAATAACTTGTTTTGCTGTCATAATTGTCAATTAAGTTGTCAATTGTCAATTATTTGAGAGCCTTGTTCAGCATGTAGTACACCTCGTTGGTGCGCAGTTGCTGGATGAATTCGCTGGTCTTGGTGTTCTTGTTGATCTTGACATACTCGATGCCAACCATCTCGGCGAAGTCTTCCCAGTACTCCTCGGTGATGTCATAGGAGAATGCGCTGTGGTGTGTACCACCGGCCAGAATCCATGCGCCAGCACCAATCTCGAAGGTGGGCTGGGGAACCCACAGGGCAGATGCAACGGGCAGATGAGGCATGGGCTTGGGCTCGATGCACTCAACCTCCTGAGAGATCAGGCGGAAGCGGTTGCCCAGGTCAACAACAGTTGCCTTGATACCATAACCAGTCTTGGATGTGAACACGAGGCGAGCGGTCTGTTGCTTGCGGATGCCGATGCCAAGGAAGTGAACCTCCAACTTGGGTTTGTCGCTGGCGATGAGCGGACAGATCTCGAGCATGTGGCTCTGCAGGCAAGAACTGCGGTCGCCGGCAAAGTTCAGGGTGTAGTCCTCGAGGAATGAGCAGCCAGTGGGCAGACCCTGAGAGATAACCCAGAGTGTGCGATAGAGGCAAGCGGTCTTCCAGTCTCCTTCTGCACCAAAGCCGTAACCTTCTTCCATCAGACGCTGAGAAGCGAGACCAGGAATCTGGTCGAAGCCGAGGAAGTTAGGATCGTCGATGTCGGCACCACCCAGGTCGTCGAAGTTGGTGGTGAAGGCAGTTGCACCCTCGTCCTTCAGTACGCGACGCAGAGCGATTTCAGCCTTTGCAGCATTGTGAACCTTCTCCCAGTAAACTTCTTCGCCACTCTCGTCAATCTTGATGGTGTACAGCTTCTTGTACTCTTCTACGAGTTCGTCAGCTTCCTTGTCGGTAACCTTCTTGAAGTACTCCATCAGTGAGCTAACGGGATAGTAGTCAACATGATAACCCATGCGCTGCTCGAACTCTACGCGGTCACCATCGGTAACGGCAACGTTGTTCATGTTCATACCGAACATCAAGCAACGAACGTTGTGAGCGTCAGCAACACCAGCAGCTACGCGAGCCCAAACGGCAATCTGCTTCTGAGCCTTCTCGTCCTTCCAATAACCGCAAACCACCTTGCGAGCAATGCGCATGCGAGTGCAGATGTGACCGAACTCGATATCGCCGTGTGCGCTCTGGTTCAGGTTCATGAAGTCCATGTCGATAGCGTCCCAGGGAATTTCGGCGTTGTACTGAGTGTGGAAGTGGAGTAGGGGCTTCTGCAACTGCTGCAGACCCTTGATCCACATCTTAGCGGGTGAGAAGGTGTGCATCCAAGTGATGATACCGATACACTTCTCATCGTTGTTGGCGGCCAGCATAACCTGCTCAACTTCCTTGCTGGAGTTGGCTGTGCCTTTGTAAACAATCTTAACGGGGATGTTGCCACTGGCGTTCAAGCCTTCAACCATCTCCTTCGAGTGTGCGTCAACTGCGATGACTGCGTCACCTCCGTAAAGCAACTGTGCACCAGTTACCCACCAAATCTCTAAATCTTTGAACATAATTAGCCCCCCTCTTACTCCCCCGAGGGGGAGGACCAATACAGGGGTAATGGGTCTATTGTTAGTAATTAAGGTTTAATGTTTTTGTCCTTTCTGACCATAATAAGCATTGGGACCATGCTTACGCATGTAGTGTTTCTCGACGAGTAGGGGATTCATTGTCAGATTGGGATTGACGGAGAAGGCTACAAAAGCCATCTTTGCACACTGCTCCATCACCTTGGCGTTATAGACAGCGTTGTCGGGTGAGGTTCCCCATGAGAACGGACCGTGGTTCTTTACCAACACGGCAGGCGTGTGGTCGGGATTGATCTTGCGGATGTTCAGGATTTCGTCCACAATCACGTTACCCGTCTCCAGTTCGTACTGACCCTTCACTTCAGCTTCTGTCATATCGCGTGTGCAGGGGATATCCTTATAGAAGTAGTCGGCGTGAGTGGTGCCGATGTTGGGGATGTCCTTGCCTGCCTGAGCGAATGCAGTAGCATAGGTGGAGTGAGTGTGTACTACACCCTGAATGTTGGGGAATGCTTTGTAGAGCACAAGGTGTGTTGGTGTGTCGCTTGAGGGATTGAGGTCACCTTCAACGACTTTCCCTGTCTCCAGGTCAACGACAACCATATCCTCAGCCTTCATCTCGTCGTAGCTCACGCCCGAAGGCTTGATGACTACGAGTCCCTTCTCGCGGTCGATGCCTGAGACATTGCCCCAGGTGAAAATAACCAGTCCTTGCTTCACCAAGTCAAGGTTGGCTTTGAAAACTTTTTGTTTGAGTTCTTCTAACATATTCCAGCCCCCCTCTAACTCCCCCGAAGGGGAGTACCATGTTAGGGGCGATGGGTTTGTTCGTATTGTTTTAATCTCTAATTTTCACCTCCCCTCGGGGAGGTTGGGTAGGGGCCTATTACCAGAAATAAGCATAGAAGCAAGCACAGAGGCTGATGACAAGGAGTGTGCCGATGACATCCCAAACGCCCCAGCTTTCGCGGATGCTCTTCTTGAAGTCGGCTGTGAAGGTGATGGCATCCACCTGAGCCTTAGTGGGAGCAGGAGTGAAGCAGCTGACAACCACCATCAGGATGATGATGAACACCAAGAGCCAGCACTCGAAGATGAGCCAGTTGGTCTGCCAGAACCATTCGGTATTTGCCCAGAAGGCACCATCCATAACGGCCTTGCCAGAGTCGGTGAGCACGTTGGTGAGCAGACGGATCATACCGATAACGAAACCACCGATGAGGCCCCATTCACCAGCCTTCGGAGTAATCTTCTTCGAGAAGATACCCAGTGTGAAGACGGCAACCATAGCGGGAGCAATCAGCGACTGGATGTCCTGCAGGTAGCTGTAGAGGTTACCCATGTTCATCATGATAGGCATCCACAGCAAACCGAGGATAACGACAACAACAGTAGCCGTGCGGCCTACGAATACGTAGTGAGCCTCGCTCTTACCCTTCTTCATGGGCTTGTAGAAGTCCTCAGTGAACAGCGTAGCGCAGCTATTGAAGAAAGCAGCCAGAGAAGCCACCAGAGCGCAAACGAAACCAATGGTCACGATACCCTTGATACCAGCAGGCAGGATGTTCTTCACCATCATGGCAAAAGCACCGTCGGTAGACTCGTGGTTGGTGATGTCCATCACGATACCGCTGTCGGGATTCTGTGACAGGGCATAGGCAATCATACCGGGAATGAGGAACATGAAGCAGGGGAGAATCTTGAAGAAACCAGCTGCGATGGTACCACGACGAGCGCGGGCAATCACCTTGGCGTTGTCTTCACCAGGCACCTGACCGAGTACACGTTGAACGATGTGCTGGTCAGTACACCAGTACCAGAAACCGATGATGGAAGCACCCAGGAACACTACATAGCCAGGGAACTGAGGATACATGGGATCGGCAGGATCGGGATGGAACATGTGTGTGGTTCCGAAGCCGTCGTGAGCAGCGTTGCAGACAGCCATCATGTTAGTCCAGCCTTGTGCGATGCTGCCTCCGCCCAGTGTTGCCAGACCGAGGAACAATACGAGGAACGAACCGATGATGAGGATGGGAGTCTGGATGGTGGAAAGTGTCATCACACCCTTCATGCCGCCGAATACGGTGAACACGGCAGTAATCAGAATCAGACCGATGGCACCATACCAGAATGGGATACCCAGCAAGTACTTGAAGAAGATACCGCCTGTGAAGGCCGTCACGCTCACCTTCGTCAGCACGTAGGCTACGAGGGTGATGATGCTCAGCCACGAACCCGTGCGCTGGGTGTAACGCATCTTCAGGAAGTCGGGCATGGTGATAATCTTGCCCATCTTGTTAATCATCAGCTGGTAGAAGGGGACGAAGAGCCAACCGAGGATGAGGATCATCCAGCCTTGCATCTCCCAGTGGGCCATACCCACACCGTCCTTTGCGCCAGTTCCTGCGAGACCTACGAGGTGCTCCGAACCAATGTTGGCGGCAAAGATGGCCATACCAATTACATACCAAGGCTCACCCTTACCAAAGAGGTAAGCGCTTGAGTCTTCACCCTGTTGGGATTTCTTGTCTTTCCAGATGGCGTACCATACGGCAGCTACCACTCCGCAGAGGCCGATAGCGAGAACCGCCCAGTCGAGCCAAATAAATTCATGTGAACTCCAGTTCATGTTTGTTGTTGATTTTTAGGTTTATAGATTGTTTAATATTTCACTTTTCATTTCCCTTTCCTTCCTTGGGGAAGGTTGGGATGGGTTATTTCTTATTCTTCCACAGCTTTGTCATATCCTCCAGCGTCTTGCCCTTGGTCTCAGGAACCAGTCGCCATACGAAGCAGGCGGCCAGCAGGCAGATGATGCCGTAAAGACCATAGGTGAACCAGTGTCCGAAGTCGTCACCTTCCTTGAGGTGCATGTTGAACATGGGCACGAACGAGCTGGAAACGATGAAGTTGAATATCCACTGGAAGGCCACGGCGATGGCAACAGCCCCACCACGGATGGTGTTCGGGAAGATCTCGGCAATGAGTACCCAGGTGATGGGCCCCCACGAGAACATGAACGAAGCCGAGTAGATGAGCAGCGAGGCTGCCGTAAACATCTCCATGCCAGCGTGGCCAAAAGTCATAGCCACACCGAATGCTCCAAGAGCCATACCCAGCGAACCATAGATGAGCAGCGGTTTGCGACCCCACTTCTCCACGGTGAAGATGGCAACCAGCGTGAAGAGGATGTTGATGACACCCATGAAGACGGTAATCATCATCGGGTTGTCCATGCCCATGTCGCCGAAGATGCGCGGTGCGTAGTACAGAACGGCGTTGATGCCCACAGCCTGTTGGAAGACGCTGAGCATGATACCTACGAAGATGCACAGGGCACCATAGGTCATCAACTTTTCGGTCTTCACCACCATCGTGTCCTTGATGTCCTGCAGGATTTGGGCAGCCTTGCTCGAACCGTTAATCTTGGCCAGAATGCGAGAGGCAACGTCGTCGCGACCGATGCTTACGAGATAACGCGGAGTCTCAGGCACGAAACAGATGAGCAGGGCAAAGAGTCCTGCGGGCACGGCCTCGCTTCCGAACATATAACGCCAACCCGTGGTCACTGTCCATTGTGCGGCAGGGTTGATGGCTGCAATGCCCTTGCCCATCTCCTCCACCAGAGGCTGAATGTGGTCGCCCAGGATGAAGAAGTTGACAAAGTACACCACCAACTGGCCGAAGATGATGGCAAACTGGTTCCAGCTCACCAACATACCTCTGATATTAGAGGGAGCCACCTCGCCGATGTACATGGGGCATATGGCCGAAGCCAAACCCACGCCGATGCCGCCAATCACGCGGTAGATGTTGAACATGATGAGCAGTGAGTAGGTGGGGTTTCCATGTTCGAAGAACAGGAACTCGGGTTCCATAGAGCCGAGTGCTGATACGAAGAACAACAAACCGGCAACTATCAGCGAGCGCTTACGTCCAAGGTTCGTAGCCAGGAAACCAGAGAGTGCCGAACCGATGATGCAACCAATCAGGGCGCTAGCCGAAGTGAATCCGTGCCAGCCGTCGGTATAGGCAAAGTCCTTAGCTTCCATGAAGAAAGCCTGCAGTCCCTTTTCGGCGCCAGAGATTACCGCCGTATCATATCCGAAGAGCAATCCGCCCAGCACCGCCACCATGACGATGCTAATCAGATAACTCTTGCTACCTTTATCTGTGTTATTCATATATGTCAAATGTATCTTTTTCCCTCCCATCGGGGAGCGTTAGGGTAGGGGGCTTTACTTGACTGAAAACTTGTATACGCAGTGGCTATAATACTTCTCGCCTGGCTTCAGGTTAGCAGCAGGCCAGTTCTTGCCAGCCAAGTGTGGGCTATCGGGATACTTCTGGCTCTCGAGGCAGACGCTCACGTGCTTCGGGTACTTGATGTCGTGCTTGCGCAGGATGTCCTTGTCGCGACCTACGCCTTGGAAGTTACCCGTGTAAACTTGGATGCCAGGCTCGTTGGTGAAGACCTCCAGGAAGATGCCCGTCTCGGGGCTGTACAGCGTAGCTGCCACCTGGGTGTCGTCGCCCTTGCCCTCCTTGTGGTCGTAGGTGTTCAGGCAGAAGTTGTGGTCCACACCACCAGCGTTCTTAATCTGCTCGAACGAATTGTCGTCCACCACCTCGCTCAGAACTCTTGGCTCGCGGAAGTCGAAGGGAGTGCCCTCTACCTTCACGAATTCGCCCGTGGGGATATAGTTGAGGTCAGAGGGAGTGAAGTAGTCGGCATTGACGCTCAGCAGCATGTTCATGCCCTCGCGGCTGGGATCGCCGTTCAGGTTAAAGTAGCTGTGGTTCGTCTGGTTGATCATCGTCTCCTTGTCGGTCGTAGCCTCCCAGGTGATGTCCAGTGCGTTGTCGTCCGTCAGCTTGTAGGTGGTGATGGCCGTAACCTCGCCGGGGAATCCATTGTCACCGTCAGGACTGACGATGGTCAGCTTCAGGGTCTGGTCGTCAACCTGCTCAGCGTCGTACACGGAATACTGCCAACCCGTGGGACCACCATGCAGACAGTTGTCGCCGTCGTTAGCCACCAGGTCGTAAGTCTCCTTACCAATGGTGAACGAGTGCTTGCTGATGCGGTTAGCGTAGCGTCCGATGCTTGCTCCGTAGTCGCTGGGGTAGTTCTCTCGGTCGGCATACTGTGTCACGTTGTCGTAGCCCAGTACCACGTCCTTCATTTCGCCGTCCTTGTCAGGTACCATGATGCTCACCACACGACCGCCCAGGTTGGTGATGCACACCTCCATACCGTTGGCGTTCGTCAGGGTGTAGAGAGCAGTATGCTTCTCACCGATGGTCGACTCGAAATCTGCGGGATTCAGTCCCGAGGCCGTCAGTTGGGCCTCATTCTCCTGTTGCTTCTTCTCTTGGCAAGCCATCAGCAGACCTGCGACAGAGAGGCAAAGGAATACACTTCTCATGATTCTTTTCATGGTCAAATCTATTATAAATTAATAATATAAGCACAATATCGTAGCAAATTTACTGAAAATCTTTGAAACTACGGCATCCTTTCCCCTTTTTTTTAAATAAATGTTCGCGCGAGCGCGTTTGACACATGCATCCTTCGCCCTTTCGGGTCACTCTTCTCCCTTTGTCAGCCCTAAGTGTTTCCATCGATTGTTTCTGAGATGGTCGATGCGTGAAAATAGGAAGTTAAACGAGAGTTTCGGAGATGGATGGCATGTGTCTGCAATTATTTTCTTACCATTGCACAAACTAAATATTAACGATAATATAAAGTGTATGAAACGGAGATTTCTATTGTACTTTGCCATTACATTGGCCTCGATGAATGTGTGGGCTCAGGTCTAGTACGCCGATCCTTATCTTACTGACGAAACGCGTCCTGATGCAGTTGCTTGGTTGCCAGAGCCGCCCCTTCCGATGAGCGGCGAGTTCTACAACGACTTTTATTTTTATGAATGGGGCAAGAGTCAGCGTGAAACACGGGGCGAGCAAGCCCTTTGGGACGAGTCTGCCGGACTTTACGAGGTGTTCTCCGAAAGCATAGGCATTAAACTTAGCCCAGAGCACTAAAGCTAAGCAGGGACGCAACTTCGCGTCCCTGCTTTGTCATATTTCGTGACGTATCACAGTGATTTAGCATGCTGCTTTCCTTCTATCGTTGACTGAGATTTCAAAAGCAAATGCATATTGCCAAGCGATGAGGCTTAGGCCTTTGTTTCATCGAACCTAGGCCCGAGCATCATCGAATGCAGGCTCGAGTCTTACCGAATATAGGTTTGAGTTACATTGAACCTAAGGCCTTGTTGCCCCCCCCCCTCCTCTGGTGGACGCCTATGCCATCGCTGTGTGTAACGAATTGCGCAAAGCGCTTAAAGGCCTTGTAGAAGAGAGAGAGTTTTAGCTAAAGCGTTCCAGTTCCAAATGTTCCAATTAAAATTATGAGGTACACAACCTCTTTTATATACTCTATAACTACTTAATATATAGATAGTTATATATAATTAAGAGGAAATGGTACCATTCAAAAAATAAACTGGAACAACTGGAACT
>CADCHQ010000016.1 GCA_902801325.1 uncultured Bacteroidales bacterium | reverse complement strand
GTGAAAAGACATGCTCGCCGATGACTTCCACACCTTCCGGTATGACCAGGCATGGGGGCAGAATCATACGCCAGAAAGAATAATCACCCAGCTCCTTCACACTGCCGGGAATGCTGGTCACGCTGCATCCCTGCACCAGTTTGTCCGTAGCCGTCTCAATGATGGCGTTGCAGTGGTCGCGCGAGTCGTACACGGGATTCTTGGGATGAACTGTGATGGTGTTGCAGAACTGGCAGCCGGAGAAAGCCATTTCGCCAATCTTCTGCACGCTCTTGGGGATGTATATGCTACGGACATCGGTATCGGAAAACGCCTCTGCGCCTATGCCCTTGATGCCCTCCAGGATGACAGAAGCCCCACAGCCTGCCACGATGGTATCCTGGGCCGAATCGATGATGGCATTGCAGTGGTGGCGTGAGTCGAACGTGCGGTTCCGCTCATCAACCACTACTTCCTTCAGGCAGTAGCAACCTTGGAACACCCTGCTGCTAACCTTCGTGACATTCTGGGGAATCCTTATCGACTCCAGACTCCCACACCCCTCAAACAGACTTCCTCCGATGCTGTCGAGCGTGCTGGGCAGTACAACCTCCTTCAGGTTGGTGCAGTTCCTGAAGGCACAATAGTCAATCCTACTCACCCCCTCGGGAAGGGCGATGCGCTCCAAGTCCTGACAACCCTCGAAGGCCCTCGGCCCTATGGTAGTGACGGACGAGGGAATCTCCGTGCCCCGACAGCCCAGCAAGAGTGTATTGCTCTCTGTTACGATAAGCGCGTTGCAACCGTCCCGCGAGTCGAGTTCCCAATTGGCCTCGTCCACCGTAATGCGACGCAGATTGCTGCAACCGATGAAAATCCCATCGCTGTCGTAGCAAGACGCTCCCTCAAACGTAGAAGGAAAGTGAATGCTCTCCAGCCCTGAACAGCGATAGAAGGCATAAGGTTCGATGTCGGTCACGCCCTCGCCGATAACGAGACGCTTGATTTCCCCCCGTCCGGCAAACGCATACTTTCCTATTCGCTCCACCAGATAGGTCTTACCCTCGAACGTCACCGATGTCGGAAGCACCAGCGTACCATCCTCTGTCAGGGGTATGGATTCCCCTAAATCAGCATCCGAAATAACGACAGAGGTGTCGGTCCAAAGTGTAAACTCATAGCCGTCTTGCTTGAAACTCTCTTCATCCCTGCCGAATGCAGGAGAGAGAAGCAGGAACGCGAATAATAATGTCAGAAATGTTCTCATAGTATAAATTAATACCAAACATCTTCAATTTCACTCATATCAACAGACTTTGCCCCTCCACCAGGAAGTGCATATTTTACTTTTCCATTGCTATGGTCTATGTAAGTAACGTAGCCCACATGAGGTTCCATCTGGCCTGTTTTTTCATTCAATATTTCTATTTTAATCATTTTGGGTTTATTCTTTCTATTAGAAAAATAATTCATTGCATCTTCGCTGCCAGAAAAAGTCTTTCTCTCGTTAAAGGAGTTGTATTTCTTACCTAACTCAAGAAACACTTCAAGATCCATGAATCCTCCGCTATACATAGAATTGCCATCTTCATCTTTAATACCTTTTGCATCTTTCATAACTGCATTGTAGCAATCTGTTGCACTATAGTCGCTGTTGAATTTATGATTGGGCATTTCTCGCTTTTTCATTTCTACGAAGGCGATTATACAACATTCGTTTTCTCCGTAACTATACTCATTGTAATCAACTTCCAAACCAGATTGGTCACTTTCACTTGTTATCAACGGAACTTGTGAATTGAGACTCAAATCACTCTCCATGAGAAAATCATCATCGTTCGAGCAACTTATAAAAAGAATAACGCTCGCAATTACTAAAAACGATGTCAAAAGTACAATTTTTTTGCTTTTCATAAAATTATTTTTGATTGTTATTTGGCAATATCGCCTATTTTATATGTTCTTTGTTTCAATATATCATGATATATAAACAATTGCCGGCCATCCTTGATGATGAAAGGAAGTTCCTCCTTTCCTTCATCCTTGTTGCGGAGCCAGTAGAGTTTGTTCTTGGGCACATTGCTGAAGACGACATATTCGTAGCGAGCCTTGGCCGTGGCGACGTATTGCCAACCACGGTTCCAGTAGTATAGTTCATAAGTGTCGCCAGCATGTATCCCGTTGTCGGCATTAAGCGGGGCATAACGGACGTGTGTAACGACCTGAGGCTCCTTGAGCCAGAGTGTGATATTAGGATATGCCCCGGGAGAGGTCTGCATGTTGCCGTCGTATTCGGCCTTCCATTTCATTTTGTCCCAAGAATCACCATCCAATAGTTTAACCACCCTTGCTTCTTTACGCAAAAGAAGAATGTCTGCCGGGCAGAGCACGTGCGGTGGAGTGGGAGGCATGACATTTTGATACTTGTAGGATGCCGGGGCTATCCACTCCAGCATGGAGATGTTCGCATGGGGATGTTCTTCGGGTGCCTGAAATCGATAGAACTGGAAGCGACCCGTCCGCGTGAGCGAATAGTCGCGGAAAAGGGGGGGCGGCGCTTCGGGTATCTCATAGAGCGTCGTGGCATCGCTGAAGTCACGCTTATTGGCTCCTAAGATGCGACCACCCACGAGTTCCTCGGCTATCTTTATCATACTCTCCTTACGGGGGAACTTTCGGGTCAGGAGCAGGGAGTCCCACGTCTCCGCAGAGACATCGGTGTCTGTCAACGAGCAGACCTTGTCCTGCCCGCCCTCTCTTGTTACGTAGAAAGGCTCATCGAAAGTCTCGTACTCTTCTGAAGGATAGTAAACAGGGAAATAAATTACGTCATAGAGCACATTTGGTATGGTGACGGAGTGATGCTCTTGGTCAATGACTCCCCAAGTCACGGGCATAAGGCCGTCATCGTTAAAGTTGTACGAGGCCAGGTAGGCCAGACGGTTGGGATGGCTTGTGCGGATGGAGAGCGTAATGGAGGTGGTGGGTTTGTATAGCGACGTGACATCCTTGAAGCAGGGATTGTCCATGACGGGCGGTACAAATTCGCCCTCCTCACGGAGAAAATATGGAGAATCGGGCTGTGCCCCATAGGTGATACGATGGATGTTCAGAGTTGGCTCGAATGACCAACTTCCGTCGTCTGGTAAGGAACTTTCCGGGTTGAAACACGACCAATTGTGAGTGGAATCGTTGTAGACACTGCAATGGTAATGCCGTCCAGCCCACTCGCGGTAACTGACATTGTATTCCACAACAACAGGGATTCCACACGAACGAAGTATATTACATCCGTAGCTGGCAATATCTACGCAGTCATGGAAGTCGCGTGAATATAGGTCATAAACTCCCGCGAGTTTCTTCCGGTGTGTCTTTCCGTTGAGGTCACGAAGTCCATTGATGGTTTTGTTATAGTAATCAATCGACGAGGCAATGTTGTCGGAGTCTGTCCGCAGTATGTACTTCCCGAACAGGTCATCGTAGTATTTACCCGTCTCCAGGAATCCATATCCCCGCACGGACTGATAGGGCAGTATGTATTCTTTGAACTCTTCGAATGTAAGATGGTGGGCATAGGGGGATTCGCGCCAGACACTGAATGCGTGGTCAATGTGCTCCTTGAGGAACCGAAAGGTCAGTGTTTTGATGTCTTGCTCAATCCCCATATCGACCTTTACATCGGGGAGCGTGTCGGTCTCGATAAGCACGCGACGTTTTTTTTGTTTGGCAGTCAGGCTATCCCAGGGAAAGTTGCTGATGGTATGTCCGCCTACTATGGAGGAATAGATGCTGTCCGTCTCCAACCTCCAAGCTTCCAGTGTGGAGTCGTTGCCTACTATCCTGCCACGCGAATAGTGGTACCTCATGTTCTCTATCAGGAACTTGGCTGCCTCGTACTTCTCAGTATCCCAGCGGATGTACTTATAATAGAAAAGTACCTTCTTCAGTTCTAAGGCATTGTCGCCCGCATCACGGGTTACATCTGAATAGCAACTACTGTGCAGAAGCAGACTCAGGGATAGAATCATGCACCTGCCAGTAGTTTTTAGTAGCTTGGCAATTTTTAAAACCATGTTTTTATTCGTGATAGAAGCTCATGTTCAGATGGGCATAATACCATAATAGACTATACCGCCGTCTTTGTTGTGACACCATGGTAACAGGTACGCAATGAATATGATAATACCAAAGAAGAAAGTGGTTCGTTGCTGCATTTTATTATAATTCAATGTGGCAGTAGAACGTGATGCCGCTGCAAACGATGAGCAGCTTGTAGGAGCCAAATAGGGTGGTGGGGAAGACGATGGAATAAGGATTTCCCATAATGGTAGCGTGGACATATATACTGTATAACTATCATTCATTTGTTGAAGGCGTTATCTCATAGCAGTACACATAAATGGAGTCATCTGTACCTCCACCAGTATCGCCCTTCATCCCTTTGTCAAGGAAATATTCCTCTACACTTTGTGCTTCGGACTTATTTATTGCAACACAATAGATCCACCAACTATTATTCTTTTCTACATTGTGTTCTGTAAATAGTCGTCTTTCTATGTCGTTTGTTATACCCACATAGAAATCAGAATAATACTGTTTTTTACTATTTGTAAGATGTTCCTCGAAATCTGCAATAATTTCTTTAGCTGTTTTACTCATAATATTTGTTTTTATATTGTTTGTTATTTTTGTTATCTGGGGCGGTTATACCGCAGTAAAACCGCCCCGGTGTTTTTATGAAAGATTAATAAGAAATCAGTTTAGTAATACCTTATAATTCAATCTCGCAATAGAACGTGATGTCGCTACAAACGATGAACAGTTTATAGGAGCCAAAGAGGGTGGTGGGGAAGACGATGGAAGTCTGATTTTCCTCGATGAAATCGGAGAAAACGACGATGTCGTCCTCATCTAAAAGCTGTACTGTGGTTCCCTCCAGGGCTTCGTCGAAAGTCAGTACATTACCATTTAAATAGACTTCCGGAACTTGGATGGGAGATTTGGGATGAGGCTTAAATCCACCACTCCCATTATCATCACCTGACCCTAAAGGAAGAGGGTCACCTCCAGGATTGGGTTCGGGAGGAAGTTGTGAGAAACTTGCAGTGGATGTGGCCAGGAAAAGGGCTGCCATGAAGAATTGTTTTGCGTTCATGTTGTTAGTTTTTAATTGTTAGTAATAATGTTATCGACCGCAAAGTTCGAAACAAAAAAGTAAGCCGCCAAATTTTTTGACGGCTCATATCTAACAAAAACTAACAAGATTGTAAGTTGTTGTATATCAGTATGTTATACCCCCCCCCCTATTTCCTAACAAATACTAACAAATGGAGGAATACTAGTATGATTGGTGTAATAATCGGTCAAAATCTTGGGGTTTTCCTTCAATTCCGAACACCTTAACGCATAACCTTTTTCTTGTCATGGCAGCAAAACTATTTGACTTTCCCATTAGAACTTCAATATCCGTAGGATTGAATCCCGAAACAGTTAATACGCAAACCATATACTCGGTGTCA
This sequence comes from uncultured Bacteroidales bacterium, assembly GCA_902801325.1. Lineage (GTDB taxonomy): Bacteria > Bacteroidota > Bacteroidia > Bacteroidales > Bacteroidaceae > Physcousia. The sequence goes on along the minus strand of CADCHQ010000016.1, from coordinate 66,950 downwards.
CTAAGATGTTGACGATAATTCATTTGTTCGTAGAATGTGGGATGATTGTCTTCTACAAGTTTGCGTAATGTACTCCATTCCTCAGGACTTATAGCCTTTCCTATCATGCGTGATGCCATGAGATGTTTAACTATATCTGCTTCTTCTATTATTATACTATTGGACCTTGATTCTATCTTTCGAATGGTCTGTCTGAGGGTGTCAACTTGAGTGCTCAAGTTTTTGATTTTTTCCTCGTGAAGCACAATAAGGTTTTTGTCGTTTACTTGTCTGAGTTTTTCTGCATTAAGGTCTTCTTCTGCCTCATGAAGTTCTTGAACAGCAGTTTGATATTGTTGAATAAGTTGTGTGATTTTACGTTTTTTCCTTCTTCTATATAATAATAGTAGAATAATTAAAGTAATAACTAGCAATATTGCAATCACAAGTAACTTGCTTAATTGTGAGGCTCTTTCAGCCTGTTCTCTGGCTTTTTGTTGTTCTACGCTATAATCATATAATTTGTTTGTTTGAATGGTTGCTGCAGTTTGTGCCTCATCAAAACTTCGCTCTTTGGCTTCAGAATAGAGTCTTACATATTTCGCAAGCGAATCGGCATTGTGCTTTAATTCATAGGTTTTGCAAAGCCCTTTGTAAGTAAGTAACTTGTTGTCGGCAAGTTTTTTGAACGGAATGGCCTTATGAAAGTAATAATCTGCAGAGTCTGCTTGGCCCGTTTTTAGGAAATAATTACCTTTATAGATATATAGAATGCCGACTCCTCCACTTATCATTTCAGGTTGATTTTTAAAATAAGGGCATGCTTCGTATAAGTCTAGGTATTTCTTTGCATTAGGATAGTCTTTCAACTCCATATATGATCTATAACAAAAAACATATGGTGTATTTGAATCGCTTTTATACCCAGCAGTAAGGAAATCGTGATGCAAACTCAGAGACTTGACTATACATTTGTAGTATTCTCGCTTATTACATAATGCATTACATAAATAGCCCTTGAAGATTAGCGCCGAAAGCGTGTCTCCAATTTGCCATGCAAGGCACTCTACTATCTGGAGTTCTTGCTCTTCCTGTTCAGGTAGGCGTTGCAGGAGGAATATCTGTGCCATTTGTGAGTGGACACGCATCAGCACGTTGAGGTCACAACGGGCATCGGTGGTGTCGGCGATGTTGACGGCACGCTGGTAGTTCTCCAGGGCTCGCGGTGCACTCCCTTGGTCGCGATAGGCACAGCCCAGCATGTAGTAAGCCCGCATGCGGTGGTTACGCGAATGCCACCAGTGGTCGTAGTGGCGGACAAGGGGCTGTACACTGTCCGGCGTCATCGGCACGTCGGTGCGGTTCATCTCCTCGAATCGTTCCAGCTGCTGTTCGTAGTCAATGCCCGAACAAGCTGCAATCAGGGCGAATATGCAGCATAGGATGCAATACTTCTTCATGGTTTTCCTTGATATTTACTGCAAAGATACGAATTAATTTTAATAATAGGTCGAGGCCTTCAATCTTTATTTATGCTTATTGATTACTCGTATAACCTTTGTTTTCAGGTTCTCTCGTTGGCTGCGCCTTCCTCAGTCGCGACTCGGCATACTGAGAACAAGTTCTCGTCTGCTCTCGCTGCTCTTTCGGTTCGAAAATATTCAAATTAATTTGCCCTTTCACTTACTTATTCGTAACTCTGATCTTCGGTCGAAGATACTCCCGCTCGGAAATTGTAATAAGGAATGAAAAAACATAGTGTACCAACATATGGGCAATGCCCTGAAAATCGTTCTCGATTGTTCTGTAAGCAAGCTTACGCCCAATCAATAACTTTTTCTATGTTTTTTCTTCCTTTGTTTGCAATTTCTCTCACTTATTCGTAACTTTACCTGCAAATTGAACTCTTAATGCTCTAAAGATGAAGAAGATAACCATATTCGTCCTATTGCTAATCCTTACCATATTCCCGGCATCGGCACAACAGAATCTCATCAAGGTAGAAGTGTCTGAGACCGTAGAGTTGATGGCTATCCTCTCACGCATGGCAGGCCTGCGAGAGTACAACATGGACATGGCAGGACAATATACCCAAGATACTGAAGCATGGTTCTCTCCTTATAAGGGACACCCCATCATAGCCTATTATCAGGGACTGCATAATAATAACAGCATCAGCTATGACGCAGTAATGAGTATGGCCGTACACCTGGAAATAACGAAGGGAGAAGTCAGATTCGTAGGTGACAAAACGGACTTGGAGAAGCGTTGGCAGGATGTGGATATAGAGGACTTCATGAAGCGTATCAATCAATTCTATACTGATACCCGTTTTCACAAATTTTTCACGGAGCATAGTGCCTTCTATGATGAGGCTTTGAGGACCTACGAAGCCAACGTCATGACTTACTTCCATCAAGACTGGTATCCTAAGTTTTATGGTACTGAACCGGCTGAAGTGTTCCGCGTCATCATCGGCTTTACCAATGGCGGTGGCAACTATGGGGCGAACCGCCACCTACCCGGCCAGGCTAAGGAGGTATTTGCCATTTGTGGCTATTACATCGACCCGAAGACGGGTAAGGCTTTTGGGAATGGGTCAGAACTGTCATCGACGCTCATCCACGAGTTTAACCACTCTTTTGTCAATCCCATGCTCGATAGTCAGACAAATAACATGATGATGATGCCCGTCGGACAAAGACTTTACAAACTCTCTGCTATGGGAATGGAGCGACAAGCCTACACCAACTGGCAAACAGTTATTAATGAGAGTATTGTCCGTGCGGCAGTCATCGTATACATGATGGAACAGGGTTACACGAACAAGCAGATTCAAGATGAACTGATTTCTCAGTTGTGTCGCGACTTCCGTTGGATGCCGGAACTTGTTACCGCCCTACGTTACTATAATGCCCATCGCGATCAATACAAGACACTAAACGACTACTATCCCGAAATAGTCCGTTGCTTCAACAAACACTTTGAGAGCGAGGTTGGGAGAATGCAAGAGGCGTTGAAATAGCAGGTTTTGTGCAGTGATGCAGTTATAGACATATCAGTGCACAAACGTTATCTATCGGTTTGTTATTTGTGTGCGTATCTGATTTCGATGACAGGAGCAATCTCGTTAGGATGTTTGGCAGGGAGTGTAACAACAAGTCCCTCGCCACTTTGGCGGAACTTCAGTTTGCCATACCCTAGCAGACGTACACCTTTTACCCATTCATCTTTCAGAGCCTTCAGTGTGAAATCACCAGCCTTTGGCCACATCATGATGGTGGCATAGATGTGGTTCTTGCCTTTCTGCACATAGCGGACGTCCTGAGCCGAGTACTTGAAGCCCTCGTTGAAGCCTTGTGCGTTAAGTGGATTGCTGGATTCTGCCAAAGGACCTTCGCCAAAGGTCTTCCAAGGACGAGTTCCGTAGATGCTCTGCTTGTTGATGTCCATCCAAGCTTTGATGTCGTTGACGATGGCACGTTCCTTTTCATCAATGGTTCCATTGGCACGAACGGGGATGGAGAGCAACAGCGTGCCGTTCTTTGAAACTACATCGACCAACATGCGAATGACGGTTGCTGCCGACTTATACCCGTTTCGGTTGTAGATGCCTCGGTCATAGTGCCACGAGCCGATGCAGGTGCAAGTCTGCCAGGGCAGGGGCTGACAGCGGTCGGGGATGCCACGTTCCACATCCCACATCAGGGCCTGTTTGTGCCAGTCCTTCATCACCTTGCCTGTGGCCACCACTTGGGTTTTGCCCCGATGCCGGTTGGCGCTGTGGTTGTAGTAGTGGGCCAGGATGTTGAGTCCAATCTGGTCGTTGCAACCATAGAAGGGGAGCACGGTGTCGTCGAAGTAGAGCACGTCGGGGTTGAAGGTGTTGATGGCCTGCAGCACGCGGTTCTGGAACTTTTGCATGTAGGCCTGTGAGGGTAGGGCGGCACCGTTGCCCCAGTCCCACTGCTTGCCGCTGCCGTGGGCGTCGCCCTCGCTCATGGGATGGCGCTGGGCATAGAGCTCTTGTGGGTCGAGTCCCTCCCACCACTGACCTTTTCCGTCGGCTTTTGTGAGGTTTCCGTCATACTGTTGCGACTCCTCGAGCCATGTCCAGGTGTGGCTACCGTGCATGGATATACCGAAGGGAAGTTTGTATTTCCTGCATGCCTCGGCCCAGCCCTTGACGATGTCCTTCTTCGGCCCGATGCGCGTGGCGTTCCATTCCTGATAGGGCGAATCCCAAAGGTCGAAGTTGTCGTGGTGCTGCCCCAGTGTCATGAAGAACTGTGCTCCGGCGTCTTTGTACAAGCGTACCAGTTCGTCGGGGTTCCACTCCTCTGCCTTCCAGTCGCGACAGAGTTCCTTCAGTCCGTATTGTGCGGGGTCGCCGAAATGTTCGACATGATATTTGTGTTGCCAGCTGTTCTTTTGGTACATGCCACGTCCGTACCAGTCGCCCGACTCGGCCTGACACTGTGGGCCCCAGTGCGCCCAGATACCAAATTTGGCATCGCGATACCACTCGGGGCACTCCCATTGTGAGAGGCTTTCCCATGTAGGTTCGTAACTGCCCGTTTCCACGGGAACGTTGTTTTGTGCCTGGAGACTAACTGCGAAGGCGATTGTCAGGGCGAGAAGTGTGGTGCGTCTCATCGTTTAAGAATTATTTTGTCATTAATGATGTACAATCCATGTGCAGGACTTGCGTGCATGCGTCTTCCCTGCAGGTCATAGATGCGATTTTTTTCGATGGAATCGCTATTTATTGCGTGTAAGCCATCTTCCACCTTGCGGGTTAAGACCACGTTGTCGAAACCGATTATCTTCTCTGATCCGTCGGAGTTATGCATAGCTGTCAGACGAATGGTAGTTGAGGCTTTTCCATCGCTTTGGAACTCCATGCTTACTTGTTGCCACTCTGTCTTGTTTGCCAACGAGGGAGAGGTAATGGTTGTTCCACCCTCTGTGGCAACAGACACGAAGGCGTCTCCACCCAATCCGCTCTTCCATAGGTCGCATGTCAGCGTGTACTCACCATCGGGAAGGCGCAGCTCCTGACTCAAGGTCAGTGTAGGCGTTCCCCAGTTTTGGCGAATCCAATACGTTTGTTTGCTGTCATTGCTGGGCTTGGGCAGGTTGTTGAAGAACTGGTCGAAGAAGGGGTCGCCTGACTTCAAGGCCGTCAGGTCGTACTCGTTTGGCGCAGTACGTTCCACTGTCCAACCTTCTGGCACATAGATGGCACGGTCGCTTTTCACGCCACTGCCTTCCTGTGCGGAATAGCTGGCCTCGAAGTCGCCATTTGTCAACTCCGAGGGGAGATTAGGGTTTGTGATAACGGTTTGGTCGACCAACGCCTTCACTTCCTGTGGGGTAAAGCAATGATAGGTATACATCTCATGTACTGCACAAGTGTGCGGATAGTCCTTACCTTCGGTTGTGAGCGTTCCTTCAAAGGTGTCGCAAATGTCGAATATAACCTGATCAACCAATCCATTACGATAGATGATGAGGCGATGATTGTCATAAGTGATGGTGATTTGCACCTTCTTCAGCTTGGTTGGGTGGTTGTCGCCATTCGTGCCTGATGATGCGTTTGCCCAGTTGTCGCTGGTGTAGAGCGCGTTCTGGCTTGTATAGACATTGCCGTGGGAGTACACTTCGGGTCGTTTGGTTGTTGCATTGATGCGATAAACGAAGTTGTCGTCATCGCCAATGGAGAACAGCGTCCCCTCATATTTGTCTTGATTGAGGATGAATGCCAGGTGAACCGTTGTGCGTATTTGTCTAGAACCGTCTGGTTCGTTGCTCGTGAGTGAAATCTTCTCTTCCCACTCATTGTCGCACAAGATGCTGGTTGGATAACCCTTTGGATAGTTCTTGTTTACCATCCAATAGTAATAGTCGCCCTGCATCCATGCGAGTCTCAGTTTGCTCTTCTTCGAACCCGGTAGGATGAAGGGTCGGGCGTTGTTCTTTGGCGAGTCCTTGGTTATTTGTTCCGATGCGGCAACCTTTCCTTCGTCGTCTATGGTGTACTTCCAAATCTCGTACACACCATCTTTATTATATGCTCCATTCTTTGTGGGAATAGACAGGTATAGGTCGTTAATATTATCGGGGTCGAGAGCCATTCCGCCCGAGTAGCATCGTTCGGTGGAGTTCCAGTTCTGATGGAAGGCATGTCCGGCATACTGCACCCATGTGCGTCGCCACTCATTTCCAGTCCATCGTGCATACCAATAGACGTGACTGGTCTTGGCATTATCGATGTGGGGATAGGCAATTACGGGTCGTTCGTCCTTATCGAGTGCTATCTGCCACACCCAATTGCGGATGTTGGCCGAATTATCGACTATCGTCAAGGGATAGCTGGAGGCATAGCTGTCGGTCTTATTAACATTGAAGACTCCGTTCTGGATGACGCTCAGTTGCTTGCCTGCAAGGTCGCGCAGGATGGGACCTTTGCCTTTGTTGATATCGATTACGTTGAAGTAAAGCCAGTCGGGCATCTCATTGTCGGGGTGTCCAGTTGTGTAGGCCAGATAAATCTTGTCTTTGCCGTTCGACTGGTATTTTGCATACGGACGAGCACCCGTTGATTGCACAATCTGCTTAGGTCCGAAGTCGAACTTGCAATTATCATTCTCGTCAGGCATAGTCAGTCGGGCAATGGTGGGATGCCAACTGATGCCTCGCCAACACAGGTAGATGTGGTTGGGGTCATCCGACAGGATGAAGGGCGAGGGGTATGTCGTGTTGTTGGCTGTCGCCAGATACTTCTCTTCGCCCAAAGCCGTGATGTCGCCAGGTTGCCGGCTGATGCGATACCAAATCTTGGCTTCGTCGGTGTGGCGTGTATAGAATATCATCACGCGTTCGTCGGGCAGGACGATGAAGGTTGGGTTATTGTGGTCGTCGGGTTGGAAGAATGAACGAACCAGGACATCGGTCTTCCGCCCCGTGAGCCAGTCGTACTGTGTGGCACAGACATTACCGTGAATGTCGATGTATCCAATGTAGGAGGCATTGATCGTTCCGTCCGCGTTCTCGTAATGCGTGGCACGAGGGTCGGCAAACCAGCACCAGGCACCTTCCTGAGCTACTACGTTGCTTTTGAAGTCCTCAGCTTCGATACTCATCCCGAAAAATAACGTTAAGAGTAGGGTCAGAAAATTCTTTTTCATCATATTAAATGTATTGGTTAGTGTATTCTTGTTGCGACGTTACTATTAATTAGTATAGGTATGCACGCTACTTCCTATGGCCGATGGCAGATAATTGATTCCCCACCAGCACATTTGCAGCAGAAGGAAACAGAGTATCAGTCCCCAAAGGGCTATCTTTGTGTTGTGGCGAGGCAGACGAATGTAGTGAAGATAGACGAGATATGACATCCAGGTGATGGCCGCCCAAGTCTCCTTAGGGTCCCACGACCAATAGTGGCCCCATGCTTCCTTTGCCCAAAGTGCTCCAAAGAGCATGCCGAACGTCATGAAGGCAAGTCCGATGTTTATCAAACTCTCGAGCGGATTCTCGTCTGCTCTTTCGTCTCTCATTTCGGACTTCCCACCCTTAATCAGCATCCACGCGGCTACCAATGTTGCAGCACCCAACAGGGCATAGGCGAACATATATACGATGACGTGCGGAACAAACCACGGGCTTTGCAGGGCTGGCATCAAGGCCTGTGTGTGAATCTCGGGCTTGAAGATGTTGATGCAGATGAAGACCGTTGCCATCAAGGTCGAGAAGGAAAGAATCCAACGATATTTCCATCGCGTATAGATGATGAGGCCTACCAGAGGAAGGAACAGAGAGTACCACAGACGCGTTTCTCCTATCGTTCGCAAAGGTGGGTGATTCATCGTAATCCACATAGCGAGAATGAAGGAAAAGAAGATGAGGAGGCCTATGACGGTAATGCCAATAGCGGCACGTCGTTTTCCTTTCCATGCTGCCCAAGCGCCAAATGCCCAATGAATGAGTGCAAAAGCTGCAAAATAGACAAAAAAGTCCCAATTCATCGACGTTTTTCCTCCTTTCTGCCTTTCCGCATGAACATGAGTAAAGCACCAAACAACATCAAGTATATCCCAGTGTAAACTGCAGGCAACCAAGGGTCGCGAACGAGTTCGAGGATGCTCATCTGCGACTGAGCTCCCTTTTGCGTGTCATAGCCGTATTGATAGATTTTCCATCCATTTATGCGTACGGGTTTGTTCACGTCAACTATGGCGTGCTTGACATTCCCAGATTTCGTGCGTACAACAATTTCCGAAGCATAGCGCTTAGGTTGCCCGTTGTCGTACGTTTCCATGATAAACCGCTTTAACTCAATGGCTAACGGTGTCTCGACAACTCGATTCTCCTCGTTCACACCTCGCCATTCTATCTGCCCAACGAAGGTGATTAACTTCAGCCGTTGCATGTCGGCATTGCCAAGCGTAGCTGTGAGGAGTACGATGAAAAGACCCAAGTGGAAGGCCATGAATTGCAGGTTCGCAATGGAAAAGCGGAAGTGGAGAAGCCGACGCAGGCAAACCATCCCCAGGACGATGGCCATAAGGGCATAGATGAGGACAAAAGGCCAGTACGAGAGCATGTTTTCGATGCCTCGTCCGTCCGACTTCTGCTGGGTGAGTCCCATCACGATGGTCAGCACAACTGCATAGACGAGTGTGGGAATGGCCACCTGTTGGGTACTGAGAAAGCGGAAGAGACGACACTGCTTTGCAAGCACAGTCATGAGGCCGATTGCCAAAAGGAACAGAGCCAAAGTTATGCCGTTGACAGGCCAGGAGAAGACCGACCACACGACAGGGCCTATGGTCCATTGCAGTATCAATCCAATGCCGATGAGCACTGCGCCAATGGCAAAGCCTTCAAGCAAGTTCCAAGGCTTGCGCTCTATCGTTTTATCTCGTGTTTCATCCTTCATGGTGGCAAAGATACGAAAAAAAGTCGAAACTCCGTCGCTACCTTATTTATTAATGTAATTGTTGGTGTCGGAATATTTAGGTTCGGGTATGATCGAACATAGGCTCGATGGCAAACGAACATAGGTTCGAGGTCAATCGAATATAGGTTCGATGGCAATAAGGCCTAGGTTCAATTTTTCGCGAGATATTTGTCAGTTTGCAGTCTTCTTTTTCCCGTTTTTATGCAAGGAACTGGTTTCGCTTTGGTACTTTTTTGCATGATTCATTATTTATTCTTATCTTTGCCGTTGAAAAGTCTATCTCTTTGGAGATAGACCTCATTAACATGCTTAATCGGACAATAATGAAACGAACCGCATCTCTTATTCTTTTGATTCTCAACTTTACGTTCGCCTTGGCTCAGAATCCCACTTCACTCGAAGGATGGGCACAACGCTTGCAACTCTTTGGGCAGAACCTGCCCCAGGAGGAAGTTTTTGTGCACATGGACAATAGCTGTTACTATCTGGGTGATACCATATATTTCAAGGCCTACATGCGCTTGAGCGACGGCAAGCCTTCCTCATTGAGCCGCTTGTTGTACGTAGAGCTCTTCAACAACGATGGCTATCTCGTTGAGCGCCAGAAAATTGAGATGAACGCAGGCACCGGTTATGGTTCGTTCGTTTTGCCTGATACCATTTATAGTGGGTATTATGAACTGAGAGCCTACACCCGTTGGCAACTCAACTGGGGACGTACGGAACATCCTCATACGACGCAGGCTGAGGATTGGTTCTTCTCAAAGGAAATGGCGAAGGACTATTATCGCGACTATGAAAAGCTATATAGCCGAGTGTTTCCCGTCTATGACCATCCGCGCGAGGCCGGTGATTATGCGCAGGAGATGACCTTGCGCCCACTGCAGCGACTGGTGGCTCAGAAGGAAGAGAAACCTAAGGCGGTTGTCACTTTCTATCCAGAGGGAGGAAACTTGGTGGCCGGTGTGAAGAACCGCCTCGCCTTTGAGGCTAACGACGAAGACGGGCGTCACCTTAAGGGAACGCTCACCATAGGAGACCAGAACGCAGAGACGTTTAATCGCGGTCGAGGAGTCTTTTTTACCGATGGAATGGCGGAAAAATGCACGTTCAAGTGGGAGGGGGGCACGCAGGAAGTGCGCTTGCCTAAACCCGTTCAGGAGGGTGTGGCTTTGCAGGCCGACGTGCAAGCCGACGGCATACATTTGACGCTTTTTGCAAAAGGGAAGGCAGCTCAAGAACCATTGGGCTTGACGGTTTCGTCTCATGGTGTGCAGAAGGACTTTCAACAGCTTGGCCCTGGTGGCGAACTTTCGGCAGTCGTTCCGTTGGAGAAGCTTCCTACAGGCGTAATTCAGCTTACCGTATTTAATGCCGAAGGTCGAATCTATGCCGACCGTCTGGTGTTTGTCCGTCAACCTGATTTCACGCCTCAGAACATCACCATTTCAGGGGTAAAGGACAAGTATGAACCATACGAGCAGATTGAACTGAACGTCGAGACGCTTCCTCAACCCAGTCTTTCCCTTGCCGTTCGCGATGCGGCTCATTCCGATTATACCTTCGATTCGGGCAATATGCTTACCGAGATGCTGTTGGCGAGTCAGATACGTGGATTCGTGGAGAATCCCGCCTACTTCTTCGAGGCAGACGATGAGGAACATAGGACTTCGCTCGACTTATTGCTGATGGTGCAAGGTTGGCGTCGTTATTCTTGGCAAGAGATGGCTACGCCTGGGGCTTTTGCAATGAACGAACCCTATGAACGCACAGAAGTGCTGACGGGCGATGTAAATCCTTATATGGCAGAAGAACAAGAGGACCTGCTGTCTCGCGCTTCCTATATAGAATCGTTCATAAGAGGAGCCGATTCGTCGGGGACGCCTTTGTACGAACGTCCGTTCTCTCCTGACGTTGTAAACTTGATAGAGAAGAATGTGGTTCGAATATATACCTCGAGCGATTCCGCATCTATGGGTGGAATGCGTGCAATGATGGCTCTATGGGGTAATCAACGTGAGATGGACCACACGTATCTTGAGGGTCGATTGACGAAGGAAGACGCTGGAAGCATGAAGAACGAGGTGCTGTTGCACGCCGAATTCGTACAGCCTGGTGTGAAGAACGGTATTGTGGAAGGCGAAATGCCTACGTTCAATAAGGGTCACTTCAAGATAGAAGCACCACGTTTCTATCAGGCTTGCCACTTCTCACTCGCGGCTTCAGACACCACCAAGTGGAAGTCTGGCAAGGAACACATCTGGGTGGCTGTGAATGAAGACGAAAAGGAACGACTCAACTATCCTGAGTTCTATGTCCGTCTGAAAACTATCTTCCCACGTTTTGTAAAACCTTATTCGTTCTACCAGACGGCAGTTCCACAGGCTCGTAGTGGGAAGCAGATAAAGCGTCCGGGCGATGACGTCGTGGTGATGGATGAGGTTACAGTACGCGCGAGTCGTCGTACGGTCTTTCGTAAGTTTGATCCCACGAAACCAGCCTTCGTGCTTGATGCTTACGATGCCTTTAATCAGACCATCGATGCAGGCTTGTGTCCTGGTTATTACACGGGTGCTCGTCGCTTTGTGGACGATATCGCTCGCACATTCGTTGGCGATATGGGCATGGAACGAGCCTATATTGTAGAGACTCGCATCAATACGAAACCAGTCGGGTCTGGAGTGATGCTCTTCAAGGAAGCAGAGTTGCAATCGACCTCTCTCAGTACTGATCCGCGCTATGATAATATGCAAAGGATGATCGAAAATGCGCCTTTCGTCTCCCTGCAAACCAAGAGCATGTATGACCACCTGCCTCGCCTCGACAAGGTATATGTCTTCACTGACTATGCACCTCGACGTGAGGGAAGTGGGACTTACACTCAGTCGAATCAGCCAACGGTTGTCGTTGACTTGCATCGGTTTGAGGATGGTGGACAGCGCATGACCTGGCGCGATCGACGAATGGTTCTCACGGGCTTTGCCGTATGCGAGGACTTCTATCAGCCCGATTATTCGAAGCAACGTCCAACCGAACCTACCGACTATCGTCGCACGCTTTATTGGAATCCTAACGTGGAGCTGGATGCTCAGGGACATGCTACCATTCGCTTCTTCAATAATAGTCGTTCCACCAGACTTACGGTGTCTGCCGAAGGTATGACTAAGGACGGACAACCGCTCACAGGCATCAGCTATCCCGAAGATAGGTAGGTTTTCATTTTGTTTTTTAAATATATTATTGTATCTTTGCGCGCGAAAACAAGAAAAAACATATAAAACAATTATTATGGCAAAGAAAGCACTTTTGATGATACTCGATGGATGGGGTATCGGTAACAAGTCGAAGGGCGATGTAATCTATCAGACTCCTACGCCCAACCTTGACAAGATCAATGCAACTTATCCTCATAGCCAGCTTCTGGCAAGCGGTGAGAACGTTGGTTTGCCCGACGGACAGATGGGAAACTCTGAGGTCGGTCACCTGAACATCGGTGCAGGACGCATTGTCTACCAAGACTTAGTGAAGATTAACCGTGCCTGCAAGGACGGAAGCATTATGAAGAACCCCGAGATAGTGAATGCTTACGAATATGCCAAAGCTAATGGTAAGGCTGTTCACCTGATGGGTCTGACTTCGAACGGTGGCGTTCACTCTTCATTGGACCACCTTTTTAAACTTACTGACATCTCGGAGGAATACGGTATTAAGGAGACTTACATCCACTGTTTCATGGACGGACGTGATACCGACCCCAGAAGCGGTATTACTTTCATTCAGGAACTGACGGACCACATCAAGGGTCGCAATGCTCACATCGCAAGCATCATAGGTCGTTTCTATGCAATGGACCGCGATAAGCGTTGGGATCGTGTGAAGGTTGCCTATGACTTGCTCATCTCGGGCGAAGGCCATCAGGCTACTGATATGGTGGAGGCCATGCAGGACAGCTATGATGAAGGCGTGACCGACGAGTTCATCAAGCCCATCAATAACACGAACGTTGACGGTACTATCAAGGAAGGCGATGTGGTTATCTTCTTCAACTACCGTAACGACCGCGCTAAGGAACTGACCATCGTATTGACTCAGCAGGATATGGAAGAGCAGGGTATGAAGACCATTCCCGGACTTCAATACTATTGCATGACTCCTTACGATGCTTCGTTCAAGGGCGTTCACATCCTGTTCCCGAAGGAAAACGTAATGAACACGCTTGGCGAGTACATTGCAGCCAAGGGCCTGAAGCAACTGCATACTGCCGAGACAGAGAAGTATGCCCATGTTACCTTCTTCTTCAATGGTGGTCGCGAGACTCCTTATGAAGGTGAGGATCGCATTTTGGTGGCCAGTCCTAAGGTACAGACCTATGACCTGAAGCCTGAAATGAGTGCTTTCGAGGTTAAGGACAAACTGGTTGCAGCCATCAAGGAAAATAAGTACGATTTCATCGTGGTTAATTTCGCCAATGGTGATATGGTGGGTCATACAGGTGTGTATGAGGCTATCGAGAAGGCCGTTAAAGCAGTTGACCAGTGTGTGGGTGAGGTTGTCGATGCAGCTTTGGCTACTGACTACGAGACCATTATTATTGCCGACCACGGTAATGCCGACAATGCCATCAATCCGGATGGTAGTGCAAACACTGCACACTCCTTGAACCCCGTGCCTTTCATCTATATTACAGAGAACCGCGAGGCTAAGGTTGAGGATGGTGTGCTGGCCGATGTCGCTCCCAGCATCTTGCATATCATGGGCCTTGAACAACCGGCCGACATGACAGGTAAGTGCCTGATAAAGGATTAATATGAATGTAAAGATTGAGGCGAGTTGGGGTAACCAGCTCGCCTCCGAATTTGATAAGCCTTACTTCGCCCAATTGGTGAAGTCGGTGCATAGTGAATATGCCGCAGGGGTGTGCTATCCTCCTGGAAGGCTTATATTCAATGCTTTCAACCAGACTCCTTTCGATCAGGTGAAGGTGGTTATTCTCGGGCAAGACCCTTATCATGAACCCGGTCAAGCGCATGGGCTTAGTTTCTCGGTGCAAGACGGAGTGCCATTCCCTCCTTCGCTTCAGAACATCTTCAAGGAAATATCTAACGACTTAGGCGCACCTATTCCTCCCTCGGGTAACCTGACTAGATGGGCAGAACAAGGTGTATTGCTTTTGAACGCTACACTTACAGTCCGCGCACATCAGGCCAATAGTCATGCAGCAATCGGATGGCAGCAGTTTACCGATGCAGCAATTCATGCTTTGGCAACACATCGAGAGAATATTGTCTACATGCTTTGGGGCGGTTTTGCTCGAGGTAAGGCTTGGATGATTGATAAGTCAAAGAATCTTGTCCTCGAGTCTGTTCATCCCTCACCGCTTAGTGCCAATCGTGGAGGTTGGTTCGGCAAGCACCAGTTTAGTCGTTGCAATGCCTATCTGCAACAGCATGGGCAAACACCTATAATATGGTAAGCAACCCCTCTCCCTGCTCTCCTCGTGTGGTGGAGAGCCTTCCGCCAATCCTTCAAGTTGGCGATGTTCTTCTTTCCCCGGATATCATTACGGAATACTTTGCGTGCGATATTGCAAAGTGTGGAGGGCGTTGTTGCGAAGAAGGTGATGCTGGTGCGCCTGTTACGATGGATGAGATTGCAGATATCGAAGAACAATTGGATGACCTCTGGCCCCAACTCTCAGCTTCAGCACAGAGCGAGATAGACAAAGGAGGTGTGGCCTATGCCGACCCTGAAGGTGAACTTGTAACTTGTATCGTGAATGGACGGGATTGTGCTTTTCGTGGTCCTTGTGGTTGTTTGCTTCGCCAGCGTCCTATCAGTTGTCATCTCTATCCCATTCGCGAAAAGAAGATTGGAAGCCTTATCGGTTTGAATTATCATCGCTGGGATATCTGTAAGGATGCGGTTGAGAAAGGAAAAAGGGAACATATCCGACTCTATCAGTACCTTCGTGAACCCCTTGTTCGACGATTTGGTGAAGGTTGGTATCAGGAACTAGAGACAATGGTTGAAGAACTAAAGAAAAGCGGAATACTCAGTTGAGCATCCCGCTTCTTTTTTATAACCCTATCATTGCTAAGATGGCGGCAATAAGAATGATGATGTTCCAAATGTTGTCGGAACGTTTGTTCTCGCGCCAGTAATAGAGTAATACCAGACTTGGAAGGGCAATTAGGATGAGGCCTGGCCAATAGAGAACCTCCAACCATCTTCGGCAAAGGAAAAGTACGACGCCCAATATTCTCAGGTTGTGCAATATGCTCTTCATAATCCTTCTGTTCTTACCCCTTCATCTTTAGTCCTTAACCCTTAGCCCTTCAATATCTGGTTGGCGTGTTCCTTTGTCTTGATTTCCTTGGGAAGCATGATGCGCTCGACAATACCTTCCTCGTTGATGATGAAGGTGGTGCGGAACATACCCATGTACTTGCGACCATACATCGACTTCTCGCCCCATGTGCCAAAGGTTTGACTGAGTGCTTGCTCGGTGTCAGCAATGAGGTGGAAGGGCAATTGATTTTTCTCAATGAACTTCTGGTGGCTCTTCTCATCCTGAACGCTTACACCCAACACCTCGTACCCTTGTTTGCGGAGTTCCGAATAACTATCGCGCAGACTGCATGCCTGAGCCGTGCAACCGGAGGTCATGTCTTTGGGATAGAAGTACAACACTAGCTTCTTACCAGCATAGTCCGACAGACGAATTTCCTGTCCGTTTTCGTCACGGCCAAGTATATCGGGGGCTTTGTCACCTACTTTCATTATGCGTCGATATTTGCGAAGGTTGCATTTTTCTCGATGAACTCACGACGTGGGCCTACATCCTCTCCCATAAGCATAGAGAAGACGTAGTCTGCACCAGCAGCATCCTCAATTGTCACTTGCTTCAAGAGACGAGTCTCAGGGTTCATGGTCGTTTCCCACAATTGCTCGGGGTTCATCTCACCAAGACCTTTGTAGCGCTGGGTGGTGATGCCATCCTCGCGTCCCTCATTGTACTTCTCCATGAAGCGCAGGCGATCCTGCTCGGTGTAGCAGTACTCCTCGTTCTTGCCCAGGCGGCAACGGTAGAGGGGTGGGGTAGCGATATAGAGGTGGCCTTTCTGTATGAGTTCGGGCATGTAACGATAGAACAGGGTCATCAAGAGGGTGTCGATGTGAGAACCATCGACATCGGCATCGGTCATGATGATAACCTTGTAGTAACGCAGTTTGTCGTAATTGGCTTCCTTTGAGTCTTCACCAAGTCCGAAGCGCACGCCCAATGCCTGAATGATATTGTTCACCTCTTCGTGTTCGAAAGCTTTGTGCCACATCACACGTTCTACGTTGAATATCTTACCGCGAATGGGCAGAATGGCCTGGAACTGACGCGAACGGCCTTGCTTGGCACTACCGCCGGCAGAATCACCCTCGACAATAAACATCTCGCAGTTTGCGGGGTCTTTATCAGAGCAGTCAGCCAGTTTGCCAGGCAGTCCACCGCCACCCATAGGCGACTTGCGCTGTACGCTCTCGCGAGCCTTGCGAGCTGCTACACGAGCGGTTGCGGCTAAGATGACCTTATCTACAATAAGTTTTGCCTGGGCGGGATGCTCCTCCAGATAGTTGGCGAGAGCCTCGCCTACAGCTTGCTGAACGTAACCAGATACTTCCGAGTTACCCAACTTGGTCTTTGTCTGTCCTTCGAACTGGGGTTCGGCAACCTTCACGCTGATGACTGCGGTCAGACCCTCGCGGAAGTCCTCACCACTGATCTCTACATGGTTCTTTGCCAGTTTCTCCAATTCCTTTTGGCACTCTTGTTCGGCATAGGTCTTCAGAGTGCGTGTTAGGGCAGCGCGGAAACCAGCTACGTGCGTACCACCTTCAATGGTATTGATGTTGTTGACATAGGAGTGCAAGTTCTCGGAGTAGGCCGTGTTGTACATAATGGCTACTTCGATGGGAGTGTTCTGCTTCTCGGTGTTCAGGTAAATTACGTCATTGATAAGTGGAGTACGGCTCGAATCGATGTAGCGAACGAAGTCACGCAGACCGCCTTCGCTATAGAACTTCTCCGTACGAACGCCTTCTATACCCACTTTGGCATTCTCTTCCAAACGCATATCGGTCAGCGTGATGGTAATGCCTGCATTCAGGTAAGCCAGCTCACGCATGCGGTTGGCCAGCGTGTCGTACTTATAAGTAGTGGTGATGAAAATGCTGCCATCGGGCCAGAACTGCTGACGTGTACCGCGAATATTGGTTTCGCCCACAACTTCTACACCTGTTAAGGGCTTACCCTTGGAGTATTCCTGACGATAAACCTTGCCATCGCGGAACACCTGGGATATCATCTTCGACGAGAGGGCATTGACGCATGATACACCTACACCATGCAATCCACCACTCACCTTGTATGAACCCTTGTCAAACTTACCACCGGCATGCAGTACGGTCATTACTACCTCCAGCGCACTCTTGTGCTCCTTCTCGTGCATGTCAACAGGGATTCCACGACCATTGTCCTGTACGGTGATCGAGTTGTCTTCGTTGATGGTCACCTCGATGTGGGTACAGAAACCAGCCAAGGCTTCGTCGATGGAGTTGTCGACTGTTTCGTAAACCAAATGATGGAGACCCTTTTCCGAGATGTCTCCAATGTACATGGCCGGGCGCTTACGCACGGCTTCCAGTCCTTCCAGGACCTGAATGTTCGCGGCCGAATATTGGGCCTGCTCTTGCTCTTCTATGTTATAATTTTCTTCCATAATTCAAACCTGATTTTTAACCTTGCAAAGGTACGAAAAAAAAGTGAATTACGGAAATAAATTCTATAGAATTTAAGGTGGAAAATAAGAAGGGACGTCATAGTGTCTTTTGGAACCCTATAATGCCCCTCTGCACGTGTTTATTTCCAATTATTCCCTATTTATCACCTTCTTTGTCCTCCCATCCTTAAATCGGATACGATGATCGCACAACTCCTATGCAATGAATGCCTATTTTTTGAGCACAAATAACATATATTCACCCTCCATCGAGCCTATATCTTATGTCCATCGAGCCTGTATCTTATCGCAGAAGGCCTTATATCTTATTCTCGAGAGCCTATATTTTTGATTGAATTTTTATGAAATCACTGATTCCCAGTCGGTTATAAAAACGCTGTGACAATTGTGACAATTGTGACAACGTTTTTTTTCTCCTTTTCCGGCAGCGGGGGGATAATATAATTAAGAGTTAAGAATTAAGAATAATTTTATCGATTGATAAAGAAATACAATATAAATTATAATTAATAAAGATTTTATAATTATTTGATAATTAAATAGTTATATAGATACTTATTAATATATATACTATATTATATATAATGTATATACGATATTATTATATCTATATTATTGTAATTCAATAAGTTATATGCATTCTCCATCGTCCTCGCCTTCGAGCAAGGTGGTGAAAAATGAACTGTCATTTGTCACAATTGTCACAGATTCAGCCCATTAATGTGTAAATGTATGATAATCAAGACTGTGAGAATTCGACAAAACAAAAAAACGACCGCCCACAATGTGAGGAACGGTCGCTTAGTGTATCCGTCAGTATGGCTTAACCCAACTTCTGAATGTAGCGGGCCAGCTTCGACTTCAAGTTTGCAGCCTTATTCTTGTGGATGATGTTGGTCTTGGCCAACTTGTCCAGAATCTTCTGTACACCGGGGTACATCTCAATGGCTGCTGCCTTGTCGGTGGTTGCACGAAGCTTGCGGACAGCATTACGCATAGTCTTAGCATAATATCTGTTGTGCAGGCGGCGCTTCTGCTCCTGACGGATTCTCTTAAGAGATGATTTGTGGTTTGCCATTTTACTTTCTACTTTTATTTTTTATCTTCTTTTGTAGTCCCTAGGAGAGTCGAACTCCTCTTTAGAGAATGAAAATCTCTCGTCCTAACCGATAGACGAAGGGACCAGCCTTCGTGACCTTTCCGCCACTACTTCGCGACCAGGTGGTCACGATTGCGGGTGCAAAGTTACTACTTTTCTGTGAACTGACAAAGAATTTCAGTTTTTTTTTGTAATTTCGCACTCGAATATGTTAGAAAAGACACGCGGAATTGTATTACACACGTTACGATATGCCGACCAGAAGCAGATTGTGACGATGTTTACCGAAGGTCGTGGAGCAGTGAGCTTTATGGTTCGAATGCCTCGTGGCAGACGATCGGTCATGCAGAATGTCTTGCTTTCGCCATTGAGTTTGCTGGAGGTGGATATGGACTTTCAGGATTCGGCTCGTTTGCAGCGTTTGGTTGATGTTCGTGTCAACGAGCCTTATCAGTCGTTGCCCTATAATCCGATGAAGCAGACAATAGCCTTGTTCTTAGGTGAGTTCCTGTTTTATAGTTTACGTGAAGAACAGGCCAACCCCGAACTTTATGCCTATCTTGTGAATTCGCTCATGTGGCTCGATAACCGTCGTGAACGGTTTGCCAACTTCCCTGCCACTTTCCTTATACGTCTGTCTCGCTTCTTGGGTTTCTGGCCTGATACGGAAGAGGTACAGGCTGTCCTCCACAAAGGAGAGGAACAACTTGTACCCCTAATGTTGCGCATGGATTTTGCAACCATGCATCTCTTTCATTTCTCACGCGAACAGCGCCAGCGCTTGATGGAGGTCTTGAACGATTATTACCGTCAGCATGTACCCCATTTCCCTGAGCTCCGTTCGATGGCTATCTTGCGCGAGGTGTTGAGTTAAGTATTAGCTTATCAACTCTTTTTTTCAACTTGCCCAAGAACTTTAATCCTCACCCAACTGGAAACCGACAAAGGGTTCTTCTGTCGTTGGAGCTGTAGTGTCGGGCGTTTCGCTTGGTTTTGGCTCTTGTATAGCCTCAGGAAGTTTTCCCTCGACATAGATGGTTGTGAGTTCGGGTTCTTCCTGACGATTGCGAATCTGGTTGAGTTCCTCCTTCGTGCGTCGGAAGGTTGGTGTGGTCTCTACACGCGAGATGATGTCCTCGTCGTCGAGTTCCTCGGGTTTGAATACGAAGATATATGGGCGGCGACGGATAGTGGGTCGATTGTCTCCACTGTAGTACACGCCTCGCAGTGCATCGCGCATCTCCTGCTTCTCGCGGTCTTCCTCTTCCTGCTGCAAGCTGTTCTTCTCCAATATGTCTTGCATACCAGGAACGTGCTGCAGGCCGAATCCTGTTGCCAGTAGAGTAATCTTGATGCGGTTGCCCAGTGCGGGGTCGGTGGCCATGCCCCATTTGACTTCGACGTTCTTCGAGAATTTGCTCATGAAGTTATGTACCTCGTTCATCTCTTCCATCGTGAACTGTTGGCTCTCTTCTGCATCGCTGAAGTTGATGTTCAGCAGCACTTTCTTGGAGTTGAAGATGTCGTTGTTGTTGAGCAAAGGCGACTTGATGGCCTCGTCAATGGCCTTGCTGACACGGTTCTCTCCCTCAGCATAGCCTGTAGACATGAGGGCAACACCTCCGTTTTCGAGAACGGTCTTTACGTCCTGGAAGTCGAGGTTGATGCGTCCGCGCATGGTGATGATTTCTGCGATGGAACGTGCAGCTACGGTCAAGGTATCGTCGGCACGAGCAAAAGCGTTGATGACGGTAAGTTCGGGATAAATCTCACGCAAGCGTTCGTTGTTGATGACGAGCAATGCGTCGACGTGCTTCTTTATTTCTTCCACACCCTCCAATGCCTGATCAATCTTCTTATTGCCTTCGAATAGGAAGGGGATGGTGACAATACCTACCGTCAGAATGCCCATTTCCTTGGCACACTTGGCAATGATAGGTGCAGCACCTGTGCCAGTACCACCGCCCATTCCGGCAGTGATGAATACCATCTTCGTACCATCGCTAAGCATGTTTTTGATGTCATCCATGCTCTCCATGGCGGCCTGACGAGCACGCTCGGGACGATTACCAGCTCCGAGTCCTTCCTTACCCAGCTGTAGTATTGTTGGTACAGGGCTGTCCTCGAGGGCTTTCTTATCGGTATTACATAACACGTAGGTGACGTCGTGAATACCTTCGTTAAACATATGGTTAACGGCGTTGCCGCCACCGCCTCCCACGCCAATCACCTTGATGATGCTGGGATTATTGACATGCTGGAAACCTGTGAACTGGATTCCTCCGTCCATTCCGAAGATGTCTTTCGTTTCTTGGTCCATATTCTTATGTGATTACGTGGTTATTATTCGTCTTCTTCTTCGTCGGTGAATATCTTCTGCAGGACACGTCCAAACTTCTTGAAGCCTTCGCCAAACTTTCTCTTTTGTTTGGGTTCTTTGTTTGTCTCTTCTACTTTTTCTTCGACTTCAGTAACAGGCGTGTTTGCGGGAGCAACGGTCAGACCTTCACCATTCTCTTCTTCCACCTTTGGTTCTTGTTCACCTTCCTCTTTTACGTCGGCGCAATTGGTGTCTCCATGCATGAGCAGGGCTATCAGCGTATCACAACTGTTGCCTTGGGGCGCTGTTACTCCAGCACCTACGTCGACAGTGGTGATGAGCGATTTAGCCACCTTTACTCGTTGGAACTTTGTAAAGTGCTTGATGGCTTCAGGCATGTCTCTGAGCTGCGCTGCTGCACCGGTAATGATAATACCTGAGAGCAGTGTATTGCTTACGTTCTCGATCTGATGCCATACGTTGGCTATGATTTCTTCCTGGCGAGCACCGATGATGTTTTGCAGTTCGTTTTCTGACAGTGTACGCTCGTTGCTGATGGACAATTGTTGAGGCGTATCGCTCTCTGCTGCTACATACGCAATACCATATTTGCGCTTAAGTCCTTCAGCCTCTTCGAACTCCATTTGGTGAGCAGTGGCAATGTCGTTTGTAATGTTATTTCCGCCCAAGGGAATGACTACAAGGTGACGGAGGAGGTTGCCATTATAGACAGCCACAGTTGTAGTGCCTGCTCCAAAGTCAACCATAGCGCAACCCGAGCGCTTCTCACTATCGGAGAGCAGTACGTCGGCCAGTGTCATGGGAGCAATAAACATGTCGGCAATCTCAATACCTGCCATGCGCATGCACTTCTGGATGTTTTCCACCAGTGTGTTCTTTGCCACGATGTTTAGGAAGCGGGCTTCAATCTGGTCACTTTGTATGCCTACAGGGTCAGCAATGGTTCGATTGCCTACGACGTACTCTTGAGGTACAACGTCAAGAATCTGTGCATCGGTGTACTGTGTGGCACGGTTGTTGTCCATCAAGTTATCCACCAGTTCGGGCGTAATCTTTACTTTCATCTCCAATCCGCGTGAGATGAAGTTGCCGTCAGAGTGTAACGACTGACCACCTATGCCTACGTATGCACGGCGGATGTGGATGTTTTGGTTCTCGCCCAGACGAGTTACGATGTTCGTGATGGCTTGTGTCGTTTTGTCGATGTTGTAGATGACGCCACGTTGTATGGCATCGGTGGTACGTTCTTGCTCAATGTCAAGAATCTGGATAGTGCCATCGGGCTTCTTCTTGCCGGCGATGCCTCGGATGGAGGATGTTCCGAACTCCAGAGCTACGATAATCTCTTTTTCTGCTCCCATAATTGTATATATTTATTGTTTTATTCTTTCGTGCAAATTATTTGGTCGGCGTATGTCGCATCAATGACATTGTATTTGTTCCACCCCGCCTTAGGCATGGCTTTTTCGTAGAACAGGCGTACGCGAGCCAGTTTCTCAGTGAGATCTTTAGGTTCGCCAAGCCGAATCTTTTGTTCGCAGAATCGGGGTATAATCTCTATGTGTCCTTGCTCGTCAACATCGATTTGTTGAGTCTGCCGCCTCCAGTAGTCATCTGTCTTGAGCAAGCGGCCTAAAGGCAGAAGTTTGGTTGCGGCATATTTGCGAGTGACATGCCCTGTGATGACAGGTAAGTCATTGTTGAGTCCACCAGCCGGCATGATTTGTCCTTGCTCCCCAATATAAAATTCATCACCATCGTTGGCAAAAACATGAAGCATAGGATGGACGGGGGTAATGCGAATGCATATTTTGCCCGATGCCGTGTGGTAACAAGAGACGGTGTCGATATAGGGATTGTCGGCTAACATTTTCTGAATTCCACGCACATCAACATCGGCTAGTTTCTTCCCTTTTGGACTTATCTTCTTTTGAGCCAACAAATTCGCCACCATTGGTTCGTCGATAAGACGGGCTTCAACAGAATCCGTAAATTGGTATTCAATGCCCGTACACAGCATCTCCTGTGGGGAACGACTAACCTTTATCAGGGCAAAGATGAGATAGCCCACGGCGGCCAGCAAGAGCAGGGTTTTCAGTAGGGTCTTTATCATGCCTTCTCGTTCAGTATCTGGGTGATTTCTTGGGCATAGTCTTCAATATCGCCAGCCCCAAGTGTGACAAGAACGTCAAAATCTTTGCGACGCACAATGTCGGGAATCTCTTCCTTATGGCATATCTCTTTCTTCATATCTGGGCGCAGGTTGTCGTAGATGAGTTTGCTGGTAATACCTGGAATTGGTAATTCTCGGGCGGGATATATGTCAACAATCGTTACGTCGTCGAGGAGTGAAAGTGCATCGGCAAATTCGCGATAGAAATCACGTGTGCGACTATATAGGTGTGGCTGGAAGATGGCTTTTACTCGTCTTCCTTCATACAATTGCTTAACACTGAGTATGCTTTGACGTATTTCTTCTGGATGATGGGCATAGTCGCTCAGGTAAACCATTTGGGGAGTGCGTACATGGAAATCAAAACGACGGTCAACACCACTGAACGATGCCATTCCCTGACGGATTTCTTCCTCTGTTGCTCCTGCCAGCTGTGCCAGCGCCATCGCTGCAATGCCATTCTCTATATTGACAGTAACGGGAACACCTAAGTTAATTCCTTTAATGTTGCCTAATGGGGAGATGAAGTCAAAAGTGATTTCACCATTGCCAATTTTTACATTCTCAGCATGGAAATCGCCATTGTCACGACTATAGGTGTATGTTGTTACTCCTTCCTTTGTGTTTGGTTGCATCCTCAGGCCTGTGTGCAGGATGAGATAACCGCCAGGTTGTATGAGGCTGGTGTAGTGGCGGAAACTTTCAAGGTAGGCTTCTTCATTTCCGTAGATATCCAAATGGTCGGCATCGGTGCTAGTGATAACCGTAGCCCATGGACGAAGCCAATGGAACGAACGGTCGAACTCATCGGCTTCTATAACAACATACTCACTCTTTGCACTGAGGATGTAGTTTGTGCCATAGTTCTTTGTGATGCCTCCCAAGAAGGCGTTGCAATCAACATGGCTTTGGTGCAGTAGGTGGGCAGCCATCGAACTGGTTGTGGTCTTGCCATGTGTGCCAGCAACGCAAAGACCCTTGAGGGTGCGGGTAAGTGTGCCAAGAACTTGTGCGCGTTTTTGCAGGTCGAAACCATTTCGCTTGAAATACTGCAGTTCGGCATGTTCGGCGGGAATTGCCGGAGTATAAACAATTAGACAAGTGTCTGGGTCGAGGCATTCGGTGGGAATCAGTCCGATATTCTCTTCATAATGAATGTGTGCCCCTTCTTCTATAAGACGTTTGGTAAGGTCTGTAGGCGTTTTGTCATAACCGCCCACGGTAAGCCCTTGATTAAGGAAATAGCGGGCTATGGCACTCATACCAATGCCGCCAATACCAATGAAATATACTGCTTTAATATGTGATGCTTCCATAATTAATGTTCTGCTTTCTTTGCGAGTTTGATTACTTCCTGTGCGATAATCTTGGCCGAATCCTTATAGGCCATCTTATATGCATTCTCACCAAGTGCCTTTAGGCGTTCTGGCTTCGTTACGGTCTCCATGGCCAGAGGTATTAACTTCTCTTGTGCCTCTGCATCCTTAATCATCAATGCGGCATCCTTCTTGACAAGAGCCATAGCATTGCACGTCTGGTGGTCTTCTGCTACATTGGGTGAAGGCACCAAGATGGAGGGTTTACCTAAAAGACAAAGTTCACTTATACTGCTTGCGCCAGCGCGTGAAATAACTAGGTCTGAAGCCTTGTATGCTTGGTCCATACGGGCAATGAAATCGGTAACGTAAAGGTTTTCAGGTTTGCCTTTCTCATCTAAGATTTCTTGAATCTCTTTGTAATAGAAACCGCCTGTTTGCCAGATGAACTGTGTACGCGATTTCTTTATGGAGTCAAGGTTCTTTAATACGCTTTCGTTGATAGTGCGTGCTCCTAAACTACCGCCAATAATGAGAACTGTTGGTAGGTCGGGCTCTAATCCAAAGATTGCCGATGATTCTGTCTTGGTAAGGGTGGGGTCGAGCAGGCCTTGCCGAACGGGATTGCCAGTAAGGATGATGTTTTCTTTAGGGAAGAAACGTTCCATGCCTTCATAAGCCACACAGATTTTTTGTGCCTTCTTTGCCAATGTCTTGTTCGTGAGCCCGGCATAAGAGTTCTGCTCTTGGATGAGACAAGGGATTCCCAAGTCGTAGGCCGCATTCAATGTGGCACTGCTTGCATAACCACCTACGCCTACAGCAACGTCGGGTTTGAATTCTTGCAAGGTTTTCTTGGCTATGCGTTTGCTTTTTAGGAAGTCGATGACCACACCGATGTTGGCAGGTTTCCACAAAGGACGATATAGACCGCGGATGGGCAGTCCCACAATTTCGTATCCTGCAGAAGGAACACGTTGCATCTCCATTCGCCCTTCGGCGCCAACGAAAAGTATCTTTGTCCGAGGTTCCAATTCACGGATAGCGTTGGCAATGCTTATGGCGGGGAAGATGTGGCCTCCCGTTCCGCCTCCGCTTATGATGATTTTCAATTCACTCATTATATTTCAGTTTGCTCTGGTTTTTCTTCTATCTTTTTAGCTGTGTAACTCACGCTCAATATCATTCCTATATAGGCACAGGTGATGAATGTGGACGTTCCTCCCTTAGACACTAATGGCAAAGGTTGCCCCGTTACTGGCATAGCGCCTACGCTTACGGCCATGTTGACCATAGCTTGAACTACAAGCATCAACGATAGTCCCATGGCCAGATAGGCGGGGAATCGATTTCGACAGCGTTCGGCTATGCGCATGGCTCGATAAAGCAATAACAGATAAAGGAACATCACCAATATGCCTCCTTCAATACCTGCTTCCTCAATGATGATAGCATAGATGAAGTCGCTCACGGCGTGAGGGAGGAAGTCGCGTTCCACACTTTGGCCTGGCCCTTTTCCAACAACGTTACATGTTGCAACGGCAATACGGGCATGTGTCACTTGTATATTGTCGTGAATGTTATAGTCTGCAGGGTCGTTAGGCAGGTCGCTGCCGCTCTTGATACGATTCGACCAGGTCTCAAAACGATGCAACATGGGCAATTCACTGATTTTGTGGGCAGTTCGGTCGGGGGTAAGTTTCAATACACTATAGCCTAAACCACCAATAGTGACTATGCTGATGACCACGATCCACATCCATTTCTTAGGAGCTTGGGCATACCATGTCATTAGGAACATCACGATAAAAATAATGCCTGCAGTGGAGAAGTTCTCACCAACGATAAGCAAGCAGATAACTCCCGTAAGTAGAGCCACACAATTGAAGGCCAATTGCGAAGCTCCTCCGGTCGTCTTGTCACGGAATGTAGCCAATAGCATGGCCACAGTACCAACTAAAGAAATCTTGGCGAACTCTGATGGCTGTATGGTGATGCCGAATATACGAATCCATCGGGCGGCATCGTTAATGCTACCCATGAACAATACTACAATGAGCAGAATGAAGGAAACAAGAAGTCCCAAAACACTAAGGAATTTGAAACTCTTACATGGCATCTTGTGTATGAGCCAGGTAATGAACAAACCAATGGCGACATACGAGGTATGCTCTACCACAGGTCCCCAATAGTGTCCCGAGCTATAAGTCATTCGGCTCGACGCACTGTAGACTTCAACGATAGATATCATGCAAAGTGCCAGCAATATCATCCACACGACACTATCGCCTTGCAGGAATCCTTCTTTCTGTATTTTGATGCCAGATAGCTTCATCTTCTAATTTCCTTACCTTTTATATATTGCATGTGCGTACGAGGGACTTGAATTGTTCGCCTCGATCCTCCATGTTCTTGAATAAATCAAAACTGGCACAACAAGGGCTTAACAATACTACGTCACCCGCTTTTGCCATACGCATGCACGCTTCAACACAATCTTTCATGCTGTGGGTGTCAGCAATGGGGAGTCCCAGATGGTCGAATGACTGATGTAATTTCTCATTGTCAGCTCCCAGATATACTAGTCCGGCACACTTCTCTTTTACAATATCGAAGAGCACAGAATAGTCGTTGCCTTTGTCGCGTCCACCTACGATAAGGATGGTAGGACGATTCATGGCTTGCAGTGCAACGTAACATGCATCGACATTTGTTGCCTTCGAGTCGTTGATGTACAATACCCCATCGCGCTCTATTACACGTTCCAATCGGTGTTCCACACCTGGGAAGTCATTAAGACATTGCCGAATGAGTTCCTCAGGAGCACCAGCCTGCTTGGTTGCAAGATAAGCCGCTAATGCGTTTCGCTTGTTATGCTGGCCCATTTGAGAGAATGTTAGATTAAGACTCTCAAAATCGCTGTCTTTGAAAGGACATAATGTGGGCTTGCCTTCTCTTGCCGGTTGTGACGAGGGTGTAGGTTTGGGACTATAGCCTTCAGCACGCTTTTGTAATTCGTTTTCGATATGCTCGTCTTGTTGCCAGAAGACAAAGATGTCTTTGTCGGTTTGATTCTGGATAATGCGCATCTTCGAATCGACATAGTTCTGCAAGTTGAACTCATAGCGATCCAGATGGTCAGGAGTGATGTTCATTAGTACGGCAATGTCTGCACGGAACTGGAACATATTGTCGAGTTGGAAAGAACTAATCTCTAGTACATACCAGTCATGGTCTTCTTCGGCTACCTGCAGGGCATAAGAGCGTCCTATGTTCCCAGCCAAGCCAACATCGACACCCCATTTCTTCATGATGTAGTAAATGAGGCTTGTTGTTGTGGTCTTGCCATTTGACCCCGTGATGCATATTGTCCTTCCATGACTGTATGGTTGGGCAAATTCCAGTTCAGAGAGAATGGGCGTTCCCTGGTCAATGAGCCTGCGTACGATTGGTGCCGTATCAGGTATGCCCGGACTCTTTACTATAGTATCGGCATCTAAGATGCGGGCTTCAGTATGTCCGCCCTCTTCCCATTGTATGTGATGTGAATCGAGTTGCTCTTTATAATGGTCCTTGATGACGCCCATGTCACTGACAAACACATTCCATCCTTGCTTTTGGGCTAGGATGGCTGTGCCTATTCCGCTTTCTGCGGCACCAAGTATAACAATCTTTCTCATATTCTCAATCTCTCTTTATCTAATCTTCAGCGTTATGATGGCTAATGCAGATGTGATGACGGTTACAATCCAGAAACGGGTGGTGATCTTAGACTCCAACCAGCAACCCTTTGGCCAATTCCATAAGATTCGTAAATCAGGAGATAGTTGACCAGGCTTGATTCGGAAGGCATCGTGTATAGGTGCACGTTTGAAGACTCTCCATTTCAGTCCCCGACGGTTGCCCATCTTGGCATAGTTGGTTTGCAATAGTACGCTGACACTTTCGCACAAGAACACGAAACACAATACAGGAATGAGTAGTTCCTTGTGGATGATGACGCATACTACTGCAATAATACCACCAATGGCCAGACTACCCGTGTCACCCATAAATACCTGAGCCGGATAAGCATTATACCATAGGAAACCTATCAGCCCACCCATGAAGGCCATGAGGAAGATAACCAGTTCTTCACTTCCAGGCACATACATGATATTGAGGTATGAGGCCATTCCGATGTGACTACTCGTATAGGTTAGGATGGCAAGGGCAAAGACGATGATGGCTGAATTTCCAGCGCACATACCGTCCATACCGTCGTTTAGGTTCGAACCATTGCTGACAGCCATAACCACAAAGGTGGTGACAAGGACAAACAGAATCCATCCGGCGGCGTTCTTATATTTGCCTGTCCAATTCATGGCCTCCGTATAGCTGAGGTTGTTGTTCTTGACGAAGGGGATGGTTGTTATGGTGCTTTTGACGGGTTCACTCTTGTACACGACCTCAGTTCCGTTTTCGTTTGAAACTTGAACATTCTCACGAATCACGGCATCGGGACTAAGCCATAACGTCAGTCCAATGCCAAGACCCAACAGAGCCTGACCTGCCAGTTTCAGGATGGGGCGTAACCCGTCCTTCGAAATCTTCATCTTAATATAATCATCAACAAAGCCGATGCCTCCCAACCATAAGGTGGTGACAATCATCAACAACATATAGATGTTGCGCAAACGACCAAGCAACAGGCAGGGAACCACTGTGGCCAGAATGATAATAATACCACCCATTGTAGGTACACCTTTCTTTTCCACGCCATAGGGATCTATGGTTATGTCGCGTTGAGCCTCGCTGGCATTATGGCGCTTCATCCATTTGATGAAATATTCTCCAAACCAGATGCTGATGATAAGAGAGAGCACCAAAGTGAGGATGGCACGGAAGGAGATGTAGGACCACAGATGGGCTCCAGGAATTCCAAACTGGCCGAGATATCTAAAGAGATAGTATAACATCTTTTATTACGAATTACTAGTTTCTTCTCAATTGTCAACTTATTCCAAAGCACTCACGGATGACCTCATGGTCATCGAAGTGATGCTTCACGCCTTGTATGATTTGATAGTCTTCGTGTCCTTTGCCAGCCACCAGCACAACATCTCCAGGCTTTGCCAACATGCAAGCCGTGCGAATGGCTTCGCGACGGTCGACAATGGTTATCACTGTACGGCGCTCTTCGTCCGTAAGTCCGGCCAGCATATCGTTGATGATGTCTTGTGGTTCCTCGAAGCGAGGGTTGTCGCTTGTGATGATGACGCGGTCGCTGTTCCTGACGGCTTCTTGTGCCATAAGCGGGCGTTTGCCCTTGTCGCGATTACCGCCAGCACCGCAGACTGTCCAGCATTGCCCTTTCTTCTGTAAGACTTCGTTGATTGTAGACAGGACATTGACCAAAGCATCAGGCGTGTGAGCATAATCGACGATAGCAGTTACGCCTTCACGACTGCGTATGGCTTCGAATCGTCCGTTAACGGGCTTCATCGTACTCAAGGCAATAAGCACTTCTTCTGGGTCTTTACCCATCATGATAGCTGCCCCATATACAGCCAGCAGGTTGCTGACATTGAAGCGTCCGACAAATTGTACAAACACCTCTCGTCCGTCGATGTTTAGGTTCATACCCTCGAAGCCTTCTTCAAGAATGCGGGCTTTGAAGTCGGCAGACGTGCGTTGGGCATAAGTGCGAACTGTTGCTTGAGTGTTTTGAACCATGAACATGCCGTTCTTGTCATCGGCATTGGTGATGGCGAAAGCATCCTTGGGCAACATGTCGAAGAATCCCTTCTTGGCATCGCGATAGGCCTCAAAGGTCTTGTGATAGTCCAGATGGTCGCGGGTTAAGTTTGTAAATAATCCGCCAGCAAAGGTTAGTCCACCTATGCGGTGTTGAACGACAGCATGTGAACTTACTTCCATGAAGGCGTATTGACAACCCTCATCGGCCATTTGTCCTAAAAGACGGTTGAGTGTGATAGGGTCTGGGGTGGTGCATTCCGTGGGGATAGCCCGTCCATCGATATAGTTGCAGACTGTGCTGCACAATCCCACTTTGTATCCAAATTGGCGGAACATGGTGTAAAGCAAGGTTGCAATGGTGGTTTTACCATTGGTGCCAGTAACACCGATCAACTTCATCCGCTTTGTTGGGTCACCATAGAAGTGTGTGGCCAATGCTCCAGCAACGCTTTCTGTACTTTCGTATTGAACGTAGGTAACACCTTCTTGCAGTTCAGTAGGAAGTGTCTCGCAAACGATGCAGGTCGCACCCAGTTCCAATGCTTTGGGGATGAACTGGTGTCCGTCCACTTGCGTACCCTTCATGGCTATAAAGGCATTACCTGGTCCGATACGTCTCGAGTCTATTTCTATGCCCGTTACTTCGATGTTGTCATTGCCAACAATCTTCAGGGGCTTCGCTTCTTCAATCAGTTGCTTTATTGTCATTATGCTCTAAATTATCCTGATAAGACGTTTTTATTTTAGGTTTATTGTAATTGTTCTTCCTTTTGCATTCTTAGTGCCGGCAGGTATGCTCTGCTCTTGTACGACACCAGCACCCCTTAAACGCACTCTCAACCCTGCGCTTTGCAAGGCATAAACGGCTTTGCGAGCACCCATGCCTACCACGTCAGGAACTTCACCTGCCACCATATTAGTTTTCTCACGAACCAGTTCGGGGGTAAAGATGCTGGTGGAATCAGATGCTTCGCGTGGGTCGCGGTATACGCCTTGGTTCATCACCAGCTGGCTAATCTCACTGAATACAGGACCGCATTGTCCGCCTCCTGATGCCGGCAGGCCGCGTTTGCGGATACAAACGATGCACGAATACTTTGGATCATCGCTGGGGAAGTATCCGCAGAAGCTAACCATATAGGCGTGGCTGGCGTAACTTCCGTTCTCGGCCACCTGTGCCGTTCCAGTCTTTCCACTTACCTTGAAACGTTTGTTGCCTGCTTTCTTACCCAGACCCTCACTGACTACTTTCTCAAGAATGGTACGAATATCGCGTAAGGTGTGGGGAGAGCAGATGCGTTCCTTTATGACTTCAACTGGGAACTCCCGAATGACTTGACCGTTTTGCATTTCAGCCTTCACGAATCGTGGACGGACAAAGCGTCCGTTGTTCGCAATAGCATTGTAGAAGGCTACGGTGCTGATGGGAGGAATCATGGTTTCATAGCCGATACTCATCCACGCCAAAGCGGTCTTTGACCAGTTGCCCTTTATCTTGTCGGTATTGGGCATGCGGACACGTGGCTTAGCTCCCATGGGCAATCCCAAATCAATACCCACACCGAGGTTGTAGAGTCCTTGCACATACTTCTCCGGACAATCGTGATAGGCATCATCGATGAGGCGGCTCACACCAACATTTGAACTATATTCGAGTACCTGAGTTACGTTCAAAGTGCCATATCCACCACGATGCCAGTTGTGGTCCTTCATGGGTCGGCCATGCATGATATATATGCCACTACCCGTCTCAACGGTAGTTTCGGGCGTAATCTTCCTATCTTCCAAAGCCACCATGATACTACCTGTCTTGAAGGTGGAACCAGGTTCCCATAGGGCATTGATGGCGTCGTTCTGTGCCTCGATGTATACGCTTTCGCCAGTTTGTTCGTTGCGATAGCGGGTCATGCTGACCATTGCCTTGATGTCGCCCGTCTTCACTTCCATCAGGATGACTACGCCCTTGTCGCCGTTCACCTCTTTCAGTTTGTTGACGATAGCCTTTTCGGCAATGTCCTGCATAGTAACGTCGATAGTTGATACCAAATCGTGTCCGTTGACAGGCTCTGTATCGAAGAAATCGACGGTTTGCTTATAGACGCGTGAACGGTGTTTGATGCCGTCCTGACCACGCATGAGAGTGTCGTAGCACCATTCCAAACCGCTCGTTCCACGTATGGAGTCGGAGAGGGAGTCCTTTGCTACATCGCCCAATGTTCGGCTGGCAAGTGAACCATAAGGTTTCACGCGAAGCATGATGCGCTCTGGATTGAAGCCGCCCTTCAAAGGTGATTCGCATAGCAAGGGCAGTTCTTTCACTTGCTTGTATTGGATGTAGCTGGCCATTTTGGGATAGAGGTTCCAGGCGTGTGAATTGCGTCTTCTTCCCTCGAGGAAACGGTCTTTGAACCATTGCTTCGATTTATCAGGGAAGATGCGTGCAAGTCCCTCGGCAATGCTATCGGCCTTGCAGTTCACCATCGAATCACGCCAGGCTTGTGCCTTAACACGGGCTGTCGAGTCTTTGTCGATGACAACATAGTCCATGAATAGTCGATATTTGGGTAGTGAAGCCACCATTACCCGACCGTCGGACGACAGGATATTGCCACGCATGGCAGGGACGACGATGCTGTCCGATTCGAACCGCTTGCCTACCTGCCTCCAGTAATCGGCCTGCACAAGCATGGTCTTCAGGGCTGTGCCTAGGATATATGCCCCAATGAGACAGATACCTATCAGTATCATTCGGAAGCGCTTGATGGATTTTCTATTGTTACTTGCCATGTGTGCTTAATCATTGGGGTTAATTGTGAAAGGCGGTTCCTTGGGCGTAGTTATGGAACTGTCGCCCCAAGCCTTCAGTCGTTCTTCGATTTGGCTTTGACGTGTCTTCGTCGTCAGCTCACTCGAACGGGTGAGTGAGCGGAATCGCCAGTCTTCCACTTCCTTTTGCAGTTGTTCCTTCTGGATTATTTCCTGCTGGGCTTGATAGCGATTGGTCACCATAAGCAATATGCCTGCCAGTATCAGCAAAAGCAAAGGAATCTGGCGGAAAAACATTTCTCCGTCGATTTTTATCGAACGCACCACGTCGCCAATACTTTTGCTCTCGTTGGCGTCCGATTCACCTTCTGTGAAGAGAGAACCCCACAAGCGACGGCGTTGCTGTTGCCTTTGGGTCTTCACGTCTTCAGTATCTTTCTTCTTTATTTCGTCCATTTAATCTAAATACTCAAATTTCAACACTCAACCTTCTCCGCTACGCGTAGCTTGGCACTACGACTGCGGGGGTTTTGATTTTGTTCCTCGTCGCTTGGAACTTGCATCTTCCCTACTGCACGCAAGGGTGCAAGGATGTTGCCATAGATGTCTTGCTCCACCTCGCCCTCGGGGTTGCCACTTCGCATAATGTTTTTCACCATGCGGTCTTCCAGCGAGTGGTAAGTCAGCACTACCAGTCGCCCTCTGGGTGCAAGCAGGTTCGTTGCTGCTGTCAACATTTGTCTCAAGGCCAGCATTTCGCCGTTTACCTCTATGCGAAGCGCTTGGAACACGCGTGCCAGATCTTTCTTCTCTCGCGATTGTCCCACCAGAGGAGTCAGCACCTGCGCTAGTTCGCCAGTGGTGTTTATCGGGTTGATAGAGCGAGCCTTCACTAATGCGGCTGCCAGGCGTCGGCTTTGTTTCAGTTCGCCGTACAGGTAGAAGATGTCGGCCAACTGGTTTTCCGAGTAGGTGTTGACTACGGTGTGTGCCGTCAAGCGTGCGCGTTGGTTCATGCGCATGTCCAAGGGCGCGTCAAAGCGAAAACTGAATCCGCGCTCTCCCTCATCCAGATGATGACTGCTCACACCTAGGTCGGCTAAGATTCCATCCACGTGCTCGCACTCGTAATATTGCATCCAGTTCTGTAGGTAACGGAAATTGCTCCTGACAAAGGTGAAGCGTTCGTCCTCGGGTGCTCCAGCTATGGCGTCAAGGTCTTGGTCGAAGCCGTAAAGGTGTCCGCAGATGCCAAGGCGATTCAGTATTTCTTTGCTGTGTCCCCCACCTCCAAAGGTTACATCTACATACACTCCGTCGGGTCTGATTTGCAGGCCTTCGAGTGCTTCTTGAAGCATTACAGGAGTGTGGTAGTCGTAACTCATTTTCAGTGAAAAATCTAATTCAGTCGATATTCGGGCGTAAAGGTACAAAAAAACTTTCATATTTCGGTTTTAAAATCTAAATTTATTTTTCAAAATTTTGCATTTTTTTTGCCGTGTTGCGGAAGGGGGTCAGAAAGGGCTCTTTTTAGGGCTTTCTTTTATACGTGCGCGCGTTATAATATAATAATGTATGCTCTTTTCTTGACATCTTCCAAGGCAGCGTTATTTGGCAGGTTTAGAAATTTGTATTCTCATCCTTTTTCTCTCTTTTGGCATTCCTGTTCTGGGGAAATATTGAACCCTTGTTCGATTGCACTTGAACCTATGTTCGATTTGCCTCGTACGCTTGTTCGATTACACTCGAACCTAGGTACGACGAAAGTCGCATTTAGATTTGCTGAAACGGATGTGCTTTTCCGTCAAAAATCGCCCATTTCATCGATAGAAATCCTACTTTTGAGCAAGGTGTTTCGAATATGTCTCCTGAGACGATTTTGAAAGGTAAAACCGATGAAATTTGGGTATTTTGAACTGATAATACCAAAATTCCTCGCGCGTATGAGAGAAATTGTGTTCCTTTGCACTCGTTTTTAAGGAAAAGGACATTATTAGATAATTTTTTAACGAAATATGATGAAGAAATTTCTTTTACCGTCACTCGCATTGCTGGGAATGTTGATGGGAAGCTGTATTGGTGATGAACCCCTGAATGCAGAGTGCGACATCGAAGAAGTAAGCTTGACGATGGCAGATGCTGAAAGCGTTTTTTATCATGAATATGACACCTTGCAGGTTGTTTCTTCTGCTGTTGATAGCGTAGGTTTCCTCATTCGCTATGATAAGAATGTGGGAGAGTTGCCCTTGAATCTGAAACTGACACCTGGCGCAAAGCCTTATATCATGGAGAATGGCGAATATGTACCTTTCAAGCAAGGTTCATTGGTGGATTTCTCTAACGAGCAGGTTCGCCAATTCCGCATCGTTTCTCAGGATGGCAGATGGGCTCGACTCTATCGCATCAATATCGTTCACGACCAGGCACCTGAAAGGGAGCACTTGTTCATGAACATTACTTTCGACTATTTCGAGCTTAACAGCACAGGCAAGTACCATGTTTGGTACGGTGTCGAGGAAAATAGCATCAGTTACGACCAATGGGCTACTGGTAACCCAGGTTTTAATTTGAGCAAGTCGAGTGCCAAGGTTGAAGAATATCCTACTTTGGGTGTGCAGACAGGTGGCGTTGATGGTGGTCCTTATTTGAAACTGGAGACACGTGACACGGGTGCTTTTGGTCGCATGGTAAACATGCGTTTGGCTGCAGGTAACCTGTTTATCGGAACGTTCGACGTTGCCAATGCTTTGAAGGATGCTATGGCTGCAACCCGTTTCGGTCTTCCTTTCAAGCACAAGCCCGTAAAGGTAACCGGTTGGTATAAATTCAAGGCAGGCGAGCGGTTCCAAGATCGCAAAGGAAATGCAGTTGACCGCGTAGACCAACCTGATATTTATTGCGTAATGTATCGCAATCAGGATGCTGATGGCAATCAAGTACTTCTTTACGGAGACGATGTGCTTACAAGTCCGGCAATCGTGGGTCTGGCTCGTATAACTGGTGTTGTGGAGACTGATGAATGGACGAGCTTTGAAATGTCACTTAATTACACTAGTGAATTGGATTCCGAGTTGCTTGAGAACAATGGTTATAGCATGACCATCAGCTTTGCCAGCAGTATCGAGGGTGCTTCATTTGAGGGTGCTCCGGGCAGTGTTTTCTGCGTAGATAATGTGACTATTGAGTGCGAGTATTAAATTGAATGAACATCGATCATTGACCATTGACGATTAAACATAGAAGATTGGAGATTGAGATGAGAAAGATAACACTTTTACTTTTTGCTGTATGTATTGCTCTTCCTGCTTTGGCGCAGGATAAGTGGGAAAAGTGGGGACCGACATCACCCTCACAGGCAGGTTTCCTGGTGCGTGCAGGATACACCATCGGTGGTACTACACCCTTGCCCCTTCCCAATGAAATCCGTTCCATCAACGAGTTCTCTCCCAAGGGAGGTGCCACGATAGGACTGGACGTCTATAAGATGTTTTGGCGTCGTTGGGGTATTATGGCCGGATGGCATTTCTATTACCAAGGATTCCATACGGGTGCAGATGTCAAGAACTACAAGATGTCGCTCACGCAAGAGGGTAATACCATGTCTGGCTATTTCACTGGTCGCGATATCACCAATACCGATATGTGGGGAATGACGTTGCCCGTGATGGTTACCTTCCGCATGTCTTCTCGTTGGAACTTTAGCTTTGGTCCGTACCTTTCGCTCTACTTCAAGAAACATTTCAAAGGAGAGGTCTATGACAATAAGGACGGCATTGGTTATTTGCGTGTCGATGATCCGACAGGAGAGAAGATTAATATCGACCGCGAGAACCCCGCCACCTATAACTTTAGCGACGATATGCGCAATTGGAATGGTGGTATGGAATTCGTTTTCGACTATAAGGCCACACGCCATCTAAACGTATTCGGTATGCTTGACTGGGGTCTTTCAAGCATCTGGAGTAAGGACTTCGAGGCTGTGGACTTTAAGATGTATCCCATTTATGCTACGGTTGGCGTGGCCTACAGATATTAATATTGAACATTAAAGATTGAAGATTGAAATTTTTATTTGATATGAAGAAACTTTTACTTATTGCAATTGCTGCTATGTCGAGCCTTATGGCTATGGCAGAGACAAAGACGTACACCGACGATTTGGTGGTGACTATTAATGGCGAGAGCACTGATCCTCAGTCAACGACTGTTACGGTTGAGCGCTTGGAGAATGGCAACATAAACTTCTTGCTGAAGAATTTTGCTTTAGGTGGTGAAATCAATGTAGGTACTATCGAAATCAATGACCTGCCTGTGGTTCAAGGTCGTCGTTTCGACTCTTTCCTTTTCAAGGGTGACGTTAACATCAAGCCCGGTGACCTAGACGGCGTTGCTGAAGAAGAGTACATAGGTCCCATCATCAGTCCTATTCCTTTGAAACTGAAGGGAAAGATGAGTGATGACAAACTGTATGTAAGCATTGACATCGACATGACTTCGACTCTGGGTCAGGTTATCTATGTAAGCTTTGGCACAGACTTCCCTGCACTTGAGGTTACATCTACAAAGCAATACACCGATGACCTCGTTGTCACAATCAACGAAGAAAGTACCGAACCTCAGGAGACAACTGTGACGGTTGAACATCTGGAGAATGGTGACATCAACTTTGTCCTGAAGAATTTCAGTCTGGGCGGCGAAATCAATGTTGGTAACATTGCCGTAGATGAACTCATGCTTGAAGAGGGACACGGATATAAAACATTCTCTTTTAATGGGAACCTTGATATCACTGCTGGTGACATTGAAGGCGTTGCCGAGGAAGAGTATCTTGGTCCACTCATCAGCCCAATACCTTTGAAGTTAACAGGTAAGATTACGGATGAGAAGCTGTATGTAACCATCGACATCGATATGATGTCAACCTTGGGTCAAATTATCCATGTCACCTTCGGCACAGACATTCCTGCAACTTACACGGTTACTTATGTCATCGATGGTGAGACCATTGCCACCGAGCAGGTAGAAGAAGGCGGCACTGTGACTTTGCCCGAAGCTCCTGAGAAGGAAGGCCATACCTTTGCTGGATGGACGGGCGTTCCCGAGACTATAACTGCAGACGTAACCGTTACTGGTACTTACACCGTGAACACTTACACCGTTACCTTCGTGATTGATGGCGAAACTTTGAGCACACAGTCTGTTGAGTACGGAAGCGCTATTACCTTGCCTGAAGCTCCCGAGAAGGAGGGTCACACCTTTGCTGGTTGGACGGGTGTTCCTGAGACCGTAACTGCAGATGTAACCATTACTGGTTCTTACAATGTGAACACATATACTGTTTACTACAAGGTGAATGGTCGTGTGGTTTATAGCGAAGAAGTTGCCTATGGCAGTCCTATCCCTAACTTCACCATTACACCTGAGAGTGACGACCGCTATACCCGTACGTTCGAGGGTTGGGATGGTGAGAAGTACGACACCATGCCTGCTCACGATGTTACCTATGAAGCCATTATCTCTGTCGTTGATGGAATAGACGAAGTGGTAAATGGTAAATCGTCAAATAGTAAATATTATGACCTCAGTGGCCGTCGTGTAAGTCAGACGAAGAAAGGTCTGTACATCAAGAACGGTCGTGTGGTTGTCCTGAAATAATTTGCATACAAGTTAAAACCTGCCCTTCGTTTATCATAAATTTTGGTAAAAGGGGCAGGTTTTACCATTATGTTTGAATCCCTTTACGCGTAAAGGCGTATCTTTGCAATAGTTTTTAAGGTAGTTAGTAATCGAAAATTCAAACAATTATGAAAAAACTGTTTTCTTTTATAGCAGTAATATGCCTTGCTCTCAATGCAAGTGCACAGTATCAGGTGGGCAACTCTGATTTTGAAACAGCTTGGGATAATGATAACGAACCAGGTAGTGGATGGTACTCATTCCCTTCTGCAAGCACAAATGGATTGAGTTCTTTTATTGCAAGCATAGCGAAATCCACCTCAAAACCTACAACTACTAAGGTAGAAGGCCGTGGCGGTTCTGGTAATGCTGTACAACTCAAATCTCTTAATTTATCCCTTGCTAAAGCTAATGGAAATTTGACGACGGGGCAAATTAATATGGGTAGTTCTACACCTGCCGATGAGGGAAACTATAATTATACAAATACAGGTAGTTCTAAAAATAAGTGTCCTCTTACAGGACGTCCAGATGCATTTGAGTATTGGGCCAAATATACTAGAGGTCAGCAAGGAACTTATAATGGTCGCTGTCATGCTATTATTCATGGAAACGTGGACTATAAAGACCCTTATGAAACGGCGGCTAACGAAGCCGCATATAAAATAGCAGAGGTTACAGTTTATGCAACTCCCTGCGAGGATTGGACCAAATTTAATGGAGAATTTACATATACGGGTGTAGAATCAACCACGTCTTTTTTCTTAGCCACATTCACAACAAACGAAACTCCTGGTGGTAGTTATAATGATATTTTTATTATTGATGATATTAAACTGATCTATTATTCTCAGTTAAAGTCTCTCAAGGTAGATGGCGTGAGTGTTCCTGGTTTTAATAAGGATGTGTATAATTACACAGTAGATTCTTATTATGTTGAAGGTACAACTTCCGTAGTTGCTGTTGACAACACCAAAGCTGGCGTAGCGACTATCGCAAAAAACTATGATGCAACAACTGGAAAGTACACTATTGTTGTTACGAACCAAGAAGGTTCTGAGTTTCACACTTACACCATCCAATTCAAGACCTATGACAAGGGCGACGTGAACATGGACGGTTCGGTAACTATTGCCGACGTGACGGCTTTGGTAAACATTATTTTGGGTAAGGGCGGTGATGACGATATGGCCGACGTCAACGGCGACGAAGGCATAACTATTGCCGACGTTACAGCACTGGTTAACATCATCTTGGGTAAGGCCAACTAAGAACAAAGAATAACTACTAAAAAAGCAGTAACCTTTTTGTGGGGTTGCTGCTTTTTTGTATTTTTGCAGGCGGAATAAATATTGTTTGCTCATGATTTCACCACAGACAACGCTGATAATCCTGCTTTGCTGCAGTGTGGCACACTTTGTCATAACGATGGTTATGGCCTTGTTCGCCCGCCATCAGGTAAAGTATCTGGCCATTGCATGGATTATGGGCATCTTTGCCACGTCGATGTTGGCAGTAAGCCTGTTGTCAAACATGATAGCCAACGGACAGCCGGGCATACTGCATCCCTATGCTCTGTTGGCGGTAATGGTCATTAGTTACCTGCAGAGTATCTATCCGTTAAGCATCCCCATGCCAGGTTACCTGCAATGGGGTCGCATGTGGCGCTATGCCTCGCCAGCTATAGTGCTCATCCTATTCTATTTAGGGGCAGTTTTATTGGGTAGTCGGTCTGTCATCATCAGGGATGTCGACGACATCCGTCAGCATTTGCTCTCTGGCGATATGCTATTGCGCTTTGCCATGATGCTTACCAGTTTCTGGTACATTATCAATATCTTCCGCCTGCCACATCGACTCACACATGTCGAGTTCCCTCGTTATTTGGTCGGTTATAGCACGGTGGTGGGCCTGAGTGTCATCTTCTACCTCGTGGTGGCCGTAGATTACGATGCCCGCCTGATTATGGTCTATGTGATTATCTTCACGTTGCTGAACCTTTATCTCTGCTTCCGCACGTTAGAAACCACAGCTTTGGAACTGCCCAAACCTGTGATTCAGGAAGTGGAAACGGCACCTACCGACGAGGAGATGCAGAAGGTAGAGGACGACTTTAACGAAATCAACCGCCGTCGATTCCAGCGCGTGGAGTTCTGGATGCAGAACAACAGTGCAAGCTGGACAGATTCGACCTTCAATCGCGACCAGCTCTGCCGCGAGACAGGCCTTAATCGACACTTGTTGTTGCAGTGTGTGCGTAGCCAAGGATATAATAACGTGCACGACTACATCAACAGCTATCGCTTGGAAGAACTGAAGCGACGCATCTGTCGTGGTCAGGTTTCTACGTTGACCGAATGTCTTGATGCAGGCTTTGGCACGGTTAAGACGGTTCGCTCTTGCTTCCTGAAGCTCGATGGCATAACTCTCGACCAATACCTTCGCGAGCATTCGTCGTGGAGGGCATAAGCCAATCTCTCCTTTAGTATTGTACAACCTCTCACAAGGTATTGCCCAACCTTGTGCTTGGTCTTGTACAACTTCGTGCAAGGTATTGTCCAATCTCGAGCATGGACTTGTGCAATCTCTCATAGGACATAGGCCTTCCGGGCATCGAACCTATATTCGTTTGCCATCGAACCTATGTTCATTCGTCATCGAACCTATATTCGTTTGTCTTCGAACCTAAGTTCGTTTGCTATCGTAATCGGACACGAAGCTACGCTTGCGTAGTGAAACGGA
Source organism: uncultured Bacteroidales bacterium (assembly GCA_902801325.1). GTDB lineage: Bacteria > Bacteroidota > Bacteroidia > Bacteroidales > Bacteroidaceae > Physcousia. Next base: position 25,362 of record CADCHQ010000016.1, on the reverse strand, counting down.
GCAAGAACCTACGGCTTTCCAAGATAAGGCCTAAGTCTAACGTATGGCGTGCCAATGGATTAGGATGATTCTTCATAAAACTGCACAAAGTGCAATTTCTACCAAATTTATTTGCAAGTTCCCTTTTTTTATGGTATTTTTGCACTTAAGTTTAATTTGGCATAATGTGCATGTATAAGACACGCCCTTTCTTTCGCACTGTCGCGCTTGTCATCCTGATGTTGGCAAGCCTATCGACGATGGCCGATAAGCAGGAGGTTCGCCGTTTGGCGAAGGATACGCTTACGGTGGTCACTTCTCCTTGGCAGGAAACGCCTTCGGCTCGCATGGCCCAGAGCGCCTATCCCGTGAAGTTGATGGTAAAAGGACGCAGTTTGCGCATTACGTCGAAGCACGAGCAAGTCCTTCCTATCTACACGCAAGGCGGAGTGCTGTATCTGGCTATGCAACTGACCCCTGGCGTGAACTGGCTCAATGGCCTGCCTCGTGGTCGCTATCGCATCAATAACCGCACTATTCGCATCAAGTGATGGACTCTAAAATCGAGGAGATAGACATAGAGGCTATTGTCAAGGTGCGTGCAGGTAAGCATGCACGATTCATTCCGCGCTTTGTCTATTCATGGCTCAAGGGATTGATCCATCAGGATTTCATCAACACCTATCTAAAGCAGGGTCGCGAGGGTGTGGACTTCTGTCAGGGTGTAATCGAATATCTGGGTGTGACGGTTGACGTGGAGGGCGAAGAGAATCTACCCTCAGCCGATGAAGGTTTTTGCACTTTCGTATCGAACCATCCCCTTGGAGCTATCGACGGTGTGACCTTGGGTGCTGTCTTAGGACGCAGGTACGACGGACAAATCAAATATCTTGTCAACGATTTTCTCATGAACCTGAAGGGGTTGGCACCTTTGTGTGTGCCTATTAACAAGATAGGCAGTCAGGCGCGCAACCTGCCCGAGATGGTGGAGCAGATATTTTCCGGACAGAATCATGTCATCATGTTCCCAGCCGGATTATGCAGTCGTCGCATCGATGGGGTAGTGCAGGACTTGCCTTGGAACAAGGCTTTCATCGTCAAGAGCCGTAAGCATCACCGTCCGGTTGTCCCCGTTCATTTCATCGGACACAATTCCAATCGCTTCTATCGCGTAGCCAATTTCTGTAAGCGCTTCCACTTACCCAACTTCGCGATGGCGCTTCTGCCCGATGAGATGTATCGTAGTCAGGGCGGACACTTTTCCGTTCGCATCGGTAAACCTATTCCTTGGGAGACTTTTGACAATGCAAGAACCCCGATGGAATGGGCAAAATTTGTAAGAGAACAGGTGTATAATCTATAGCGTGTATGGAAGAGATTATAGCAAGGATTCCGCGTGAAGTGTTGAAGCAGGAGTTGACTGAAGACAAACGCCTGCGCTTTACAAACAAGAGCAACAACGAAGTGTACATCGTCACTTGGCAGGATTCGCCCAACGTCTTGCGCGAGATAGGTCGCTTGCGTGAGATCGCTTTTCGTGATGCAGGCGGAGGAACCGGTAAGGCTATGGACTTGGACGAGTTCGACACTTGTGAGCATCCCTACAAACAACTGATTGTCTGGGACCCTGAGCACGAGGAAATCCTTGGAGGCTACCGTTATATGTTGGGCAAGGACTGGCCCATCGACCCAGAAACAGGTCAACCCCACCTGGCCACCAGTCACATGTTCCGTTTCAGCGATCGCTTCATGCACGACTATGCTCCCTATACCATAGAACTGGGTCGCTCGTTTGTAACCCTTGAATATCAGAGCACGCGCATGGGTTCCAAAGCCCTTTATGCACTCGATAACTTGTGGGATGGACTCGGTGCTTTGGTGGTAATCGAACCAACTGTACGCTACTTGTTCGGCAAGTTCACGATGTATCCCACCTACGATCGCATGGCTCGTGACATGATTCTTTATTTCTTGCAGAAGCATTTCCCTGACCCCGACAACCTAATAACACCGATGAAACCGTTGGTTTTGGAGCATGACCCTGCTGTGTTTAAGGCTTTGTTCACGGAGGATGAGTTCCGCAAGGACTATCGCATCCTCAATCGCGAAGTACGTCAGTTGGGTTACAACATTCCTCCCTTGGTAAATGCCTACATGAGCCTAAGTCCGACGATGAAACTCTTTGGTACAGCCATTAACGACGGCTTTGGCGATGTGGAGGAAACGGGCATTCTGATTGCTGTGGATGAAATATTGCAGGAGAAGCGCATGCGTCACATCGATACCTTTGCCGCCGAACATCCCGAACTGGTAAAGATTATCGACGGAGCACACCGCCTTTTCTACAAGGTTTAGAACTTATAGGGCCTACGCATATAGGTTTAACCTATTATCCTTTCATAAAGTATTATCGGTTGGGAAGATGCTCTTCGTGTTCTCCCATGTAATAGATTTGGGAGTTGTGAGTACGCATCACAACCCACCAGTTGAGGGGGATGGTGAGGCGTGGGGCTTCGGCCGTGTTGAGTTCCAGAATATGCAGAGCGTTGCCACATCCCTCTACATTGTCGCCAAAGGCCTCTGCTTCCAATTGGTAAGTCATTCGCCTTCTTCCATTGATCATTGAATACTGCCAATAGTGATGTAATCTCCTCTTTTCGCCATCAGGAAGGACTGCAGTCTGTAAGATCGAGACGACGGGTTGTTCTGTGGAAAGCCGAGTCATACGGTTGCAAAGCTCATTCTCTAACTCTTGTGCTTCTTCATATCCCTTAACGGGAATGATGTAATGGGTGCCTGTGACCAATGAGGCGGCCAGGGAATCAGCACCATGCCCCATACGGAGAGTGAACGAAGTATAGATTTCCCCTTCATTGGGGAAAGGCACTCCCTCGTCCCACTCGTAGTGGACCGGGTACTGTTTAACGCCCTTCTGCTCTGCCAGAAATCGTTTTAGTAATGCCTGCATAGGCTTGGGGTCACATGGTTTAGGTGTAACCTTAGCAGGCTTCTTTATGGTATAATACAGGACAACGCAATCCGCATTCCGCTCACCCTTGTAGTGCCGGAAGGTCAGCATCTTTCGCGGTTCTTTTTCTATCGTTATGCTGTAGTCCACAGAGTCAGGTGTGGTGTATCGATAGCTTTCTTGCGCGGTCTTGCACAGTTTTTCCACCAGATAAGTTGCATTGCGCAACAGGAAACGTTGGTTGTCGGCCGCCTGCCGATGCCATTCCTTGTCGGCCTCATCTGTCATTTTCGTCGTATCCTCTACAACCGTAAAGATGGTATATTCGTCACTCATCGTCGAATCTCCGTAACAACAAAGCGCATGCGACGGGGAAGTTCCGCGCTTTGCCAGACTGTCAAAGAGTTCGCTAATGGTTTCTACTTCGTGATCTGGCTTCTCAATAGTGCCTTGTGTACACGAAGCGATGCTCATGGTGGCGAGCATTATGTATATAAGGTATCTTGTTTTCATTTGATTAATATTGTTCATCTATGAGTTCTTGTTGTTTTTGGATGTAGGCGGACAATCGCTCGCCCTTTTCTTTAATCTCCTGTTGATAGGCAAGTTGTACATCTGTCATTGACAGCCCTTCGCCAAATGGCCACATTTGTTGTTCATTGAACATTGAACATTGAACATTGAGCATTGAACATTGAACATTGAACGTTGATGTTTCCACCGGAGTTGGGGTTCCTGCGTCTGTTCCTTTTGGTGGCATGAGGAGAATGGCGACAATTCCTGCTGCACAAGCGGCTGCAGCCAAGGGCCAGAGACGTATTATGCGAGGTTTGGGTGGACACAAGCGCTCGTACTCCTCTGTAAGGTCAGCCTCGAAGATGTCTATGTCCTCTGCGGCTTGGTGTATCAGTTCCTTGTCAATCATCGTTTCTTCTTTTTAAGATGTCCATTAATCGTTTTCTTGCTGTGCTTAGCATGGCGCTGGCCGAGCGTTTCGGTATACCTGTCTTTTCTGATATTTCGTCTAGGTTCAGGTCGTCACCTTTCATGCGAATGAGTCTTTGTTCCGAAGGGGGCAACTGCCTGATAGCATTCTCTAGAGACATACATTGTTCCTTGTGCAGAAGGGGCATGTCAGCAGTAAGGTGTCCCACAGGTTCAGGAATGCTTTCCAATCGTTCCGTTTCTCGCAACTTCTGTCGCCGCCATACGCTTACGCACAGGTTTTTGGTGGCTCGGATGAGAAGGGCTTCAAGGTCGTCATCCTTGTGCCAGCCTCGACGGAGCATACGCTCATATACCTCCTGCACGATGTCCTCAGCATCCTCCTCGTCGTGGAAGAAGTCTGTGGCCACACGCAGCATCTTGGAGCGTGTCTTCAGGAGTGTCCGTTCAAATTCTATCCGTGTCATCTATTTATATAACGCACGACACCCCGAAATGTTAAGTTAGGGAATAATTTTACTATTAAGACTATGGGTAAATAAAAAGCCTGGCTTAAACGGTGGCCAGGCTCATTCCATTAATTTTACGATAAAGGTCGAGTGCGAACACGTCGGTCATGCCTGATATGTAGTCAAGCACAGCCAAAATGCGTTCGTACAGCGTTGGGGCGTCTATCTGATATTGAGAACTTACACGATTGATGAGAATCATCGAGTAAGTGCGGTCGGAGTGCGTGACAGCCTCCAACATCAAGTCGAGCAATTGGGTTATGACCTTGTGACCTGCAATCTCGATGTCCACAACCATCTGTGCACGATAAATCTTCGAGACAGCCGTCTTTACGCAGGTCTTGTATGCCTGACTTGCACGCTCGCTTATGTGGTCGATAAGACATCCCTCAAAACATCCGTCCAGAATAGCCTTTTCGTTATCTACGAACACCCGCACACACTCGTTCTCGAGCAGACTGATGACGATGGAACGCAGGTACACCACTTGTTCGTTGATGTCGTCTAACTTAGCCAACCTTCCACGAATCTCCTTCTGTTTCTCTTTGTCGAAGAAACCCATGAGCAGTTGATGCGTTTCTTCCGTAGTCAGGATCTTCAGTTTGTGGGCATCCTCAATGTCCATAATCTGATAGCAGATGTCGTCGGCGGCTTCCACAAGATAGACTAGTGGATAACGAGCATAACGCTCTCCGCCTTTGGCATTCTTCAGTTTCTTGATGCCTAACTCTTGCGCTATCTTGTTGAAATCGGCCTGTTCGGCTTGAAAGAAGCCAAACTTGCCTTTCTTCGAGGCTTGACTGCTCGAGTATGGGTATTTGACGATGCTTGCCAGGGTGGAGTAGGTCATAACAAACCCGCCTTCACGTCGACCTCGGAAGTGGTGTGTAAGCAAGCGGAAAGCGTTTGCGTTGCCTTCAAAGTGCACAAGGTCCTGCCACTGTTCAGGTGTGAGAGAATCGCCCGTTTCATCGCAGAAATAGGTTTCGTACTTGCGTCCTTTCTCCTCACTGAAATAGCTTCCGATGGCTCTTTCTCCACTATGTCCGAAAGGAGGGTTCCCCAAGTCATGGGCAAGACAAGCAGCACTAACGATGCTTCCCATCTCAGTCAGGTGGGTCTTTGCGAGGCGTGGATGACGCTCAAGCAAGAGTCTGCTTACGTCGTTTCCCAAACTTCTTCCCACCGAACTCACCTCCAGGGAATGGGTCAGTCGGTTGTGTACGAAGATGCTGCCTGGCAGGGGGAATACCTGTGTCTTGTTTTGCAGTCGACGGAAAGGAGCTGAAAAGATGAGGCGGTCAAAGTCGCGTTGGAATTCCGAGCGGTCGTCCTCACGATGAGGCGTCTTTTCCTGACCAAATCGCTTATTAGAAAGAAGTTGTTCCCATTTCATGCTATTACCAAATAATGTAACTTCTCCTTGCATGGCATCACAAGGCTTTTTGTCTCTACAGCTGCTCTGCAAGTCGTTTCATTCTGCAAAATTATAAATAAAATAAGAATTAAGAGTTAAGAAATTAGAAAAAATGGTAAATGCTAAATGGTAAATGGCAAATTATTCTTATCTTTGAGCGCGTTTTAAGTATAATGTTATGGAAATCCGTATTATTAATAGTTCGCATCACGCACTTCCGCGTTACGAAACCCCTATGTCTGCAGGTATGGACTTGCGTGCCAACCTCGACGAACCCATAACCCTTCAGCCTCTCGAACGCCGACTGATACCCACAGGACTGCGTATCGCTTTGCCCGTTGGTTATGAGGCTCAGGTGCGTCCTCGCAGTGGACTTGCCTTGAAGCATGGAGTAACGGTGTTGAACACCCCTGGCACCATCGATGCCGACTATCGTGGCGAGATAGGCATCATTCTGGTAAATCTGAGTCAGACACCTTTTGTCATCAACGATGGCGAGCGCATTGCCCAAATGGTGATTGCCCGTCACGAACAGCCTGATCTCGTGGCCGTTGAGGTGCTCGATGAGACAGAGCGTGGCGAAGGTGGATTTGGGCATACGGGCATTTGACGTTTAACGTTTATTGTTTAACGGTTAAAGGTATCTATTTGGAATTTGTGTTGAAAAGACTTTTCCTTCTTTTCCTGCTATTCATATTGGCTCTTCCTTCTGAGGCTCGTCGCAAGAAGGTGGTGAAGGAAACTGTGCAACGGACGCAGTTGGCGCCTGCCGATGCGCGTAGGCTTTCGTATTTCTATCAAGAAGGCATTAAGCAGAAGTTGGCGGGCAATCTCAGTGAGGCCCATGACTTGTTCCAGCATTGCCTGGACATAGATCCTGAAGACCCCGATGCCCTGTTCGAGATGGCCTATATGAAGTTCTTCTATGGTCAGGACAGTGTGGGCACAGCCATGTTTCGTCGGGTGGTGGAACTCGACAATCGCAATCCTCGATACATCCAGTCGCTTGCTGCCGCTTATCTTGCTCAGAACCAGTTCGATGAGGCCATTCCCGTAGTGGAACGCCTGGCGGAGTTGCAGACACGCCGTTCCGATGTCCTCTACCAGTTGGTGGAGTTGTATAAAGCTAACGGAAAGACGGACGAAGCCATTCGTGCACTCGACCGCATTGAACTGCTGGAGGGACGCAATCTGCAAACCAGTATGCAGAAGTATGCCCTCTACATCGACCAGGACCGCAAGAACGAGGCCTTTGCTGTGCTGGAGGATTTGCAACGCGAGTCGCCTTACGACTTGCGCATCCCCCTCATTCGAGGCAAGCAGTACCTGGACAATGACGAACCCGACAAGGCGCTTGAATGTTTCAATGCCGTGGCACAAGCCGATCCGCAGAACGCAGAACTGCGTATGGCCATGATGGACTATTACGCCCATACCAAGCAGACCGACTTGCGTCAATCCCTGCGCGACTCCTTGCTCTATGCCAAAGATACGCCCGATGACGTCAGGACGCAGATGGTGGCCGTACTCATCGACGACCTAACGGGGCAACCCCAGCAAAAGGAGGTGGTGATGGAGACATTGGATTCCCTGATACGCTTGTCGCCCACGCCTCTCATGTATTCCCTGCGCGTCTCCTACCTGATGCACTCGCAAGCCAGTCAGGACAGCATCACAGTTGCCATGCGCGAACTGCTCAAGGTCGACCCTTCGAATGAGAATGCCCTCTCGCGCATGCTGGCCCTCTATCTAAGTCAGCGCGATATGGAGCAGGTGGCCGAGATATGCCGTATGGGCATCAACACGCATCCCGAGTCGCTTACCTATTACTATTATCTGGGCATTGCTCTCACGCAGATGAAGCAGAACGATTCCGCCCTTGAAGTCTTACAGGGAGGCTTGAAGCAGGCCGAAGGGCAGGCACAGCCCGAACTGGTGGCAGACATCTATGAGATACTGGGTGAGATATACCACGAACAAGGGCGCATCGAAGAAGCCTTTGCGGCTTATGACAGTTGCCTTGTCTATAAGGACGACCATGCCGCCTGTCTCAACAACTATGCCTACTACCTCAGTTTGCAGGACAAACGCCTCGACGAGGCCGAGCGCATGGCCTATCGAGCCATCAAGGCCGAACCCCTTAACAAAACCTATCTCGACACCTATGCATGGGTTCTCTTCATGCAGAAGAACTATACGATGGCCAAGTTCTACATCGACCGTGTTATCTCTCCTTCCACGTCCGACAGTCTCCTCCTTGCCGACGAGGAGGTTCATGCCGATGTCCTCGAGCATGCAGGCGACATCTATGCCCTAAATGGAGACTTGGAAACGGCTATGCGTTATTGGTCGCTGGCTCAGCAGAAGGGGAGTGAGAGTGCCGTCCTGACACGAAAATTGAAACAGAAGAAATATATTAAGGAATGAAATCGAAGAAACTCATACTATTGATGGCTCTGGGCGCAATTTTGCTCTCGGGCTGCCGTTCATCGCGACATGCCCAGCGCACTGACGCCTCCACAAGTGCCACTGAACAAGTGTATCCCGGCGACACGCAAGGGAATAAGAAGTCAAGTGACAAGAAGGAAGCCGATAAGCAAAAGGACAAGGACGCCAGAAAGACGCCTAAAGCTACAGGTGTTAATGCCGTGACGGCCAAGTTGAATATGACGCTGGAATCGGGTGGTAAGCATGTCAACGTGGGAGGAACCTATCGCCTGAAGCGGGATGAGGTCATCCAGTTGAACCTAACCTACACGATGATATTCACCGTCAACGTAGGCACACTGGAACTTACGCCTGACTACCTGCTGGTTGTCGACCGCCTGAATAAGCGTTTCTGTCGTGTCACTTACGACGAAGTGCCCTCGCTGGCTGAGGCTGGCATCACTTTCGAGAGACTGCAGCGTGTGTTCTGGGGCGAGGCCGAACCATCGCCGACGCCTATGTTTGAGTGGACCTACAGCGATTGGCAACCATTGGGCAAGGGCGAGTTCCCAGGCAAGATAGTGTTTGAAGCCAAACCTAAGAAGACGAGTTACAAGGCCACGATAGAACTCTCGAACCTGAAGGAGAACGACAGTTGGGAGAAGCACACAGAAGTTTCTTCCAAGTACACCCCCATCTCCCTCGAGTCAGTCATGAAAGCCCTGATGTCAGTGGCAAAGTAAGAAGACCCCCTCAGCCCTCCCTTAAAAGGAGGGAGATGAAATGAATATGAGAAACAAATTAACAACATGGACAATCTGGTTCCCTCCCTTTAAGGGAGGGTTAGGATGGGTCCTCCTCTTGTTTTTAGCCTTGCCTTTGCAGGCCCAGAACAGCCAGAAGGTGAAGGACCTGAAGAACCAGAAGACTCGACTGGAGAAAGACTTGAAGAAGTCGCAGAACGACCTATCGAAGACCAAGAAGGACGTGCAGAAGGGGCAAGTTACCCTGCGATACCTCGACCAAGAGATTGAGGTTCGTGTGCGATATATCCACGATACCGAACAAGACCTCGACAGTCTGCAGACATTGGTTGATTCCGTACAGGCCGAGATACAAGTGCTCGACTCCATCCTGACGGTAAAGAAGAACAAATACACCCATGCCCTTCGTATGGCGCAAGCCTATCGCAAGACCAACAGTTCCCTGCTCTTTGCCCTGTCGGCAGGCGATGTTACCCAGATGTATCGTCGTCTGCGTTACACCCGTCAATACGCCTCGTATGAGCGCACACTGGGCGAACAGGTGCAGGCCAAGCAGATAGAACTACTGGAGCGCCAGAACCTGTTGTTAGGCTTGAAGAGCGAGATGAACCGCAAGATGCAAGTCCTGGTGCAAGAACGTGCCAAACTGGCTCGCCAGCAGGTGGAGCAACAGACGCAGGTAAACACCTTGCAGAAGAAGGCCAAGGACCTGCAGAAGCAAGTCTCCGACAAGCAGGCACAGATCAACGCCCTGCAGAAGAAGATAGACCAAGTCATTGCCTACGAGATAGAGCAGGCTCGCAAGCGTGCAGAGGCCGAAGCCAAGCGCAAGGCGGCAGAGGAGGCCAAACGCAAGGCCGCTGCTGAAGCCGCAAAGAAGAAGAGTGCCACTACTACCCAGTCGAAGTCCACAACGACGTCTAAAACCTCGACGAAGACTTCCACCTCCTCCTCCAAATGGCTCACGCCCGAGGAACAGCGACTGAACGGAAGCTTTGCCCAGAACAAGGGACGTCTGCCTGTCCCCATTACAGGCGAATATATGATTGGAGCCCGTTATGGAGCCAACACTTCAGGCCACTCCCACGTCGTGCTCAGCAACAAGGGCACAAACTATGTAGGTCGTTCTGGAGCGCGTGCACGAACCATCTTCGACGGCGAAGTGTCGGCTGTTTTCGCCTTTGGCGGTATGAAGAACGTGCTTGTGCGTCACGGCAGTTACATCTCAGTCTATTGCAACCTCTCGTCCGTTATCGTTCACAAGGGCCAGAAAGTGAAGGCTCGCGACCTTCTGGGCACTGTGGCCAACGACGGCACTGGTCAGTACATCCTCCACTTCCAACTCCGCAAGGAGACTGCCTTGCTTAATCCCGAGGCTTGGATAGGGCGGTAAGTCCTCTACACACGGACCCACCTCACCCCTCCCTTAAGGGAGGGAGAAAACCCCTTCCCTCGGGGAGGCAGGGAGGGGGCTGTAGAGAGGGCTTTAAACTTAGCCAAAGGCCATAAGTGTATCTCGCTGCTCCTTCGGCTCAGAAAAATGCAAAATAAATAAGTGAATTTACTTGCTTTTGCGCTTATTTATTCGTATCTTTGCAGTGAAGTAAGAGCCTACAAAAAAGGCTGATATTGTAAAATGTTGCACGGCGTGAGACAAACGTTTCACGACGTGCAACATTCGTTTCAGGGCGTGCAACAATGATTTCACGTCGAAGCTTTGGGTATCCTCCAATAGTGTATGACCTTTACCTCCTAATTGTGAGGACTTATCCTCCTATGGGAAAGAAACTTTCCTCCTAGGCGTCTAGGCCGGAGGACTTAGGTGTCGGGGGTAGTACTCCTTGGAGTCAGATGTTGGTGTCGCATAAAGAAGCTTGAAGTGAACCTCAAAAGTTGGAAATAAACTTTCGGGGTTCACTTTATTTCTACTTACAGGCTTCTATTATATAAACATGACATGTTATATAAACCCTTTTTATACCATATTTACACAATTTCCTGCTCTTATATTTGTTATTGCGCTCGGTTTGCACTATCTTTGCATGAAACTTAAATTAGGGTTACTATGCTCAATGAAACTCCTTTGTGCCGTTTGATACACTCTCAAGCAGAGCGCTACGGTGACCGTGTGGCCTTGATGTACCGCGATTACGACCTTGGAAAGTGGTGCGACATCTCGTGGAATGAGTTTTCAAGAAAAGTGCGACTGGTGTCGAATGCATTGATCCACCTGGGTGTGGAGGTGCAGGAGAAGGTGGCTGTGTTCTCACAGAATAAACCAGAATGCCTGTTTTGTGACTACGGAGCCTACGGCGTGCGTGCTGTCACCATCCCCTTTTATGCCACCAGCAGTGAACAGCAGGTGCGCTACATGGTTTCGGATGCCAACGTACGCTACATCTTCGTAGGAGAGCAGTTCCAGTATGACACGGCTCTGCGCGTGATGCAGATAGAACCGCACGTGAAGCAGCTCATCATCTTCGACCCCAAGGTGAAGAAGAATCCGCAGGATCAGACGAGTATCACCTTCGACGAGTTCCTGAAGCTGGGCGAGGGATATCCCTATCAGGATGAAGTGGAGAAGCGTAGCGATGAGCTGCAGCCCGATGACTTGGCCAACATCCTCTATACGAGTGGTACGACGGGCTTGTCGAAGGGCGTAATGCAGACTCACAGGCAGTATGCAGCCGCCTTCCGCGGACACGTCGGTGTGTTGCCTCTGACGGACAAAGACGTCATCATGAATTTCCTGCCGTTCACGCACATCTTCGAGAGGGCTTGGAGTTATCTCTGTGTAGGCTTCGGTTGTACGCTGGCCGTGAACCTACGTCCGCAGGACGTACTGCAGTCGATGCTTGAGGTTCATCCGACATGTATGGCCGCTGTGCCTCGCTTCTGGGAGAAGGTGTATGCTGGCGTGCAGGAGAAGATACGGAACAGTAGTGCGGTACAGCGCACGCTTATGCTCGATGCACTGCGAGTGGGTAAGGAATATAATGTGAAATATCGCATGCGTATGCAAGAGCCTCCCTTGGGACTGAAACTGAAGTACAAGTTCTATGAGAAGACGGTCATCGCCCTCCTGCTGAAGAACTTGGGACTGGAGCGACAGAACTTCTTCCCCACAGCCGGAGCAGCAGTGCCCGTGGAGGTGGAGGAATTCGTGCATGCGGCAGGCATAGGCATGATGGTGGGTTACGGACTGACGGAGTCCACCGCTACCGTATCGTGTGACCATGTCGATGAGCCCACTACACTGGGTTCGGTAGGTCGTCTGTTGCCAGGCGTGCAAGTGAAGATAGGCGAGAACAACGAAATCCTGCTGAAGGGCGAAACCATCACGAAGGGATATTTCCGCAAGGCAGAAGTGACGGCGAACGCCATCGACGAGGAAGGTTGGTTCCACACGGGTGATGCCGGATATATGAAGGACGGTGAACTGTTCCTGACTGACCGTATTAAGGATCTGTTCAAGACCAGCAACGGAAAGTACATTGCTCCGCAGATGATAGAGACGAAACTCGTAGTCGACCGCTACGTCGACCAGTGTGTGCTTATCGCTGACCAGCATAAGTTCGTCTCGGCACTCATCATCCCCAACTACGAAGTCTTGGAGCAGTGGGCTCGTGACCACAAGATAGAATTCAAGGATCGTGCCGACCTGTGCCAGAACGCAGAGGTGAACAGGTTCGTACTCGACCGCATCGAGACGATGCAGCAGGATTTGGCACACTACGAACAAGTGAAGCGCATCACCCTGTTGCCCGAGCCCTTCAGCCTGGAGAAAGGTGAAATCACCAATACCCTGAAAGTGAAGCGTCCTGTGGTGTACGAAAACTACAAGAAAGAAATCGAGAAGATGTACGAGGAATGATTACTATTGAACAATTGAAAGAGGTGAAGGATCGTACAGAACAACTTCACCGATACTTAAATATCGACGCCAAGCAAATACAACTCGAAGAAGAGCAACTGCGTACGCAGGCACCCGGATTCTGGGACGACCAGAAACGAGCCGAGGCGCAGATGAAGCTTGTGAAAGGCTTGGAGAAGTGGATAAAAGGCTACAACGAAGTGAAGGCGCTGACCGACGAACTGGAACTGGCCTTTGAATATCACAAAGAAGAATTGGTGACCGAGGAGGAGGTGGACGACCTGTATCACAAGGCTGTCGATGCAGTGGAGAACCTGGAACTGAAAAACATGCTTCGTCGTGAGGAAGACGCGATGGACGCCGTGCTGAAGATAAATGCTGGAGCAGGTGGGACAGAGGCACAGGACTGGGCACAGATGCTCATGCGTATGTATATGCGGTGGGCAGAGTCGAACGGTTACAAGTGTGTGGTTAGCAATGTGCTCGACGGTGATGATGCTGGCATTAAGACCTGCACGCTCGAGATTATGGGCGAGTTTGCCTATGGCTATCTGAAGAGTGAGAACGGAGTTCATCGTCTGGTGCGTGTCTCCCCCTATAATGCCCAAGGCAAGCGCATGACGTCGTTTGCATCCGTGTTCGTTACGCCTTTGGTGGACGACTCGATAGAGGTGAACATCGAACAGGCTCGCATCTCATGGGACACCTTCCGTTCGTCGGGTGCAGGTGGACAGAACGTGAACAAGGTGGAATCGGGTGTTCGCTTGCGTTATCAGTATAAAGATCCTTATACGGGCGAGGAAGAGGAGATTCTCATTGAAAATACCGAAACCCGCGACCAACCGAAGAACAAGGAGAATGCCTTGCGCCTGTTGCGTTCCATGCTCTATGACAAGGAGTTGCAGCACCGCATGCAGGAGCAGGCCAAGGTGGAAGCAGGGAAGAAGAAGATAGAGTGGGGAAGCCAAATCAGGAGTTATGTCTTCGACGACCGTCGAGTCAAGGACCATCGCACGAATTACCAGACCAGTGACGTGGGTGGCGTGATGGACGGTAAGATAGACGCCTTCATCAAGGCTTATCTCATGGAGTTCGGGGCAGAAGAGTGATATAGCGCGCGAGCGCTAAAGTATAATGAAGAGTGAATAAAGGACTTCACTCCCATTCCTCTCCGAGAGGGGGAGATAAATTGTAAAATCGTTAAATCGTCCAGTTGTCAAATTCTTGCTCCGTTTCTCTACGCAAGCGTCACTGCTTCGCAGATGCCGAGCGGCTCAATTGTCAAATTGTCCAATCGTTAAATCGTAAAATATAACTATGAGTATCAAGAAAGAAAACAGAATGAAGAGAGCAGCCAAGCATGCTGCACACGAGGAAGAACAGGCTCGTAAGGTGATTCGTGGAATCATCATCGGACTGGTCATCTTGGGCGTGGCCTTGGTGGTTCTTCTGATGAACTAATTAAAGCGTGGCGCAAGAAATAGAAAGGAAGTTTCTCGTAGAGGGAGACTTTAAGGCTCAGGCTTATGCCTGCAGTCACATTCAGCAGGGCTATATCGGCACAAAGGCGGGTCGCACGGTGCGCATCCGTATTCGTGACGATAAAGCCTATTTGACTATTAAAGGACCAGCCGGAAAGGCTGGCTTGTCGCGTTATGAGTTCGAGACGGAGATTGCCGTCAGCGATGCTCGCGACCTGCTTTTGCTATGCGAACCGGGCATCATCGACAAGCATCGTTATCTGGTAAAAAGCCCCGACGGCGAGCACACGTGGGAAGTCGATGTGTTTCATGGCGATAACGACGGGCTGGTGATGGCGGAAATAGAACTGCGAAGCGAGGACGATACGTTCGAAAAGCCCGATTTCATCGGAAAAGAAGTCACTGGCGACCGTCGTTACTACAATGGTCACCTGAGGGCTAACCCTTACAAATCTTGGGCAAAATAAAGTAGCCAATCACTGCCCCAAGGGCAACTCCTATGGCATTGGCAACAGCATCGAGCCAGTCGCCTGTGCGACAGGTGGTAAGGTAGGTTTGTCCCAGTTCCATCAGTATTCCCAGTATGATAGGCAACAGAATGGCGCCAATTGTGGCGTGTTGCCAGTTGATTTGGCGATGCTGTCGCCAGTATTCCCACCAGATGACAAGGCACAAACCTCCGTACATGACGAAGTGAGCCCACTTGTCCAGCAGATTGATGTCGGGCAGTCGAGGCATTTCGGGTATGGGTGCCAGCGAAAGAATGATGACAACTGCGATGACGAAGTGGCTTAGGGGGTATCTTTTTAAGTACGACTCTTTCATTATATAAAATTTTGTTGCAAATATACGAAAAAATGCGTATTTTTGCAGCGTTTTCCTGATTAATTATTAAGGTAAAGTGATTGAATCCGCCAACAGAGGAAAGTTTGGGAGTCGCATCGGCGTTGTATTGGCGTCGGCGGGCTCTGCCGTGGGCTTAGGCAATATATGGCGCTTTCCTACCGAGGTGGGTAATAATGGTGGTGCTGCCTTCATCTTGGTTTACCTCTGCTTCGTATTCTTGCTGGCTATGCCTGTGATGCTAGCCGAGTTCGTGATAGGGCGGGGTGGCAAGGCCAATACAGTGGGTGCCTATCGCACGCTTGCCCCAGGAAAGCCTTGGATAGTAGCCGGATTCATGGGCGTATTGGGTGGCATTCTGGTGCTCTCGTTCTATAGTGTGGTGGCGGGTTGGACGCTTCACTACACGGTGCAGTCGTTTGGGAATCAACTTACGGAAGGGCAGGATTTTGGGGCTGTGTTCCAACGCTTCGTCTCTAATCCTTGGAAGCCACTTACCTATCAATTAATCTTCCTGCTCATTACTCACTACGTCGTTTCGCGTGGTGTAGAGCGAGGTATTGAGCGATTCTCCAAGGTCATGATGCCCGTCTTATTGTTTATCATCGTGGTACTTGTGTGTTGTTCGCTTACGATGCCTGGGGCGGACGAGGGATTGCGTTTCCTGCTGCGTCCCGACTTCTCGAAGGTAACCACAGGTGTTGTGCTTTCAGCCATGGGGCAGGCATTCTTCTCGCTAAGTGTAGGATTGGGATGCTTGGCCACATATGCCTCCTACTTCAAACCCGATACGCCTCTCGTTTCGTCGGCTTTGAACGTTTGTGTCATCGATTCTGCAGTAGCCATTCTCAGTGGTTTCATCATCTTCCCTGCCGTGTTCTCAGTGGCAGGTGTGGCACCTAATGCAGGTCCGGGTTTGGTCTATATCACCTTGCCTCATGTTTTCAATGAAGCTTTTGCCGGATTGCCCGTTCTGGGTTATCTATTCTCAGGCATGTTCTATGTGCTGTTGCTTCTGGCTGCCCTGACGAGTACCATCTCCATGCACGAAATAGCCACAGCCTTCATCCATGAGAACTACCATCTTTCGCGACAGCGTGCTGCTATGGTCGTTACGACTATTTGCATTGTGCTGGGTGCTGCCTGTTCGCTTTCGTTTGGTCCTTGGAGTGACGTCAAGATATGGAATAGAGGCTTTTTTGACCTCTTCGATTTCCTCACAGCCAAGTTCCTCATGCCTTTGGGTGGCATACTGATAACGATGTTTGTGGAGTGGTATCTCGACCGTCGGTTTGTCGTTGACCAACTTACCAACGGAGGCAAACTGCGGGTTCGTGGGCTTCGTATCCTGTTATTCCTCATTCGTTGGGTAGCACCCATCGGAGTGGGTATCGTATTCCTTAATGAAATTGCAAACTGATGTCAAATAGAGGTAGTTTTGGAAGTAAGATAGGTGTCGTGCTGGCGGCAGCAGGTTCGGCCGTAGGTTTGGGCAACGTGTGGCGCTTTCCTACCGAGGTGGGTAATAATGGTGGTGCTGCTTTCATCCTGATATATCTGTTCAGTGTGTTCTTCATCGGCGTTCCAGTGATGGTTAGCGAGTTTGTCATCGGCAGGAACACCCACGCCAACACCATTACGGCATTCCGCAAACTGGCTCCTAAGACTTGGTGGCGCATAGGCGGTATTGAGGGCGTGTTTGTGGCTTTCTTCATCTCGTGTTACTATATCGTCGTTTCGGGATGGACGTTGCATTATACAGTTGCGTCGTTTCTCAATCGTCTTTCAGGCGATCAGGACTATAAGGCGTTCTTCAACAGTTTTGTTTCCAATCCTTGGGAACCTATCATCTATACGGTGGTATTCATGTTGATGACCCACTTCGTTATCGTTCGCGGTGTTGAGCGAGGCATTGAACGGTTCTCCAAGTTGATGATGCCCATGCTTCTGCTTATTATCGCTGTGTTGGTGATATGTTCGTTTTCGATGAGTGGATTCGCCGAAGGCATCACTTATCTGTTACGTCCTGACTTCTCCAAAGTAACGCCTTCTGTGGTACTTAGTGCTGTGGGGCAAGCCTTCTATTCCCTCAGTTTGGCTATGGGTTGCCTGTGTACTTATGCCTCTTACTTTGGTCCGAACACCAACTTGATGAAGACAGCCATGAGTGTCAGCGTGATTGATACCTGTGTGGCTATACTTTGCGGTTTCATCATCTTCCCGGCAGTATTTTCCGTGCCAGGCGTCGAACCAGGGGAAGGTCCGGGTTTGGTCTTCATCACCCTTCCTCATGTCTTCAACATCGCCTTCCACAGCGTACCACTCATAGGATTCCTGTTCTCGAGTCTGTTCTACCTGTTGCTGCTGCTATCGGCTCTCACCAGTGCCATCTCGCTTCACGAACCCGTGACAGCGTACATCCATGAGGAATGGCATGTGAGTCGTCATCGTGCTGCGGGTATGGTCACGGCGGGATGCATCCTTTTGGCTATTGCCTGTTCCTTGTCGATGGGCGTTTGGAACGGGTTCCGCATAGGCGGCCTGTGCCTGTTCGACCTCTTCGATTTCGTTTCAGCTAAGATAATTCTGCCTTTGGGTGGCATCATCATCTGCTTGTTTGTAGGGTGGCGCCTCGATCGTCAGCTTGTTTATAATGAAGTGACGAACAACGGGTCGTTGCGCATTCGCCTGTTCCGACTTTACATCTTCCTGGTGCGTTGGGTGGCACCGCTTGCCATCTCGATTATCTTCATTAACGAATTGTTCCTCAGCTGATGGCTTTCTTCCAACCTACATCCAGCGAACGCCGGGGTTTGATCGTTCTTTGTGCGGCCTTGCTGATTGCTCTCGTTGTGGGAGTGTTTGTCTTCATGCGTCATCCCAGCGATGTTCCTGTGGTTGAACAACGCAAGGCGGAGACTCGCACCAATCGATATTATGCTGTTACGGAACGTCAGTTTGAGACCTTCGACTTTGACCCAAATGAAGCCGACTCCACTACCTTGCTGCGTTTGGGTTTTCCACCTTTCATGGTTAGGGGTGTGTATAAGTACAGGGCAAAGGGAGGTTGCTATCATGAAGCTGCTGACGTGAAGCGTATTCCGGGTATGACAAATGAATTGTGGTTGCGGTTGGCTTCTCACATCCACATCGACAAGAAATATCAGTATGTGACTCCCGAACCTCGTTCTTATCCACGTCGGGAACCTGTTGTCTTCGAAGAACCTCAGCAGCCTCGTGATACAATACTCCATCCTGTGAAGTTGCAGGAGGGTAGTGTTGTTGCACTGAACGACGCCGACACAACGGCATTGAAGAAGATTCCGGGCATCGGGTCATATTATGCTCGCCGAATCGTAAACTATCGTCAGCAATTGGGCGGATATGCTTCGGCTAGTCAGTTGCAAGAGATAGAAGGAATGCCGGAGGACATCGGTCAGTGGCTTACTGTCGACCCCTCAAACATTCGTCGCATCGATGTTAATCATGCAACGAAGAACCAACTCGTGCGCCATCCCTACCTGCGTGTCTATCGTGCTCAGGACATATGGAACTATCGACATAACCAAGGGCCATTGCAGAGCATCGATGACCTGCGTTCACTCCCCAGTTTTACCGAAGAGGATATCGAACGCCTCCGACCTTATTTGGAGTTCAAATAAGGCCTTCCTGTTTCTTCGTTAAGTTTCTTTCGGGGATTAGTGGATTTCCCTCTTTCGACGGCTATGGTTTAATCCTTATTGAACTGCGACTTCCTGTGTTGGATGTATTGCTTGAAGCGTCCTTGTTGTATGCCATCGGCGATGGTAAAATCCATACCAGCGTATAGCCACATATATTGGTAGAGGATGCAGCCTTCTTCGTCCTTGTGACGACGGTTATAGTCAGCTAGTGCAGCAAAGAAATCCTCATCGCCAGAACCAGCGAGTTCTGCCGCTTTCTTTCCTTCTTTTTTATAGAATTGTCCAAAAGCCTCCCAGTCGCGATAGAATTTACTGCCACTGAGGTGAAAATCGTTAAGTTCTTCACCATAGATTTCTATCTTACACTCCTCACCTGGCACAAAAAAGAACTCCAAGAAGAATTTTCCGATAGAACCGTCCTTTTTTACAGCCTGCAGCATGCCAGAGTAGGGCTGATCTAAATGGCATGAGAATTGGAATTGGCCGTTCTTAACCTCAACAGAATCCATGGGCTGTGGAAACTCTTCTGCTTCATAAGGCCAGATGTATACCAGATATTTGTCGACATTCATATTTGGTAGTACTTTACCTTTCAAAGTGAAGGTCGTAGCGTGTTTGTTGGCATCGTTGCCTTGTTCAATAAAGCTGTTAGTTGTTGGGAACTTAGGGGTGGCAAAAGCATATGGTGCTAATGCCAACATCAAAATAACGTACAGCATGCGAATGCTACGGCCTGGTTGGGGATTAGACTCATAAATCATCATGGTATATCTTTTTATGTGGTTCGCTGGTTCTTTATTTTCTTTCTGCAAATTTATAGAATAATTTTGGAATGCCGTTTTTGCAAAGGATAATTTTCATTTTTCTTAACAGAGAGGAAACCAAATGGTCTTGTAAGGTAGTTCTCCTTGGGCCTTTTGCAAACATTGATTGATTTCCCCTCGCGCGCGTGTATATAATAATATAGTATAAAGAGGGGATTGGAGGACATTCCCATTAAGCATGTCCCTTGTATAAACAGGTATCGCCCCAAGCATATGGCTTAGGGCGATAAAGTATAGGGCTTCTGGCAGAGGGCCTAAGGCCTTATTCCGGAGGACCTGAGGTGCAAACTCATCGAACCTAAGGTGCAAATTCGTCGAACCTGAGGTGCAAAATCGTCGAACCTAAGGTTCAAAACTGGAAGACCTTAGTCTTTCGGTCTTAGTCCTTCGGGTTGCCAGCCTTGAGCCTTGAGTTCAAACTCCTGACCATCGCGCGTGATGAGGGCGCAACCCAATTCCGGCTTGGTGATGTATCCGATGACCTTGACATCCTCCAACTGCGAAACTTGATCGTTGAGGGTGAGGGGAACGGTAAACAAGAGTTCGTAGTCCTCACCACCATTCAGGGCGCAAGTGCTAACGTTCATGTTCAGTTCCTCTGCCATAACGGCGGTCTGGTAGTCGAGCGGCAGTCGTTCCTCATAGACGCGGCAGCCTGTATGGCTTTGCGTGCAGATGTGCATGAGCTCGCTCGAGAGTCCGTCGCTAATGTCCATCATCGCGGTGGGGTGTATACCTGCTTGACGAAGGCGTTCGATAATGTCGCGACGAGCCTCAGGCTTCAACTGGCGTTCGAGCAGATACTCGCGTCCGCTAAAGTCGGGTTGGAACTGCACTTCGTCCTTCTTGTCTCCGGCCTCACGCAATTGCTGATAGTAAACACTCTTCTCGCGTTCCAGCAACTGAAGTCCCATGTAGGCGGCACCCAGATTGCCTGAGACACAAACGAGGTCGTTGGGTTGGGCACCAGAGCGCAGGACGATGTCTTCCGCCTTTGCTTCACCAATGGCGGTGATGCTGATGGCCAGTCCTGTAAGACTGGAAGTTGTGTCGCCACCTACGAGGTCGACATGATGGGCCTGACAGGCCAGTTGCATACCGGCATACAGTTCTTCAATATCTTCGACAGAGAAACGTTTCGACAGAGCCAGACTTACGGTTACTTGTCGAGGAGTTCCGTTCATGGCATAGATGTCGCTCAGGTTTACGATGACCGACTTCCATCCCAAATGTCGCAGAGGAGTGTATTGGAGGTCGAAATGTACCCCCTCCATGAGCATATCGGTGGTTACGAGTACGCGATTCGGACCTCCATAGTCGAGCACGGCGCAATCGTCGCCTACGCCCTTTATCGTACTTTGGTTCTCAGGTTTTATGTTTTCGGTGAGTCGCTTGATGAGGCCAAACTCACCCAATTCGGCTATTTCCAAATCTTAGGGTTTAAAGGTTTAAAGGTTTAAAGGTTTAAAGGTTTTAAGGTCGCAAGGTTAACTTTATAACCTTATAACCTCAAGACCTAATAACCTTATAATCTAACTTCTTTTTATCATTTCTCGCATAATCTCAGTCATCAGAGGCTGAGCCTTGTTGGCGGCCTGCTGTACCTCTTCATGACTAACCTCTACAGGATTGTCGAAGCCGCCGAGGTCTGTGATTACGGAAACGCCAAATATGCGAATGCCGCAGTGATGAGCCACGATGACTTCAGGTACAGTACTCATGCCTACGGAGTCGGCTCCCAGGCGATGGAACATGCGATATTCGGCTGGCGTCTCGAAGGTGGGACCTTGGGTGCCCAGATATACTCCATGCTGAACCTTGATGCCTTTCTCTTCTGCAATCTGGTCGGCCAATGCTATTAGTTTCTTGTCATAGGCCTCATGCATGTCGGGGAAACGAGGACCAGTGGGGAAGTTCTTTCCACGCAAGGGATGCTCTGGGAAGAAATTAATGTGGTCGGTGATAATCATGATGTCGCCCACTTTGAAAGAGGGGTTGGTACCTCCACCTGCATTGCTGACAAAGAGGGTCTTGATGCCCAGTTCGTACATCACGCGAATGGGGAAGGTAACTTCCTTCATCGAGTAGCCCTCATAGAAATGGAATCGGCCCTGCATGGCCAGAATCTCTTTGCCGCCCAGTTTGCCCAGAAGCAACTTGCCGCTGTGGCCCTCGACGGTTGACTGAGGGAAGTTAGGAATCTCGGAGTAGGGGATGGCCTGTTCCGTTTCAATCTCATCGGCCAGTCGTCCCAGGCCTGTGCCCAGAATGATGGCTGTTTCTGGTTTACTGAGCATCTTGGCTTTAATCCACGATGCTGTTTCTTGGATTTTCTCGTACATAGCCTAAAATTTTATCGTTAAAACTGTTTTGTTCGTTTCTCATAAACTGCACCTCTACGGGTAGCACATACAACGCCTCGCGGACTTCTGGACTTAAGCCTTTGGCCTTTCGCAGGCGTGAAGCATCCTTCTCGGTTGTGATGATGAGGCGTGGCTGAGGCAAGGAACTGAACTTTTGGTTGATTTCCTGCACGTCCTCAGTCGAGAAGTAGTGATGGTCGGGATAGGAGAGTGGCGTGATGTCGTTGCAGTATGGTTTCAGGTCGATAAGCATCTGTTCTGGCGATGCAATGCCTGTAAGCAACAAGATGTGCTCGCCACTGCTAGGCATGGGTAAATCACGACTTGAGTCACTGAACAATGCCTGCAATCTGTTGTAACGCAACGAAGTGAAGAAGAGTTTCTGGAAAGGCATCAGGGACAGTTGGCGCTGGATGACGCGATAGCCCATCGGCTTGATGTCGTAAGGGCATTTGGTTACAACAACCATGTGTGCTCGCCTGATGCTTTCCTTGGGTTCACGCAATCGACCTGCCGGCAAGAGCTTGTCGTCGGTCACCATGCGGTGGTAATCAACCAAGAGGATGTTTACGCCAGGTTGTACATACCGGTGTTGGTAGGCATCGTCAAGTAAGATGACATCAACGTCTCGCGTTTCCTTGTCCGAACACAAGCGTTCGATGCCGTGACGCCTGCTTCGGTCGACGGCAATATAGATGTCGGGGAATTTCTTCCTCATCTGCCAGGGCTCGTCGCCAATCTCTTCTACTGTGCTCTTTTCTGTGGCCAGGACATAGCCCTTGGTCTTGCGTTTATAGCCACGACTCAGGACGGCCACCTTATACGTTGGCTTTAGCAGGCGTATCAGATACTCCGTGTGGGGGGTCTTGCCTGTTCCGCCAACGGTAAGGTTACCAACGTTGATAATGGGGATGTTGTAGGTTCGGGATTCCAGTATGCCCATGTCGAATAGCGCATTGCGTAATGCAACACCCCGGCCGTAGAGCCAACTCAACGGCAACAACCATTCGTTGATGCGTACCAGATCGCCTTCCATCTCTAATCCTTAATTATTGAATGTTGGGTTCGAAGGGCAGTCGTGCCTGTATGCGATCCTGATTCTTCAATGTGCGAAGCAGTGAGAAGGTGGTGTAGTATTCACCCAATACTTCGCGCAGTCCGGCTTCCAGGTAACCCGACTTCTTCTGGTTCAGCAATGACTGATACCAAGGAGCGGGTTCGGGATAGTTGACACGATTGTATTTCTCCAGCTTAGCAAGCTTTGCTGCAGCCTTGATGGCGTCATTCAGATTGCCCAGTTTGTCCACCAGACCTAATTCCTTGGCTTGCTCACCAGTCCATACGCGTCCTTCGGCAATAGCCTTCACGTCTTCAAGCTTCATCTTTCGACCCATAGCCACACGGCCAGTGAAGACTTCATAACCACGTTCGATCATGGCTTGCATCAGGTGACCCTCTTCGGCATTCATCGGACGTGCCATTGTGCCCATGTCACTCAGCGCATTGGTTTTCACAACATCGAACTTAATGCCCACTTTCTTGGTTATCAGTTCGCTTGCGTCGGGAATCATACCGAAGATGCCGATACTGCCGGTTAAGGTCGAGGGCTCGGCATAAATCTGGTTGGCACCACTCGAAATGTAATAACCACCACTGGCGGCAAGACCACCCATGGAAACGACAACGGGCTTCTCCTGCTTCAGCAGTTCAACCTCACGCCATATCTGTTCGCTGGCATAGGCCGAGCCTCCACCTGAGTTCACACGCAATACCACAGCCTTTACATTTTTATTCTCGCGCAAAGCACGCAGGTCGTCGATAACCTTCTCTCCTACAATCTGCGGACCTGTGCCACCCATGGGAGATATGCTTCCTGCAGTCTGCACAATATCGCCAACGGCATAATAAACGGCAATCTTGTCGTCCTGTTCTTTGTATTCAGGCATTTCACTGCTGGCCATCTCCTTAGGACTGATGAAGTTCAGACTCTCGTCCTCTTTCAGCTCCATCTTCTTCTTCAGATACTCCTTCACCTCATCTATATAGGTAAGTTTGTCCACCAGTTTGTTCTCTACCATATAAGATGCCGGGTGCATAGCCACATATTCGTCAGCTAAAGTGTTCAACTGTTCGACAGTAATTTTGCGAGATTTCGAGACGTCCTTTTTTATTCCTTCCCAGATGCTGGTAAGGTAACTGGTTACCTGCTCGCGGTTAGGCTCGCTCATGGAAGTGTTGATGAAGGGTTCTACGGCACTCTTGAATGTACCAACCTTGAATACCTGCATCTTCACGCCTAGTTTATCCATAGCATCCTTGAAGAACATGGGTTGTGAAGCCAATCCGTGCCAGTCGACCATACCTTCAGGGTTGAGCATAATCCTGTCGGCAACAGAACTGATGTAATAGCCCGATTGGGAATAGTTGTCGCTGTATGAGACAATGAACTTGCCGCTCTCCTTAAAGTCTAAGAGTGCCTGGCGCAATTCTTGCACCGTGGCAGGGGTGCCAGACAGGGTTGCGTTCTCAATGTATATACCTTTAACATGATCATTCGTCTTTGCTTTTGCGATGGCCTCGGTCAACGTCTGAAGGCCGGGAACCATTTCTTGACCGCCTCCCATTAACGATGCGAATGGGGTATCTTGTGTCTGCTCAGCTATGTCACCACTAAGATTGATGCGAAGAATGGTGTTGTTCTTTACGGAAGGAGTCATACCATCCGAAGCCATCATGCCAGCTAAAGATACTAGACCAATTATCATGGTCACCACTGTAAACAATACTAAAGCCAGCAAACTGGCCAAAGTGTACTTGATAAAAGATTTCATTGAAATACTGTTTTATAAGAATATTATTAATTACTATACATTATTATATATATATAGAAACAAAGGTACGATAACCCATTGGCTTAAGCAAGTATTGCAAGAAAAAAGAAAAAAAATAGAAAAAAACTCTCAAAATATTTTGTCAGTCCAAAAAAACGCCGTACCTTTGCATCCGCAAATGAGAAGAAACCTTCTTAGGAGCACTTCAAAAAGAGTTCTTTGATAGACTTACATAGACAAAAAAGTAGTACAAGAAATGAGAATCGAACCGTCGATTCTGAATGCGATAAACGAGTCCAATAGTGCCGAGGAAGATCTCTGGTGTGCGCTTTCCTTTTCTTTGCAAGAAGAAAACAAAAAAAGATAGTACAATGAAGAGTTTGATCCTGGCTCAGGATGAACGCTAGCTACAGGCTTAACACATGCAAGTCGAGGGGCAGCATGAATCAAGCTT
>CADCHQ010000015.1 GCA_902801325.1 uncultured Bacteroidales bacterium | reverse complement strand
CATACCGGAAGGTGTGGAAGTCATCGGCGAGCATGTCTTTTCACGCTTCTGTGGCATAGAGCGAGTGCAGTTGCCCTCCTCGCTCAAACACATAAAGAGTTACGCCTTCATGGGTTGTAACGTGTTGTCTTACGTCGACATGTCGAGGTGCAGCCCGAGCATTGAGAAGTGCGCCTTCACCCATTGCAAGAACTTGCACCTCGTAGACTTATCTCCCACGCCAAACGACATAAGTTCGCAGGCTTTTTCAGACACCCCCTTCGAGGAACGGTTGGATAAGATTCTCGAACGCAGCAAATGACGGAAACAAGCATCAAAGCGGACGATTCATCCTATGTCGTTTGTTATTTTTTATATCATTGGCAGGCATTTAATGGATTCTTGCAGGCAATGATATGAATTGTTTATGAATATAATGCAAATGGAGGCGAAATAAAAGATTAACTGGTTAAGGGATTTATGTAGTATCGTTGATGCTGGATTTTCTAGGAGTTCTAGATGTTCTAGGGATTCTAGAGGTACTTTTTGGGAGGAGACTTGGGGCTATCCCAGTCTTTAATGATGGATTGGAAGCGGGCGACCTCGTTGCGTAGGCGGTTTATCTCTCGGTCTTGTTCCTCGATGGTTTTTTGTTGTATGGCTCGATAGCCGACTCGGGCGGCAGTCAGGCGTTCGCGGATGCCTCCTTCGGTGAGGAATTCTTCCTCTTTAAGCTTTTGATAGGTCATCATCATGCGGTCGACCATGCGGCATAGAGTAACAGCGGTGTTAGCCATCTCTTCGTCTTTCCATTTTTCGAAATAGGGCTCGTAGTCATCCACTTTGTTGTGAGTGCGACAGTATTCGAGCATACCCTCGAAGCGAAGATGGGTCTTAGTCCAGAGCGTTAGCTTGTGGCTACGGATATAGTCTTCGTAGTCCTCTTGCAGCTCTTTTATACTTGAGCGTGCTACGTTGAGCAGTTTCAGTTCCATCTCCATGCTCGTCACTCCATCAGAGGAGCCTTCCACGATATTCTGCTTGCCGGAACGTGCTGCTTGTACCATTTGGTCGACAGTGCGGTCACCGAAGGACGGAAGGAAACGGTGGGTGAAGACAAAGGTGAGTTGATAAAGCACCTCTGTCTTTTGGTAGAACCAGAGTTCTTTCCAATTCGTTTGTGTCCGAAGCACCGAAGGTATGTACTGAGGGTTGGAGGGCATGGTGGTTAGATTTGACTTGGTTTGACTAGATTTTCTAGATTAACTAGATGGACTAGAGTGACTATATTGTTAATTATCGATGCAAAGATAAGAAATAAAAAAGAAAAACGAGAAGAGGCAAAGTGAAAAATTAATCATTGCGTGTAAGCCCTAGGTCTTACGTCAATAAGGCCTAGGGCTTCTGACGATAAGATATAGGTCTTCCGGTAGAAACACCTAGGAGGATAAGTTTCGGCCCTTAGGTGGATAAGCCTCGGCTCGCAGGAGGATGGAGCCGAACGCCTAAGGAGGAAAGAGTGAACGTCGGCGTGAAAGGATTGTCGCACGCCTTGAAACGAATATTGCACGACGTGAAAAGATAATCTCACGCCGTGCAACATTTTGCAATATTATACCCTTTCCGGGTCTATTCTATAGTGCAAAGATAATAAAAAAACACTTGAATTTCCAAATGTTTCCGCCTATTTATTTCACGCCAAGCAGGCGGAGCATCTCCTGACCATAACGGCGACCGAGTTCGCGATAGCCTGCAGCATCGAAGTGCAGACGGTCGGGACCATTGGTGCAGCCTTCGGCAGAGATGACGTGGGCTGTTGGGATGGTCTGGGGAAGTGCCTGAATCTGCTTGTTCATGGCAATGCATTGTCCCTTGCCATCGGCTATTACCACCTCGCCGGCCAACAGGGGAACATCCTCAGCTTTCAGGTTCAGGTCAGCGAGCAACTGCTTATAGACGATGTTGACCTTGTCTGCCCAAGTGGGATCACCCGTGTTCGATTCACCCTGATGCAGGAGTATGCCTTTGATGACGCCCTGCTTGCTGGCCTTGCGAGCCAAGGAGAGCAGACGTTCGTAAGGATTATTGCCGTAAGCCTCTAATGGACCTTTCATCCAGCCAGGTGCACGATGAGCGACATAATTCTCGATGGAATCGTTCATAAATGTCTCGATGTGACATCCGCCAATGGCAACATTGATGACGCCCACACGAATGCTGTCGGGCAGGGCTGCAGTTAGCGTGCGTCCGAAGTAATCAGCGGGTGTAATGCCCGTGTTACTGCGGCAGAGAGGAGGCAATGCCTGATACCAGTTACCTTGCTTGCGCTGGCGTTGGGCATCGTCAACGGCTGCCATCATGATGAAGCGGTCATCGGGCAGTTTCATGTCTTGTGGCTCAGGACGAGCGTTGCCTTCCATGTTCGACTGGCCGAAGCAGAGGAAGACGTAAAGGTTAGGATCAAATTCCATAGGTTGGTCGAGTTGCTGATATTGGAAACAATCGAAGTCTGCCCAGCCACCAGTTTGCTTCGTGGCGTAGCAGAAGAGGGCGAACTTGGAGCCCATGAAGAGACGGCGATAGTCGAATGTCATGCGATAGTTCTTCGTGCCAATCTTTGTCCATTGTTCACCGTCCATGCTGTAGAAGAAGTTTGCTGCGTCGTTATGCCTGGGACGGAAGTCACCATCGATGCGCAACCATATCTTCTTGGCTTTGGGGGAGAGAGTCACGCTTTCTACAACCTTCTCATCGACCTGTGTCACTTCTTTGTTTCGGTCTGTCAGTTTCACGGATTGTTCGCTCATCTCCAGAACGAACGATTTGCCTTTGCGCTTGATGGTAAGCACGCCCGAATCACCGTTAAAAGCAGAGAAACCGACACAATCGCCATCTTTCAGTTTAGAGAAGTCGATGCATACGCTTCCGCTGCATACAGGACCTCCCATGCGCTGGGTCAAGGTGTTAGGAGCCAGGTATAGGTTAGGCACTACACGACTGGTCTTCAGTCGAAGCCAACCCTGACGCTCAGTAAGACTCCAAGCCTCATTCACAGGATTGTGGTTCCACTGCCAATGCAGTCCTAACTTGTTGGAAGAGAAGTCGTCGCTACAAATAATTGATGTCTCAGGTTCGCCCTTGCGATAAGCACGCATGGTATCGGTCACCTTGCCGTTCTCGTCGCCTAGCATGGGCCATCCATCGATCCAACGAACGGGTGAGAGCGTCAGCACACGACCAACTCCGCCGCGGTCTTGGAACATAATGCCGTACCAATCCCCTTCTTCCGTATCAACAATGGTGCCCTGTGCAAGATATGAGAATCCACCAAAGTCACTCTCAAGGACGACATTCTTCTCCCACTTGGCGTTCAGGTCCTTAGTGCGATAGCACACCTCACGGCGATGACGGCCTGGAGCATAGACGTGACTGATGAGCAATGCATAATATGTGCCGTTGTGCTTGATGACGCGGGTTCCTTCGAGCAATCCGCGTTCATCGGCCTCGCGCTCGAAATAATGGCGTTGACTGCCTTCGACCACACCCTTCAGGTCACGCGTCAGCTGACACATCTCCCCAGTTCCGTAGAAGACATAGGGCGTGCCGTCGTCGTCAAAGAACAGCGTTGCATCGTGGAAGTGACGAAGACGCGAATGGATGGTCCAAGGTCCTTCAGCCTTATCGGCAGTGAAGATGTAGGTGTCACC
This sequence comes from uncultured Bacteroidales bacterium, assembly GCA_902801325.1. Classification (GTDB taxonomy): domain Bacteria; phylum Bacteroidota; class Bacteroidia; order Bacteroidales; family Bacteroidaceae; genus Physcousia. Next base: position 137,101 of record CADCHQ010000015.1, on the reverse strand, counting down.
CATCGGACCTCCCTCGTTGGGAGCCAATAACGCCCAGAACTTGCCATCGTGATACTTCAGGGAAGTAGCCCATTGACCACGTCCGTAAACGGTACCTTCCTGCAGGTCGTACTTAGGAGAGTCTGTAAGACGATCGAAGATGTACCCCACAGTCTCCCAGTTCTTCAGGTCCTTAGAACGCATGATGGGACCGCCAGGCATCAGATGCATGGTGGTGGAGACCAAGTAGAAAGTGTCACCCACACGTATGACATCGGGGTCGGGAACGTCGGCCCAAAGCATGGGGTTCTGAATGACAGGATACGACTGGGCTTTGGTTTCGCCCATCGAGAACAGACCTACGCCAATAAACAGGGCGAGAGCCATGAGGCGCGTGATGAATCTTGACTTTGTTTCCATGAGACCTTTATTTTTGAATTATTTAAATGCAGTATATTAGGAAAGGATAGTCAATCCCTTTCTTGTCTATGCTTAATTGTGGAGTATCTTCTTTCCGTCAACGATCCTAATCGACTTGCCGTTGTTTGTCGACTTACGTCCACTCAAGTCATACGACTCTGAACTATGAACTCCGGACTCTGAACTGGAGCGAAGCTCCTCAATGCCTGTAGTCTCTTCGCTAAAGCACCAGTTGTCGAAATCGAGGAAGGGGCCTCCACTTCCTGTGAAGGTAAGGAAAATGTCGCGCACACCCGTTAGGGAAGAGGTAAGGTCGCAAGAGACCTCTGCCCATTCCTCGTTTGTTGGTTCTATCGTTATACGCCCCTTGGCAGTGCCTGTCTTACTGCCGAGGCGAATGAACAACGTGCATTTCTTGGTGCATCGAACTTTGGCCTTAAACGATTTGGCACCATTCTTGCCAAAGTCAACGTTGCGAACCTTGATGTAGTCGCCATGACTGATATCTGTCACATAACATTGCTGGTAGTCGCCTTCACAACGCACGCCTTCGCACTGGTTGATGGTTTCGGCTTCCTGCAATACAAAAGGATTCAGTGTCTGTAGGGGTTCCACACCCTTCGAAGTAAAGTTGATGTAGGGAATGGTTCCGTCTTCATTGGGCGTAAACTCTTCGATACATGTCGCGCGCTTGAAGCCTCCTCCGCCTGGCAGTTTTCCGTTGTGGTAGAACATATAGTGATGTCCGCGGAATTCCACGCTTCCACCATGAATGGTGAAACTGTTATCGGCCTGTCCCATGACCTTGCCCTGATAGGTCCACGGACCTGTAATCTTGTCTGCAGTGGAGTATGCCCAATACTCGGGAACTCCTCCTGCGGCATATTCCAGATAGTACTTGCCGTTGCGCTTGTATATCCAGGATGCTTCCTCGAAGTTGGTCTTAGGGTTGCCATTATCGTCATAGCCCTTGTACGGACCAAATGCTGCTTCGTCCTTGGTCTTCACCTCTATCTCGCCTCCTGTGATTGAGGTCATGCTCTTCGTCAGTTTGGCGTACCAAAGCATGTTGTTGCCATAGAACAGATAGGCTTGCCCGTCGTCATCAATCATTACGGTAGGGTCAATCTTGAACCAGCCCTTGACCAATGGCTTGCGGATGGGATCGCGGTAGGGACCAGCCGGATTGTTGGCCACAGCCACACCAATGCCAGGATAGGCTTCTCCCTTGATGGTAGCGGTAACATACCAATACCATTTGCCGTTGCGCTCTATGCACTGACTTGCCCAGCAATCGTTGTCCTGCTTTGCCCAAGCCGAGAAGGTGGCGGAGGTCAGGGGAGTGCCTCGATAGGTCCAGTTCACCATATCCACCGTGCTATATAGCAACCAGTCCTTCATGGTGAAGTAGCCGTTCAGGGTCTCGTCTTCATCGTGGTCGACAAAGAGATAAAGTGTGTCGCCATGAACATACGGAGCTGGGTCGGGTGTATAACGGTCATAGATGACAGGATTCTGAGACACTGCTTTCATGCAGAATGCACAGAGTAGACTGAGAGCGCAGAAGCGTTTCATACTATTAATATTTTGTTGATAGTCCTTCAAATTGATTATATAGGTGGTATGTGCCGCCAGGCTTGGTCTGCAGGTCGTACTCATAGACCTTCTTCACGCCGAGTGCAGGCTTTTCCGTGAGTGACTTTGCCAAGAGAGGCTCTTTTATCTGGGCACCCTTGTATAGTGGGTTGGGACATTCACCATTTGCCATTTTCAGACCTTCGCCTTCCAATTCTACATAAGAACGGATGCGGGCAACACCACCGATAGTTGAGTGGATGGTGGCCTTCTGGAGTTGACTTCCACTCCACTCCATATCCACTTCAAATCCGCCACGTGACTTTAAACCTGTAACACTTCCTTCTTCCCAAGTCGAAGGTAGGGCAGGGAGCAGATGTATGGCATCGTCGTGGCTTTGCAGCAGCATCTCTGCAATACCTGCTGTGGCACCAAAGTTGCCGTCGATCTGGAAGGGTGGATGAGCATCGAAGAGGTTGGGGAAGGTGCGTCCCTCAGGATATTGCCTCATTGATCTCTCTGAGGGCAAAAGCTTGAGCATATTCTTCAGGATGGTTAGGGCATGATTGCCGTCAAGCATGCGTGCCCAGAAGCATATTTTCCATCCCAGACTCCATCCTGTTGCTTCATCTCCGCGATCGGTCAGCGTCTGCTTGGCAGCAGCAAAGAGCTCGTTATGGCTGTAAGGACTAATTTGGTTGGAGGGGAACAGACCGTAGAGGTGCGAGATGTGGCGATGATGCATGTCACTTCCATCGGCATCGATGAGCCATTCTTGCAGTTGCTTGCGACTACCTATTTGCATGGGAGGCAATTGCGAAAGGGCATTCTCCAAAGTCTTCTGGTAGTCGGCATCCTTACCCAGGATGCGAGCGGCTTGCAGGGTATTCGACAGGGCGTCGAAGACAATCTGATTGTCCATGGTACAACCCGCCGTGATGGGCGTTGGCCTTCCGGCAGGCCCTTGCTCAGGACTGACTGAGGGAACCACTACCAGCCAATTGTTGTATTTGGGATGAGGCTGCATGTAGTCGAGATAGAAGTCTGCCGTACCCTTAATGACAGGATACCATTGGCGCAGGAACTTCTTGTCGCCCGTGTAGAGGTAATGTTGCCACAGATGCGTCGCCAGCCAGGCACCACCATTGGGGAACATGCCCCAGAAAGCACCATCCACAGGACCTGCTATGCGCCAGAGGTCAGTGTTGTGGTGAGCCATCCAGCCTCTACAGTTGTACATGACCTTTGCCGTTTTCGCTCCTGTTACACTCAGGTCGCGAATCATTTCGAAGAAGGGCGCATTCGTCTCCGTCAGGTTACAGATTTCCGAAGGCCAATAATTCATCTCGGCATTGATGTTGATGGTGTACTTCGAATCCCAAGGGGCATCCCTCTTGTCGTTCCATAGCCCTTGCAGATTGGCAGGTTGACTGCCTGGCTGTGAACTGGAGATGAGCAGATAGCGTCCGTAGTTGAAGAGTAATGCCACCATGCCCCAGTCTGTGCTTCCCGTGAACTTTTCCAGACGTTTGTCTGTGGGCAACTGGCTGTTAGCTGTCGAAGGAAGGTGGAGCTTAACGCGCTGATATTGCTGCTGGTAAGCCTTTATATGACGACTGAGCAATGCTGCATAGTTGTGCTTTCGTGCATTCTTCAGTTGTTTTAGGGTCTTAGCAACGGAATTACCAGTCACATCTTCGTAATTGACATAGTTCGTGGCGGCAGAAACGTATATTGTTGTCGTTTTGCCGTTCTTCACTTGTACGCCACCGTCCGCTTGGTAAGTCACTTCGCCGTCGCTCTCCACCTGATAGCGCAGAACTGCTTTCAGTTTGCTGGCAATGCCTTCGTGGTCAACGCCTTGTATGGTGGCCATGATGCCGTCCTTGCTCTTGTCGTACGACGTGGCATAGGGGGCAGTGTGACTGATGGCGAAACTTTCTGGTGCGTCGCTTTCCAGTCGCATGACGATGATGTTGTCGGCCATTGTGGCAAAGGTGGTGCGGCGATAGTGATTCCCGTTTTGTTCGAAGGTCACAGTTGATAGTGCCGTCTGCAGGTCAAGTTCGCGCTTATAGTTGCTGACGTTTTCCTGTGTGATGCCTTCATGCATCATTTTCAGGCTTCCTAGCGTCAGGTACTTCATTCCGTGAGGGCCTTTGATGAACTGCTGGTCGATGAGTTTTGCAGCTTCTGCGTCCTTGTCGTTGAAGATGAGATTGCGTACTTCATCGAGATGGTCAATTGACGTTGTGCTGTTGTTGTCGTGCGGACCACCTGACCAGAAGGTGTCCTCGTTTAGTTGCACTTCATCGTTCTGTGTGCCACCATAGACCATGCCTCCAAGTCGACCATTACCAATAGGCAATGCTTCGAGCCAAATCTTGGCAGGACTGTCGTACCACAGGCGTTCTGTGTTGTCTTGTGCCGTCATGGTCAAGGCCGTCGACAGCAACATCATGGTGAGGAGAAGGCTTTTTTTCATTGTCTGATAATGATTTTCTTTCCGTTTTTGATATATACACCCTTCGGTGCTTTAATACTGCTATGATTTGACGATTTCGCAATTCTGCGACCAGCTAAATCAAATATGTCATCGCTCTTAATCTGCGAGTCGGCATTCGCAATATCCTCAATTCCGTCAACCACATTCGTTCCTTTGGCAAAGACGGGTTGCAGGGTTACGTTGTCGTCGGGCATGATGAAGGTCAGGGTGGTGTTGCCGTTGTCCAGTGTCTCCAGACTCATAATCATCTTCATGGTGAAGTTGACGCCGTTGACCACCTGCAGTTCCTTCAGTCCATAGCCTTCTGTGGCTTTGATGGTCAATGTAACCTCTTCGCCTTCAGCGGCCTCAGTCACGTTCGGCGTAATAGAACCATAGCTTGCCTTACGAATGGTGATGAGGAACTTTTCGGGCTCGAGATCGGCAGGCTGATATATGATTTGGTCGATGAAGATGGGCAGACCACCTACGTTCGTGACGATGAGGTTGTTGGTGCCTGCTTTCAAGGCAACGTCTTCAAGCGTGACTTTCTTCCACTCGTTGTCTTCCGTCTTCTCCGTATTTACAATTGTACTCTTGCCATTGGCAGTAATTCGCATCTTGCCCGCCTTGCTGCTGCACATATATCTGACTTGTACGCGATAGGTTCCAGCCTCTTTCAGTTTCAGTTGGTGGCGCAGTGCCCCCGAGGTGTTGGTTCCCATTTCCACGAATCCGTTGCCGGCGTGTCCTCTCACGTTGGGGTGAGAGTTATAGGGACTGGTGGTGCAGTTCTTCACACTCTTAGTGTCCATGTCCTCTGCCTCGATGATGATTTCACCCTTGTATTCGTCCGGTTGCTTGGGAAGGTCGGCTGTCAGCGATGTGTTGGGCAGTGTGTCGGTTTGCTTGTCTGTGCCGCTTCCTTGACAGTTGATGGTGACATCCACTCCGCCTAAGTGTTTCACGCTCAAGGTGTAGATGCCTTTCTCTGCATCCCACTGAGGCACAGCTACTGCCGATGCACGCAGTCGTTTGTTGATGGTGTACGAAGGTTCGGAGGTAACGCCTGTAATCACGATGTCCTCTTTCACCTGTGTAGTAGTGTCCGTACGGTAATTGTTGAGGTAGAGGTCGATGTGGTCGGCATATTCACGCACCAATGCTGTTCCCAGTTTTCCCAGAGTCAGGTGCAGGCTGTCGCAGGTGTTGTAGAGCAAGGGGATGTGTCCTGTTGCCGTTGTCAACTTGTTGAGATAGCTGTAAGGCGTGTATGTCACCAATTGGTTACGATAGCGGTTGACATACAGGTCACCCGTGCTTACTTCAGGATAGTATTTGTTGAACTCTGCAACCTTCTTGTCTATGTTTGGCCAGCGCGAGGTGTAAGCCGATTTGCTTACTCTCACAGGCACGGCTTTCGACAGGTTGTCGTACATGGCAGGAACGATGGGGATAGCCCCGTAACGGCCTGTCGATTTGAAATAGCAGAAGTTGGACATCCACTGACCAGGGCCAGCACCGTAGGATGAGCCTGCGTTCATGGGGTCGTTCTGCTTGTACAGCCCGTCGTAGAGGTCGCCCCAGGCGGCATATTTCTCTTCGTCGTTTCCTGTTGTGACGTTGTTTATCACGATTACCTTTGTTTTCTCCATCACCTCCTCACGGGTAGGTATGTATATGGTGCCGTCGATGATCTTTCGGAACATGTCAATCCAAGCCCCTTGGAATCCGTCGAAGGTGGCCCAGTTGCGACGTGAATAGCCGTCCACTGTGGTCTTTCCCGTTTCCTTGAAGTCCTCTGTCCAGATGAGTTCAGGTCCGTCCCATACAGCACCGCCGTTCACAGCCATCTGTTCCATCACGGTGGCAATGCCTGCAGCAATGGGGTATTTCGTCTTGTCTTTTCCCACCAGCGACTCCATAGCGCCGTTCCATCCACAGTTGTCGTAGCGTACGCCGTAGTTCTTTGCAATGCCGGAGATGTAGGGACCGTAGGTTACACTCTCGTTGTTGTAGAAGCATGACGAGGTGGTGTATTTATACAACCACAGGATGGCTTCGGGATAGTTGCGGCAGGCCTTCAGCAGCGATGCATTACGCTTCAGCATTCCGATGGGGTTCAGGGCGTGGCTCCAGATGTTTCCACAGAACGATACGGTGAGGAAACCTCCGTATTTGTGCGACATCTCCACCAGCTTGGCAAACAGGGCGATGCGGTCAGCCTGGAACGACGAACTAAGGTCGTTCTTTGAGTTCTTCTCGTCGAAGCCCCAAAACTGCTCAGCATAGTTCCAACCGAGGAAGTTGGGGAAATGACGGAAGAAATATTCAAATGTCTCCAGGTCGGTATCCTGAATGTGGGTGTGTCCGCCCGATGCTGGTTGGCAGGTAAACCACAGACCGTTTTGCTGGCACACTGTTGCCCACGATTTGTAGGTGCGAGTGGCATTTTGCGGCATCTTGTACACGTTCTTTTCCGTGTCATACTGACAAGACAGGGAAAGATTCATGCAGACATACGGTTTGATGTCTTCTGGAATCAGATTGATAATCTTCTGCGGGTCAGCAGCATTCCATACGTCAACGTGGATCATCCACAAAGGGTGTTGTGCGTCGATTGGGCGTCTTTCCTGTGCTCGGAGGGTTGCCGGCAGCAGGGTGATAAGGAGTAAAAAGAGTAGATTTTTCATAGTGTTAAGTGTTCTTTCGTTGCAAAGTTATGAATTTCGTTTCGCCTTTATGCTCACATTTGTTTCATATTGTGTTTTGTATGTTTCATCCCTGATTTAATGGGGTTGTTTGGTCGTTTAGTTGTTTGGTTGTTTGGTTGTTTGGTGGTTTGGGTTAATCTTTGTTCATTATACATTCTTCATTAGCCAAGCTCGCTTGGCGCTTAACGTGCGCAGGTACATTATATATTAAACGCAGGTACGAGGCGTGTCGAACGCAGGTTCGAGGTGTGTCGAACGCAGGTACGAGGTGTGTTGAGCCTAGTCTCGGGCTAGTCAACTTAAGTATTTGGCCATCATTCGACAAAAATCTCAGATTTTGTTTGCAAATTCGCTCGTTTAATCGTACTTTTGACCACAGATAACATGAAAAACTAACGACTGTGACCATGATAGAGACACGAACCAATCAAAGGCAAAAAAGTCCGTTAAAACCGCCATTTTAACATTGAAATGAGTGTTTGAAACAAAAACTAAAGAATTTGAAACATGTGCAAATTGGGGCATGATTAATAATATTTAATTTTGTCCCGTTCAAGTGTTAAAAAATGCTTAAATTAACTACAAAATACCATTTCTATGAATCAAAATCTGTCAAAATCGAAGAATCTAAAACAGTTGATTAGACAGACCATTCCTGCGATTCTGATGCTGTTTGCATGCAGTTCTATGCTTCATGCCCAGAATAGCATCACGGTAAAGGGTACAGTCACTGACAATAACGCGGAACCTTTGATAGGTGCCACGGTGTTGGTGAAAGGCCAAACAGGCGTGGGTACCCTGACTGACATCGATGGTAACTTCCAGTTGAAGGTGCCCTCCGAAAAGTCAGTGCTGGTGGTTTCTTATGTGGGTATGACCACGAAGGAAGTCAAGGTCGACAAGCAGCGCACTGTGAAAGTTGTGCTTGAAGACGACAACCGGCTGGATGAAGTCGTGGTGGTTGGTTTCGGTCAGCAGAAGAAAGCCTCGGTTGTGGGTGCTATTGCACAGACCACGGGCGAAGTTCTCGAACGTACCGCAGGTATCGGTAGTCTTGGCACAGCCCTCACGGGTAACCTTCCAGGTGTTGTAACGGTTGCTTCTTCTGGTCAGCCAGGTGAAGAAGACCCACGTATCTACATTCGTGGTGCTGCAGCTTGGAACCAGGATGCTCAGCCTCTGATCCTCGTCGATGGTGTCAAGCGTGACATTAAGTCCGTTGATATCACATCTGTGGCCACTGTCTCAGTGTTGAAGGACGCCTCTGCCACAGCGGTTTATGGTGTCGAGGGTGCTAACGGCGTTATCCTTATCACCACCAAGCGTGGTCAGGAAGGTAAGGCAAGAATCGACGTTGGTTTCAACGCTACCCTGAAGGCTGTGTCAAAGCTTCCGCATAAGTATGATGCATACGACGGATATATGTACCGTAATCAGGCCATCGAGCATGAGTTGGCCTTAGGTGGTGCAGGTTCATGGGCTTACTATCGTCCGCAGACGTTCATCAATAACTTCCGCAACCAGGATCGTACCGTGAAGCCACATTATGATGCTGCAGGCAACTATCTTGGCGACTACAGCATGGCAGAACGCTATCCTAACATCGACTGGCAGGATGAGATGTTCAAGGACTTTGCTTTGTCCTATAATACAAACCTCAATATCTCTGGTGGTACTAAGTTTGTGAAGTATTTCGTGGCATTCGACTTCCAGAACGAAGGCGACATGACAAGAATTCGGGAGAACAATCAGGGTTATAAAGGTGGTTATACATACAATCGTTTGAATGTCCGTTCAAATCTGGACTTCCAAATCACAAAGACCACTTTGTTTAAGGTAAGTCTGGCTGGTTCTAATGCACGTCAGAAGACTCCACACTATTATTATAATAATACTGGTGAGCACTTCCAGGCACAGAACTGGGTGGGAGCCTATCGTATGCCACCCAATATCTTCCCTGTTAAGTACTCTGATGGGTCATGGGGTTTCTCTAAGCAATTTGCTTCCAACGTTGCAAACTCTCCTATGAATTTGGCAACCACCGGTTATGCGCTAAACTCCATCACACGTATCTATACCGACTTCTCGCTCGAGCAGAAGCTTGACTTCATCACAAAGGGCCTGCTCCTGCGTGGAACAATATCGTGGGATAACCGCTTTGACGAAGGTAAACGCGGTATCTATGACCAGCATCAGGCAAAGACAGCATACATTCTCCCAGAGAATGGTGTGTTTGTTCACGGAGAAGACATCTTCCCTAGCACAGGTTTTGATTTCTATGAACCCCGCACTTGGGATAAGGAAGACGGTAGCATAAGTTCGACGAGCCGTGGAACAGAATATTCACTTCAACTCTATTGGGCTCGCCAGTTTGGGATCCACAATGTCACTGCCATGGGTAACTGGAAGCGTCGTATCGATGCCAATAACTCCGACCTTGAGTGGCGTCGTGAGGACTGGGTGTTCCGTACCACCTATGACATTAAGAGCAAGTATTTCGCTGAGTTCAACGGTGCTTACAACGGTTCACAGAAGTTCTCTCCTGAAAACCGCTTCGCTTTCTTCTGTTCAGGAGCTGCAGGCTGGATGCTTTCGGAAGAGAAGTTCATGGACAAGCTCAGGGAGAAGGGTATCATTGACATGTTCAAGATTCGTGGCTCCATTGGTCAGATCGGTGACGATAACGCAGGTGCCCGTTGGGCTTATCTGACGAATTGGGCGGTTAGTGGACCGTTCGCAATGGCCACTGATGGTTCCAACAGTCCGTTCACGGGTTATAAGGAAAGCACCATTGCCAGTCCCGACCTCCGTTGGGCAACGGTAACAAAGAAGAACATAGGTTTCGACTATGCCATTGCTAATGGCATGTTTGCAGGTAGTTTCGACTGGTTCCGTGACGACCGTACTGACATCTTCATCTCTGGAGCCGATCGCACCGTGCCTTCATTCTATGGTGCTGCAAAGACCCCGGACATCAATAAGGGTAAGATGAAGAACTCAGGTTTCGAGTTTGAACTGCGTTTTAATAAGGTGTTGAAGAGTAATGGCATGCGTTTCTGGGCAAATGCCAACTATACGTACGCGCACAATACTATTATCTTAAAGGATGACCCCGCACTGATTCCAAGCTATCGTAAGGCAGAAGGCTATTCTCAGGGCCAGTACGTATCTTTCATTGACAGAGGTTTTATTGGCACCTACGACGAACTCTATAGTACGCCATATCGTGAGAAGAACGACAATCAGGTCCTCATTGGCGACCATTATCTTGTTGACTTCAATGGTGACGGTAAGATTGACGAAACAAACGATAAGGCTCCTTACGGCTACACGGCTACTCCCGAGCACACCTATAATGCCACAATCGGTTGGGAGTGGAAGGGCTTCAGCATATTTGCTCAGCTCTATGGCGTATTTGGCGTCACTCGTGACGTGACATTACGCTCTTTCCCAAGTACCCTTCTTACTGTATATGATACTGGTACTCAGTGGCATCCTTCGGCTGCAACGGCTGATGTCGTCCCCCTGCGCTTTACTACTGGAGCTCCTGAGAACGAGGAAGAATGGAACTATGGTACTCAGTACCTCTTCGATGGCTCGTTCTTCCGACTGAAGAATGTAGAAGTAGCATACACCTGGACTAAGGGCTGGATTAAGAAAATTGGTTTCTCAAGCCTGAAGCTTTATGTGAATGCCAACAACCTCTTCCTGATTACGAAGATGCCTGACGACCGCGAGAGTAACCTCACTAATACGTCTAATGGCGTAGGTGGTTTCTATAACTTCTCTGGTGGTCAGGGCGCTTATCCCACAGTCAGACGTTTCAACTTCGGATTTAAGCTCTATCTTTAATGTATATAATAATATAGTATATGAATATGAATTATTATAACAACATAAAGTCCCTATTTCGCGGTTTGCTGCTCCTTATGGGTGTAGGCTTATCCTTCACTGCTTGCTCCGACTGGCTCGACAAAGAACCCGAGTCCATCATAGCAGAGGATGAGGCATTTAAGAACTACCGCAATTTCCAAGGGTATATTGAGGAAATCTATTACTTGATTCCGGATAAAGAGAAGGTCAACTATTGTACTGCATGGAACTTTGGTGACGATGCCGTTCACAATACAGAAGGTTTCGCACACATGGACCATCAGGTTGACCTTGGCAACTATCGTAACTGGTATTACAACAACCAATGCTGGCTTAAAGGAAATTTCTTCAATGATAGGACCCAGTCACTATGGGACAACTCATGGTACTGCATCCGTAAGTGCAATATGGGTATTGAGAAAATCAAGTCGCTCGTTGGAACAGACGAAGAACGCGACCTGTTGCTCGGACAGATGTATTTCTTCCGTGCATGGTGGCACTTCGAGCTGATGTGCTACTTTGGTGGTCTGCCATACATCGACAAAGCCTTTGAGGCTGCAAGCATTCCTGAACTGCCACGCCTCTCTTTCCAAGAGTGTGCCGATCGTTGTGCAGAAGACTTCGAACGTGCCTACGACCTTCTTCCTCTCGACTGGGACGTGACGATTGCCGGTATGCAAACAACTAACAAGAACGATCTACGCGTCGACAAGTTCACGGCACTGTGCTACCTTGGCAAGTGCTATCTGTGGGCAGGTTCTCCACTCATGAAGGAGTTTGAGAAGACCAAGACGGGTGGTGCTGCTCAGTTGTTAGGTGCAAGTGCCAACGGCAAGACATACGACTATGACGTGAATTACTGTAAGAAGGCTGCCGAGACTCTTGGCAAGGCTCTTGATATGGTAAATAGGGGTACCGTTAAGTATAAACTTGCAGAGTTCAAGTATTCTGACCTGTACAACCATACGGTTGATGATAATAGTGATACTGAAAACAACTATTCTAACATCTTCTATACCGTCAATCAAGATTGGAAAATGCCCGGTGTAAAAGAAGCCATCATGCGTGGTGCTTATCCAGGTGTTAATTCAGCCAACTGGAACTGTGCAAAGATATTTGGTCCTAAGGTGGCAGGTATCGTGGACCACGACAAGATTATCCACCACCCCACAGCAAACCTTGTTGACCAGTACGGAATGGCTAACGGACAACCCATCTATCTCGTACGGAATGGTGAGTATGTATTGAATCCCGCATCGGGTTGGGATCCTGAGCACCCATTCAAGAATCGCGACCCACGATTCTATCACGATATCGTATTCGACGGTTTCCGTTATGTGCTCAGCATCGACGCACTAACTTCCGACCAGAAGAAGTATGACTACTGCACCCTTTACACGGGTGGCGCCATGCGTGCTGTCGATAGTGGAAGTAGCACAGGCTATTTCATCCAGAAACTGGTGCCTCACCAGTGTAATCAGGGTGATAGATGGTATGAATGGGAATATAAATTCCAGTGCTATCTCCCCTACATGCGTCTTGCTGAGATCTATCTGATGTATGCTGAGGCAAGAGCCGCTATTGCAAACGGAGTGGGCGACCTCAAGGAAAAGCCTGATTATTGTATGGCATTCTCTGCTGTTGACGCAATCAACGCACTTCGCGATCGTGTGAACTCTGACGATTATCCCATGGAACACGTTCAGGCTAATCTCATGGACACCCGTGAACACTTCATCGATGAAGTTCGTCGTGAACGCGCTGTGGAACTTGCATTCGAAGGACATCGTTGGTGCGACCTTCAGCGTTGGCTCCTCTTGACAGAACCTCCATACACCGTGAAATACTCTCATGAGTTCGAGCGTTTGGAGAATGACGACTGGTACTTTAATAAGAACACACGCGAACCGTTGCACGATCCCATGGATGCAAAGGTGGCAAACTTCCACAAGGAAGTGCTCATCGTTCGTCCGTTGGAGTCTAAGCACTATTGGTTCCCTCTTCCTGACAAGGATACGTATCTGTACGAAGGATTCCCTCAAAATCCAGGATGGTAGTAGACTGAATATTGAACATTGAAGATTGAAGATTATGAAAGATATTAAGAAAAACATTCTTCTCCTTGCCTTGTTTGCTGTTTCGCCTCTGATGCTCAATGCCCAGACCACGGACGATGAAGACACTGAGGCTGACAGCGAAGCCGATACTACTATCGTGGCGAAAAAGAAAGTCCATGTTGCTTTCCGTGACAAGGATCCAGAACAACTTCTCGGAGGTATCTCCTACGTGGATATGGAAGAGCTGCAGAAGAAGGACTATACGATGAGTAGTCTTGAGGACATGTATGCTCTTGTTGGAGGATGGAATGGCAACAACCTATGGGGCATGGACAATGAGCGCCTCGACAATAACGACAATAGCAACTTGCCACTCGTGATTATCGATGGTGTGAAGCGTCCGTCAAACAACGTGCTTCCTTCTGAAATCGAGCAGATAACCTTCCTCAAGGGTGCACAGGCCGTGATTCTCTATGGTGCAAAGGCTGCAAAGGGTGCTATCCTAATCACCACCAAGCGTGGCAAGGTCGATGGTCTACAGGTTACAGCCAACGCAAACACAGGTTTCCATGTGGCAAAGGAGTTCCCAGAGTATCTGGGTTCTGCACAGTACATGACACTGTACAACGAAGCACGCAAGAATGACGGACTCGATCCGAAGTACACCCAGATGGACATCTACAATCATGCTTCAGGTGTCAATCCATACCGCTATCCCAACGTAAACTACTATTCCGACGAGTATCTCCGTAAGGTATATAACCGTTCGGAGGGTACGGTGGAGATACAGGGCGGTGGTACGCGTGCTCACTTCTACACGAACATTAACTACTATCGTCTGGGAGACCTCCTTGACTTCGGTAAAGCAAAGGATAACTACACTGACCGCTTCAGTGTTCGTGGTAATGTGGACCTGACCATCAACCGGTTCATCAAGGGTTTTGCTAACGCAAGCGCCACGTTCTACAATGCCCACAAGAACAAGGGTGACTTCTGGGCCAGTGCTGCTACCGCACGTCCAAACTTCCCGGAGAACGCTGCACCATTGATTCCCATTGATATGGTCGATCCCAATGCCTCCAAGGCTCTTGCCATCCTTAACAAGTCACTGAACCTGCTCGATGGCAAGTATTTCCCAGGAGGAACCAAAGCAACCCAGACTAATGCGATTGCAGATTGCTATTTTGGTGGTAAGACAAGAGATGTTAGCCGTCAGTTCCAATTCGATGCGGGTATCATCTATGACATGGACAAGTTTGTGAAGGGATTGTCGTTCAAGACACAGTTTGCCATCGACTATGCTGCAAACTATAGTCTTTCGTATGACAACAAGTACGCAGTGTTCATCCCCACCTGGAGTAACTATAACGCTCAGGACATTATCGTAGGCATTACCCAGCAGAACGATGAAATCGTTACTGGCCACATGGCTATGTCAAATACGGCTTATCGCCAGACTATCAGTTGGAATGGTCATTTCGATTATGACCACACGTTCGCTGGCAAGCATCATGTAACGGGTATGCTTCTCGCAAACATGTTTACTACCACAGCCAGTGGTGCATATCATCGTTATGCCAATGCCAACTTAGGTCTGCAAGCTGGATACGATTATTTGGGTCGATACTTTGCTGATATCTCATTGGCAGGTGTTCATTCGGCCCGTCTTGCAGAGGGTAATCGCAATGGTCTTTCACACTCCTTCACGATTGGTTGGAACCTTGCTAAAGAGAAGTTCTTGAAAGGTACTCGCATCAATGACCTGATGCTCAGCGCTTCATACAGCAACCTGTGCGATGATGCTGATGTCTATATGGATACTGATTATTTCTATCTCTACGATGCTATATGGGTGAATCCTGATAACAGCAGTAATTTCAGTTGGAGTGACGGAACAAGTGTTAATCATACTTTCTCCAAATCGGGTGGTAATCCTGCACTCGACTTCATCCATCGCAAAGAGTACTCTGTAACACTTCGTGGTTCGTTCTTCAACAAGATTCTTTCCACAGACCTTACCTTCTTCAATACAGACATGTCTGGATTCATCGTTCAGAACCTTTCGACATTTCCCTCTCACTTGCAGGGTGGTCTCTCGGGAGCTACGTTCATGCCTGCTATCAACAACAATGTTCAAAACCGCAGAGGACTTGACTTCAGTGTAAAGGCTCAAAAACAGTTTAAGAAGGTTTACGTGGCTCTTGGAGTTGTGGGTACCTATCTTAAAACGAACTACTCTAAGTTCGATGAAATCGTAGAGTATGATTACCAACACGTTCAGGGTCGTCCTCTTGATGCCATTTGGGGATTTAAGTGTCTGGGATTCTATAACACAGATGACTTTAACATCACCACGACCGCTGATGGCAAGACGGAATACGCTTTGAAGGAAGGTCTTCCCAAATCCGCTCTTGGTGGTGCCATCCACCCAGGTGACCTGAAGTATGAGGATACGAATGGTGATGGTACCATCGACAACAAGGACCAGATCTATCTTGGTAGAAATGGAGCTTTTGGTGCTCCTGTAACAAAGGGCGTAAACTTTACGCTCAAGTATAAAAACTTCACCCTCTTTGTAGTAGGTAACGGACAGTTTGGTGCTTACGGGTTGAAGAACAGCAATACTTACTACTATATGAAGAACGAAGACAAGTACTCAGTGAATGCACTTGGTCGCTGGACGCCAGAGACAGCAGACGTGGCTACTCATCCTCGTCTGACTTCGCTGAACTCGAACCACAATGCTGCGGCATCGACATTCTGGCTCTACACCACAGACCGTTTCAACCTTCGCAAGGTGCAGATTACTTATGACTTCTCTGAAAGCTTGTTTAAGAGAAAGATCTTAAAGGCTCTCTCAGTTTATGTCAATGCCAACGACCTCTTCACAATTTCAAATAATCGTAAGTTGTTGGAGACAAGCATTGGCTATGCGCCTCAGACTCGTTTCTATAACCTCGGTGTTAAAGCAACCTTCTAAAAAGTAACAAGAAAATGAAGACAAGACATATAATTTTCTGTTTCATCGCGCTCTTCGCAATGAGTTCATGCGATGATATGTTCGAGCCGGCAATTGAAAACAACCGACAGTTGGAAGACATGACCGAGGAGTCTGCGTATGCACATGGACTGCTGATTTATGCCTATGGTCGACTTCCATACGTTAGGAGCACCCAGACGGATGTGGCTACAGATGACGCTGTGACCAACCTGACCACCAGTGCTTATCTGAATATGGCCACTGGTTCATGGGCTTCTGACAACAATCCCGTGTCACAGTGGAACGCATGTAAGGATGGCATTCAGTATGTCAACCTTTTCCTCTCCATTGTCGACAAGGTTAAGTGGGCTCCCAGTGCAGCTTCCAAGCAGCAGATGTTTATTGACCGTTTGAAAGGTGAAGCCCTCGGCCTTCGTGCCCTCTTCTATTACTATTTGCTGATGGCTCATGGAGGCTATGCTGATGATGGTGTGCTCTATGGTGTTCCCTTGCTTACGACTCCTGAAGACGGAGGTTCCGACTTCAACCAGCCTCGTGCCACCTTCGCGAGCTGTATTAAGCAGTGTTTCGACGACTGTGACCAGGCCATGGAACTTCTTCCTGTAGATTATGATGACATTGAGAGTAATAGTGAGATTCCCGAGAAGTATTTGGAACTTGGTGCGAATCCTTCGGGTTACAACCTTGTGTTTGGTAAAAAGTCAAGGAATCTGATGTCAGGTAAGATTGCAGAAGCCATAAAGGCACAAGTTGCCCTCCTTGCTGCAAGTCCTGCCTTCCGCGATCAAAGCGGCGTGACATCCGATGAGGCTGCAAGGCTTGCTGCCAATGTCCTCAAGCGTATAGGTGGATTGAATGGCTTTGACGCAACGGGTAACATTTGGTACAAGAATAAGTCGAAACTGGAACCCAGTGCATCAGAGATGCCCGAAATCCTTTGGCGTGCAGACCGTGTTAAAGATGCAGCGCAGGAGGAAGAAAACTTCCCACCATCACTCTATGGTAATGGTCGTGTCAACCCATCCCAGAATCTCGTTGATGCATTCCCCATGCGTAGTGGTCTTCCTATCACAGACGCCAACTCTGGTTACGACCCGCAGAATCCTTATGCTAATCGCGATCCGCGTCTCGAAGATAATGTCATCTATAACGGCATGATATTCCGCAAGGTTGACATCATAACTGGAAATTATCCTAACAGCAAGGGTGAGTCTTCTGATAATCTTACAAACATCAGCACCTCTACGCGTACAGGATACTACCTGAAGAAGCTTCTTCGTGATGATGTAAGTCCGTCGGCAAGTGCTACTGGAGAACTTACTCAGCAGCACATCTATCCTCGCATTCGTTACACAGAAATGTTCTTGGCTTATGCTGAAGCAGCCAACGATGCTTGGGGACCCAAGGCTGATCCCAATGGCGTAGGTTTCTCGGCTTACGACGTGATCAAGGCCATCCGCACACGTGCCGGACTTGCAACCAACGAGATTGGAATGCCGCTACCTGAAGGAGACGTCTATCTCGAAGAGTGTGCCAACGACCAGACTCGCATGACAGAACTTATTCGTAACGAACGTCGCATCGAACTTTGCTTCGAGAACAAGCGCTTCTGGGACCTCCGTCGCTGGAAGATGCCTCTCAATGAAGCCGTTAAGGGTATGAAGATTGAACGTGACAAAGAGACGAACACGCTCTCATACACCGTTTTCGTTGTTGAGCCACGTGATTATGACAGCTCATATCAGTGGTATGGTCCTATTCCTAAGAGTGAGATACTTAAATGGAGCAAGCTCAAGCAAAATAAGGGCTGGAAGTAAATTGTAAATTATTAAATCGTAAATTACAATGATGAAACTTAAGAAGTATATATACGGAGCAGTTTTGGGAGCATTAGCTCTCACCAGTGCGTCTTGCAATCAAGATCATGAGTTCCCCGACTTTGAAGGTGGCACGACAGCCTACTTCGCCTATCAGGATCCAGTGCGCACGCTTGTTCTTGGTAACGATATCTATGACAATTCGCTCGACAACGCTCACAAGTGTCAGATTTGGGCAACAATGGGAGGTGCCTATAAGGGACGTAATGCCGTTGCAGATATCGTTGTCGACGAGTCTCTTTGCGACAACCTTTGGTTTATCGATGCTGGTGGCAATCCTTCAACTCCCGTGCTTCCTATGCCGAAGAACTACTATAGCCTTGCGTCCAATACCATTACTTATAATGGTCCTCGTGGCTATGTAGAAGTGCAGTTCACGGACGCTTTCTTCAATGACCCCAAAGCCATTGAGAACACCTACGTCATTCCTTTGTTGATGACGGGTGTGAAAGGCATCGACCGGATTCTCACTGGCACACCGCGTGAAGGTCTCTCACCCGCTCGCCCGGACTTGGAGAGTTGGGATGTTCTGGCAAAGGACTATGTGCTTTATTGCGTGAAGTATATGAATCCCTGGCAGGGAAAGTATATTCGTCGCGGTGTTGACAAGGTGACTGAAAACGGAACCACGCAAACCATCATTCGCAAGGATACGACTCTCGTAAACTCCGACCTTGAGCATTACACAGAGAACCCCGTGAACCAGAATGATGAGGTTTGTGGCATTACCACCAAGAACATGAAGCAGGCCATCTTCCCCGTTTCCATCAGACGCGGTGGCAATTTGGCTTCCATGCCTTGCAACCTTCTCCTCACTTTCGATGGCAACAAGTGTTCCATTTCCACAGAGGATGAAGGCGTAACGGTTACAGGTTCTGGTGAATACATCACCAAAGGAACTGAGAAGGCCGAATACAAGGACTTTCAATGGGGTAGCATGGAAGGAAAGCCCGTTCAGCGCGACATCCTTCGTCTGGCATACGAAGTTAACTTCAAGGCTGGCAAGGTCATCGGAAAGGATGAAAAGGGTAATGACATTCTGCTTGCAAATGACGTAGATGTCTCCACAGCCGACACACTTGTTGTTCAGACTCGTGAGGCAAACAAGAAGGAATTCTTCTCACCCAAATATGTTAAACCATAATAGGAGGCTATGAATATGAAAGCAATTTTCAATTTTCGATTTTCATCTTTCAGTTTGAAAGACGGTCTCTTCGTGTTGGCTTTGGCTGCCCTTGTTGCTTCCTGTGCCGACTATAATGAAACGGACAATTTCACGGCAGAGCCTGATCCCACTTTCGTAGAGCCTTACAAGGACTATGCTCCTATTAAGTCTTACATCGACAGAGACAAGTATCCCAATATGTCTCTTGGTGCCACGCTTAAGGTGACTGAGTTCAATAAACAGGAACTGGCCCATGCAGCCGCTATCACCAATTTCGACAATATTGCATTTGGAACCACCCTTATGTCTGGCGCCATCGTCAATGAGAAGGGTGTGATGAATTTCCTCGATATGAAAGACCTTCTCGACCATGTCGAAGAGATTGGTGCCGAGGTGTTCGGAAGTCCGATCTGCGCCAATGCCAATCAGGCAGACAGTTGGTTTAATATGCTTACTGCTCCTATTGAAATCAGGGTTGAGTCCATTGAGGACAAGACCGTTGACTACACCACTATGGAGGAGTTCAAAGGTACGGTTATCGGTAGCGGTAAGCCCTCTATCGAAAAGAATTATGACGGCGATAACAATGCCCTTAAGATTCCTAAGAAATCAAAGGTTTACATCGTAGAAGACTTCGACGTCGACCCGCTTGGTCAGTACACCGTTACTTTCTGGGCCCAGGTGGAGAAGGACGAGTCCATTATCTGCACATTCTGTGACAACAAGATTAAGGAAGGTGAAAAGGATAAGAAGTTTGTCATCAAGGCTGGTAAATGGCAAAAGATTGTCATTGAGGCTATGCCTGCTGCGGGCGCTGAAAAGGGCTATTTGATGATTGAGGGTAACCTGAACTCTATTGTTTACATCCAGAAGGTTACTGTCGTTCACACTCCTGACAACCACCGTCCGCAGACTGCTCAAGAGAAGAACGACACCATGAACTATGCGCTCAATGCTTGGTGCGATGGTTTGATGAAGATTAATGAAAGCCGCATCAAGTCGTTCGACCTCATTGATGAGGCCATCGATCCTAATGCCACACTTGACAACGGTATGTTCGACCTGAAGCATTCTACCGAGAACATTTATTGGCAGGATGTATTCGGCAGTGAGAACTATGCTCCGAAAGTGTCCAAGGCAGCAAGTGAAGCTTATGAAAAGTATGGTGGCAATCCCTCCGATCTGCGATTCTTCATAGCCGAGTCGGGTCTCGAAAATGAAAAGAAGTTTGAGAGCCTCAAGTATTGGATTGGTATTTGGGATGCAAAGGGAGCAAAGATTGACGGCATCAACGCCAAGCTTAATCTCAACTATAGTGAGGACGAAGCTACTCAGGCTGCTACGGAAGCCTCTCTTAACGTCCTCTTCGATAATCTTGCTTCTACTGGCAAACTCATCCGCCTTTCCAACTTCGACATCAAGTATCTGGATGCCTCAGGCATAAATGTCTTAGCGAAGGACATCACAGACGCTCAGCGTCAGAAGCTTGCCGACTTCTATGCTCATGTCATCAAGATCTACATGAACAAGATTCCTCACGAGAAGCAAGCAGGCATCTGCAAGGGTAATATGGCAGACACCAATGACCCCGTAGGCCTTTGGTCTGTCAACGACAAGAAGGATTGGGTGCGCACAGCCACTTACAAGGCATTCTGTGATGCACTAAGCGGAAAGTAAAACTCTTTAAATCGACGAATATCACTTTTTATTAACTAATTTTTTTTATTAACTTACCTAAATTATTTCTACTATGAAGAAATTATTTACACTGATTGCTTTCTTTGCAGTATGCTTAGGAGCAAAGGCTGAGTGGGTAGAAGATTACAAGATTGACTACTCTACTTATCAGGGTTTCCCATTCTACGTAATGGGTTATGTACCCGAGTGGGTTGACGGTGTAATGACCGACCTTGGCGGTAACTACACCTACGCCACTGTTGAAGGTGCTGAGCAAACCAGCGACGTCATTGTTAAGACACAGGCTGGCGTTGAGTACTATCGCCTCCCGAGCGAGGGTACATGGCATCAGTATTTCATTGCTGATAATATTCCCACTGAGATTGATGGTAAATACACCATCAAGGCAATGGTTAAGGCCTCTGAGCCCGTTACCATGAACGTCAACATGGGTTGGGGCTGGGGCTCTGGCCAACAGGTTGGTGCTTCTGTTACTGTAGGCACCGAATGGGCCGAGGTTGAATGGGAGTACAGCGGCATCGGTGGTTCTTCTTGTAACCTCGTTGCACAGCCCAACACCGCCGCTCAGATTGAGTGGAAGTGGGTTAGCGTATCTCACAACCAGAAGGAGCAGCGCCCTGTTGAATGGGTTGAGCAGCTGACCAATGGTGATGCCGAGACTCCTTGGGCTGATCCCGACACTCGTTTCAACGACACAGAGAACAACTACAAGATTTGTGCATGGAGCAAGGAAAAGGGTGTTAACATGAATGACGATGGTGGTTGGGATCCCTTCCCCGCTACTATTGAGGCCGAGGCCGATGGCAATCACGTATTTGTAGTTCATGCCAATGATGCTACCACCGAAGGCGACGCTTCTGCATGGGACAACCAGTTCTGGATTCAGTCTCCAAAGTCTTGGAAGGCAGGCACACAGATTAAGGTCCACTTCCGTTACAAGGCTTCTAAGACTGTTACCACTAACACCCAGATTCACAAGCAGAACCCATCTGACTACCTCCATTATGAGGCTGTTGGTGATGTTACCTTCACCCCCGAGTGGCAGGAGTTTGACAAGACATTCACATTCTCCGATGCTATGGGCGGCGGTTGGTCAATCGCATTCAACCTTAACCCCAACGAGAAGACTGCTACTGACTTCTACTTCGACGACCTGTCTTGGAAGATCATGAAGCTCGAGGAGGGTTACTTCGTTGCAGGTTCTAATCCTAACGAGGGTCTTGAGTATAACTTCGACGAAGCTATTCCATTCGAGTTTGACGACGCTGACGGTTGCTACACCGCTACCGTAGGTACGAAGGACGCTTATGTTTCTCAGGTCATGATTTCTACCGTTCGCGGTAACGATGCTGCCTTCAAGAGCTCCACACTTAAGCCTTCCGGTGCCATCCACAACGATCCAGGAGAGTGGCTCGACTACACTGAGGCTAGCCTTGCTAAGCTGAATCTCCCCGGTGCTGGTATCTGGAAGATTTACCTCGACGACGTTTATATGGCTATGGCATTTGAGATGATTGAGGGCGATGATGCTCCTCCTATCGAAATCAATCCTAACCCAACAGAAATCGTTGTAGAAGCTATTGAGAGAGACGACCTCGCAGACGATAATGGCTCTATTCGTGAAGAAGAGGGTGGCACAGGTCAGCCTTGGGACAACCAGTTCTGGATTGTTGCAAACCGCACGCTCGAAAAGGGTGAAGTTACTGTTGTCGAGTTCGATTACATTAGTTCTATCGATGCTAAGACCTCCACACAGTGCCACTCTACACCTGGTAACTACCTGCACTGGAGTGCTATCGGTGACGTGAACTTCAGCACAGCTCAGAACCACTTCTCTGCAACCTTCACCGTTCCTTCTGAGGCCAATGGCATGCAGTCTATTGCATTCAATATGGCTGAAATCAAGGAGGCTTGCACATATACCATCTGGAATGTTGTATGGAAGCTCGAGGACGGCTCAGAGTCACTCATCGACCAGGAAGGCGCTAGAAACTTCTACGTTAAGATTGGTGCCGGCACCAATCCTTATTGCTATGGTGGTGATGATGCCATCACTAGCATCTCTAAGGAGAAGAACACTTCTTCCGTTGCTTACAACCTCGCTGGTCAGCGTGTAACGAAGGACTACAAGGGCATTGTCATCAAGAACGGCAGAAAGACTCTTGTTAAGTAAACATTAACAGTCTGTTGTCAGTGAATTGTTTCCTGACAACTGATATTACAAACGAATCGGGAGTTCCCTCGGGACTCCCGATTCTTCTTTTTTTATCCATTAGATTGCAAGCATGCGTTCGGCTAGTATTGCACCTAAGGTCTTCCGAATTTGCACCTTAGGTTCGATGAATTTGCACCTTAGGTCCTCCGAGTTTGCGCCTTAGGCCTTCCGCAATCGTACCTTAGGCCTTCCCCAATAAGCCCTAAGTCTTTCGCCAATAAGGCCTAGGCCTTCTGCAATAACCCCTAGGGCTTCTGCACGTAAGACCTAAGTCTTTCCATAATCGAGCCTAATATCTGTGAAAGTTTTATTCTTTTCCCGAGGGACGAGCGTATTTGACAGGGATGGCTTCGCCCTTGAGGATGTCGGCAAACTGGTGGGGAGTGATGGTCACGGGACCAGACATGAATTCGGGTACGTTGTAGCTCCTCATAAACTGGCGGTGATAGTCGGGATCGGCAGTTGGTAGTTCAAAGGGCTTCGTACCCTTGCCTTCGGCATCGACGTGGGCAATGAAGGGTCTTGTGAACGTGCCGTCGTAGCGTCTGCTGCTGACGATAACCCAACGGCCGTTGCTGGACCAGGAATGATAACTCTCCGTGTCGGAGGAATTGATCTCGGACATGGCCCTTGCTTCACCCGTCTGAAGGTCGAGCGACCAAATGTCGGCGTCGTGGTGCCATATATGGAAATAGCCGTATTCCCCCATTGTGAACAAGAGGAAACGACCATCTGGCGAGACACGTGGCAGGGTAGCACTCTTGTCTTGTGCAGAGGCGTCGAAGACCAGCTCACGGGGACCAAACTCTCGTGTGGCGGGGTCGAAGGTCATCTTGTAGATGTTGTATTTCAGTTCAGTATATCTTCTTATGACTTCCGATTGCTTGGAAATGGTGGTATACTTGCGATCGAAGTGGGCACTGCAGTAGTAAAGTGTCTTACCATCGGGCGACCAGCAGGGGAAAACCTCAAACTCGGTGCTGTCGTTGCCAAGGTTCGTCACTTCGTTCTTGTTGATGTCATAGACGATGATATCGCTCTCCTCGTCGAAGACTTCCACCTTGTTGGGGTCAGTTACATGGAAACTCTGATAGGTCTTGTCGGTGGCATATACAATCAGGTCGAGGGTGGGATGCCAGGCAGGATAGACTCCGGCAGAAAGGATGGAGTCGTTCTTCATGTTGATTTTCTTCACCTTGCCGTCGATGGCAATGATGGTACCGCCGTTGTACTGGCGGGCATGAAACTGCATGCGTTGGGGATTGTACCATTGATAGTGGTGGCAGTTGATGCACTGCCCGTCCTTCTCAAAGCTGCAAAGCATGTTGTCATAGATGACGCTCTCTTCGTAGTTTTCCAAACACCGTTGGTTGATGGTGAGTGCTTCGTAGGCCACGAATGAGGGGGCTATGAGGCGATAGCTGATGTATGGGTCGATGGAATCGGGCGAAACGTAGATGTGGAAGGGTTTGTGGCGAGTCCATTGCTCGTTGGTTCGCGTAAAGACGTCCACCTCGATAGCGCCTCCCTTGGCCTTCTCCGTAAGCTGATGCCATTCGTCGGCGGTGGGTTGCATCTTATCCTTGCAGACCACTTCCTCGTCGCCCACGCGATAGCGTGCAATCATGTCGGCATCGGGAATGTCGAGCATGAAAGTCAGAGGGGCAATGTTCACGGGTACCGTCACGTCGATGTAATCGGGATAAATGGAAGGCAACTGGTCTGACTGGATGTATTCAGTGGGTACTTTGACCCTTCCGCAGGCTACCAGCATCAGGACTGCTACGAAAAAGTATGGGATATGCTTTAGTTTCATGTTATTATTATTCGGAGAGGTCAGACATGAGGAAATGGTCGTAATAGTAAGTGTTTCCAAACAGGGGCTTTAGCGCTTTGCGTGCACCGTCGAGTGTCAGCCCATCAGACTGGGCGGCCATTTGGTCGAACTGCACATAACGCTCTTTTACTACCGGGCTTATGGGCCAACTATCGATGTTTGGATTCTTGTCCAGAACGCCATAAAGGTAGGCGGCTTCCTGATAGTGTATGGGGATGGTCTGGTCGGGATGTTGCTTCATGTATCGTGTGAAATGGAACCAGAAGGCGTTCTCATCCTTCATGTATAGGGATGCAAGTAAGGCCTGTTCCTGAAAGTAGGGGTCGTCCACCTCTCGACAGGCAGCAAGATGTCTCATGAGGCAGCGTTCCACGTTGCCCTGATCGTTGTACAGACCATTGTCATATTGCATTAGGTGGGTGATGGGGGCAAATTCGGGATTCGCCGCTATCTGGTCGGGCTTGCCAATCAATGCCTCCATCCGTTTAGCCCAATTCCTATGGAAGGTGGTTCGTTTCAGTTGGTTGATGTATTTGCGGGCAACTTTCCACTCGCCGTTGAGAAGTGCACAACGGGCAAGATTCTTCAGGTATTCAGCACGCCACTCATATTCCACACCCATCTCGTTGCTGTAGCGCGCGCTGAAATTGGTCATCCCATATTGGTAGTAAATCATCGGACCAATGACTTGCATCAGACGTAACGTAAACGGTCCATCGCTTGGTTTTGCCCCATTCTTGAAGTAATACATCTCGTTACCCTGTCGTCCAAGTCGACCCAAGGCAAGGTTCTTCATCATCACGATGGCGCGTGTGGGCTCGTCCTGTTGCTTAGCCGCTTCGGCTATGACGCCTCCCCAGTCGCTTTGCTCGATACAATGCTGCATCGCCAGTTCGCGGTGGAAGTTCTCGTCTTTGTACCATCCCTTGAAAGTACCAAAGACAAGAGCAACCAATAGCACAGCTTGGGCTAGGAACCATCGGAGAGGCTTGGTCACCTCTTCGTTCCTCTCATTCCGATAGGTGAGGGCAAGGATGACATAGAAGAGTGCGAGGAGATAGAAGGGTATGTAATATTGTTGATAGTCCTGCTGTAGATAATAGAGAGGCAACTTTGCCCAATAGATGTTGGCCTGATTAATCTCATAATACACTTGCCTGTAGCAGAGAAGCGGAACGGCAACCACAGCAATCACAGCGAGCAACGAATAGACTGCACTCCACCCTTTTGATTCTATATGCCAACTTACAATCCCCATCAGTAGGGTGGCTGCCAGCCCGTAGATACCAGCAAGTGGATAGCCAATGACAGCTGTGAGCAACAGGAATAGGGCTCTGAGATGATATTTTGCGGGCAGACTTCGGAAAACCCATACTGAAGCGGTCACAAAGAGGGTGCCTAATGTGGCGACAAAGAAGTGCCCGCGCAACTTGAGGATATAAACCCAATAGCCCATATCCACGATGGTCAGTAACAGCAAAATGACAGGAACAAACATCGCCAACGCCCATTTTCCAGGAATGTGGAAAGCTCGTTTGGTCAACCACATCAATAAGAGCCAGCATCCGCTTAGAAGCAGAATGCCAAGCCAGGGATAATAGAGAAACTGGGTGAGAAAGGTTCCTAAATAGGTGAGCATCCCGCCTGGTACCACCATTTGCTGTTTGAAGAACAAACTTGTATGCTGAAAAAGGTTCATCTCCTGCACTTTCCACAAGAAGTCTTTCTCATAATAGAGCATAGCGAGAGCGATAATCGCCAAGCCCACAGTCCATATAATAATATTGTATAGGCGTGATTGGGCGATTCCTTGTATACGGGATGGTTCCTCCTTCTGTTTTTTCTGTTTCATATCCGATTATTAAGCCGATGAAAATCATCGTTCCATGTGATGCAAAATTAACCTATTTCAGTGACTCTTCCAAAAGAATAAAGCGATAATTTCCTTTCATGATGCGAGTTGCATAAAAAAGTCTTGCCGACCAACATGCGACAATCACTTGTGGCATGCCAGACGGCAAGAACCTACTAACCAATAAAGCTATTTGTTACAAAAAAGATTTACTTAACAAGTACCTTGCGGTTACCCTTGATGTAGATGCCCTTCTGCAGCTTGCCAGTGATTTGGCGACCGCTCAGGTCATACATTGCAGAGTTCTTAGCTTTGGCTTCTTCAGCGTTCTGAATATCTTCAATGGCATCGGGAGCAACCTTACCCAGATAGTAGAGTGTCCAAGTTGTGAAGATGGTCCAGTCACCGTCGAGGTGAACGTCCTTGCGGATACCAATGGTGGCAAGTCCGTCTTCGCCAACTTCGAAGGTCTTCTCATTGGGATAGTAACCCAGATCGAGATACTGCTTGGCAGCGGTCATGTCATTGGGGATGTAAACGTCGATGCCTTGGCTCTCAATTACGATGTGGCTTTCACCACCGATTTCTTCAGGAACAGCCTGTCCGCCGGTTACGGCATTTGCCAGAGGCTCTGTGAAGAGGCCTGCTTGTGTCTCGGCGAAGAGGATGGCGTTCTGAACATAGATGAGAGAATCGGTCTGGTCTCCGGGAAGACCTGCGCGATAGAATGCGTTGACGCCAAGAGTGTAGAATCCGGGTTCGAGACCACGTAGCTGCTGCTGTACGACGAAACTGTTGTTGTTGAAGCACTCAAGCTCGCCCTGACTTGCTGCATGGCTACCACCATCGGTTGTGATGTCCCAACCTGCATCAGAGTCTCCCATGTCAATGGGATCTGTGTAGTCGGGGTTGTAGATGACGAGGGTTACTTCCTCAGGATTGTCAACGCTTGCTGTGTTCTTAACATCATACATTACATAAGCGGTCCAACCATCCTTAATGCCATCGATAGCGGCCTGAATAGCTTCGTTGCTTTCGTATTCGTCGGGCTGTGGAGTCCAGGCATTGATAACGAGTTCGCGATAAGCGTTGTCGCTGGATTCAACGAGGTCAAGCATGCTTCCGTAGAATTCGGCAGTCTCGGCAAGTTCTTGTGCAAGAGCTGCAGCAGCCTTGATGTAAGCTTCAGCTTCCTCGAGCTGGTTCATTGCAGCAAAGACGTCTTCAACGCTTGTTCCAGCCAGAGCCTCGTTACCGGCTTCAATAGCAGCGTCAGCGAGAACAGCAGCCTGCTGTGTTACGAAAGCCTCATCGTCATTCAAAGCATTACGTACAGCTTCCTGACGGTTGCGGATTTCGTCGGCAAACAGTTCGATAGAACTACCAGCATAAGCAATACGGAAGTTGTCCCAGATAGCCCAGATCTCTTCGTCAACGGCTTCCTTAACATCAACACCAATGGTGAGGTCACCAGCCTTGGTGAGTACGATGCGGCAATGGTTGGTGTAGAAAGGCTCGCCTGTGACAGGATTAATCTTTGCAAAGGCAGCAGCGGCGCCCTGCATAGAGTTGGGATAGTAAACAACAGTACCATCTTCCAACTCACCTACATTATCATAGGGATGGCCTGTGCAGTCTTCGGGTGTACCGAAGCTGGGTTCGGTGGCATACTCTTCAGTTACATACTTGAAGTTCGTCTTGGAGTCACCAGCAAACAAGGTTACCTTATTTCTGTTACCACGAACGAAGCCCTGTACGGTGATGTCATAAGCACCCATAGGCATGTTCTTAATGGTCTGCTCGATGTGTCCAGCTCCGTAGTCACCATAGTTCTCGATGTCGCCCCACTGCTTGGAGAGTTCCTTTACCTTGCCTTCCCATCCAGGAACGGTGTGAACGTCTGTGTCATACTTCTGGAAGTCAGCATTCCTCAGCAGGATGGTCAGGTCATCACCTTCCTTAATCTGAACGGAACCATCGGCAATAGCATCAATGATAGAGTTTCTGGCCTTATCGCGTACTTCTTCAAGATAAGCGTGGTCGGCCAATGCGTCTGCGTACTTAGCCTCAATGTCGTCGGCCAGTTCGCTGACAC
This sequence comes from uncultured Bacteroidales bacterium, assembly GCA_902801325.1. GTDB lineage: Bacteria > Bacteroidota > Bacteroidia > Bacteroidales > Bacteroidaceae > Physcousia. The sequence continues at coordinate 108,258 of CADCHQ010000015.1, read as the reverse complement.
TGCTTACGAGCTCTTCCCAATCCTGATGCTCAGCCTCCAGTTTGTCGGCCAATTCACGAGTCTCGGCCATAACCTCAGCCAGCTCTTTGTAGTCGGCAACTGATGCGACGAGGGCTTCTGTAGCGGCTTTCAGGGTGTTGAACATGTTCTCATAGTCGCCCTCGGCATCGCGAGCAGCGTCCATTGTGCTCTCATAGTCGGACTTCACTTGCTCGTTGGCTTTCAGATCATCGATGATGTTAGAGTAAAGCTGATCGTTCTTCTTGACGAGGTCTTGCAACTCCAGTTTGAAAGGATCAACCTTGCCGTAGTAGGTGAGGGTAAAGTTGTCGAAGATAACCCATGTGCCCTTGCTCTTTGTGCGAATGCCAATGGTGATTCCGGCGATGGGCTCGGTAACAACGATGTTCAGTACGCTGGTGTAGTCCAGTTCTTCATTGTCACCAGTATGGTGGCGGAAGTGGTAGATGGCACCATTCATTCCATTGGGAACATATTTTCCGTTACGATTGGCATCGCTGAACCATGCTGTAGAGCCGTCGGAATTCATAGAAGCATACAAACGATCAGTGGTAGCATAGTCATCGATGTTAGAGATATAAGAAACCTGTTCAGAACCATCGGGGAAGATGGCATAGAGTTCAGCAGGAACATCCTCGTCGTCGGGACGATAGAAGCCCTGGCAGGTGAACTTGTAAACGCCAGCAGGCAGGAAGTCGATGTACTGACTGATGTCGAATGTTGCGTGGAAGGTCTCACAGTTCTTACCCCATGAGTCGTCACCAATCTGCCCCATTGTACCTAAATCGTTAGGACCTTGGCTGTTCCAAGCGGATATAGCGGTGATAGTTCCAGTGACATTCCAGCCTTCTCTTCCGTCGTCGAAGTCGAAGCTGGGGTTAATCATCACGTCGTCAGTAACGTCCAAGGGATTGTCCTCAGAGGCATCTGCCCACTTGTCGCCGAATTCGGCTTCCTTGATGTCGGCCTTCAGCTTAGCGGTAGCTACATTCAACTCTTCAATTGTAGCATCTGCATTGTTGTAAACGGCACCGGCTGCATCGGTGTTAACACCAGCATCCTTAGCCTCCATAAGTGTGTTGTAAAGGTCGAGCTTAGCCGTGTAGAGAGCCATTGCTGCAGCATAGGGAGCGATGGCATCCTTGTCCAGTGTCTCAACGGGTACAAATGCCCATTCGATGTTGGCAGCATCCTCAGCAGCATTGAAGACAACGGCAGCACCTGCAGCAGTACCTGCAGCATACTCATACTGGGCATCAAAGCCCATATCATAAGCAGAGTGCCAATGATAGTTGCCACTGGGAGTCTTCTCGAGGTTCCAGTACCAAACGGTCTGACTACCGTGGTCAATGAAGCCACTGGTTTCGTTGTCACGGAACAAATAGGTTCCTGTGAAGTTACGTTGGCCGCTAGCACCATTGAAAGACTGTTCCTTGTTGGGGTTCAGCCTCAGTTTTACGGCATTTGGATAAATGTCCACCTCATCTTCCGACATCGGCTCAACGACGATCTCCATGTAGGGCTCGCAGTTTGTGCCGAGTGAAATCTGAGTACTCCAGTTGTTGGCACCAGTAACGAACTGACCGCAACCTACATTGTAAATGTAGTAGAGGGTGGTTCCATCTGCCTCGTAGTCCACGCCCTGAATCGGGGATTCGGGAGCAACGGGAGCAGTCCACTGTGCCTGCACACCAAAGGCCATCATGACCATGGTAAACAGAGAAAGTAATCTTGCTTTCATTTTTTTTAAGTTTTAGTTAGTTAGATGTTATTAGATATAAATGTTGAGGCAAAGTTAGTTAGCTTACCTCAATTACGCTTTCAAAATTGTCTCAAACTCGTTTATTCGCGTTTCTTTTGTTCAATATAGTCACTTGGAGATACTCCAAAGTGCTTTTTGAAGACCGTTGAGAAGTGTGCAGCTGTAGAGAATCCCACCGTATAGGCCACTTGCGTAATGTTCAGTTTCTGTTCGTGCAAGAGGCGTGCAGCTTGTTCCAGACGGATACCTCGAATGAACTCACTCGTGGAGACTCCTGTCAGTTCCTTCATCTTACGATGAAGCTGTGCCCTACTGATTCCTGCTTCGCTACACAATTGCTCGATGCTGTATTCAGAATCCGAAAGATGCTTGTTTACGCTTTGAATAATGCGGTCCATCAGCACTTCGTCGTTGCCTTTCACTTCGGGCGTTTCCATTCTGTCGGCCATCACCGCCGTGTTGCCGTACAGGTCGCGTTGCTTTTTCCGGCTCTGTACGAAACCATTGATGGCTTTCCGCATCTCTTCTAAAGATAAGGGCTGGTCGTCGTTGTGAATGGCGCTGATGAGGAAACGGAGTTTTTCTTCGTTCATCTGGTGCTGGACGTGGCGGCGATAGAGTATGGCCAAGGCTAAAGCTCCCAATACGGCTAATAGCATGTAAATGGCGTATGCAATCCGACTGGTCCACCATGGGTTGCGAATCTCCAACACATATTCCTCTATCTGCGTGCGAACGCCAGAACATAGTCCTCTTACCTGCAATCGGTATGTGCCTGGCGAGAGGTGGTTGAAGATGATGGAGTTTTCTCCTCGTGCTGTCTGTTGCCATTGTTGGTCGCCCTGCATTCGATACTCGAAACTGGTATTGGCAACATTCACGAAATCAAGCAGGGAAAAGTCGAGTTGGAAATTGCTTTCCGAATAAGCCATTGTGAAAGAGTGGCATTCGTTTACGGGACTTTCCATCACGCGCTTCCCTCCCGATTCGGTCAGTGTGTTGGCCGCTACTCCGCCGATGCGAAAAGCTGTCAAGTGGATTCTTTCCACCGAAGGTTGCCTTTCCTTGATGCTGTCGGGATGGAACACGAGAATGCCGTCGGCCATTCCCAGCATGATTCGTCCGTCAGACGTTTGCAGGCCAGCTCCTTGCACGAACTCTGAAACGACGATGGGTTCGCCCAGCGCTTTCTTGCCCGTTTCCATGCGATAGAGCGCATTCGTTGTGGCAATCCAGAGTTCTCCCGCTTTGTCTTGCGTCATGAAGCAGATGCCCCCCGTCGTTGTCAGGTCGTTAGAAAAGAACATTTTTCCGTCTGCCGTTTGCAGGAGTGCCGTGCAGCCTTCGTTGTCGCGGATTACCCGTTGGCCTTTGTTCATAAACGACCTGATTGCCGGCTTGTAGCAACAAATGCCAGAAGAGGTTCCTACCCACATCACCCCGTTGTTGTCACAGCTCATGGCGAAGATCCAGTCGTTGCAGAGGCGTCCTCGCTTCAGGGTGTCGGTGTCGTGCATGCTTTCCTTTGCCACCACTTGGCCGTTGCGCTTGTCCAGAACCGTGAATCCCGTGCCGAAGGTTGATACCGCCAGTTGGTCCTTGCCCAAGTCCGTCATCGTGTTTACTCGATATCCGTCAGTCTGCATGATTTGCTGCCAGCGGCCTTCTTTGGGGAAGAATCTGAACAGGCCATTGCCTGTGCCGAGGAAAAAGTCGCCATTCCCGTCACGATACAGGCATTCGGCATCGTCCGGTGTATTGGGATTCGAGACGATGTGCCCATCCTTGTCAAAGCCATACACACCGTCGCCTTGCACCACGCACCATGTCAGGCCGCTGTCGCCTTCGGCTATTGATGTCACGTACGACCCCGTTGCTCTTCCTTGTCGGGCAAAGCTCCACATGTGGAACAAACCGCTGTCTTGCAGCGGCACCATGAGCAGTCCTCTTCCATAGCAGCCCACCCACAGGTTGCCGGCTTTGTCTATGAGCAACGCGCTGATGCGGGCTCGTTCCACATTCAGGTCCTCTATGTTCACTTTGTAGCGGCGGGGTTCGTTTTCTTCCGATGAGATGCGGAACAGTCCATTGCTTCGCGTGCCCAGATACACATCCCCTTTTCCGTCCTTGACGGAGCAGGTGAAGGGTTGTCCCATAGCCCTTACGTCACCATCCTTCTCAAAGAATGTTTCAGGCTGGCAGTCCTCTTTCTTGGTTAACAGTTTCCCATTAGGTTTGCGGCAACAAACCATGTTGTTCGTGCCTGCCTTCCACAGGCTTCCGTCCGATGCCAGGAACAATCGCGAGAAATAGTTGTTCATCCCTTCGGGGGCGTAGCCCTGCAAGTGGGTTGCCGACAGGCTGTCGGGCGAAATCCGGTATAGCCCATAGCCAGCCGTGCCTGCCAGCAGGCCGTTGGCAGTTTCCACAAGTGCCGTTATGCGTGGCTTGATGTCGTCGGGGAATTTTACGCGCCGGTAGGTCCCCGTTGCACTTTCGCGCAACAGCAGGCCGGTGGTCATCCCCACCCACAGGTGGCCGTCCTTGTCCGTGAGCAGCGACGTCACGTCACATTCGCTCTCATTTCCTGTGCCTTCCACCAAAGGTTGCCCCACGAAGCGGTAGCCGTCGAAGCAACTCAGGCCTTGTTCCGTCCCCACCCACAGCATGCCCGCGGCATCTTGAGCCAAGGCCGTTATGAGCGACGAGTTCAGGCGTTCCGATCCGTAAAACAGCGCCTGCTGCCCCCGGGCCACTACGGCCCACAGTGCTGCCAGGGCAACGAATAATATATGTTTCTTCATGATACGATTCTCATTTGTCCGACTGCAAATATACACATTCTATTTGACAAATCCTCCCTTTTCGTGTAAAAAAAGATGTGCTCCCCTCGTTCGGCATTGAGCCCCACCGGCTTACACGGCTTTTGTGGGGAGTAGGAAAACGAAGAAAGGCGAACAAATTTGTCCGCCTTTCTATTATTATAATTCCCCAGGAGAATTAGTGTCGCAACACCTTCGTGGTCTTGATGGTGCCGTCGCTCATGCGAGTGCGCTGAATGTAAACGCCCCGCTGGGGGGTGGCCAGTCGGCGGCCGTCGGTGGTGTAGTATTCCACGCTGAGGGGTCTGACTTCGCCCTTGAGGTCGGTGACGGCGTCGGTCTCGGTGACGGTGACGTTGACGCGCGTGGCCTTGCGAGTGCCATAGCTGTCGATGAATGAGAAGCTGACGACAGCGGTGCCAACCTTCTTGGCCGTGATGACGCCATCGGCGTATTCAATGATGGTGGGCTTGTTGCTCTTGCCCGGTGCCTCCTTGGTGACATCGCGCTCGTAGCCCGACTTGCCCACGGCATAGACCTTTATCTCACGCGTGGTGCCGACGCCCATGGTGATGTCGGTGACGGACGGCTTGAGGCTGGCCATCATGAGGTCTTCGGGATCGAGTGTCTCGAGGGTGCCGGGAGCAAAGAATTTCTCTTCTGAGAAATCTTGTTCGGTGGAGAACCAGTCGATGTCGACGAAACCGCCGTTCTGCTTCGTGGCATAGTTGAAGAGGTAGAAACGCTGGCCGACAAAGACCTTCAGCGTATAGCGCATGGTCAGCTGCTGGCCAAAGGCCGTCCACTTCTGGTTGTCGTAACTGTAATAGAAACGGCACTTGTTCTGGGCAAAGTTGAGAATGGTGCGCAGGTAGATGGTGTCGGACTCGACCACGTCGCCCAAGACTTCCTCTGCCTGATAGGTTATGTCTTTGTTGGCACCCCAGTCGTGCTCGGTGTATTCGCTGCGAGCGGAATAGAGTCGGCGCTCACCGTTCTCCATCTTTACTCCTATCAGGGCATAGGGGTCTTGGAAGACGGCCAGTCCGGCCACATCGCCTTCTGCCATTCCGCCTATGGCCATCTTCACCGTGCCATAGGTGTCGTACTGACTTTGGCTGGCTGTCGACAAATTGGCCTTTGCATAGCCCGGAATGCGCTGTGTGAGTGAGTTGCGCGCCTGCCACAAATCGCTGGAAATGCCAGTGGTGGACAGACGAATCCATCCGCGACTCAGACTCCATGCAGAGTTGTCGGGGTTATGGTTCCACTGCCACTGCTTGCCAAAACGCATACCGGTAAACGTCTCATTGGTGGGCAGATAGGTCACGGGCCAACTCTTTCCGACATTGGGTTTCTTGTAGTTGTTGCCATTCTCGGTAACGTCGCGTCCGTTCTTGCCCAACGTGGGCCAACCGTCATTCCAAACAACGGGTTCGAGATATGGAATGCGACCAATGGAACCTGCGTCGCGGAAGAGTATGGTCCACCATTCACCCGTCTGCGTCTCTACCAATCCGCCTTGGTGAATCTTCTGCCCTTCGAAAATGCGTCCGTCGTGCTCTTCGTAGGGTCCCATGGGACTCTTGGAACGGAAGATGGTTTGCGAACCCTCTGTTCCACCATAAGTGGCATAGATGTAGTAGTAGTCGCCGATGTGGTACATGTGGCTTCCTTCGCAGCCATTGCCGACCGAGATGACCTTGGTGCTTGAGATTTCCTGATAGGTGGTGGGATTGAGTTTCGCTACATAAATGTCACCGATTCCGCAGGCAACATAAAGACCACCGTCGCCGTTTGGTCCGTCATCGAAGAGCCATCCCGGATCGTGATAGGCCTTGCTTAGTCGGGTGTCCTGCCACTCGCCTTCGGGGTTGGTGGCAGTGAGGAGTACGCTCTGAGAGTCGTGTGACCAAGTAGAGCAGGGGAAGTAAATATAGAATTTACCATTGTGGTAGTTCAAACTTCCTGCCCACATGCCCTGTGAGTAGTGGTTCTTTCCGTTCTTCAGGTTGTAGTCGTCGTTGTCGACAATCTTTTCCAAAGGATTGCAACAATACTCCCAGTTCACCAGGTCTTTTGATTTCAAAAGGGTGGCACCTGGCAGGTGGAACATGGTTGTGCTCAGCATGTAATAGGTGTCGTCGACCCTGATAACATCGCAATCGGGGAAGTCGGCATTGACAATCGGGTTCACATAGTAGCCATTTTCCGAGTCAGACTTCCATTTCTTGGCATAGTCGGGACGAGGTTGCTTTTCCTTTGCCCACTCGGCATACCAGTCGAAGCAAGCCTTGGCACAAGCCTCGGGTTCACCGCCATACGCGGGAACCACCGTCTTGTAGTTCGATTTTGCATAAGTGTCCCAGTCGAAGTAGCAATGCGAGCCGGAAAGCGTCATCGAGATGTTGCCGAAGTGGTCGTGCAGGTTCTTGTAGGCCAAGCCCCACTTCGATGTGCTACCTGTTGACCATGTTCCCATATTGGGTTGAACCCATTCGCCGTGCTCGTTGTAGTGGCCTTCCTTGGTGGGGTCAACTGGACTCCAGTCAATCTCGGTGATGACAATGGGATTGGTGTCAACAACGGGAACTGCCTCGTGGAACTGACGAATCAGGTCGTCGTGATCATAATGGCTGTCGCTACATCCGTACCATCCCGTGTAGTCGTGTACGGCATAACCGATGTTGTAGCCCGTGATGGGATATTTGGCGTAACTGCGATAGTTGCTTTGCCATCCTGTTCCGGGTACCCAGATGATGCCAGTGAAACCATTTTCGCGAATCTTGTCGACAATGGGTTGGAAATAGTCGTGCAAGGCCTTGTCGCTGCTTTGTCCGTTGGCGTCGGTAAGGTTTACGGGTTCGTTAGCCAACTCAATACTCAGCCAGCCTGCTGCCTTCTTAACAGAAGTGTTTTGGCTCACGATATCCCAAACTTGCAAGAGGTATTGCTGGTAGTAGTCACCCACTTTCAGGTTGCCGGGGCACACGCCAGGAGGACGCATGATGACGTACATGCCATGCTTCATGGCACTTTGGGCAATAGGATAGTAAAGCGAGGACAGGTACTTCTTCAGACGTGTGGGATTGAAGTGTTTGATGTCTGCCTCTCCGCCTGTACCTTCAGGCTGTGCTGCCGCAGGAGCATAGTTGTAACTGTTGTCGTTCGTCCAGCAGCAATCGAGATGCAGACGGAACAGGTTGCAATAAGCCCCCTGAGTGGTGTCGGTGACTGCCGTGAAGATGCGATTAAAGTAGGTTTTACAGTCAGCGACAGTGTTGTCGTTGCAGGCATTGCCCCATCGCCAGTTGTTGAAATAAGGGCTGGGAGTGTCCATGAAACCATGCAGGACGACTACGTTGCCGTGTTCGTCTTTTAGTTGATTGCCATCGACGTGCAAGGAGGCGATGGTGCCAAATTGTGCCCAAGCAATCAAGGGCATGCAAATGGCGACGAGTGTGGTTAAGATAGATTTTCTCATAGTTTAGTTGTTATTTAGTGATTTCTATTTCAAATGGGGTTGCAGGAAGGTCGTTCTTCGAGCCTCGACAATTGGCTTCAATGGGATTGTCCTTCCAAGCGTAACGAACTCGCCTTCCTTGACCGCGGAGAGTGACTTGTCGGTCTTTTGCCTTTCCTTCGACATTGTGGAAAGTTCCGTTTTCATCAGAGATTTCAAATCCCACACCTCCTGTAATAGGTTGGTCGAAAGTGACGATGGTTGTACCTTCATTCGTGCTAACGGCCTTAATGGGTTGAGGCGAGAGCACAGTTGGCTTCTTATTGATGAGGTGGTCGAAAGCCAAAGATACACGTTCGGCCAGTTCCTTTTTCCTGAGTGGGTGAATATCGTTGGCTTCTCCTAAATCGATGGCTACTGCCAAAGCCGCATTGGGCTCGGATAGAGCCGCACGGCGTTGGCTCTCACGCAAACGTGCCCAACCGCTCTCTTGTGGGTTAGGAGATGGAGCCATGAAGTTGGCTAACTGAACGATGACAAAAGGCAACGTGGGTTGTGCAAAATCCTTGCGCCAAGTCTGCATCAGGTTTTGTAACTGTTGTTCATAGATGATAGCCTTTCCTGTATTCGATTCTCCTTGATACCATACAGCACCAGACAGGGCGTAGGGCATAAGAGGTGAAAGCATTCCATTATATGCAGCCGCCGCCATGTTTTGGAAACCTGCAGGCAATGATGGTGCCCGGTTTACCCTTGTACCTTCGTGTACCAACCATTCTTGCTGGAGTGGCAGACTCGTTCCGTCATTCCATTCGATGCGATAAGGCTTCTCATTTACGAACTGGGGAGGTGCACCTTGATTGACAAAGCGAACGGTGATGACATTGTCGCCTTCGCGAAGCAATCCTTCTGGTATGCGATAGCGACGAGGAGGGTATTGATAGCCAGTGTGACCAATCTGTTTGCCATTAAGGAAGGTGTAATCGGCATCGACAAGTGTTCCCAAAAGCAATAGTGCCGACTGACCAGCATGAGCAGCATCGACCTTAATGTGTTGTCGCATCCAATACGAACCAATGAAGGGACGAGATACAGATAGCTTGTATTGGTTTGCTGTAGTCCATTGACTATCATCGAAATCAAGTTCATTCCAACCTTGTGACATCCCAGGGTCGGTCTCGTTCAGGGTTTGGTTCCAACGCCGTGAAGTATGACCGTTGACTTCATTAATCTTCCGTCGGAGGCTTGCGTCGGCGTAGAAGTGTGCTTCTGTTGCCATCCTTTGGTCAAATTTGGCCACGCTATCAACTTGCATCCACGATTCGATGGGGGTTCCGCCCCAACTGCATTGAATGATTCCCTGTACAATGCCAGTTTCTCGCTCACGTTGTTTGCCCATGAAATAGCCTAAAGCCGTAGTTTTCCAGGCATTCTGCTTCGATAGCGTTTTCCATCCGTTGGAACGAACATCGGAAACAGGACCTTCTAAGACAGCCTCATTCTCGACTTTGAAAAGGTGTACGCGATCGTTGACGTCTTGGTCTATTTCTTGAGGATATTGCGGATAGACGCGTTCAATGTCAGTATCGATGTTCGATTGCCCACTGAATAGCCATACATCACCAATCCAAACATCATGAATGAGAATTGTATCAACTTGCAGCGTAAGTGGACCAGAAGCTTTCATCGAAGGCAGTTTCGCCATCCACTTTCCTTCGTTGTCGGCTTGGACTGATATCGTGTTCTTTGCCTTTTCTCCCTGTTTGCTCAGACTGATGCTGATGGTTTGTCCGGGTTCTGCCCATCCCCAAACTGGTATCGGTTGACCGCGTTGCAAGACAACTCCGTTACTAAAGATTCTGGGCAAACGAATAGCCGCTGTGGGATTAATTCCCATGAACAGCATTAAGATTCCGATTGCAAGGATACGAATTTGTGCTTTTTTCATGTGTACAGCCTTATTTCGCAAGCAAAGTTAACGTTTTTTTTATAAAATGTTTTTCCCAAAATGTCTCAAAAACGTTTATTTTATGTTTCATCGCCTTAAAAAACTATAAAGAGAGCTTTTTACTATGCACTTTTCATTGTATATTTGTAACACAAACCATGCAGAACAGATGAGGTGTAAGCTTCTTTTTCTTATTCTTTTCGCTTCCTTGACGGCATTTGCGCAGGAGCAGTCGCAATTTGTTGAATTCACTCAACAATCCGACAATTGGTTCTTGAATGCCGATGGTCGAATCAATGTCTATATAGATTCGTCCGACCAACCTGGGGTTCGACGTGCAACGGAGACGGTAATGTCCGACTTGAAGTCCGTGTGTCAGGCAGAAGTCAAGCTGACATCTTCCGTCGAAGATGCTCAGGTGGTGGTTGGTACGTTGGGGTATTGCAAAGCCATAGATAAACTGTTGGGCAAACAACAGAAGAACTCCATAAAAGGTCATCGCGAACAGTTCTTGATCACTTCGGTTGGCAAGCAACTTGTTATTGCAGGAAGCGATCGTCGTGGCACGATATATGGTTTGTATGAATTGTCGCGTCAGGCAGGAGTTTCGCCTTGGACATGGTGGGCAGATGTGGCTGTTCAACAGCACGATAGCCTTTTTGTGAAGACTGGGGAGTATTCTGCTGGAGAACCTCTAGTTCGCTGGCGAGGCATCTTCCTCAACGACGAAGGTCCTTGCCTCATGCAATGGGTTAAGAATACTTATGGAACCGACTATGGCGACCATCGTTTTTACGAACGCGTGTTTGAACTGATCCTGCGTTTGCGAGGCAATTTCCTTTGGCCGGCTATGTGGGCTTGGGCTTTTTATGCCGACGACCCTGAAAATTCGAAATTGGCCGATGAAATGGGCATTATTATAGGTACGAGTCATCACGAACCTATGGCTCGCAATCATCAAGAGTATGCTCGTAATCGCAGGCAATGGGGAGCGTGGAACTATCAGACCAACCAAGAGAATCTGGATCGCTTCTTCCGTGAAGGCATCGAACGCATAAAAGGTACAGAAGACATTGTGACCATTGGTATGCGTGGCGATGGTGATGAGGCTATGTCAGAAGAGGCCGACACCCGACTGCTGGAACGCATCGTTGAGAACCAGCGTCGCATTATCAAGGAAGTTACGGGTAAGCCTGCTAAAGAAACGCCCCAGGTCTGGGCTTTGTATAAGGAAGTCTTGGACTATTATGACAAAGGTATGCGTGTGCCTGACGATGTTACCATCCTGCTTTGTGACGATAATTGGGGTAATGTTCGTCGAGTGCCAACAGCTGAGGAACGTAAACATCCGGGAGGATGGGGCTTGTACTATCACGTTGATTATGTAGGTGCTCCTCGAAACACGAAATGGATCAATGTGACACAGTCGCAAGGCATGTGGGAACAGCTTCGTCTGGCTGCAGACTTTGGTCTCGACCGCCTATGGGTGTTGAACGTTGGCGACTTGAAGCCGATGGAATATCAGATACAACTCTTCATGGATATGGCGTGGAATCCCAACCAGTTCAATGGACAGGATTTGGTTCTTTGCCACACAAAGCCCTTCTGTGAGACGCTTGTGGGTGCAGAGAAAGCTGCTGAGGCCGCACGCTTGCTGGATTTGAGTGCTCGCTACAACAGTCGTGTTACAGCCGAGATGCTGGATGCTCGCACTTATAACCTGAAGACTGGCGAGTGGAATCGTGTCTGTGGCGATTTTGCACGTCTTGAGGCAGATGCCTTGCAGTTGTATCGTGAACTGAAACCAGAACAACAGACGGCTTACCACGAACTGATACTCTTCCCCATCCAGGCTATGGCCAACTTGTATGAGATGTATCGTGCGGTGGCCATGAACTATGCCCTTGCCGCCATTGGTGACCCTGAAGCCAACGTGTGGGCAGAACGTGCACAACAGCGTTTCCGTCGTGATTCGCTGCTCTGTGACGAATACAACAACCACATTGCCAATGGGAAATGGCGTGGTATGATGATACAGAAACACATCGGATACACTTCGTGGAACGATAACTTCCCTGCCGATTATCTGCCTCCATTGAAGATTGTGGAGGCTGGCACGAATCCGTCCAACACCTTCTTCGATGAACTGCATCGCGGTTATCTGGCTATCGATGCCCAGCATTTTGCTTCGTCGAAGGCTTCGGAAGGCACGCAGTGGACCGTTTATCCAGGTATGGGACGCACTGGCAGTGCTGTGGCTCTCACCCCCTACACGAAGGAGACGGGTGACGCACGGCTTTCCTATCGATTCGAACTTCCAGAAAATGTCTCGCAGGTGCGCGTACATATTATAGTAAAGTCGACACTCGATTTCCTGAATCGTGGTGGACATGAATATGAGGTAAGCATAGACAACGGCAAGACCGAACGAGTGAACTTTAATAGTCAACTCAACGAAGCACCTCAGAACATCTATCGTGTGTTTTATCCCACCATTGCCCGTCGCGTGGTGGAGAATACAGTAACTTTCCCTGTCGAGGGAGGTGGAACCCATGTGCTCGACCTCCGTCCCTTGACTCCTGGCATTGTCTTCGAGAAGATGGTCATCGACTACGGAGGCTATCAGCCTCAGTATCTCTTTGGAGAGGAAAGCGGAAGGAAGTGAAAGGCCCCTCTCCCCGCTCCCCCGAGGGGGAGAGCCGTTAAACATTAAACGTTAAACGATTAAACATAAAAAATATTATTATGAACGAAACAAACAACACATCTGGTTTCTATCGTTTGTCGTGGCTCCAGCGCATAGGCTTTGGATCGGGCGACTTGGCACAGAATCTGATTTTCCAAACGGTAGCATGCTATTTAATGCTCTACCTTACAACAGTGTTAAAAATCAATCCTGCCTTCGTAAGCGGACTGATACTCTCTGTTCGACTCCTCGACTGCTTCTGGAGTCCTGTAGTAGGGCGTTACATCGATAACCGCAATCCCAAGTTAGGCAAGTATCGTACTTACCTTCTCTACGGCGGTATTCCTCTTACCGTTGCAGCTTGCTTGTTGATGCTTCCTCAGGCCGCTACATGGTCCATGGGCATGAAGTTGGTCTATGCCACAGTTAGCTACACATTGCTGAGCATGATTTATTCAGTGGTGAACATACCTTATGGCTCTATCATGGCCAGCATGACCCGTGATAACGACGAAGTGCTCATCCTTACTTCCACGCGAATGGTATGTGCCAACATCGGTCAGATTGTTGTTCAGGCAGGCTTCCCCATAGGACTTGCTATGGTTGTGCATACTGCCATCGACTGGAATCAGGCAACATTTATGGCCATTGGCACGATTCCGGCCTTCATCATCTTGCCTTCTCTGCCCATATTGAAGCGCTGGTTTGGTAAGAAAGGTCTTTATTATCTGCTTCTTTCGGTCGGTTTCGTCGGCTTCACCATCTTGTTTACCATCGGTAAGTTCTTTGATGTTGAAAGCAGTAACACCATCGTTCAGATTGCAAAGGTTATGACGGGTGTTGGCTTGCTTGTGGGTTCACTGATGTGGGCGTTGGTTCCTGAGGTAATCACGGAGGCCGAATATCGCACAGGGAACAGACCTGCAGCCACTGTCAATGCCCTTGCTGGCGTAGCCTTTAAGGCTGGTTTCTCCATTGCCGGATGGATTACTCCTTTGGTTATGGGTATGATTGGCTTTAACCTTGCCAGTGAACAGTCTGCCTTGCCAACCGACCCAGTTGCTTGGTTTACGGTTACTTGTATCTTTGCAGTCGTAGGTTTCGTGCTTTTGCTCTTCTGTTTCTTGGGAAGTAAGGAGAACATCACTACCACACCCGAAAAGCCAGTGTCGTACGGCGAGATGTTTGCCGAGTTCAAGGCTAACAAGTGCCTCCAGTTGGTGCTCAGCATCTTTGTTGTGGTCTTCTTGGCCTCGTTCATCAGTGCCCCTGTTAATGCCTATTATACGAAACTGGCCAACTATTCCGATGTTGCCCAGAATGCAATTCTGTGGTTCACCTGCATCATTCCTGCTGCCCTTCTCGTTGTTGTAGGTTTCCTCATTTATAAGTATCCCCTTACCGACGAAAGACTCGACGAAATCAATAAGGAAATCGAAGCAAGAAAGGGCTAACTCGTAACTCCTAACTCGTAACTCCTAACTCGTAACTTTTAATTTTTAACTTTTAATTTTTAATTTCTTTCAATGTCTTCCCGCTATTTATTCCCCAGCGACTACATGGCCGACCCTGCGGTACATGTATTCAACAACCGACTTTACATCTATCCCAGCCACGATCGCGACACAGGTGATGCCTTCGACGATGATGGAGGACACTTCCAGATGCGTGACTACCACGTGCTTTCCCTCTCTGGCGATCCCATGACGGCAGAAGTTACCGACCACGGTGTGATGCTCGATCAGGACCAAGTGCCTTGGGTCGAGAAACAGATGTGGGACAGCGATGTCGTAGAGAAGGATGGACGCTACTATCTCGTGTTCTCTGCTAAGGACTACAATGGAGAGTTCCATCTGGGTGTTGCCATTGCCGAGCAACCCGAAGGTCCATTCGTGCCACAGCCGCATCCCATTCGTGGTGCCTTGAGCATCGACCCCTGTGTCTTTAAGGACGACGACGGGCAAATCTATTGCTACTATGGCGGACTCTGGGGCGGTCAGCTCCAGTGGCATGTGCCCTTGGCAGCCCCCTTTGTTCCCATTGCACAGCCCGACACCGAACCTGCTCCTGAAGGCTATGTCGAGATTGGTCATGCACCCGACAAGCGCACCATGCTCTATGCACCTGCCGATGCCCCAGCACTGACCTCGTTTGTAGCTCGCATGAGTGACGACGTGCTGCAGTTTGCTGAAGCACCACGTCCAGTGGTTATCGTCGATGCCGACGGTTGTCCTCTCAAGGCCTCAGACCCCCATCGCTTCTTCGAGGCTTCGTGGATGCACAAGGCCAATGGTCGCTACTACTTTACTTATTCCACAGGTGACAGCCACTTGCTTTGCATGGCCGTTGGTGACAATCCTTACGGGCCTTTCCGCTTCCAGTGCGAGATCTTGCAACCCGTAGTCGGATGGACCACCCATCACGGCATTGTTCGTTACGAAGGCCGCTGGTGGCTCTTCCACCACGACTGTGTGCCTTCCAACGACATCACTCACTTGCGCAGTCTGAAGGTGATGCCACTCGACGACAGCCTGTTTGAATAGACTGCCTGCAAAAGCAAAAGATGAGGGCTCAAATTGAGCTCTCATCTTTTTTTCTTCGCTGTTAGTTCATAGATTAGGAACAAACGTGTGTAATGGCTTACCTACCTGTTTTAGTTAACAGTTAACAGTTAACAGTTAACTTTTCGAACCCCTAATCCTCCCTCCCCCTCTCCTCCACTCGTCTGTCTATCTACCTATCTATATCTATATATCTATATATATAATAATATATATAATAATAAATATTAATAAAAATTAACATTCCCTGCTCAGGTCTGCATGCAAGGGCTTCGAAAAAAAACTGTTAACTGTTAACTGTTAACTTCGCTTGCTCCTTCGTGGTTATTTTTTTTCTTCATAATTAAGCCGAATGCCTTGTGTATCAAAGCCTTAGGTCTTATCGCGGAAGACCTAAGGTGCAAACGCGGAAGACCTAAGGTGCAAACGCGGAAGACCTAAGGTGCAAACGCAGAAGGCCTAAGGTGCAAATTCTAAAGACTTAAGTCCTCCAATCGGTGGGTAATAGAACAAAACACCCCTCCCTCGTAAGGAGGGAAGGGCGTTTTTTTTGTGTTTCTCCACGAGGGAGGTCGGGAAGTTCTTAGTACATTGCTACGATGGCCTCGTAGAGCTCCTGCTTGCCACTGGTCTGCTTGGGCTCGCCTACCTTCTTGCCGTACTCGTAAGCCTCCTCGAAGGTCATCTTGCCTTCCTCGAAACGCTTGCCTTCGCCCTGGTCGAAGCTTGCGTAACGCTCCTTAACCATAGCGCAGATGGGGCTCTTCTCAATCAGTTCAGCAGCTGAGAGCAATGCCTTTGCCATAGCGTCCATACCACTGATGTGTGCGATGAAGATGTCCTCCAGGTCGGTGCTGTTGCGACGAGTCTTGGCGTCGAAGTTTGTGCCACCAGTCTTGAAACCACCATTGCGGATGATCTGCATCATAGCCTGAACGAGTTCGAAGTGGTCGATGGGGAACTGGTCGGTATCCCAACCGTTCTGGTAGTCACCGCGGTTGGCGTCGATGCTGCCGAGCATGCCGGCATCAACAGCGCAAGCCAGTTCGTGTTCGAAGGTGTGACCTGCCAGTGTAGCGTGGTTAACCTCGATATTTACCTTGAAGTCCTTGTCCAGACCATGAGCACGGAGGAAACCGATAACGGTCTCAGTGTCCACGTCGTACTGGTGCTTCGAGGGCTCCATGGGTTTGGGCTCGATGAGGAATGTGCCCTTAAAGCCCTTGGCACGTGCATAGTCGCGAGCCATAGTGAGCATGGTGGCCATGTGTTCCTTCTCACGCTTCATGTCGGTGTTCAGCAGGCTCATGTAACCTTCACGACCGCCCCAGAATACATAGTTCTGACCACCCAGTTCGATGGTGGCGTCGATGGCGTTCTTAATCTGCACGATAGCGCGTGCTACAACGTCGAAGTCGGGATTGGTAGAAGCACCGTTCATGTAACGCTTGTTGCCGAAGACGTTGGCAGTACCCCACAGCAGTTTGATGCCTGTCTCTTCCTGCTTCTGCTTCAGGTAGGCAACAACTTCCTTCAGGTTCTTCTCGTACTCTTCTACGGTATCAGCCTCAGCGCAGAGATCAACGTCATGGAAGCAATAGAAGGGGATGCCCATCTTCTGCATGAACTCGAAGCCAGCGTCAACTTTATGCTTAGCAGCCTCTACGGGATCGGCAGAATCGTTCCAGGGGAAGGTCTTTGTGCCAGGACCAAACTGGTCGCCACCTTCTGCACACAATGTGTGCCACCAAGCCATAGCGAAGCGAAGCCAGTCCTTCATCTTCTTGCCCATCACTACGCGCTCGGGGTCATAGTAGTGGAAGGCCATAGGGTTCTTACTCTCTGCTCCCTCGAAGGGAATCTTACCGATGTTTGCAAAATACTCTTTCATAGTAGTTTGAATTTATTAGGTTTGTAAATAGAATTGACTAAATCTTTGCGAGATAACGCTTCCACTGTTCGTAGGCTTGGCGATATGCTTCACATGCTTTGGGTTCGATGGTCTCCACGATACGCAGTGTGCTGAGGGCTTCGTCGGCATCACGATAGATGCCTGCGCCAATGCCTGCACCACGTGCTGCTCCTGCTGCTCCGTCGGTGTCGCAGAGTTCGATGGTTGCACCTGTCACGTCGGCTATAGCCTGACGGAAGAGTGGACTGAGGAAGAGGTTGGCCTGTCCGGCACGTATCTTCGAGATGTCCATTCCCATTTCTTGCATTACTTCCATACCATAGGCAAATGCGAAGGCTATGCCTTCTTGTTCTGCACGAAGCAGATGGGCTTGCGTGTGGACGTTGAAGTTCAGACCGTGAATGCTGCAACCCGGTGCACGGTTCTCCAGCACGCGTTCACTGCCGTTTCCAAAGGGCAGAACGCACAGGCCTTCGGCTCCAATGGGGGCAGTCATTGCCAGTTCGTTCATCTCGTTGTATGAGAGGTTTGTGCTCACATTTCGATGCATCCAGCTGTTGAGGCAACCTGTTCCGTTGATGCAGAGCAGAACGCCCAGACGAGGATCTTCGGCATAGTGGTTGACGTGGGCAAAGGTGTTGACACGGCTCTTTGGGTCATAGTTAATCTTGTCCAGAATGCCGTAAACCACACCGCTCGTGCCTGCTGTTGCAGCAACCTCGCCAGGATTCATTACACCCAGCGACAGGGCATTGTTGGGTTGGTCGCCACCACGATAGGTTACGGGTGTGCCGGCTTTCAGTCCCAGTTCACGTGCTACATCGTCGCGAACAAAGCCTTGGTGTCCGAAGGTGTTCACCAGGTCGCAAGGCGTGGTGGGGTCGATGCCGTAGTAATTGATGAGTTCGTTGGCAATGCTGTTCTCCTTGAAGTCCCACAAGATGCCTTCCGAAAGACCGCTCAGAGTGGTGCGCATCTCGCCAGTCAGTCGCATAGCGATATAGTCGCCAGGAAGCATGAAACGGAATACCTTTGCGAAGATTTCGGGTTCGTTCTCACGTACCCATGCCAGCTTCGAAGCTGTGAAGTTTCCTGGGCTGTTGAGCAGATGGCTGAGGCAGTAGTCACTGCCAAGATCCTTCAATGCCTGTTCGCCATAAGGTACAGCACGACTGTCGCACCAGATGATGGCAGGACGCAGGGGTTGACCTGCTTTGTCCACCAATACCAGACCATGCATCTGATAACTGATACCAATGGCTTCTACGTCCTCAGGACGGGCACCCGTCTGCTTCATCACGTCGGCAGAAGCCTGTTTCAGGTTCTCCCACCACATGTTGGGGTCTTGTTCAGCCCAACCTGCCTTTGGTGCAGCAATGGGCATCTCGTGTTTGGGGTAGAAGGCCGATGCGGCAATGCGACCACTCTGTGTCTCCACCAATGCAGCTTTAACGGAACTGCTACCAATGTCGTAACCTAAAAGATACATATTATATAATTTATGTTTTACTGTTTGCGATTTAGGGTTTGTTTGCTACAAAGATATGAAATAATCTTCAATCCCTAATCTTTATTCCTTAATCTTTTTGTATCTTTGCAACAAAAATAGCATCATTCTGAAACAAAATAACAAAGTTGTAACGGGATAACGGATGAATTTATTGTAAGTTTTGCAAATGTCACATATCGAACAACTCATTCAACAAGGAATAACTTTTTGTGTAGAAGCTGGTAAGAGCATTCTTGTGGCCTTACTTATTTATATTGTCGGTCGCTTCTTGGTGTCACTCCTCAACAAACTGCTGACTAAGGCCCTCGAACGCCGAAATATAGACCCAACCATCAAGACTTTCCTGCAAAGTTTTGTCAACATCCTGCTCACAGTGCTCTTGATAGTGGCTGTGGTAAGTGCTTTGGGCATCAATACCACGTCGTTTGCTGCTCTGTTGGCGTCTGTAGGTGTGGCTGCAGGTATGGCTTTGAGTGGGAATCTCAGCAATTTTGCGGGCGGTCTCATCATCTTGCTGCTCAAACCCTTCAAGGTGGGCGATTACGTCGAGGCTCAGAATGTGGCTGGAATAGTGGATGGTATCCAAATCTTTCACACCGTGCTCCGTACTGTCGATAACAAGGTCATTTATCTGCCCAATGGAGCCCTGTCTGGCGGTAATATCGTGAACTATAGCCAGCAGACGCATCGCCGTGTGGACATTCCCGTTAGCGTGGAATACGGACAGGATGTGGAGCAAGTTCGTCAGGTCCTTCTCGAATTATTCAAGCAAGACGAACGCATCCTCAACGAACCTGCTGCTCCCTTTATAGCCCTTTCCAAGTTGGGCGACAGCAGTGTCGACCTTACTATACGTCTGTGGGTAAAGTCTGCCGACTATTGGGATGTGTTCTTCCAGACACAAGAACTCATTTATACTGAGTTTAACAAACGTGGAATCTCATTCCCATTCCCGCAGATAACTGTTCATAATGCATAATCATAGTTAACAGTTAACAGTTAATTTTTTTATAAACATTTCTCATCCTGTAGGGGAGAGACAGAGAAGGTCTTTAATATGGAAAAAACGTGGCGTTGGTTTGGACCAAACGATAAGATTACGTTATCGATGCTTCGTCAGATAGGCGTCGAAGGTATTGTAACAGCTCTTCATCACATACCCAATGGTGAGGTGTGGACGTTGGAGGAAGTGATAAAAATGCGCGATTTCATCGAAGAAAGTGGACTTCGGTGGAGCGTGGTTGAAAGTCTGCCTGTGAGCGAAAGCATTAAATATGGTGGTGCTGATCGCGACCAGTTGATAGAAAACTACATCGAAAGTCTTGCCAATCTGGGAAAGGCTGGTGTGCGTACGGTTTGCTACAACTTTATGCCTGTACTCGATTGGGCTCGCACTACGCTCGAGTATCCCAATGGAGATGGTACAAGCAGTTTATATTTCAACCTAGCAGAGTTTGCCTATTTCGACATTTATATATTGAAGCGCGAAGGTGCAGAAAAGGACTACAATGCCGACACCCTGCAACGCGTTGCCGAACTGAGAAAGACGATGGATGCAGAAGGCGAACATAGGTTGGTGGACAATATCATCGTGAAGACGCAAGGCTTTGTCAATGGTAACATCACGGAAGACGACAAACAGCCTGTGGAGAAATTCCGTCAGTTATTGCGCCTTTATGAGGGTATCGATGCAACTCAGCTTCGTGCCAATATGAAGTATTTCCTTGAAGCCATTATGCCCGTGTGCAACGAGTATGACATCAAGATGTGTGTGCATCCCGACGATCCGCCACTTCAGATTCTCGGTCTGCCTCGCATTGTCACTTGCGACAGCGACATTCAGGCATTCCTCGATATGGTGCCCGACCCCCACAATGGTCTTACCTTCTGTGCAGGAAGTTTGAGTGCAGGTGCGCACAACGATGTGCCTGCATTGGCTCGTAAGTATGCCGATAGGACTTGGTTTGTACACCTGCGTTCGTGCGATGTGTTGCCTAATGGAGACTTCCATGAAGCCAGTCATTTGGCAGGTCGTGCCGATTTGATAACGCTTGTCCGCATCTTCGAACGCGTCAATCCTGACCTGCCTATGCGTGTCGATCATGCTCCTTTGATGCTTGGTGACGAACGTATGGGGTATAACGCAGGTTATTCGTTCCACGGTCGCATGTTGGCATTGGGTCAGATGGACGGCGTGATGGCAGTGGTCAAGAGAGAGATTAAAGAACAATCCTAGAAATCCTTCTTACTTTGGACTTCTAGGACATCCTATAAAACGAAAAGAACTATGAAAGACTTATTTTCGGTAAAAGACAAGGTTGTCGTCATCACTGGCGGCACAGGCGTGTTGGGTCGTAGCA
Source organism: uncultured Bacteroidales bacterium (assembly GCA_902801325.1). Classification (GTDB taxonomy): domain Bacteria; phylum Bacteroidota; class Bacteroidia; order Bacteroidales; family Bacteroidaceae; genus Physcousia. The sequence continues at coordinate 87,213 of CADCHQ010000015.1, read as the reverse complement.
TTGCCGAACATTTGGCAGAGCAGGGTGCTCATGTCGTGATTTTGGGTAGAAACAAGGAACTTGGTGAAAGCATTGCCGAATCCATTCGCAAGCAGGGTGGCGATGCTTGTTTCTTGGTGTCCGATGTGATGAATCAGGAAGTTGTGGAGCAGAATTGTGCCGACGTGCTTAGCCGATACGGTCGTGTCGATGCTTTGCTCAATGCAGCAGGAGGCAATATGCCTGGAGCAACGATTCCGCCCACGGGTAACTTCTTCGGCGTGAAGATAGAAGATTTTCAGAAGGTGTTGAACCTCAATCTCACGGGTACGGTCATTCCCACACAAGTGTTCTTGAAACCTATGGTCGAACAAGGCGAGGGCGCTATCGTGAACTTCTCGTCGATGGCTGCTTTCCGTCCGATGACTCGTGTGTTGGGCTATGCTGCAGCAAAGGCTGGCATCAGTAACTTTACGGCTTTCCTTGCCAATGAAGTTGCTACGAAGTTCACCTCAAAGATTCGTGTCAATGCCATTGCTCCAGGTTTCTTCTTGACTACGCAGAACAAAGACTTGCTGACCAATCCCGACGGTTCGCTTACTGAACGTGGACAAGATGTCATCCGTCAGACTCCTTTCAAGCGTTTCGGTCGTCCTGAAGAACTTTGTGGAACCATCCAATACCTCATCAGTGAGGCTTCGTCATTCGTCACAGGCACAGTGGCTGTTGTCGATGGTGGTTTCAATGCTTTTGCTATGTAGTCTCCTTCCCAAGGATTAAGTTTACCAGAGCCGTCACATCGGCAATGGATATGGTGCCGTCGGTGTTTACATCGGCGGCATCGTGATTATATTGGTAAGGCTTGCTGTTGTCCTTGCCCAGAATGATGTTCACAAGTGCCGTTACGTCGGCAATTGTCACAAACCCATCACAATTAATGTCTCCTATGATGCCTGAACCAAGATAATAGATTTGGAAATTGTCGAAGCAAGTCCAGCCCGTGGTGCTCTTCGTTTTGTCGGGCTTTCCGATAGCGATGGAAAGTGTACCGTCAGTAACGTCGATAGTGAGCTCATTGTTGTAGTATCCGTAGTCGAAGAACAAACCTGCGTCCGTCATCGTATTGGGCACATAGAACCCATTGCTGTCGGTAGAACCAGAGAGGGCGTTCTCGATATTAGTGGTACATTGAGCCGAGTACATTGAGGCGAGTGTCGTCTCCACCTCTGTCGCATTATTGTTCGTACGAAGATACAGGTGGGAATGTATTTCGCCTGGATTGTGCTGGTTAAGGTCTCCGTCACGATAGAAAGCCTGACAGGTTACTTTATATCGTCCATTGGGCAGTCCTGTGAGAGTCTGTCCCATCTCCCACGTGCTCGCGTAGGTGGTGAGTCCGCTGTAAGAATCATTGTAAACCTCACCTACGGGATTACCAAGATAGTGGTTGATGAGTCCGTCGGAGAAGTTGTACCACATCTTGCTTGCGTCTGCCGAGATGTTACACCACCAAGCACCTCCGTTGTCGGTCGATTTGCTGCTTGGGTCATTACGGTCGAAGTTGGCGCCAGGCAACAGGAAGGTGCAGTTGTAGGGATTCTTCTCACCTCCTCGCAACATTTCTTCCATCAGTTCCTCTCGAGTCACGATGTCCCACATCTGGTATCGGTCATTCATGTCCAGCGTGGCACAAGTGACGTAGCGCGTGTTTGGTCCATAAGGGAATGCAGTGGGGTCATTGGCTGTGAGAGCCTTCATGATGCCATTGTTCTCGTAGGCGAGGATGTAGTGTCCGTTTCGTTCCAATAGTGTCCAAGTGTTTTGCGAACTCGTGTCCATATAGGGATCGTCCTGGCTAAGGAATCCCATGGGGGTTTGGAGAACATACTTTCCGTTGGGTAGTTGTACGAAAGTAATGGCACTTCCGTAGTTGCCTGCTACAGCATGTGTGCCCCACCAACCGCCTGCTTTCAGGAAGTCTCCAGTTTCCACGTTACGGAGGTATACATTCTCTATGCTTCCCATATCGGAGACATCGTCGATGGCTGGGTCGTAGGTGTGGTAGGTGAAATCCACCACACAAGGCCAGTGGTCGGCAAGTGCTTCGCCGTTATCGTTGACGAATGACAGGTCTTGGGTGTAACTTTCTGCTACCAATCGGATATCAGAGCGTGTACTGTTGATGTAGAAAACCTTGTCCACAACTTCGCCTTTGCGATAACCGTATTCTGAGGCCATGATAGCATTTGCACCTGTGGGATAGATGCCTTGTCGTCCGTGTTCCACCCACGGGTCATGGATGGTGAATCGCTCGTCGGCATTGATGACATCGATGAATCGTGACTTCAAAGCATCGCGTGTGTATCTGCAATTGGTGTCGCCCATAATGATGATAGGTCGATTGCCGCTTGATGCAAGGATGGCATTGGCCAGTTGGGTAAGTTGTGTGGCTCGTGCTGCATTGTCGCCAGTCGTCGAACCTGCTTCCATGTGCAGAATGTAAATATCAATTTGAGTGCCATCGGCCAGAGTGGCCAGATAATAGCGATAGCCTTTGTTTATCAGACCGTCGGCTTCATAATCCGTATAGCCATAATGCTCGTTCCATGTAGTCCAACTCTCGTTGTTTGCTCCCAAACTTTTCTTCCAGAAGAAGTTTAGTCCGTCGGTGTCGAAGAGAGTCTCTTTGGCAAGATATTTTGCATAAGTGCTGAGCGTGACCTCAATCCCTCCCCGATGTGTGCCCTGATTGTAGATGTCGCCTATCTGGGCCATGATTTCGTCGTTGTAGTTGAAATCCTCGCTTGCCGCAATGAAATCGTAACCCATCGTCTTCATCTTCTGTCCCATGGAGGTAGCCCCTTCGGCTTCCTTTCCGTCGGGATTAAGCGAAAGGTCATAGACACCGGCAATCTTCACACTGCGAGGCATTCCGTCGACATTCATAGCCGCCACAATGAAGTGGTTCTTCTGGGTCATTTCGGCATACTCCGTTTCCGTGATGAAACGCCAGAGCGACTTGTCGGCATTGAATCCTTCGTTGCGATTGCCTACTACGCAGGCAGTTCCTGATCCGAACATAAGTGCTCCGTCGGCACAATCGAGATAATAACCTTCGTCGGCCTCTACTATTGCGAACTTTGTGGCTTCGCGGTCGTTGTAATTGGTGTCCGATGATCCCCATCGTGCATTCACGTAAGGCAATCCTTCGGAGTAGATGATGTAGTTCGTGACATCGTTCTTCCAACCATTGGTCTCTAGGCTGTAGTGGGTGTTTATGACGAAACCGTTACCATTGCTTTCCAGCGTACAGCATAGAGGAATGTTGTTGCTTAGCGATACTTGTGTTCCCCACGAGTTGCCGTAGGAAAGGATTTTCGACTGATAGACGTTGTAGATGTAGTATCGGTTGCCTGCGATTGGCGCTGTACCTACGTATCCGGCTGCCCACGTCCTTGTGTGAGGAAGTAGGGTGATAAGTATTGCGAAAAGAATGATGGAGATTCGTTTCATGGTGTACGGATTACATTATTCGTTGTTCGTCTCTTTGCCTAAAATCATGTTCACCAGAGCCGTTACATCGGCAATGGATATGGTGCCGTCGGTGTTTACATCGGCGGCATCGTGATTATATTGGTAAGGCTTGCTGTTGTCCTTTCCGAGTATGATGTTCACGAGTGCCGTCACGTCGGCAATGGAAATCAGGCCGTCGTAATTGATGTCGCCAGGGATAGATAGCCCGAGGTATTCCAATTTGGCGTCGTCGAAAGCAATCCATGCCGAAGTGATGCCTTCGGCCTTAATTCCCACGCGAAGGTTGCCATCTGTAATTCGTGTGATGACATCGGTTCGAGTTCCTTCGTTCGCGTTAGGTGTCGCTTCCTTTCTGTCGTTTGCATAGAGGTTGAGGGTTTGTCCTTCGGCGTTCACCATAGCCACAGCCGAGAAGCGGTAATAGCCGTCGGGCAGACCTTGAATCTCTTGGTAAATGTCACTGCTTCCTACGCCAGAGGTGTTCCAGATTTCCAGAAAATACCCACCAACCTTACCTGCTAAGGCGTCATTGCCTTGTGCTCCCCAGTTGGCACCTTCAATGGTCCATCCTACTGGACTACGTCGTTCGCCACCAGGATTTTCGAGTACATAAGAGATGTCGAGTGGATTGTTGAAGGTGGCATCAGACACACCCGCATCAAAGCGCTTCACATAGTCACCACGCAGGATGGTGAAGATGTCGAAGTTTCCGACATTTGCATCCGTCTTGTTCAGTGCAGTTTCTGCATCGTCAGTAAACACGCAGTCCCACGGACCAAGATACCCATTTTCTGGATAGACTCCGTTCTGGATAGTCCAATAGCCATCGGGCAGATAGGCAAAAGAGGTGCGTCCCCAATACAGGTCGCCATTTCCCCCATTATCGCTGCAACGGTAGTTCCACGAGGCATTCCATTCGGTTTGGAACATGAAGTCGGGATAGGTGGCGTTGGCTAGAATCTGATAGGTCTCGTCCTCGTCCTCGTTCGTGTCTATCGTCCAAAGTGCCTCTTTGTTTTCCATCGGATTGATGTCTTTGTCGTACCACATCGACTTGCTTCCACCCTGCTGATGATCAGAATCTTTCAAGGTCATGGCCAGGTCTTGTTCGTGGTCGTAGAGAACAAAGAAGTATGGTCTGTAGTCGTCAGGCAATTGCGTAATCTTACTGAAGCCGTTGTTTGTGAGCTGGTCCTTCTGGGAAGTGACTTCGCCGTCGGAACCCAGAAAATACAGTTTGAAGTTGTCGGCCATTGTCCAATAATAGTTGTTGGAGACGGTGCCTCGAAGCCCAATGCGCAAGTCTCCTGCCGGCAACTCGCCTTGCATCGTGTTGTTGTATTTGTTTCGAGCCAGGTAAGCACTTCCCGATTCCATGTTGTTGGGTGTGTATGTGCCTCCGTCGGTCTGGTACTCGCCATTGCTGATGCTGGTCGTTTGCTGGCCTTCCATTACGTTCTTAATCTTTTGCGATGTACTGTTGATGTACATCTCGGCATTCACGTTGCTTGTTCCGCCTGTAAAAGCAGTATACACGTCGGCATTAGAACCGGGTCGTTGGAAGGCATCGACGTTGTATTGATACTTCCCGGCCGGCATGTTGGGCAGTATCTGGTAGAGGTCGAAAGTCGTTTGATAGAACTCGACTGCACCATAGCCGTATGTGGGATTCAAAGACCATCCCTCTGTGTCGTTTGCGAAGTCGGCGTTCTCGATGAGAAAAGTGAGGTCGTAGTAACCGTTGTTTGCAGGCATCGTGTTGTTCAGGAAGTCGAGACCGGCAGTCTTGATGTCCTCGATGAATTGCAGTACTTGGTCCATCGTCACTGTGCCACTGATGGCCGAATTGATGGTGCTGATGGTGTTGGTGAGTGCCGTTGTTGCTCCACTTGTCTTGTCGGTATGCGATACGTTCTTAGCGGCTGTATAGCCATTGATGTAACGGCGCAATACGTCGAGTTGGAGGTCGACGACTCCACTTTCAAAGTCCTCCAGTTCGCCTTCGGGAATGATTACCCAGCGCTGGGTTGTGGCGTTGTCCCAGATGCTGAAGGCCACCGAACCAACGCTTCCATTCCTCTTGGCTTCCATCGCTTGCTTGCTATTGTAATCCAGCAGGTAGTAGCCCTGATAGGTCAGCGAACCCACGTTCACGTCCACACGGCACTTCTTCATCTGGATGTCGGTGGCTGTCGAGCCCGTTTTGAAACCATTGACAGCGTCACTACTGCTGTAGCAAATGTAGTGCCCTGTGTTGGCGTTTTTGATGTGGTATTTCTGTGTGGAGGCGTCGAAGGTCATGTACCACGTGGCTTTGTTGCTTGCCTGTTGTGCTTGGCTGGCAGTCAGTTCCTTCCATTCCAGATTGCCACTTGCGTTCTCCACCAGATAGGAAGTCAGCAGACCATAGTTCTCGTCTTCACATTTGAAGTAGTATTTCGTGTTGTCATCCTGCGGATAGGCGTAATAGGGCAGTAGCCACTGGCTGCCGGTCAAGGGCAGTCCGCCTTCGCCCAGTGCTTCGCAGATGAGGCTGTTGCCGATGTATAGCTGGTCGCTGCCATTATCCTCGTGTGCCCCATTGATGCCGTAGGGCCACAGGTGCTGGCCGTCGCCACTGAGTGTTGCCGTCTCGTCGTTGTTCCAGAACCGGAGAACATCCCACACGGGGTATTGATTGCGATTGAAGTCGCCTTTGTCGTTTGTCCACATCCAGTGTGTACCAACTCCCACTCCGTGCAGTGCTTCGTGCATGACGGTTCCAGCCTGTTGGTAGGAGGCATTGGGACCAATGCGCGTCCATCCTCCATAACTGCAGTCGGCAGTCGGTGTGCCCGACGCATAATGCAGACTGGGATAGAATGTTGTCAGCTGTGTGAGGTTGCTCCAATATTGGTCGAAAGCCTTTGTGGCAGCATTCGTGATGCGGTTGTTGATTTCGTCGTCGCCCTCGTTTCCATAGCTCCAATGGATGGTTCCTTGTGGCAGGGTCGGCACTTTGATGACATCGCCATAGCCCACGGCATAGTCCTTCGTCATCGCGTAAGCACGTACATAGTACATGGTTCCAGGCGTGAGGCCTTGCATCCAGATGACTTTACCATTAGAGTCGAGCCAGTCGGTGGTGTGATTGTCGTTGATTGTGGGATTGGGACTGGTGCTCCAGCAGAATCCTTCCTCCACCACGTCGCTACCCGTGTGAGACATGCGACCAAACACCCAGATGCTTCCTCTGGCATGTCGCTTGTTGGTTGTTACCGTTGGTGCAGAACCGCTAGGATGACGCAGTCGATAGGCTCTTTCGCCCTCTACAACGGCTTTGGCGGCATTGGCAACATTGGTGAGATTGCCGCCATTGATGGCTGTGGTTAGTGTGCTTATCAGACTGCTGTACTGCGTGTCGCTTCCGTAGGTACTAATCAGACTGCTGGCGTAGTTTTTTATGGTGTTTCCGGCACTTTTGATGTTGTTTGAGGTGTTTCCGAGATACGACAGTTGGAAGTTGTCGCAACCAACCCAGTTGCCCGATGCACCATCTGCCACGAATCCGATTTCAGCTGTTCCGTCGGTCACAAAGAAGTCGAGGGTGTAGGTGTTGAGTGTCGAAACGGCAGTTCGCAGTCCATTGCCCACTATCCACGCACCCACCTGTATGTTGTTCTGTGCGGAGTTCATGGCTGCTGCTGTCAGGCGATAAACGCCGTTCGACAGGCCAGTGATGGTTTGCTTGACAGAGGCACAGCCTATCAAGCCTGGCGATGGCATCCAACGTTCCACATAGGTGTTGCCGGCTTTGTAAGTCGATATCGCGTCATTTCCTTGTGTCCACATCTTCGACATTGTCCACCCGGTAGTGCCATCCTCAAAACTGGGGTTGGTTATCTTGCTCGTCACGTCCGTTTGTCCCTGGGCTATAAGGCTTAGGAGCAAACCGATAAGACATAAGCATATTTTCTTCATGGTATTCATCATTTATCGTGCAAAAATAGTTTTTTAAATTGAATTCTACAAATATGTCTCTTGAAATAGTGTTACAATCTCGTTTTTACGTTTTTACAAATGTCTTACCTTCTATAAGCGTTGCTCGTCTGTCAGCTTCAAAAAATCGCCCATTTCATCGTAGAAAATGGCATTGTGCGCAAGCGATCGCTTGGCAGTTGTGACGTTTGCGTATAAAGAATGTATAAAGAATTATGAAGGAAATAGGCCTCCATGCATGTCGCTGTATCGTCCTTTTTACCTCTTCTTTTAGTTTTTTTCACTTGACAAATCGCCAATATATTTGCATTTCTGCTTGCTAAATCGTATCTTTGTCGGCTGAAATAACGAAAACATATCATAAATGGAAAAGAATTTTAAACGAACCACCGTTACATCGGCACTTCCCTATGCCAACGGTCCCGTCCATATCGGTCATCTGGCAGGTGTCTACGTTCCTGCCGACATCTATGTGCGCTATCTTCGTCTGAAAGGCCGTCCTGTCCTCTTTATTGGAGGCTCTGACGAGCATGGAGTACCCGTTACCATCCGCGCTCGCAAGGAAGGCATTACTGTGCAACAGGTTGTCGACCGCTATCATACGCTCATCAAGGACTCTTTTGAGCGTTTTGGCATCTCTTTCGACGTGTATAGTCGCACTACATCGCCTACTCATCACAAGTTGGCCAGCGATTTCTTCCGTAAACTGTACGATGAAGGCAAGTTTGTGGAGCAAGTAAGCGAGCAGTTCTACGACGAGCAGACAGGTCACTTCCTTACCGACCGTAACATTCGTGGCGAATGTCCTCGTTGTCATGCTCCAGAGGCCTATGGCGACCAGTGCGAACATTGTGGTGCTACGCTCTCTCCAGAGGAACTCATCAACCCCTACAATGCCGAGACAGGTAATCCGTTGGTAAAACGTGAGACCAAACACTGGTATTTACCACTCGACAAGGACCAACCTTGGTTGGAAAAGTGGATTTTGGAAGAGCATAAGGAATGGCGTCCCAACGTGTATGGACAGTGCAAGTCGTGGCTCGACGGCGGTCTCCATCCCCGTGCTGTCACGCGTGACCTTGACTGGGGTATCCCTGTACCCATCGAAGGTGCAGAGGGCAAGGTGCTCTATGTGTGGTTCGATGCTCCTATCGGTTATATCTCGAACACCAAGGAACTGTGCGATGCACATCCCGAACTGGGTTCGTGGGAGACATGGTGGAAAGATCCTGAGACACGCCTCGTGCACTTCATCGGTAAGGACAACATCGTGTTCCACTGCATCGTATTTCCTGCTATGCTAAAGGCTCACGGCGACTATATCCTGCCCGATAATGTGCCTTCCAATGAGTTCCTGAACCTTGAAGGCAACAAGATTTCCACCTCGAAGAACTATGCCGTTTGGCTCAACGAATACCTCGATGAACTGCCCAACCGACAGGACGAACTACGCTATGTGCTCACGGCTAATGCCCCTGAAACCAAGGACAATGACTTCACTTGGGCCGATTTTCAGGCACGTTGCAACAACGAGTTGGTGGCCGTCTATGGCAATTTCGTGAATCGTGCCCTGCAACTGACGCAGAAGTACTACGAAGGTCGTGTGCCTGAATGTGGAGAGTTGACTGACTACGACCGCGAAACCTTGGCCGAGTTCCAAGGCGTGAAGGAAAAGCTTGAAGGACTGTTGGAAAACTTCAAGTTCCGTGATGCACAGAAGGAGGCCATGAACCTGGCTCGTATCGGTAATAAGTACATTGCCGACTGCGAACCTTGGAAGGTCATCAAGACCGACCCAGAGCGCGTGAAGACCATCATCTACATCAGTCTCCAACTGACTGCCAACCTCGCCATTGCCTTTGAACCCTTCCTGCCCTTCAGCAGCAAACGCCTGCGTGACATGATCTGCATGGACGAGTTCCAGTGGGATTGGTTGGGTCGTACCGACCTCCTGCCTACTGGCAAGCAACTGGCTAAGCCCTCCCTACTGTTCAGTAAGATTGAGGACGACGTGATTGCCTTCCAGCAGAAGAAACTGGCCGATACCATCAAGGCTAACGAAGCCGCTAACTATCAGGCAGAACCCGTCAAGGAGACCATCGGGTTCGATGATTTCCAGAAACTCGACATCCGTGTAGGAACCGTGTTGGAATGCGAGCGTGTGCCTAAGATGAAGAAACTCCTGAAGTTCCGCATTGCCGATGGTTTGAAGGATCGCACCATCGTGAGTGGCATCAGTCAGTGGTACGAACCCGAGCAGTTGGTAGGCAAGCAAGTGCTCTTCGTAGCTAACCTTGCTCCACGCGAGTTTAAGAACGGACTGGTGTCGGAAGGTATGATACTCTCTGCCGAGAACTACGACGGCACCATCTCTGTAACCACCACAGAACACGAAGTAAAGCCCGGAAGTAAGATAAGTTAAATTAGAAAGGGAGTTAAGCCCGATGGGCAGGAGTTAACAGCCTTTGGCTGAGGAGTTAAGCCACTTTGTGGCAGGAGTTAAACTTCGTAGGAGTTAATGACTTCGTCGAGGAGTTAATGGCTAAAGCCAAGGAATTAAACTTCGTAGGAGTTAAGAACATAGTTCAGGAGGTAATGCTCTTCGAGCAAGAAATAATAAAAGCGCGAGTGAAACGAGCTAACTCCCCATATAACTCCCTGAGCGAAGCGAAATAACTCCCCATATAACTCCCTGAGCGAAGCGAAATAACTCCCGTTATAAAAACTATAAAGATATGAAACGCACACCTGCAGTTCTCATAACCTTGCTATTCGCTTTGTCGGCCATTTGGACGGCTGTGAACGACTATCAGACGCAATGCCGAAGGATAGCCGACGACCTGACGCAGGCTTTATGCCTGACTGTTGCCGACCAACCGGAAGACTGGCTTTCGGCCGACACCATTCGCACCTATCGCCAACACCTGAGATTGGACTTCCTGCGCGAATCTGCTGTGCTTTCCCTTTGTATGAAGGAGGACGACAAGGCTTCGACACGTGGTGTTTCAGGCGAACGCATTAACATCAAGCAGGACATCAGTGCCTATGGCAATGTGAGCCTAAGTGCATGGGAAATCTGGTGGATGGCCGACCATCGCTTGTCGCTTCTACTAACCCTTCTTACACTGGTGATGATGTCCTTCAGTCTGCGTCCTATTGCAAAGACTAAGTCCATTCCGAGTGCTCTGACCTTGACCAACGGACGATTCCTGGACGGATTTGGTCAAGAACTTCATCTCACGCCCATGCAACGCCAACTAATGGAAATGTTCCTGTCCAGTCCCACTCATGAACTGTCGAAAGAGGAGATTTGTGAGGCACTCTGGCCACGCAAGGACGACGCCAGTGACACGCTTTATGCCTTGATAAGCCGGTTGAAAGGTGTCGTTGAGTCGCAAACCTCACTCCGTATTACTTCTGAACGCGGACGGGCTTATCGTCTTACGGGACTTGAGACGGAGGAAACGGTTGCCACTCGTTGACCTTCTGCACAATTCGCTGTACTGCTGGCGAGAAATCCTTCGGATAGATGAAGGTTTCTACGAACCATAACTTTTGACGCAACACATATTTCGCATTCATTCGGAAAGCAGTGACCTTCGGGTCATTGCTTTTTAGTGTAGCGGTCATCAGGTATTCCGTAGGCGACTGTTGCAGGCATATTCCTCTTATCTTCTCAGCCATGCGTTGCACTTCGCGATAGGGATTCAAGGTGTCTGCACATACCTCCGTTGTCACTTCCAACGTCATATAATTGACACTGCGAAGTGGACTTACCTCTTCCACATACACATATCGCACAGATCCTTCCTCGTCGCTGTCTGTCTGGGCAGGCATGAAGCATGAGGGGAAGTACATCTGATAGCCAAATGCCGAATCCTCATGGAGATTCCATTCGGCACAAGTAATGATGTGTTCCAATTGCTCCAGGTAAGTGCTATTGTCGTTTCGGTGTTCGTGCCAGTGGCTCAACAAAGCAATAGTAATACCAAGAAGCACGATGAATAAGAACGCTTTATGCAAGGACTTCATAGCTTGTGTCAGTTATTTATCGGCCTCTTGTAATGCCACCTACGATGTCGTCGTTCTCGATGCTGGTTTCGGTCTTCTTCACACTTGCCTTGAGTTTGCCAAAGCGGTAGGAGACAGCGACCTTGAAATAACGGGCATTTGCCACACTCTTGGCATCACTCCATCCTAGAATGTCGCCCTGTGTGGTGCGACTCTTATCATGCACTTTCTTCTGGAATGGTGTGTTGGCTGTCAGGCGCACGGTAAGTCTATCCTCCTTGAGGAAAGAGCGTTGCAGCGTGAAAGCATAGCGATGATATGGGGAAGAATAGGAGTAGATGTTCATGGGCGAGTGACCAAACTGACCGTAGGCATAGGCTGTGAACAGCAGTTTCCACGGGAGTTTCTGGGCAATGTTGGCGTAGTAGAACATGGAGGTAAGATGTTGCTTTATTCCCGATGCCGAGTCTTTGGCATGATTGTCCACCAAATTGATGTTGGCGACCACCGTTGTGCCGTCAAAGGGTTTCCATTGCACATAACCCTCCAACTGCCAACGATGCTGACGGAGGTTGTTGCTCCATGTCGAATATACCCTGTCGCCTTGGGAGTATATCAGCGAGGCAATGCCGTTGTGGTAGTAAGAATAATGTGGAACGAACTGCAAGGTCAGTCTCTGGCCAACGTACATGTAAGTGAGTGCAAGGGTTTGCTGGCGCGTGCTTACAAGGTGGGCATTACCGAAGTCCACTCTTGTGGGCGTACTGACGACAGAGGGATTCAGGTAAGTTATACCCGGACGTGTGATGCTGGTGGTGTAGCCAAACTTTAGCGATTGCCGGTCATCAATCTGGTATTTCATGCTGGCCTGTGGCACATAGTCATGAAGGTGCTTGTGGAAGTCCGCAATCGTATTATCGGGATAGCAGCCCTTAAGATAGCTATATTCATACCGAAGGCCTGCCCTTGCCGACCATTTACCCTTAGTGTACATATAGTCGGCGTATGTTGCAGCAATCTGTGTGCTATGATTGAAAGCCGTATTGATAGCAGGCAATGACGCACCATAGTAGTCCTGACTGTTTTCGCTCTTATTGCGACGGTCGATGTATTTCATGCCGACCTCCAACTTGTGGTCTTCCCAAAGCGGACGGACATAATCGGCTTGGAAGGTGTGCTCTGTGAAATGTTCACGGCTATGGATGAGCATACCCGTGTAATCGAATGGGGCATTAACCATATTCGCGTAGGTGTCTTCCTGCTCGGAGTGTTGTCGCGTCAAGGCAAGCATGTAGGAAAGCGTGAATTGTTCGCCCTTCCGATGTGTCTTATGCTCATAGTCCAATCTACCATTCCACGAGTGATGATTGTAATCAGGCAACCAATATCTGTCGTCGTACTGATATAACAGGGCGTTTGTGGCATCAAACATGGATGTGGTAGTGGTTCCCTGCACATTCACTTTGTAGAAATAACCTCCAAAGGAGGCCGAAAGCAGGTTGAGCGTGTCGATGTCGTAACTGGCATTGAAATCGATATAATGAAGGTTTCTGGGATTCTTGCCATTACTGTTGATGTGTTGCGTGTTGCCTGACTCGACAAAGGTGCGTTCAATGAGATTGCTGTTCTCGGTTTCTCGTTTCGACATGTTGTTATAGCCATAGTCCACCGACATGATGGCTTTGCCCAGTTGGGTTGTGAGATAGCCTCCTATAGCCGGATTGTTCAGGGTGCTGTAACTCCCGTTCACGCTTCCTGTCACGCCTTCCATCCGTCGGTTGTCCATCATCACGATGTTCAGGATGGCATTCACCCCTTCAGCATCTTCCCGTGCACCTGGTTCTGTAATCACTTCTATGCGTTTGACGGCAGAGGCTGGCATTGCCTTCAATACCTCTTTTGCATTTCTTGTCAGGTTCGGGTCAAGATGGCCGTTCTTGTAGATCTTGTAATTACTATTACCTCTTATGAGGATGTTATCCTCACCGTCGATGGTCACCATTGGCACTTTCCGTAACATGTCCATTACGGTTAGCGTCTTCGATTCCTCATCGGCCTGCACATCATAACCGACGCGGTCTATTTCTTGTTTGATGAGTTGGCGTTGTGCCTTGATGGTAACGCCTTTCATGTCACTGCTCCATAGGATGGAGTCGTTTGCAGTCGTCGTAGAATCTGCTGGTGCTTGTGCCCGAACAACCGTTGCCGAAAGGGACAGCACGAAAACAATTGTCGTTACTTTCTTCATGATTTTTTGGTTGAAATTTGCATGCAAAGTTACTTTGTCATGCTTTCTTCATCCAAAAAATCTTCCTGACAATTGTCTGACATTTGACTGACATCGTGATTTCCAATGCGCGTAAATATATAATAGGAAGGATTGCGGCTTGGGCCTGCAGTCTCGCTCGGTATCTCGAAAGGGGTGACCTGTGCTAAATATCTTTCGAACCTAAGGCTCTCGGACGTCGAACGTAAGGTCCTCGACGCTTGAACCTAAGGCTTTCGGCGCTCCCTCCTTTCCTGAAATGTATACAATGTATACAGATTACGTACAATGTGTACAGTTTACAGTTTTCCACGTGAGGGGGTAGGTCAACAGAATGTGTACAATGTGTACAGTTTACAGTTTTTCACGTGAGGGGGTAGGTTAACAGGATGTGTACAATGTGTACAGTTTACAGTTTTTCACGTGAGGGGGTAGGTTAACAGGATGTGTACAGTTTGTGTACAGTGTACAGTTTTTTTTCTGGTCGGTATCTTGCAAAATCTAGGGAGATGGTGTGTTGGGAGAGTAAATATTATTTACATCAACACATTATATATAATTATATATATTATTATAAAGAATATTATTATACATAATAATTCTTTCTCTCACTCTCTGCCTCCAATAGGGGGTCACGAAAATAACTGTAATCTGTACACATTGTACACATTTCGCTCTTCACTCCCCAATAGGGGGGGACACAAAAATAACTGTAATCTGTACACATTGTACACATTTCGCGAATGTTTAATCCCAGCAAGTTTTGATGCTTCGTTCGCTTCGTTGTTTAATAACAAAGGGGTATGCAATAGGTCCTAAGTCTCTCGGCACTCCCTCCTTTGCTCATCGGCCTGGGTGATGATGAAGAGCTTGTCGTTCCGACGAATCTTAGTGGAAATGGGGATGCTTATGTGCCAACCTTTCTTTGCCGTCTCTACTGGACGCAGGTCGTAACGAATCTCTTCGGCTGTGGCATAAAGTGCTCCAGTAGTAGGACCGGTAATAAGGATGCGGTCGCCCTGATGCAACTCACAGGCTTCAATCTTGAATTCGGCTACTTGAAGTTTCGAGTAGTAACGAACGCCTTTTCCGCAGTACGTCTTCTTCTCTGTAGCAGAAGACCCAGGCTTGCGTGTCCATTCGCCCAGTAATTGACCTTGATAGTACCCATCCCAGAAGCCACGATTGAAGACACGGGCAAGACGTTCGTCCCATTCCTGACAACGTTCTTCCGTGAAAGTGCCTTCTTGCACGGCTTGGATGGCTTCCTTATAACAACGAACTACGGTATCGACATAGTCGGCTCCACGCGCGCGACCTTCTATCTTAAATACGCGCACGCCCGCGTGCATGAGACGGTCGATGAAGCGAATGGTCTTCAGGTCGCGTGGACTCATGATGTATTTGTTGTCAATCTCAAGTTCTGTGCCCGTCTCTGTGTCGCGTACGGTATAGGAACGACGACAGATCTGCATGCATTCACCACGATTGGCCGAACGGCCCATGTTGTCGAGACTCAAGTAACACTTCCCACTGACAGCCATACACAGAGCTCCGTGACAGAACATCTCTATGCAAACGAGTTCGCCACTGGGACCTGTGATGTGTTGTTCCTGGATTTGACGGAAGATCTCGGCTACCTGCTCGATGCGGAGTTCGCGAGCAAGCACCACCACGTCGGCAAACTGAGCATAGAAGCGAAGGGCTTCGATGTTGGAAATATTGAGTTGAGTGCTTAGGTGAACTTCCTGTCCAACCTTCCTGCAATAAGTCATAACGGCAACATCGCTTGCGATAATGGCTGAGATGCCAGCCTCATGAGCTGCATCCACAATCTGATGCATGAGTTCAATGTCGTCGTCGTATATGATGGTGTTGACGGTGAGATAACTCTTCACACCAAAGGTTTGGCATTCGCGAGCAATGCGGTGCAGGTCGTCGATGGTGAAGGTGGAGGACGAGTGAGCACGCATGTTCAGTCGTTCGATACCGAAATAAATACTGTCGGCTCCAGCTCGCAGAGCAGCAGCAAGGGATTCGGGCGAACCCACTGGGGCCATTATTTCATAAACGACCCCTCTCCCAACCTCCCCCGAAGGGGAGGAGAACTCCTTATTTGTTAATGTAGTAATGTTATTCATGTTATGGCTTTACGTTGGTATTATTCCCCCCCCTCTCCCATTTCGGGGGAGAGGGACGGGGAGAGAGGGGCTTTATCTATAATCCCGAACAGTTCTTCCACCGTTTCGGCACGAAGCATGCGGATGCGTGTTTCACGGAAATTGGGGATTCCTTTGAATAAAGGAGAAGCTGCCAAGTGCCGACGACTGTGCAAGATTCCACGATACTCGCCTAAACGGTCAACACTGGTAAGCACCTGCTGTTTAAGGACGTCGAGTTTCCAATCATTGGTGAGAAGTTCATCTTTCCCATTGAGGTGGTTTCGTATCTCACGAAATATCCAAGGACGGCCAAAGGTAGCACGACCCACCATGATGGCGTCAACTCCGTATCGTTCGAAGCACTCACGAGCCCGTTCGGGTGTGGTAATGTCCCCATTGCCAATAATGGGAATCTTCATGCGAGGGTTTCGCTTCACCTCGCCTATCAATGTCCAATCGGCTTCACCCGTGTACATTTGGCTTCGAGTGCGACCGTGAATGGTCAAAGCCTGTATGCCGCAATCTTGCAGCTGTTCGGCTAAATCGACGATAATCTGATGGTCGTGGTCCCAACCGAGGCGTGTCTTTACGGTAACAGGCGTGTTAGGAACGGCCTCTACAACCGTGCGTGTCATCTCTAACATGAGGGGAATATTCTGCAACATGCCTGCTCCTGCCCCCTTGCCTGCCACACGCTTAACAGGACAGCCGAAGTTGATGTCCAGAATGTCGGGATGTGCCTGTTCGACTACAATTTGAGCCGCATCACGCATCGCCTCGACAAAGCGACCATATATCTGAATGGCTACAGGACGCTCTTCGTCACATACTTGTAATTTCTCCACACTCCGATTAACACCACGAATGAGAGCATCACTCGATACAAACTCACTATAGACCAAGTCGGCTCCCATCTGCTTGCAGAGCAGGCGGAAACCAATGTCTGTCACGTCCTCCATAGGGGCAAGGAAGACGGGAAAGGGAGTGGAAAAGTGAATATTACCAATAGAGACCCCCTCTCCATTCTCTCCCCGAGGAGAGAGCGTGATTACATCTGTTGGTTGCATAATAGCACTCTTTTGGTCTTATTGGTATATACTCCCTTCCCTCGGGAAGGGTGAGGGGTAGGGGTTGTTATCTTATTTGCATATACGCCAGCGCATACATCTTCATCTGCTTAAGCATAGCAGAAAGCCCGTTTGCTCGTGTAGGAGAAAGGTGTTCGCGCAAACCTATCTGCTCGATGAAATAGAGGTCGGCAGAAAGTATGTCTTCGGGCGTTTGGTCGTTGAGAACGCGAAGAAGCAGGGTAACGATACCTTTCACGATAAGTGCATCGCTTTCGGCCTGGAAATGAACGAGCCCGTCGATGAGGTCAGCCTGCAACCAAACACGGCTTTGGCAACCATCGATAAGGTTCTGTTCTGTCTTATACTTCTCAGGAAGGGGCTCTTGTTCGCTACCCATGTCGATGAGCAGTTGGTAACGGTCCATCCAGTCATCGAGTTCTTGAAACTCTTCTATAATTTCGTCTTGTATTTCGTTGATTGTCATGTTTTCTGATTTTTCTGTTTATTCCGATTACTCCGATTACTTCGCATCATTGTAAATCAATTGCAACACACACTGCCCCACGGCCTCAAGCACGTTGGGGTCGATGTTGTCGGGCGTGTCATTGACGGTGTGCCACGTTGGACCAAAAGAACTGGGACCATCGGTATGGTAAGGCACAATGTCGAGACATGGGACGTGGGCTATTTCGTTGATGTTGCAATGGTCGTCGGTAATGTAATTGCCTTCACGCAAAGGGAAGTAATGGCCAAAACCATTCTGTTGTGCAATGTGCCAAAGCATATCGACCACGGGACGGGCATATTGTAGAGAGAAGCCTTCGCGAGCAAATGTGCTGCCTCTTCCTCCTACCATATCGAGTAGAATACCAAAGCGTGCCTGATAGCCGTTTTGGACAGCTTGCAAAGCCCATTGCTTTGATCCCAGACACCAAGTGCTTTCATCGGTATCCATCTCGCCATCGTACCATTGTGGCGTACCAGCGTCTTCAACGTCGAAGCAGACGAAGTCAATGCCTGTCTTAATACTATCGGCTTGACTAAGTATTCGAGCCAGTTCGAGTAGAACGGCGACACCGCTTGCTCCGTCGTTGGCAGCAAGTATGGGCTTCTTATGGTTCTCCTCATTCGGGTCGTTGTCTGCCCAAGGACGACTGTCCCAGTGGGCGCAAAGCAAGATGCGGTCGCGATTGTCGGTGTTGAGGCTTGCTGTGATGTTGCGACAAGGAAGGGTGGAACCGTCATAAATGGTAACGGTGCTCTGTTGCTCGTTGACTTGCAAACCTAAGTTCGTGAACCAAGCCACAATGCTATCGCCACAGGCTTTCCAAGCTTGACTGCCAGGAACGCGAGGACCAAACTCACATTGCTTGACGATATGTCGCATAGCGTTCTGTGCTATGAATTCAGGGCAATTTTGCATGGGAATAGAGTCACGAGTATTGCTTTGCTGTGTCTTGTTTCCACAATTGGTCAAAGCAATGGATGAAACTAAAAGTAAAATGTATAATAGTCGCTTCATAATATATGACGTTCAATAATCAACTATATGATTGTGCCTGTCGCATAACGCGAAGGAAGTTCTCTCCCCACAGAAGGCGTAACTGCTCATTGCTGTATCCAACCTGACGAAGAAGTCGGGTAAGATTGATGAGTTCGCTTGCGTTAGCAACGCCAGGCACACCGCCATCACCGTCAAAGTCAGTTCCGATGCCCACATGCTCAATGCCCATAATCTGTACGGCATGATTGATGTGTCGCACAGCATCAAGAATGGTGGCTTTTCCATCAGTGCGCAGGAAACCATTGTAAAGTGTTATTTGCATAACGCCTCCAACTTCAGCCAAAGCACGCATTTGTTCATCGGTGAGGTTACGAGGATGGTCGCAAAGAGCACGACAACTGGAATGACTGCAAACGATGGGCACTTGGCTTAGTTTCAGAGCGTCCCAGAAACTGCTTTCTGCAGCATGACTCAAATCGACCATCATGCCTACGCGATTCATTTCGCGAACGACCTCGCGTCCAAACTCGCTCAATCCCCCGTGTTCACTTTGGCCTCTTGCCGAGTCACAAATATCATTATCCCCATTGTGGCAAAGCGTCATATAGACCACACCCCTCTGACGGAACTTTTCAATGAGCGAAAGGTCGCGTCCGATAGCATAGCCGTTTTCGATGCCCATCATAATGGCTTTCTTGCTCTCATGCTTCAGTTGATAAAGGTCATCAGGTGTGCGAGCTAAGCCAATATGTTGGCGATTGGCCAACGTCAGTCGCTCTATTCCGTCGAGCAATTCATTAGTCTTTGCCGTAACTGCTTTATAGGTTTCTTCGTTACGCTCGCCTTGAGGCAGATAGGCAACCATGATGCTGGCATCAAGATGCCCTTCCGTCATCTTGTGAAGGTCGACGAGTATCTTGGGATCGCGTTGGTCGAAATGGATGTCTTCGCCAAAGAACATGGGCGTATCGCAATGACTGTCGAGTGTCAGCATGTGTTGGTGAAGTCGGACGGTTGCCCGATACGATGCAGCCTCGCCGATGAACCATTGGAACAAAGGCATCATCGAACGGTCGCCTCTTAGGATGAAGCATTCGGGATGCCATTGAACACCCACGATGCTCTTGTGCTCATTGCTCTCTACGGCTTCAATAACGCCATCGGAAGCAAGGGCAGAAACTTTAAGATGAGATCCTGGACTGGCAACGGCTTGATGATGGAAAGAGTTGACAAACAGTTCTTTCTCGCCTTGAAATATTTGTTCAAGCACACTGCCACCCTCGACGGTCACGTGGTGAGACGCATATTCGCGAGGCAAATCCTGACTGTGCTTTAGTAGTTTGACGTTTGGCAGTTCTGTGGCAATATCTTGATGAAGTTTTCCATCCAAGGCGGCAACCAAGACTTGAATTCCCCGACAGATGCCCAACATCGGAATCTGTCGGTCATAGGCCAACCTGACGAGCATCAACTCAGGTAAATCACGCTTAGGGTTGATGCTATGCAGGGCGGGAGAGGGCTCCTCGCCAAGATAGAGGGGATTGATATCTCCACCTCCCGACAACAGTAATCCATCGATGTGGTCAAGTGCACTCAGCAAGGCTTCCTTGTCCTCGTAGGGAGGGATGATCATAGGTACACCACCTGCTTCCAGGATGGAACGATAGTACCCTTCGGCTAGTTCACAACCTTTCTCTCCAAAGTTTCCCGTGATGCCGATAATGGGCTGGCGTTTGTGCGTCGGAAACTGGTTGTGCCAGGTATCATAGGTATGCTTCCAATCAAACATAGGCTCGATAGCAATAAGGCTTAGGTATAAAGTGTGTTGAACATAGGTTCATTACTACTCTTATTTAATGAACTTCACGCTTCGACGCTTACCTGCAAATTTCCACGATACGATGTACAGTCCTCGAGGCAGTCCTCGCAGGCTGCACTCTTCTGATGCACGGAAGGTTCGCATCAGGCGTCCTCCTTGGTCATAGACGTTAACCATAAAGGTCAGCCCTTCGGGTCGTTCACTTCCAAAGTGCAGACGATCACCTGTCGGGTCATAGGCAAGTGCGTAGTCGAAATCGTCATCTCGTGTGTCTTCGATAGCATCCACGACCTCATCGACGCTGGTGATGGTCCACAAGCGATTGTTCGAAGTCTTGTTGCGTTCATCACTCGTGTAACTGACAATACGGGTTCCGTCGCTACTGCTTCCTCCACTTAGGTTGGCCTCATGCTGGCTGAAGCGATTGATCAGGTTAAACCTGTCGTCGCCTTGCTTTACGAGGTCCCATTGCTGGCGTATGTCGAGCGAATCGGCAATAGCTACATTAAGTATGGTTCCTATTTCCGTTGTTGCAGTTGGGTTTCCTTCTGTGGGGTCGTTCAAGGCCTCGCCCGTTGCGCGGTTCACGATGTGCATATAGCCGTTTGGAAGGGGATAAATCCTCCATTGCTGACTCATGACTTCCTCATCGCGATGATTTCCACAAATGGTGTTATCGTCTGATTTGATGTCAATAGCCGTTCCTGTACCTATATTAGTAATAACATAGTACAGCATGGAATCGGCTTCAAAGTCAGGCACTTTGGGCTGAGGCGGCTGAGGCGGTTCTGGTTCGTCGGGAAGCAAAGCCGCGAAGGCTGTTTCCAAGAAAGGAATATGCGTGGTTACATAGGAACGCAGGTCGTTGATATATTGGTCATAGGTGCTGTAAAGCACGCATTCACGTAATGCTCTTTTATTGATACCCCAAAGTTCAAAGTTCTTTTCTTGCGAACGTTGGAGCAACGAAGCCAGACTGTCTATTTTCTCCAACATGAAAGCCTGCACTCCGCTATCCACCACTTCGCGATAGCGGCGGTTGATAAGTTTGGCAAACCAAGGGTCTTCCCACATTCGGACGGGCCAAGCACGAAAGACAGAAGCTCCAAATGCCACCTCTGTCATCAACTTTCGTGAGGTGTCGCCGATGCGATTGTCGTTGCCATAGGCAATATCGTAGTCCCATAGTGGTCCCCAGAAGAAGCGGTCGTCGTCCTGATCTTTATAGAAATAGGTTGAGTAGAACCCATCTGGGTTTCCACTTACTTCTGTGGCAATGTACCAGTTGGCAAGCGATACGCTGTCCACGAGAGGACGATAGCCAGCCTCTGGTTCTTTGAATTGGCTTCCAAAGAGGCGGCTCTCCAACTCATAGACGCAGTTTCGGATGTATTTGTACTGCGAATTGTCAATCTCTTCTTCGTCGGGATAGTGAATGCGGATGGGAGAGTTTTGTCTTGGTGTATAGAATCCAGTGACTCCGTTTTGGAAGTCCGTGAATCCGTCGGCTTCCAGCAGGTAGCCGCCTGTGATGTTGCTCTCTTCTGCGAGTGGATAATCTTGTTCTGTGATGTTAACGCGATGCGGACGCACTTCTACTTGGTCCGAAATCTGATAGTTGCCGACATATTTATCGTTAAGTGTAAGGTCGACAAACTTTGCAGCAGGATTGAAGTCCAATCCTACAAACTCGCCCAACTCTCTGGTCAGGGCGTTTCGAATAAGTGTTTTGTCGCCATGATTGGCCATCAAGGTCCATTTCTTGGCTTTAGCATAGCCTTGACCTAGAAACTTCTCCTTCTCGTGAAACTTAATTCTATAAGGTTTCTTGGCCAAGCTCCATGTAGAGTTGCCTCGTCCACGAATCTCTAGTGAGTCGTAGAACGTAACATTGTTTTGTTCATCGACATACCACATGCGGGCCAGCACATAATTGGTCTTGCTGGTAATGCTGCTGCCCGTGAAGGTGTTGATGTAAATATGCGGCAGGTTGGTGAGTCGCATGTGCGATTCATCAACCTGCCCATTCATTGTCAGTGTGATTAGGCAAGCCAAAATGGTGCCTATCAGACGTTTACTTTTCAATTTCTAATAGTTCAACTGTAAATATAAGCATCGAGTAAGGCTTAATCTTGCCTGTGTCACGATCGCCGTATGCCAGTTCCTGAGGGATATAGAGCTCCCATTTCGAACCTACAGGCATCAGAGTCAGGGCTTCAGTCCATCCCTTGATGACTTGATTGCAGGCAAATGTTGTGGGCTCGTTGCGCTTGTATGAGCTGTCGAAGACAGTGCCGTCCAGCAACTTGCCTTCATAGTTCACCTTTACGCGTTGCGTAGCTGTTGGAATTTCGCCATTACCCTTCGTGAGCACCTTGTACTGCAAGCCACTTGCGGTGGTAACGACTCCTTCCTTCTTTGCATTCTCTTTCAGGAACTCTTCGCCAGCCTTGCGGTTAGCACCATACTTGCGCTCCATCTCTTGCTCGTGGTAATAATCCATCTGCTTCCTGACAACCGTTTGCGTACTGTCCATAGAGATAGGAAGTTCGTCGTTCTCTCCAGAGATGCCTGCACGGAAACCTGCGACAAAGCGGTCGGCTTGCAGAATCTGGAGTGAATCACTGATTTGCTTAGTTACTTGAGGAACTATTTGCCCTTCCACTTGCTGACGAATCTCCATACCAGCCAGACGAGCTTTCATGCGCTTGTCGGCTTCAGTCATTGTGGCAGAGTCGAATCCCTGTACGAAATCGGCCAAGTATGTTGTGTCCACACCAAGGCGTTGAACCAGATAGTCCTTCAGACCCATAGTGTGGGCCTTACCCATGAGGTAGCTGAAGTCGCGAGCGGATATGGTGTCTACCTTCTCCACTACGACCTGCTGCTTCTTTGCCTTTTTCTTCTGTGCTGCGCTAACCGTCATGCACATCATGGCGGCTAGCATCAGCACGATAATTCTAACACTTTTCATTGAAAGAATGTCAATTGTCTAATTCTAGATTAGTTCTTTTCGATACCCAGCAACTCGATGGTGAATACGAGAGCAGAGAAGGGCTTAATCTGTCCGGCTTCGCGATCACCGTATGCCTGATCCTGAGGAATGTAAACCTTCCACTTAGAACCTACAGGCATGTGAGTCAGGGCGTTGGTCCATCCAGGAATAACCTGATTGCAACGGAATGATGCGGGCTCATTGCGCTTGTATGAGCTATCGAAGA
The DNA here is from genome assembly GCA_902801325.1 of uncultured Bacteroidales bacterium. GTDB lineage: Bacteria > Bacteroidota > Bacteroidia > Bacteroidales > Bacteroidaceae > Physcousia. Next base: position 63,669 of record CADCHQ010000015.1, on the reverse strand, counting down.
CGGTGTCATTGATGAGTTTGCCCTCGTAGTTTACCTTAACCGTGCTAGTGTCAGCAGGAATCTCGCCCTTGCCTTCTTCGATAACCTCGTAGTATACGCCATTCTCCAGCTTGTTCAAGCCTTCTGTCTTGGCAATCTTGGCCATAAACTCTTCGTTCTCTTGTTTCCAAGGACCGTACTTCTTCTCCATTTGAGCCTTCTTGATGTCGGCTTGCTTCTGGCGAGCAGTTGCCTGAGCCTCTTCCATCGTCATCAGACCACCTTCTTCCAGTGTAGCACTTACGAAACCTGCCATAAAGTTCTTCAAGCTGATGGTCTGAGTGCTGTCCTCACCAAAGAGTTCATAGTTGATACCCTTCATCATCTGCTGACTGATTTGCTGACCAATCTGAATACCCATGAAGTAGGCGGTCTTCTTCTTGTCGTCGCCAGCGTTGGCACCTTCGTTCAAACCCTTGATGAACTGGTCCATATAAGCAGAGTCAACACCCATGTGGGATAAATACTCTTTCAAACCTTGTGTCTGTGCCATACCGATAGCATAAGACAGAGTGTCAACGTCGCTCTTCAGGTCGGCCTTGGGAGTGCCGTTACCGCAAGAAGCAATGATGGCAGCAATAGCTACCACGAAAATAAAGCTTAACTTTTTCATTTTGTTGTTTATTAATTAAATGGTTTAATAATTGTCAGTTATAAATGTAAGGTTTATAGAACCTTTATCAATTCTACATCGAATATCAACGTCGAATAGGGAGGAATAGAACTACCTGCACCTTGCTCGCCGTAACCCAACAGATAGGGGATGAAGAAACGGAACTTTGCGCCTTCTTTCATAAGTTGCACACCCTCTGTCCATCCTGGAATTACCTGATTGAGTCCGAAATCGGCAGGTTGATTGCGCTTATACGAACTATCGAAGACCTCACCATTGATGAGTCGTCCTTCGTAGTGACAGCGTACTTTGTCTGTTGCCTTCGGGCTTTTTCCTGTGCCTTCCTGCAAAATCTCATACTGTAAACCGCTCTTAGTGGTCACTACGCCTTCGCGCTGACCGTTGTTCTCGAGAAATGCCTTGCCCTCGGCAATGTGCTCACGAGCGTCCTCAGCTGCCTTTGCAGCAAAGTATTCGTTCAGCAACTCCTGTGCCTCGCGTGCCGTCATCAGCGTTGGCTGACCGTCAATCACCTCGGCGATGCTCTTCGTGAAGTCGCCAATGTTAAATCCCTTAATGTTCATGCTCTTCAGCTGCTGTCCGATGCCCAGACCCAGAGCGTAACTGATTTTGTCCATGTTTGCTTATCTATATGATTCGTTTTTTGAAAATCGCGTGCAAAGATACAAATTTTATATGTAACGCGTGCGCTCGCGAACATTAATTTAAGCTTAATTAAGAAAATAATCTCTCTATCCTGTTGAAAGAGTTCCTTTTATGCTTGTTTTCGTATGTGGTCATACGTAAGAATAATTATACGAATTATTTACAAATGCACCTACGAAATTGCCAAATTGTAAGAATTTTGCCCCTCCGAAGCAAAAAATCATTATTGTCTTATTGGTGAAACGGAAAAACTTATTAAATTTGTCTCGCATAGTAAGGCTTGCACAGATTTAAGTGATGTGTTTTGCTAAGTGCGTGAGTATTAATTGATAAAGTAAGAAGAAGAAAAATTTTAATAATAAATTAATATGTAATGTTATGAAAAAGAGCTACTTTAAGTATGCAGTGGTGCTCTTTTTGAGCATGCTGCTTGTGCCTTTATCCCTACAGGCGCAGAACGTGACTATTGGTCCGGACAATGGTAGTCTTATCACGGGTCAGGCGGGTGGTAACTCACAAGACTCGGGTATTGGAAGAGGTATGGCTTCCATGTGGCGTCATGAACAATTATCCCTGACGATGACCACGTCCGACATTGCCAACCTTACGGGTTCTGGAGAATTGCAGGACCCTTCATGTGCTATTGATGTATATAATGGCAACTTGATTATCGGTGCCGGTCAGACCCAGACTTTCGTGGTTGTGTCTCTGCCTAAGGGTTATCGTATCACGGGTTACCGTCTGGTGCTGCAACCCAATATTACTGGTACCATCACTTTGCATCAAGGAAAGAACTCTTGGGCTATCGGAGCTGATGACCAAATGAGGTTCTTTGAGACCCCGGCTTGGAGTTCTGGTTCGCCTTATGGAGATAACACTCACTCCACTCAGTTGACCTGTCCCGATTCCATTACCGCTGCCCATGAGATTGGTAACGAATCTAATACGCTGATGCAAAATAATACTGCTGAGAATAGAGCAAAGGAATTTGTTATAACGCGTACGAGTAAAACGCTCACGGATATGACCAACCAGCTCCATTTCTTCTTTGCCAGAGGTTCTAGTCAGTACGCTGTCACCATCAAGTCATTTGAGCTAACCTTCACGGCCGAGGGTACTTTCGACGCTGAAGCAGCTCCTGCCGACCCAGGTCCAGCCGTAAGTGCTGTGCAGTCTCCTTTCACCACAAGTAAGATGGATGTAGGTGCTGTTGTCGAAAAGAATGGCTTGTATACTTATGACTATACGGGTGTGCGCGACCTGATTGCTTACACTTGGTTGTACCAGGAGGATGCCATTAATGGCTATGGTGAACCTGCCGATGTGGATCCAATCAAGCACATCTATCCTGTTGTAGTTGACGGAAAGGGTGCATATGCCTTTGGCGAGGGAACTTTCTACCTCGAGCCTCCCACCACCATCCACACCGCTTCGGGCTGGGATTCCCCCATCGGCTACAGGGTTGTCGGTGCCAAGTTTGACTGCGATTGGGGTACTGCTACTGAAGCCGGAACACAAACTATCAACAATGGTTATCGCATCAGTATAAGACGTAATAATCAAAATTATTATCTTAATGATAACTTGGATTTTGTACAGGTTAACCAGAATCAGGCATTCGTATGGCAGATGGACGAGTTTGGCAACCTCTTTACGGGTTCTGATTACAAGCGCTATCTGTCATGCTACGGAGAGGGCGCCAGTCGTATCCTTGCTTTCAGTTCGGCCGCTTCGGGTCATGAGGCAACATGGAACCTGAGGGTGCGCGAGAGCGATGGTAGTGTCTATTATTTGAGTGATGGTGGAAATTACTATTATCTGAATTTTGTTTATATTCAGGAAGGTGGTGACTATCATGTGAGAGGCTATGTCACGCAAAATGCCAGCTCGAACTTGGCAACGGCCACGTCTACAGGCGGTACTCACACCATTGACCTGCCTGCTTTCACTCCGGGTGCATATACTCTGAAGATTTATGGCACAGACCCGACCACTCCTGTTAAGACCATTCGCGTAGAAAGTGCTGCTGACGCTGCAGCCCTCGATGTCTATGAGCTGAAAGACCTGAACAACGACGCTGTCAAATTCGAGATTACCGACCTGGCCGAAGGCTGTCAGGCATTGGTAAACGTTACCCTGCAGTTAGAGTCCTTGAGCCCTTATATCAATAGTATGGACATTGTCTGTGAGAGTGAGGAAGATCCCGCCACGGGTAAGAAACTCGAACTCGTTCAGACCTTCACGGCCAACGACTTTAAAGTGAGCGGTGGTAAGTTCATTTTCTATGTCCCCACGGACTACTACATGCGTGACCTTACCTTCACCTTTAAGGACTTGTATAGCCAGTACGGTGACGAAAGCTACGGTGGCACGCATCATGCACGCTATAGCTATGTGACTTCGGAGTATTTCTTGCAATTCGATGGCGACGGAGACGGTGGCCTGTATGACCCCAACTATGATCCCAATTATCCAAGCACGACTAAGATTTTCACATCGGTTGCTGGTAACAATCGTTTCGAGTTCAACAATGCCGAGGAACTCACGGGCAGTGGCTCGGAAACACAGTACCTGAAGGAATATCCCTTCTCCGTATCGAAGTATCTCTCTACCTATGACCCCGATGGCAGTGGCAAAATCGGTAAGTTCGAAACCGTCATCATGAATGCTTCCAAAGAAGATCAGAAGAGTGGTATCTACTATCTCTTCACGGCCGATGAAACCCGCTACAACATTGCTCCCAGCACAGGCATGCAGCACCGTAGTTTCGCCTTCTACCGCATGGACATCGAATTGGTGTCAAAGAATTACCTTCCCAAGCTTGAGTGGACAAAGGTTTATGACCAGACACTCTATGTTGCCGAGGACGGAAGCGCTGCCGAGGACGACATGTGGGGTTTGAAGCTGAGGGTTCAGGATACTGACGAAGGTGGCAATGTCATTGACGTTCCAGAGGGAACTGGTTACCTTTCTGTTAAGGAAGTTCTGGAAGCCTTCGACAAGGAGTTTGAGACTACGGGCGACGGTTTGCCCACTAACGCTAAGCAGATTCTCTATATCGATGGTAGCAAGTTGCAGACCATCGTGGCAAGTGCCGGTGATTACAGCCTGGAAAGTTTGAAGGCAAGGCTTGCTCCCAATGCCCTGATTTATCTGCCCGAGAACATGACCTCTACTGCTGATAACTTCGCCTATAAGACCGCTAGCGGTTCGTTCAATGCAGGTAAAGATATCGTACTGGTTGACAGACAACCCTTCTATGCTCCTTATGACATTCAGGTAGATGCTGCCAATAAAGCAATTCATGAGCGCCAGGTTACTAATGACAAGAATGGTAAGGTTGCCAGTGCAACTATCATTCTACCATTTGACATCTTGGTTGATGCTGAAGGTAAACACACCAATGCCAATGAAACCGCACCCGCCTTCTCACTGCATCAGATGCAGGCAAGTAACTGTCTGACAGATGAGGTTCCGGAAGGTCAGGAGGAAGCTGAGGAATATGTTTACTTCCCCGTAATTCAGGTAGCAAATGCTACGTTGCCCAACAAACCTTACTTGGTTAAGGTCCTCAATCCAGGTGACAACGATGCAGTTTCGTTTGTGGCAAGTCAGAAGGGTGCCCTCATTAAGGCTACTACTGGTATGGATAAGAATAGTTACACCTTCTCTGGCGAGTCTGCAACAGGTAGCGCAAAGGATGGTAACTATAGCTTCACGGCTTATGGTTCTTACTCTGGTAAGAAGGTTGCAAAGGATGCCAACAATGTTGTATTCTACTTTGCTAAGAACATGTTCCTGAGTACTCAAGAACTGAACAAGCCTTATCTGAATGTTGCCCCATTCCGTTCTTATTATGCTTCGGTAGCCCCGACTGGTGCTAAGCTCTCAACACTGAGCATCATCTTCGGTGAGGGTGAAGGCAATGCAGATGCTATCCGCGACCTTCGTGTGAAAGAGGCAGACTTGGCAGTACAGGCAGGACGTGGTACGCTCACCATTGCCTCTAAGGCCGATAATAACGTACGTGTCAGTGGTATCAATGGTATCAGTCGCTACAACCTCAACATGAAGGCAGGCGACGTGAAGACCGTAAGCGTTCCCGCAGGCATCTATGTAGTTAACGGAGTTAAGATTCTTGTGAAATAAAAGTTTAACGTTTAATGTTTAACGTTTAATTTGGAGGATATAACAATGAAAAAATACATAGCACCTAGCATGAAGATAGCCGATATGGCTTCTGAGAATGATATTATGGTTGTAATCCAGTCTTACAACTGGGCAGACGTTAAGAAGAAGTCCTTTGACGAAGAGGATGAAGACGACCTGTGGGAGGAAGAGGAAGTTTCTACCACTGTCATGCCCTCCCGTAGTACGCTTTGGGATAAGGAGTGGTAAGAATTTGGTCCTAAGGGTTGTAGGTTCGGAATTTTTTCCGTAAGTTTGCATTGCAAACGAATATTCAACCTGATGGGACGACAAGATGTGATACTGAGCACTGGTATCAGTGATAGCCTGAAGGCGGCCGTGGAACGAATTGTCCACGACCGCCTTTTTGTGCTTACTGATGAGACCACCTTGCGCCTTTGCTGGCCTCTTGTGAGTCAATTGCCTTGCGTGCAAGGAGCACAGATGATAACGATAGCACCAACCGACGAGAATAAGACGCTGGAATCTCTTGCCCATGTTTGGACAGCTTTACAAAAGGGTGGGGCAACCCGTCGGTCATTGTTGATATGCTTAGGCGGTGGTATGGTGACCGACTTAGGTGGTTTTGCGGCAAGTACATTTAAGCGAGGAATAGCGTACATTAATGTACCTACGACCCTGCTTTCGATGGTTGATGCTGCTGTGGGCGGAAAGACGGGAATCAATTTCGGCGGTTTGAAGAATGAGGTTGGCGTGTTTAATCCGGCTAATGCTGTCATTCTCGATGCCGAATTCCTGCGTACACTTGACCGAGAGAACTTACTTTCGGGCTATGCAGAGATGCTTAAGCATGGACTCATAAGTAGCACGGAGCATTGGGTGGAATTGCTCAGTTTCGATCTTGATAATGTTGATTATGCCCGGTTAACGCAATTGGTTGCCCAAAGTGTTAAGGTTAAGGAAAGAATAGTGGAGGAAGATCCTCACGAACACGGAATCCGGAAAGCCTTGAATCTTGGGCATACTGTGGGACACGCCTTCGAATCATTGGCTTTAGAAGAACATCGAACAGTGTTGCACGGTTATGCTGTGGCTTGGGGACTGGTATGCGAGTTGTATCTGAGTGTTGTTCGCATGGGCTTCCCTCGTGACAAATTCTACCAGACACGCCAGTTCATTAAGGAACACTACGGACAGTTTCCCTTTACATGCAAGCACTATCCGCGTTTACTAGAGCTAATGGCTCATGATAAGAAGAATCTTGAGGCAGGTCAGGTAAACTTTACCCTGTTGGCCGACATAGGCGATATACGCATCAATCAAACGGCTTCACGGGAAGAAATAGAGGAAATGTTAGACTTTTATAGTTCTGAACAATAGTTGCATTTTGCGAGTAATCAAATAAATAAAATATCCAATGACCATGAAAAAGGCTTTATTACTCTCCTTGGTTCTTATTCTTGCAACGGGTTTGCGAGCAGAAAAGAAAGTGAAGACTTCCGGGAATCCCATCTTACCCGAGTTTCATGCCGATCCCGAGGTTATGTATAGCCACCAAACGGGTAGGTTCTACATCTATTCCACCACCGATGGAGCTCCAGGGTGGGGAGGCTACTATTTCACCGTATTCTCGAGCAAAGACCTTACTGATTGGCGTCACGAGGGCATCATGTTAGACTTGGGAACTTCACAAGTTGCGTGGGCAACGGGTAATGCTTGGGCTCCATGTATTGAGGAAAAGCGACAAAAGGATGGTACATATAAGTACTATTTCTACTTCAGTGGGCACGATCGTGAGCGTGATCGCAAGTCCATTGGCGTGGCTGTAAGCGATAGTCCTACCGGACCCTTTGTCGATTTGGGACATCCCTTGGTCTATGATCGCCCAGAGGGCGTTCGGGGTGGTCAGCAAATCGATGTAGATGTCTTCACAGACCCAAAGACGGGCAAGAGTTATCTTTATTGGGGCAATGGCTATATGGCTGGTGCAGAACTGAGCGAAGACATGACCAGCTTGGTGCCTGGAACCACGCGTGTCCTAACACCTGCGGGCGGTTCTCTGAAGGATTATGCATTCCGCGAGGGCGCTTATGTCTTCTATCGCGAAGGCAAGTACTATTTCCTGTGGAGTGTGGATGATACGGGTTCGCCTAACTATCATGTGGCTTATGGAACCTCGGATTCTCCTCTTGGACCTATAGAGGTGGCCAAAGACCCCATTGTTCTCATGCAAGACCCCGAGAAGGAAATCTATGGTCCTGCCCATAACAGCGTGCTTCAGATACCCGGACGCGATGAGTGGTACGTCGTTTATCATCGCATCAACAAGGATTACCTGTTGCCCAAACCTAACGGTCCTGGTTTCCATCGTCAGGTCTGCATCGACCGAATGGAATTCAATGCCGACGGCACCATCCGTCGAGTTCAACCCACCCAAGAGGGCGTTGCCCCATTGAAGGGAAAGGTAAAGGATAAGAAGTAAGCCTTGAAAGAAAAAGTATTAAATAAAGAAAAAAATAAGCTTTTGCATTAAACCTCTGCAACGTATGATGTCAAAACGTCAGAGAGTTGTTAACCAGATGTTGAACAAATAAAAAGAAATAGCCATGAAAAAGATTCTCTTCATTTCAGCCATGATTCTGATGGTGGTGTTCCTCCTTCAGGGATGTGTTACCACAACAACTCCTGTTTCTGCTTCCTCTTCTATGAAGGTTAGCAATATCCGTAATCATGCACGTTTCCTCACCGATCGTATGGCATACGAACTGGACTTTACCCCCATGCAATATGAGGATTGCTACGAGATCAACTATGATTTCATCTACTACGTATCGTCCTTCATGCCCGATGTGGTGCACGGATACTACGATGCCATCAATAGCTATTATCGCTATCTCGACTATCGTAATGACGACCTGCGCTTCATCATGACAGCAAGCCAGTACATTCGCTTCATGTCGAAGCCCTACTTCTATCGTCCCATCTACACAAGCGGTTCGTCGTGGAACTTCCGTGTCTACACGATTTACAGCAATCGTTCGTTCTACTACTTCGATGCTCCTGTCATCTACAAGAAGTATCATGGCGGACACAGCCGTACGTACTATTCGAACAGCTACTACATCAACCGCTATAATAGCAGAGACCGCTTCACTGGTGATCCGAGGATAATGGGTTCGCACTCCTTCAATGACCATCGTCGCAACGACTTCGGCTCGAACCTGCGCGACCGCAACCAGAAGCCCGATTATAATAACTATGGCAATCGCAATAGCTCGAACCGTACGGCCGATCCTCGCTATCGTGACAACAGTGGTAATCACAACTCGCCGCTCATCAATAGCCGTTCGTCGAATACGGGAGAACAGCGCGGACAGAACACCACTGTAACTCGTGGAGAACGCTCTACCAGCGGTCGTGGACAGGGCACTACACGTCAGTCGAACAGTACTTCTACTTCGACTCGCCAGTCAGGCAATACATCCTCGACTCGTCAGTCAGGTAACACGACAAATACTCGTCAATCGACCGGCACTTCGACTCGTGGACGTTCGGAAACAACTACTCAGACGGGTACTCGCTCGGGCAATGACACTCCCACAACTACCTCTCGGGGTGAGAGCCGCGGCAACCGTTCAACTACAACACGCAGATAAGTGCGTCGGACATTATTAACAGTCTACCTCATCCTTTCGGTCTTCACATCTCAGGCACAAGCGCTTTGGGAAGTGGAGGCCGAAAGCCGTGATACACATTTGTTATTTTTTGCCGATTCCATCGAGATTTTTACGCCTGCAGGCCTAACCTTGTGGTATCGCGAACCTATGCATGTTCCTTTTGTGATTGAGTACGAGGCGATGGTGGTGCAGAAGGATTCGACCGACCGCCTTTCGGATTTGAATTGCTTCTGGTTGGCCACTGACCCAGAAACACCTGACGGTAGCCCTTTGACTCGCCTTCATGAGCGGAATGGAGCGTTTGCGAATGCCTCCACGCTTCAACTCTATTACATGGGATATGGAGGCAATTGGAACTCGACTACTCGTTTTCGTCGTTACAACGGGAAACCCCAACCGCCTCTCATCAAGGAATACACCGATTCGGCCCATTTGCTTCGTCCGAATCACTGGTATCGCATTCGCATTGAGGCTACTCGCGAGCGCACTCGTTACTTTATTGATGACGAGATGCTCGTTGACTTTGCTGATGACAAACCACTTCTCTATGGTTGGTTTGGTTTTCGCACAACCTGGAGCCATTGCTTGCTCAAGCACTTCCGCAAGATTGTACAACCGACACCATAAGATTGTACAATCATCTTTATAAGGTTGTGCAACTTTCGCCTTGGGATTGATACAATCATCGAACCTAAGCTCATTGTTGATCGAACATAGGTTCAAAGACCATCGAACCTATATTCATTCGTCTTCGTACCTATGTTCGTTGTCCATCGTAATCGGACTCGAAGCTACGCTTGCGTAGTGAAACGGAGCAAGAACCTAAGGCCTTCCGAAATAAGCCCTAAGGCTTTCGCCAATAAGGCCTAGGCCTTCTGCAATAACCCCTAAGGCTTTCCGCTGGAAGCCCTAGGTTCCCTTTTATTAGCGAGAAAGCACAACTTTTTCTCCTCTTTGTTTGCTTTGTTTCGGAAAATTGCTTAGTTTTGAACTTTGAAATACGAAATTTTAACCAAATAATACCAAAAAAATGAACAACATTCCTGTATTTTTCTGGCTTGTGCCCATCGCATCGGTGGTAGCATTAAGCATGGCGTGGTTATTCTTCCGCCAAATGATTAAAGCTGATGAGGGCTCTCCTCGTATGCGTGAGATTGCTGGTCACGTGCGCCGTGGCGCTATGGCCTATCTATGGCAGCAATACAAGGTCGTGCTTATCGTCTTTGTGGTGCTTGCTCTTGTCTTCGCCTTTATGGCTTATGGCTTGCACGCACAGAACTCATGGGTGCCTTTCGCCTTCCTTACCGGCGGTTTCTTCTCTGGTTTGGCTGGATTCTTTGGCATGAAGACGGCAACTTATGCATCCGCCCGTACGGCCAATGCCGCACGCAAGAGCCTTGACGGTGGTTTGCGTATTGCATTCCGTTCGGGAGCAGTTATGGGTCTGACTGTTGTTGGACTTGGCTTGCTCGATATCGCCTTGTGGTTCCTCATCCTCAATCGTTTCGATCACGGAGGTCTCATTTCCATCACGACTACGATGCTTACCTTCGGTATGGGTGCTTCAACGCAGGCACTGTTTGCCCGTGTGGGTGGTGGCATTTACACGAAAGCCGCCGACGTCGGTGCTGATATTGTGGGTAAGGTTGAGGCTGATATTCCTGAGGACGATCCGCGCAATCCTGCCACCATTGCCGATAATGTGGGTGATAATGTGGGCGATGTTGCAGGCATGGGTGCCGACTTGTATGAGAGCTATTGCGGTTCCATTCTGTCGACTGCAGCCCTTGGTGCAACGGCCTTCGCTATGGTGCCTGAGATGCAGTTGAAGGCCGTCATTGCTCCTATGCTCATTGCTGCTGTAGGCGTGTTCCTGAGCATCTTCGGCATCTATCTTGTTCGTACGAAGGAAGGAGCAACGATGAAGGACCTTCTCCACTCTCTGTCTTTGGGTACAAATATTGCGGCCTTGCTCATCGCTGCAGCTACGTTTGGCATTCTGTATCTCTTGCAAATCGAGAATTGGCTTGGACTTTCGTTCTCTGTAATAACGGGTTTGGCAGCAGGTGTCATTATCGGACAGGCAACAGAATACTATACTTCGCATTCCTACAAACCCACTCAGAAGATATCGGAAGCAGGTTTGACGGGTTCCGCAACAGTTATTATCAAGGGTATAGGCACAGGTATGATATCTACCTGCATCCCAGTCGTCACCATTGGTGTCGCTATTATGCTCAGTTACTTGTGTGCCAATGGTTTCAATAGCACCATGTCGGCAGAAGCCTTATCCCAAGGCCTTTATGGCATTGGTATTGCGGCTGTGGGCATGCTTTCCACTTTAGGTATCACACTGGCTACTGATGCATACGGTCCCATTGCCGATAATGCCGGAGGTAATGCCGAGATGAGCGAGTTGGGCGAAGAAGTTCGACATCGTACCGATGCCCTTGACGCTCTGGGCAATACCACTGCAGCCACAGGTAAGGGCTTCGCTATAGGAAGTGCCGCTCTTACGGCTTTGGCCCTCTTGGCTTCCTATATAGAAGAGGTAAAGATAGCAATGGAACGTGCTGGAATGACGCTTACCAACCTGAAGGGCGAGGCCATCAATGCTGCACAAGCAACTATCCCCGACTTCATGAACTATTTCCAGGTGAATTTGATGAATCCCCGTGTGCTCGTTGGCGCATTCATCGGTGCTATGGCAGCCTTCCTCTTCTGCGGTCTTACAATGGAAGCAGTGGGACGTGCTGCACAGAAGATGGTGGAGGAAGTGCGTCGTCAGTTCCGCGAGATTGCAGGTATATTGGAAGGCAAGGCTACGCCCGATTATGGCCGTTGTGTTGAGATATCTACTCGTGCCGCTCAGCATGAGATGATATTCCCCTCGTTGCTGGCCATTGCCATTCCCATTGTTGTGGGAATGATCCTTGGTGTGGCTGGCGTCTTAGGCTTGTTGGTAGGCGGTTTGGCAGGCGGTTTCACGCTGGCAGTCTTTATGGCGAATGCCGGTGGTGCTTGGGACAATGCCAAGAAGATGGTGGAAGAAGGCAACTTTGGCGGAAAGGGTTCGTTTGCCCATAAGGCAACCATCGTTGGTGATACCGTTGGTGACCCCTTCAAGGACACAAGTGGTCCTTCACTCAATATCCTCATCAAGCTGATGTCGATGGTTAGCATCGTTATGGCAGGCTTAACCATAGCCTTTGGTTAGCCTGATGATAAGGCATGAAAAAGACGAAGCACCGAATGTCCAATCGGATATTCGGTGCTTCTTTTGAGTCGGGATGACAAGATTCGAACTTGCGACCACACGCCCCCCAGACGCGTACTCTACCGGGCTGAGCTACATCCCGCTCTTGCAATTTGCGAGTGCAAAGGTAGGAACTTTTTTTGTTACGACCAAACTTTTTTGTAATTTTGTTCGCTGAAAGATATATTTTATGCATAAAGATTATTTCGATATTTATCCGACAACGCAATTACAGGGTCGTATTCAGTTGCCTGCAAGCAAGAGCATCAGCAATCGTGCTTTGCTCATCAATGCCTTGTGTGCTGATGGGATAACACCCGATAATTTGTCGGATTGCGACGATACACAAGTCATGCTTCGTGCTTTGCACGACATGCCGGACACTATCGATATTGGTGCCGCAGGCACGGCCATGCGCTTCCTTACGGCCTATCTTTGTGTAACGCCTGGGAGTCATACGATTACTGGTTCAGAGCGTATGCGTCATCGCCCCATAGGCATTCTTGTTGATGCCCTTAGGTGTATAGGTGCAAAGATAGAATATATAGGTGAGGAGGGCTTCCCGCCATTGCGTATCACGGGTAATCCCGAGTTGAAGGGTGGTGAGCTTTCCGTATCTGGAAGTGTAAGTTCGCAGTTCATCTCTGCCTTGTTGATGATAGGTCCTGTGCTGAAGCAAGGTCTGTCGCTAAAGTTGACGGGAAAGGTGGTGAGCCGTCCTTATCTTGATATGACCGTCACCATCATGCGCCAGTTTGGGGCTCAAGTCGAGTGGGAGAGTGATAACGAGGTGCGTGTGTCGCCTGTTCCCTATAAGTCGCGTCCGTATTCGATAGAAAACGACTGGAGTGCCGCCAGTTATTGGTATGAAATGGTTGCCTTAAGCCGTGACCCTAAGGCAGAGGTCGTGCTTCCAGGTTTGCACGCTGAAAGTATGCAAGGCGATTCTCAAGTAAGCACCATCTTCAAGGAACTCGGTGTGGTGACAGAATATCTGCGAGAGGATGATGGAACGGAGGCGGTACGCTTGCGTAAAGGGAACAATCTTACGTGCTGGCTTAGTTGTGACCTCTCCAGTCAGCCCGATCTCGCACAGACGATTATTGTCACAGCCGCGATGCTCGATATACCATTTACTATTGGTGGACTTCGTACTTTGCGAATAAAGGAAACCGACCGCATTGCCGCTCTTTGCCGTGAGTTGGGAAACCTTGGATTGAGTATCGAAGATAAGGGAAACGACCGTATGGAATGGAGTGGAGTATGGGAAAGACGTGTCGAACTCCCTGAGATAGCTACTTATGAAGACCATCGTATGGCTATGGCTTTTGCGCCTGCTTGCCTTCGTATGGGAGGCATACGCATTATGAATCCTGCTGTTGTCAGCAAGTCATATCCGTCTTATTGGGAACACTTAAAGAACATTGGTTTTAAGATATGCAGTTAGCTTTATACATCATTCTTGCCTTACTGGTCTTGGGAGTTATTGCTGCCGGTTTCGGACGATATCATTATCGTCATTCGCCAGAGGAAGAAGATCCCGTGAAAAAGGTTCTCGACATGGAGTGTTGCGGTCAGCATGAAGTGTGTGAGAAGGAAAGCCTGTTGGCGGCCTTAAGTAAGCAGATCGAGTATTATAATGACGAAGAGCTTGACCGCTTTCGTGGTCGTCGTCCGGATGCATTTTCTTCCGATGAAATCGAGGAATTTCGTGAGATTCTTTATACCATGCGAAGCGATGAGGTTGCAGGTTGGGTACGTAGTTTGCAGTTGCGTGGAGTGGAACTACCCGAAGAACTTCGTGATGAAGTGCTGATGATTGTTGGCGAACGAAGGCAATAATTCGGCTTCGCGCGCGTTATTACTATAATTGAGCATTGGAGACTGAGGATTGAAGATTAAACGAAACATAGGGTTTCTTGTGTGGGCAGCGATGACGTTGCTCCTTGTTTCGTGTTCCACTAAGAAGAACACCTCCTCCACTCGTTTCTTCCATTCAATGACGGCCCGCTTTAATACGGTTCACAATGGACAAGTGGCTTATTTAGAGGGAACTGAATCCCAGATGAAAGGGCACCAAGACGATTACACTCGTCCACTTCCTATCATCATCAGCACTAATAAGTCGACAGCCGGCATGGGAAAGAGCAACTACGAGACCACTATTACGAAGTGTGAGAAGGCCATCAAGTTGCACAGCATCAAGAAACGTCCTCAAGTAAATGGCAATAAGAAGCGCACACCCAAGCAGAAGGAATACCTGGCCCGGAAGGAGTTTAACCCATACTTGCGTCACGCATGGCTATTACTGGGTAAGGCTCAGTTCCAGAAGGGCGATTTCATCGAAGCCGCCTCTACGTTCAATTACATAACTCGTCTCTATTCTACTCAGCCAGAGGTTAATAGTGTTGCCAAGGCCTGGTTGGCCCGTTGTTACGTGGCTTTGGAGTGGCCTTACGATGCTGAGGATGTATTGGATAAAATGCGTCGCGACAGTATTTCTCCTGAAGGACAACGCGAACTGACGGTTACTCGTGCGGCCTATCTCGTTGAAACGGGTCAGTATGAGCAGGCCATCCCTGAAATAAGGAAAACCATTAAGCAAACCAAGCAAAAGTTACAGCGTTCACGTCTGAACTTCCTTATAGGCCAGTTGCAACGCGAACTTGGTCAGAACGATGAGGCCTACAAATCGTTTTCGAAGGTGGTAAAGAGTAATCCCCCCTATGAGTTGGCCTTCAATGCCCGCATCCTGCAAACAGAGGTTATGTCGAAGGGACAATCCAAAGCCATGATTAAGAAACTCCAACGCATGGCAAAGAGCGATAAGAATAAGGACTATCTGGATCAAGTTTATTATGCCATCGGCAATATCTATTTGTCTGCCGGAGATACGCTTAAGTGCATTGGAGCTTACGAGAAGGGAGCAGAGGAAAGCACGAAGAATGGTATTGCTAAAGCAGTCCTGTTGCTGAAGTTATCGCAAATCTATTGGGAACGCGAGAACTACATCGATGCCCAGCGCACTTATCAGCAGTGCGTCAGCATTCTCGACAAGGAACATGAAGAATATCCTGAGGCCGAATGGCGTTCGAAGGCACTTGATGAGACCGCACCCCATCTCTCTGCCGTGAAGTTGCAAGATAGTTTGCAGCTATTGGCTCAAATGCCTGAAGACAAGTATCTGGCCGCCATCGACCGAGTCATCGAGGCTTTGAAGAAAAAGGAAAAGGAAGAAGCCAAGAAAGCTGCTGCACAAGGACGTACGCCTACATCGGCAAACACTACTAACCAAGCTGCCAATCGACAAACGGCACAAAACGCCGTGCCAACGTCTCAGAACCGCGGTGCATGGTATTTCTACAATCCCCAAACCGTGATGTCAGGTAAGCAAGAGTTCCAACGCCGATGGGGACAGCGTAAGAACGAAGACAACTGGCGACGGAGTAATAAGACCGTTGTCAATAATGACGAGTTTGAGGATTATAATTATGACGATGAAGCAGCCGATTCCATCCGAGCCGCAGAAGAAGCTGCCATGAACGAGGAAGAACAGCGTATTCGCGATTCCTTAGCCAATGACCCTCATCATCGTGAATATTATTTGGCACAGATTCCTTTTACTGAGGAACAGATGGCCGCCTCGAACCAACTCTTGGAAGAAGGCCTGTACAAAGGTGGTGTTGCCGTCATGGAGAAGATACAGAACTTCCCCTATGCCTTGCGCCTGTTGTTACGTTTGCTTGAAGACTTCCCTGAAACGGAGTCGAAAGCCGACGTCTATTATCATCTGTTCTTGCTCCATTGGCGACTTGGCGATGACGAACAGGCTCAGCACTATCGTAATCTGTTGATTGAGGAATACCCCGAAGATAAGAATGCCATTCGTGTCAGCAATCCCAACTACGAACTTCTGGCTCGCGAAGGCAAGCATCTTGAGGATTCGCTTTATGCTGCCACCTATGACGCCTATCAGGCAAACCGTTATGATGAAGTAGCTCGTAACTACGACGACCACACTCGAGACTTCCCGCTTGGTCAGCATCGTGCCCGCATTATGTTTGTCCGTGCTATGACCTACCTTTATACGGGGCATCGTACTGAATTCCTCGACCTGCTGAAACAGATTGTAAAGGATTATTCGAAGGATGAAGTCAGTGAGATGGCTTCCTATATTGTGAAGGGATTGCAGGATGGCCGATTGCTTAGTGATGATAAGTACGATGCTTCAGACATCTGGAAACGACGCAAGACGAACTGGGTAGATGGTGATTCTACAGCTGTTGCCGACACCTTGAGTGCAGAGCGATACACTACTTTCAACTTTGTTTTGGCCTATCCCACCAACAGTCTCGATGAGGACCAACTCCTTTATGAGATGGCACGTTACAATTTCACGAGTTACATGGTGCGTAACTTCGAGATAGAAGTCATGGAGGATCAAGGCCTGTCGATGATGTGCATACGCGGTTTCCTCAGTTATGATGAGGCTCATGCCTATGCCCAGCGCCTCTATGCCGACCGCCGTATGGCCAAGTTGCTTCAAGGCATTCGTTCGTTGCTAATCAGTGATGAGAACCTTTCCCACTTAGGCACGGCCTTCAGCTTCGACGAATACAAGGAATTCTTCGATGCGACCTTCGCACCTATTGATATACCTGATGACCTGCTCATCGACGAACCCACAGAGATAGAAGTTCGTGACCCCGATGATGTTGTGCCTGAGAGTGAAGCAGCAGAGGAAGAAGAGGGCTATGATGACTTCCCATATGGATTCTAACGAATGATTATTGAAAACTAAGAAGATATGGCTACATATAAACTCCTTTGGGTAGACGATGAGATAGAACTGCTGAAGGCCCACATCTTGTTCTTGGAAAAGAAAGGCTATGAGGTCGATACCGTGACGAATGGCTATGATGCCCTTGAACAGTGTGCCCAGACGGCCTATGACCTTATTCTTCTTGACGAGAACATGCCTGGTATCAATGGCTTGGAAACGCTTGCCCGCATTAAGGAAGTCCTTCCCACTGTTCCAGTGGTTATGGTTACCAAGAGCGAAGAGGAGAACATTATGGATCAGGCCATTGGCAGTAAGATTGCCGACTACCTTATCAAACCGGTCAATCCCACTCAGATACTGTTGACCTTGAAGAAGAACATCCACCAGAAGGAAATCATGACCGAGGTCACTCAGTCCGATTATCAGCAGGAGTTTGGAAAGATAGGGATGCAGATTGACGATGCTCGCTCTTTCGATGACTGGAAAGAAGTCTATCGTCGTCTTACTTATTGGGAACAGGAGTTGGTTGCAGCTGATAGTCAGATGACTGAGATGCTGGCCATGCAACGCCAGGAAGCTAATCTGGGTTTTGGCAAGTTCATTCGCAAGAACTATATGCGTTGGATTGATGGCGACGAAGACCGTCCTGTCATGAGTCCCGATATCTTTAAGTCAGCCGTTTTCCCTGCCCTCAATCGAGGTGAGAAAGTGTTCCTTCTGGTTATCGATAACTTTCGTTTCGACCAATGGCGTACGCTTCAAACAGAGATAGCCGACCAGTTCCAGATTGAAGAAGACCTTTATATGAGCATTTTGCCTACTGCCACCCAGTATGCTCGCAATGCCATTTTCTCGGGTCTTATGCCTAACCTCATCGCTAAGATGTTTCCAGAACTGTGGGTGGATGAGGATTCGGAGGAGGGCAAGAACCTTAACGAGGCACCCCTCATCAAGACTCAGTTCGATCGCTATCGCCGTCGCAACACCTTTACCTACCATAAGATCAACGACTCACAAGCGGCTGAGAAGCTTGTCCAGCAATTACCCTCACTTCAGGGCTATGACCTCAATGTCGTTGTGCTGAATTTCATCGACATGCTCTCCCATGCTCGAACCGAAAGTCGAATGGTGCGTGAACTTGCCAATAACGAGGCCGCCTATCGTAGTATCACTCTATCGTGGTTCCGCCACTCTCCAGTCAAGGAACTTTTCCGTGCTTTGGCGGCATCGGACTACACCATCATCCTCACTACGGATCATGGTTCCATACGATGTGGAAACCCAATCAAGGTTATCGGAGACCGCAATACCAATACCAACCTCCGTTATAAGTTGGGCAAGAACCTTAGTTATAATCCCAAGGAAGTATTTGAAATCCGTGAACCCCTAAAGGCAAAGCTTCCTGCCCCAAACCTTTCCACGGCATATATCTTTGCTTATGGAGATAGTTTCTTTGCCTATCCTAACAACTACAACTATTACGTCACCTATTATCGCAACACCTTCCAGCACGGAGGCATAAGCATGGAAGAGATGCTTGTTCCCCTCATCACACTAAAACCGAAGAGAAGGTAGGCGGCACATAACCATCCGTTCCATTCCCCTGTGAGAACGCTCCTACACCACATATTGCCCTTCTTGTCTGTCCTCCTACTCGTCTCTTGTGGGCGGTCCGACCGCATGCACCAGATGCTTGAACAGGCAGAGTGGATGAATCTGCACGATTCGCTGTTCACCTCCGACAGCATTGGCCTCAGCCTTGTCCGTTATTACGACCACTGGTGGCATTCCACCGCCCTCCGCCTACGTGCTTACTACATGCTGGGTTGTGCCTATCGTGACATGGGCGACAAAACAATAGCCCTTCATTACTTTGAGACTGCCGTTCAGAAAGCCGACACACTTGACTCCGACTGCGATTATGCAACCCTGTCTCGTGTTTTCGGCGAGATGGGAGTCATATACGGCGAACAATCCCAAAGCTACGAGCACCTCCATGCGTATCAAGAGCAGAGCCGACTGGCCCTCAAGGCAGGGGATACACTGCTCAGCATCAGTGCACTTGGTCACACGATAGGTTCCTATTCTGTCTTGGGCGATACAGCAACCATGATGCAAGTTGCCAACAAGGTCCGTCGATTCTATCTCCAGAAGGGGGACCGTAAGCAGGCAGCTCGTGTCTATTATACGCCTATCTATACTTACGCTTGCAATGGGGACTACGAATGGGTGAGGCGGCTATTGGACACCTACGAACGAGAATCAGGTCTGTTTGACGAGCAGGGCAACATTCAAGCAGGTAACGAACTGTACTATTACAGCAAAGGGCTATTGTATAAGGGAACGAATTGGATAGACTCTGCCGAATACTACTTTCGCCGGTTGCTCTCCTCCGACTATTCTATGGAGGCATCGAAAAGTTTGCTCTCAATCTACGAGGCGCAGGGAAATTCCGATTCCATCGAGAAGTATGCTCGCATTTATCAACAAGAAAAAGCAAAAAGAGCCATCCGTAACCGCATGGATATTCAATCTGTTCTTCTCTCAGAGTCAAAATACGAACAGACGCAAAGCCAGCATCAGGCAAACCAGAAGGCTCGTGAGGCTTGGATGGCGTGGAGACTGGTCTTGACAATTGGCGTGGCATTCGTCTTAATCCTCTTCTTTTTCTTTTATATATATAATAAGGTAAGGAATCGCGCCCGAAAGAAGGATGAGGCACTGCAACTGACCGCAGACAAACTGCAAAAGGCAGAAGTGGAAATCGGGAACTGGAACATGGCATTACGTGAGGAACAATTGAGGGGTGAGGAAATTGTTAAGTTGTTCGAAGCCATGGCGCGCAAGGAGTACAACGGCAAAAGGCCCACAAAACGAGAATGGGGACAACTGACAAGCGCCTTCAAACGCCACATGCCACATGTTTGGTCTCAGTTTGTTTCCTTCAAACTATCGGAGCAGGAACGCCTTGTGGCCCTGCTCACCCTCATCGACATTCCCTCCGGGGGTATCGCCACCCTCCTGGACATCTCTCCTCAGGCCGTAGGCAATGCTAAATCAGGTGCCAATCAGAAATTATCGGGGCAGAGAAGTGCCTCCACGCTTCTGATAACGCTCAGAAAAGTGAGTCAACCCGCAAGCAAGGGATAACTCACGCCTATCCAGACAATTAACCATCCGAGCCCATACTCTTTTAGTGTATTTTCGGTGTACCTCATGCTGCCAAGTTTCGCTTGCTTTGCTTTGCGAAGATGGTTTTCTGCGTTACCTTTGCCGTCAGAAATCCTTTTTTAAAGCAAGATTATGAAAAATGTATGCATCCTCTTCGCAGCACTCTTAAGCTGCATCGTGTTCAGTGCCTCGGCACAGAGGCAGAGAGTTGAAAAAGAAATTCCTCGCAACCTGTTCAGCGAAACGTGGCACAGGTACCGCTATCAGTCGAAAGGCGACCTGGGCATTCTCCTTCGCTACTTCCGCGATACCGTTTCGGTTTCGGAGATGAAAGAAGCCTTCCACAAGTACCACACCCATCGCTTTACCTCGTCCCCTTATGAAGGCTTCGACTCCATTGTCTATGGATTCAACGACCGGAGCATACTGCTCACGTCTCCCTTGCGCGACCATCCACTCCGCAAGGTTCGCAACCTGCGAGGTGTGTGGGCACGCGGCAAGCGTTTCCACTTGCAGCAACTGCTCGATGCCGGTGGGCTGCCTCAGACTGAACTGCTGAAGCGGGTGAATCGCGACACCCTACCTTTGATGGAGCGTACCTATGTCTTCCTACGTGAGCCGCGCCACTACATGGGATTCGTTGTCTCACCCTTACCGTTGGCCGACACCTTCGACAGGTATTCGCGCGTGGGTATGGGAGGCTTCAACTATCGTCCCCTCGACTTTTTCTGTCTTGCAGCGCCTGGCGGTACGCTGGATGGTCAATGGTATCACTGCATCCGCTCTGGTGCCCGACTCTTTGGCCGCATGCTCAATCTCCACTTTGGGAACGACGGAAACGACGACATCATGACCGAACATACATTCTCCGTCCTGCTCTATGAAAAGCCTCGCGAAGCCCGTTCGGCCGAGGCAGAATACACGCTTGAACTGCTTTCCCCTGAGCAACCCGACGAAGAGACCCTCAAGGCCTTCGGACTCATGAAACTCTATGTCGAACGGCTGATGCCCGGTACCTTCAATCCGCTCTTTACCTCCGACTTCCGCATTATGACGGGCCGTTACTATCGGGTGACCGTTGATAAATGTGGCTGGCTGGTGGAGGACTATCTGCGGTGACTTGTCCACGAATCGCCCGACTTTAAGGCTTCGGTTCGACAAAACGACCTCTGTCAATGCTACACCTATCGGTCGAATGTACTGCATCTAATATAAAAATTAAACGAGTTTATTTTGTTCTGTGCTCGTTTAATCGTACCTTTGCACCATAAAAAGAACGAGCATGGTGAATCTTTCAACTATCAACTTCCAGCAACAAACAATACGGGAGGCCGCCCGTCAGTTCCTCGATGCGATAGGCAACCGCCGGGTCGTTGCCTTTTATGGAGGCATGGGTGCTGGCAAAACCACTTTCGTCAAGGCCATCTGCCACGAACTTGGTGTCACAGATGATATCGTCACCTCTCCCACCTTTGCTATCGTCAATGAATATGAAGGCTCTTACGGTCCTATATACCATTTCGACTTCTATCGGGTGAAGACGCTTTCCGAAGCGCAGGATATGGGGTGCGAAGACTATTTTTATTCTGGCAATCTTTGCCTTGTTGAGTGGCCAGAGTTAGTTGAACCTCTCCTTCCCGAGGATGCTGTTTGCGTCACTATCGAGGAACAGCCCGATGGTTCTCGAACCCTTGTCTTTGAGGCATAGAACCTAGGTTCATTGTGCCTCGAACCTATGTTCGGTAATCACTCTGCATATACAAACAATGCACTGCCCTGAATCGGGGCGGTGCATTGTAATGATAAGGGCAAGGAGTGGTTCCTCTCTTATTCCTCGCCGTCCAAGGATTCGGCGTACTCCATCTCGCCTTCAACCACCCAACGGAGGTCTTCGGGACTGAAGTCGCCCATTTGGTCCTTGCGGGCTTGCTGTGCTAAATGCTCGGCAATCTGTTCAACATCGATGTCGATGTAGCCGTCCTTGTCGGGCTCGGCTTCCAGAATACCGCTTTCGGCATAGTATTCGACGAGGACATCGAGAAGATAATAGAGTTGTTCGTCAGAAAACTTCTCCTTCAGTTCCTGAGGCAGGTAGTTCTTGATGAATTCCACGGTTAGGCGGTCATCCTCTGCATCCTGCAAAAGTTCGTCTTCGAAATTCATGGTTTGTTCTGTGGTTTATAGTTCAAAATTGAGTACTCATAGTCGCCAGTTCAATCCCTCTCCTCCCTGACCTCTCCCCTAATGGGAAGAGATGAGGAGAACGGGACTTAAAGCAGTTTCTGAATTGCTTGCTCAAGTGTGGACTTAGGTTGCAGGCCTACCAGACGCTGAACCATCTGGCCCTGACGGTCGAAGAAAACGATGCAGGGAATGCTGCTGACTTGGAACTGCATGGGGAGGTCTTCGTCTTCTTCAACATCGCACTTGCCGATGTTTACTTGGCCTTCGTACTGCTGAGCCAGTTCTTCGATGGTGGGACCGAGTCGTTTGCAAGGACCGCACCAAGTGGCCCAAAAGTCGATGACGAGGGGCTTGCCGCTCTGCAGCAGCTCCTGGAAATTAGCGCTTGTGATGTTTAGTGCCATAATGAATAATGTTAAATGTTAATATGTATGTTCGGTTCTCAGTCTAAAATCTTTAATTAATCTTATAAGTTAGTTCTTTGTGCTGGTCGAGGAAGTCAATGATTTCGGGTGTAACACTGATGCGATGCCGAGTTGATATGGCCTGCAAACGGGCATTGCGGCCAACCTCGAAGATGTTGAACACGAGTTTGGCTTTGCCAGGATACTTGCGTGCGAGGTCGGAAAGTGTGAAGACTGTGTCCTCGTCAAGTTCTTCGAGCATAAAGGAGATGGTGAGCGTCTGGATGACTTTATCCTTTACGTTGGCCATGAAATCGACATTGGAGATAACCAGTTCGAGGCGGTCGGGTTGATACTGGCGAGGTTGCACTCGTCCGGAAATGTATAGGGTGTAACCCACCTGCATGTAGTTGCTCCACTGAGGCCAGACATTGCCGAACAAGGGAATTTCTCCTGCACCGCTGTAGTCTTCAATAGTGACAATTCCATAGGGTTTGTTGGACTTGGAAATACCTTTTCGCACGCCTGTGACGATGCCTCCGAAATGCACTTCGCGACCATTGAATTGAGATAGGTCGGCAATGCTCTCCATCTTGAGGTTGCAAGTATGATTCAGGATGACTGAATACTCGTCAAGAGGGTGGGCCGATAGATAGATGCCGATCTTCTCCTTCTCACGACTTAGGCGTTCGAGTGCCGTCCAAGACTCCGCCTCGGGAATGGCTGGCAGACTGACATCAACGGCCTCCATACCACTGAACAGTGAGAATTGTGCCTCCTGTTCGGCCTGTTGGTACTGCATGCTGAAGCGTGTGAGAACGTCGATGAAGGTCTCGCCTTTGGGCGTTTGGGCAAAGAACTGTTCGCGAGTGATTTGGTTCGAGAAACAGTCGAAGGCACCGCTAAGTGCAAGGCATTCGAGTCCACTGCGCTTGACCATGCCGATGGGAACGCGTTTTGCAAAATCGAAGATATCGCGATAAAGACCTCGTGCGTCTCTTTCCTTGACGATGGCCTCCACGGCACTGGCACCAAGACCTGATATGCGTGTGAGTCCAAAGCGAATGTTGCCTTGGGGGTCGACACTGAACTTGTGTCGACTGTAATTAACATCGGGACCTAAGGTTTCGATGCCCATGCCCTTGCATTCGCTCATAAACTTCGACACCTCGGTAATATCTTTGGTGCGGCTCATTATGCCCGCCATGAACTGGGCGGGATAGTTCGCCTTGAGGTATGCCGTTTGGTAAGCAATCCAAGAATAGCATGTGGCGTGACTCTTATTGAAAGCGTAGGAGGCGAACTTCTCCCAGTCGGCCCATATCTTCTCCAACGTCTTGGGATCATGACCATTTTCCTTGCCTTGGTTTATGAACTTAGGCTTCATGTGGTCCAGTTTGTCCTTCAACTTCTTACCCATTGCCTTACGCAAGGTGTCGCTTTCGCCTCGTGTGAAGTTGGCAAGCTGTCGGCTGAGCAACATGACCTGCTCTTGATAGACCGTAATCCCATAGGTGTCCTTGAGGTATTTCTCCATGCAAGGAATATCGTATTCCACAGGCTTGCGCCCTTGTTTGCGATCGATGAAGTCAGGGATGTAGTCCATGGGACCTGGGCGATAGAGGGCATTCATGGCGATGAGGTCCTCGAAGGAAGAAGGTTGCAACTCACGCAGGTACTTCTGCATGCCAGCCGACTCGAACTGGAACGTTCCAACGGTTCTGCCGTCACAATAGAGCTGGAACGTGGCAGGGTCATTAATGTCGAGCTTGTCCACGTTCACTTCTATGCCCAAACTGTCGCGTATGTTTTGCTGGCATTCCTTAATCTGAGAGAGCGTCTTCAGTCCCAGGAAGTCCATTTTGATGAGGCCCGTTTCTTCAATGACGGAACCTTCATATTGCGTGCAAAGCAGTTTCTCGCCCGTTTCCTTATCGTCGGCTGTGGAGATGGGAACCCAGTCAGATACGTCATCCCTGCAGATAATGACTCCACAGGCATGAACGCCCGTGTTTCTGACGTTTCCTTCTAACTTTTTTGCGTATCGAATGGTATCGCTAAGGGCCTTGTCAGACGAGCTTTCGGCTTGCTGCAGTTCGGGAACGATGCTGATGACATTGGTTAGGTTCATCTTCATGGCCTTGCCATTGACTTCGGGCATGCGTTCGGGTATGAGTTTGCAAAGCTCGTTTGATTTGTCCAAAGGAAGTTTCTCTACGCGTGCAACGTCCTTGATGGCCAGCTTTGTAGCCATTGTGCCATAGGTGATGATATGGGCAACCTTTTCTTCTCCATACTTTTGCGTGACCCACGAAAGCACTTTGCCACGACCGTCGTCATCAAAGTCGACATCGATATCAGGCAAGGAGATGCGGTCGGGATTGAGGAAACGCTCGAACAGAAGATCGTACTGAATGGGGTCTATCTGAGTGATGCCCAGGCAATAAGCCACAGCACTTCCTGCCGCAGACCCACGACCAGGACCAACACTGACTTTGAGCTCGTGGCGTGCAGCATTGATGTAATCTTGCACAATAAGGAAGTATCCCGGGAAGCCCATCGACTTCATGACGTGCAACTCAAAGTTGAGGCGTTCCATAACCTCGTCGGGAATGGGGTTGCCATAGACACGCTTTGCTCCTTTGAAGGTAAGGTGAGCCAGATAGTCGGCTTCCAGTTTCAGTCGATACAGTTTTTGCACGCCTCCCATTCTATCAATCTTCTTCTTCGCCTCTTCTTCGCTCATGACGACGTTTCCGTGTTCGTCGCGTGTGAACTCGTTGAACAGGTCTTCGTCAGTAAACTTTTCGTGATACAGTTCCTCAGTGCCAAAGCTTTCGGGAATTTCGAAGTTCGGCATGATGGGCGCATGGTCGATGCTGTAAGCCTCCACTTTGTCGAGAATCTCAATGGTGTTTTCCATCGCCTCAGGCACATCGGCAAAGATCTCTGCCATCTCGGCTTTGGTCTTGAACCATTCCTGCTTGGAATAGAGCATGCGAGTTGGGTCGTCGAGGTCTCTGCTTGTTGAAAGGCAAATGAGTCGGTCATGAGCCTCGGCGTCGTCCTCGTCTACAAAGTGCACATCATTGGTACAGATGAGCTTGACATTATGTTTTCGTGCCAGTTCGATGAGGACTTTGTTCACTTGCTGCTGGATGGGGAAGGTCTCGCGATTGGCACGCTGGTTGGGGTTCTTCACTTCATGGCGTTGCAGTTCCAAGTAGTAATCCTCACCAAAGATTCCTTTATACCAACGTATGGTTTCCTCTGCCCCTTCGATGTCTCCATTGTAGATCTTCCTTGGAACCTCGCCTGCGATGCAAGCCGAACAGATGATGAGTCCTTCGTGAAAGAGTTCCAGGTCGTGGCGGTCGGTTCTGGGTTTGTTGTAGAATCCGTCAATCCACGAACGCGAAACCAGTTTGATCAGGTTGTGATAGCCCTTCTGGTTTTTCGCCAACACGATAAGGTGATAGCGCACGCCGTCGCCCAACTCCTTGTCTTTCGATTCCTTATTGCGTGGGGCAACATACATTTCACAGCCGATAATAGGTTTGAAGGGTTCCAGACCCTCGTCCTTGCGCTTCTTGTTAAGTTTGTTGCATGCGTTGCAGAATTCCTTGACACCCATCATGTTACCATGATCGGTGATGGCCATGCCTCGCATGCCGTCGGCAGAGGCTTTGTCGAGGAGTTTCGCTATACTGGCTTGTCCGTCGAGTAGCGAATATTGAGTGTGCACATGAAGATGTACAAAGTCGGGCATATATAATATGGTATAAAATGAAATAAAGGTGAAATTTGGGATAAAGGTACATTTCTTTCTTGAATTATCCAACCAATGCATGGATTTTTATTTAGTTCGAAAGAAAATAAAATCTTTTCCCGACATTTCTTTGATTATTTATAAGAAAACCATTAACTTTGGCATGTATTTGAGGACAAATGTCCTCCGATTGACTGCGTTCAATGGGTAAGAGACTAAGAAAATTACGTAAATTAAGAATACATCGCGAGGGTGTGCACATCCTCGTCATTTCTGCCTTTTTGATGGCATTATTGTTTGCCGCGTTGTATTATATTTTTGAGACAAAGGTTCCCTTTATTGTCGTCACCGTCGTCTGTGGTCTCCTTTATGCCTTAATGCTTAACTTCTTCCGTTGTCCCATTCGTGAGTTTGAGGAGAATACGGAAGGCGTAGTCATTGCTCCTGCCGACGGCAAGGTCGTAGTGATTGAAGAGGTGGAAGAGAACGAGTATTTCCACGATCGTCGCCTGATGATTTCCATCTTCATGAGCATCCTGAACGTGCATGCTAACTGGATTCCTGTCGACGGACGAGTAAAGATGGTTCGCCATCACAAAGGTAATTTCCATGCTGCTTGGTTACCCAAAGCCAGCATCGAGAACGAGCGTTCGACGATTGTCATCGTTACGCCTGAGGGCGAGGAAATTCTGACTCGCCAGATAGCAGGCGCTGTTGCTCGTCGTGTCGTGACTTATTTGGAGGAGGGGATGGATTATGAGATTGACGACCACATGGGCTTCATCAAGTTCGGTTCGCGTGTCGACGTTTACCTGCCTTTGGGCACTAAAGTCTGCGTGAAACTGGGCCAGAAGACCACTGGAAACGAAACCATCATTGCCCGTCTGTAAACCTCCTGCCCATTACTCTTCCGAGTGAGGGCTTATGAACTAACATTAAAGAAGAATATGAATAATACACAACCTTCGAAGGTCGCACTTTTCACCCTGCCCAATCTGTTGACTTGTTGCAATCTGATGTGCGGATGCATGGCCACGGGTGCTGCTTTCTATGGCAACTATCGCTGGGCCTTGGTGATGATAATCTGTGGTGCCGTGTTCGACTTCTTCGACGGAATGGTGGCACGCCTTTTAGGGATTTCGTCGCCAATAGGGAAGGAACTCGATTCGCTGGCCGACATCGTCACTTTTGGCGTTGCTCCTTCGGCCGTACTGTTCTATCTGTTCCACGAGGTGCACTATCCCGCGATGCTTCAGCCCGTTGAGAAGTTCGTTCCGTACACAGCTTTCCTGATGGCCGCATTCTCGGCTTTGCGTCTGGCAAAGTTCAATCTCGACACGCGTCAGACTACTTCGTTCATCGGGCTTCCTACGCCTGCCAACGCCCTCTTCTGGGCTTCGTTGGTGGTGGGTCAGCATGCATTCTTGGCTTCGCTGAAGTTCAATGCCGTTTTCCTCTTCCTCTTCATGGTGCTTTCCTGCTTGCTTTTGGTGGCAGAGATACCTTTGTTTGCCTTGAAGTTTAAGGACTACACGTGGCGAAACAATAGTGTGAAGTACATCTTCCTTTTTGGTTGCGCCATGTGCCTGTGTCTGGGCGTTAGCGGCATTGCAGCCATGATTGTGTGGTATGTGGCTTTGTCGATGGCCACTAATGGTAGGCCAGGTCGCTGATGTAAACCTTCTAGTCTCGAGATATGCGTGTATTGGGTTGCTTAGGCATGTTGCTCCTTACGGGCATCTTTGTAGTGCTCAGTTTCGGTTTTTCGATACTGAACCTGATCATGCGTTTCTTTGGCATCAATCTGCCAGACCTTACTGGCAAGGATAATATCGCAGAACCCTCAAACAAGGAAACTCAGTCGAAAAAGACGATTCCTGACGACGAAGGAGAATATGTGGAATTCGAGGAGGTCGAGTGACCTCCTTTTTTCGTTTTATGGTCTTTCCGTTGTCGAACCTGATTCTTCAGTCAGTAAGATATAGGTCTTCCGAATTTGCACCTTAGGTTCGATGCTCCTCGTACATAGGTTCGATGCCTCTCGAATATAGGTTCGATTCGTTTGCGCCTTAGGTTCGATTTATTTGTACCATTGGTTCGCTGCGAATGAGGTATAAGTCTTCCGCATCCCACCTCTTCGACTACCGTCGAAAGGAGTTAATACTTGTTTTTGGGATATCTCGGTACAAAAAACGAACGGTTTGTTTTGTTCTGCGCTCTATTTTCATTATCTTTGCAGCCGAATTATTGGCGCCCCTGTAGTTCAATGGATAGAACTACGGTTTCCTAAACCGCCAATCCGGGTTCGATTCCCGGCGGGGGTACATCCGAAATTAAGGTTTAAAGATTAAAAGATTAAGTTAAGATGGAAATTAAGGAGCTGGACAGTGTGGTTGTCCGTTTCTCTGGTGATTCCGGCGACGGTATGCAGTTGGCCGGAAACATTTTTTCAACGGTATCTGCTACCGTAGGAAACAGTATCAGCACTTTCCCTGACTATCCTGCCGACATTCGTGCCCCGCAAGGTTCGCTTACGGGTGTGAGTGGTTATCAGGTACACATCGGTGCAGGACAAGTTTATACGCCTGGCGACAAATGCGATGTGCTGGTGGCCATGAATGCAGCTGCACTGAAGACTCAGTACCGTTATGCCAAGCCTGGAGCCACGATTATCATCGACACGGACGCTTTTGGTCCTAAGGATTTGCAAAAGGCCGAGTTCCAGACGGAAGACCCCATCCAGGAGATGGGCATCGACCCGGATCGCGTCATTGCTTGCCCCTTGAC
Organism: uncultured Bacteroidales bacterium; assembly: GCA_902801325.1. Lineage (GTDB taxonomy): Bacteria > Bacteroidota > Bacteroidia > Bacteroidales > Bacteroidaceae > Physcousia. The sequence continues at coordinate 34,171 of CADCHQ010000015.1, read as the reverse complement.
CACGATGGTGAAGGATTGCCTGGCAGAGACCGGTATGGATGTGAAGTCGATGCTGAAGTGTCGCAACATGTTTGCCGTAGGTCTGGTATGCTGGCTGTTTAGTCGCGACCTCGAGGTGGCTTTCAACTTCCTGCGCGAGAAATTTGCCAAGAAGCCTGCCATAGCTGAGGCCAACATCCGTGTGATTCAGGCTGGTTACGACTACGGACACAATACCCATTCGTCGGCAACCAATGTCTATCGCATCGAGACCCATCAAAAAGTGCCTGGCAGATATATGGACATCACGGGTAACAAAGCCACTGCTTACGGCTTCATTGCTGCTGCAGAGAAGGCCGGACTTAAGCTCTATCTGGGTTCCTATCCCATCACTCCTGCCACAGACGTGCTTCACGAACTCTCAAAGCATAAGAGTCTTGGCGTTGTCACGGTTCAGTGTGAGGACGAGATTTCTGGTTGCGCCTCTGCCGTAGGTGCGTCCTATGCCGGCGCTTTGGCTGTTACCAGCACCAGCGGCCCTGGTGTTTGCCTGAAGAGCGAAGCCATGAATCTGGCTGTGATTATGGAGCTTCCCTTGGTGCTGCTCGATGTTCAGCGTGGAGGTCCTGCTACGGGTCTGCCCACGAAATCGGAACAGACCGACCTCCTGCAGGTTCTCTTCGGCAGAAATGGTGAGAGCCCCATGCCCGTGTTGGCGGCTTTGAGCCCTGCCGATTGCTTCGATGCTGCCTATGACGCTTCGAAGATGGCATTGGAACATATGACCCCAGTCGTTCTCCTGACCGATGCGTACATCGCAAACGGTTCAGCAGCTTTCCGTCTGCCTAATCTCGATGAGTATCCTGCTATCAATCCTCCTTACGTGCCTGAGCAGTTGCGTGGCGAGTGGACTCCATATCAGCGCAATGCAGAGGGCGTTCGCTATTGGGCAATCCCAGGTCGAGAGGGCTTTACCCATATTCTTGGCGGACTTGAGAAAGATAACAAGACCGGTGCCATCTCCACCAATCCTGAGAACCACGACCTGATGACGCGTTTGCGCCAGCAGAAGATCGACAACATTCAAGTGCCCGACCTCGAAGTGCTGGGCGACAAAGACGATGCAGAATTGCTCATCGTTGGCTTCGGTTCTACTTATGGCCATCTGCATACGGCGATGGACGAGCTTCGCGCTCAGGGTCACAAGGTGGCAATGGCGCAGTTCCGTTACATCAATCCCTTGCCCAAGAACACCGCAGAAGTGCTCAAGAAGTATCCGAAGGTTGTTGTGGCCGAACAGAACATGGGTCAGCTTGCCTCATACCTCCGCATGAAGGTCGATGGCTTTGTTCCCCAGCAGTTCAACCAAGTTAAGGGACAGCCCTTCAACACCTCGGAACTCGTCACCTCGTTCACTCGCATAATTAAGAGTTAAGAATTAAGAAAGATTCAATATGACTCAAGACAATCCTATAGAGGAACGCACATATAAATTTGCTCTGCGTATTGTGAAGGCCTACAAGTATTTGAGCAAGCAACATAGTGAATATGTGTTGTCGAAACAATTACTTCGCAGCGGTACTTCCATAGGTGCCATGATGCGTGAAGCCAAGTTTGCCCAAAGTCGGGCTGACTTTGTGAATAAAGCATCAATTGCCTTAAAAGAAGCGAATGAGACACTCTATTGGATAGAACTCTTACATGATAGTGAATATATAGACGATAAAACCTTTAAATCGATTCATGATGAAGCCCATGAGATAACATCAATATTGGCCTCTATTGTGAGAACGACAAAAGAGAACTCTGATAAGTTTGATAACAAAACTAATTTTCTTAACTCTTAATTCTTAACTCTTAATTAAGATGTATACAGCACAGGATTATAAGAAGGGCCAACCAAGATGGTGCCCTGGATGTGGCGACCACTTCTTCCTCGCTTCGTTTCATAAGGCGTTGGCAGAGATAGGTACGGCGCCCGAGAATATTGCAGTCATCAGTGGTATTGGTTGTTCGAGCCGTCTGCCACACTATATGGCAACGTATGGCATGAATACGATTCACGGTCGTGCAGCTGCAATTGCAACGGGTTGCAAGGTGGCTAACTCCAAGCTCGACGTATGGCAGGTGAGTGGTGATGGCGATGGACTGGCCATCGGAGGTAACCATTTCATTCACGCCAATCGCAGGAACATCGACCTGAACATGATTCTTCTGAATAATCGCATCTATGGTCTGACCAAAGGACAATACTCGCCCACTAGCCCAAGAGGCTTCGTTTCCAAGTCTAGTCCTTACGGTACAGTTGAAGACCCGTTCCGTCCTGCCGAACTTTGTTTTGGTGCTCGCGGACGCTTCTTCGCTCGTGCTGTGGCCACTGATGCTCCAGGCACTATTGCCATATTGAAGGCGGCTCATGCCCACAAGGGTGCTTCCGTTTGCGAGATTCTGCAGAACTGCGTCATCTTTAACGATGGTACGCACGAGAGCGTATACTCGAAAGAAGGTCGCCAGAAGAATGCCATCTACGTGGAGCACGGAAAGCCTCTGGTGTTCGGTGAGAATAACGAGTTCGGACTGGTGCAGGATGGCTTCGGCCTGAAGAAGGTGGAAATAGGCAAGGATGGTTACACCATCGACGACATTCTTGTTCACGATGCCCATTGTCAGGACAATACCTTGCAACTGAAACTCGCTTTGATGGGCGACGGCGATGGGTTCCCCATTGCCCTGGGTGTTATTCGCGATGTGGAAGCTCCTACCTACAACGATGCCGTAGAGGCTCAGATTGAGGAAGTTAGTGCAAAGAAGCACTATCACACCTTTGCTGAACTCCTCGAAACCAACGATATCTGGGAAGTCAAATAATGCTTCTCTTTTATCTCCCTGCTTAGGCGAGAGGAAAGAGAAAAGATAAAGAGAGACTGTGCCATTAGGCATGGTCTCTTTTGTTGTTAAATTGAAAGGGTTATTCCTCTTTATATATGTATTTTACCTCTTCTTTTTTTCTTAAAAAGTTGTAAAGGCGTAATAATTTGAAACATGGAGATAAGGTTGTTTCATAGATTATGTTTAACTTTGCAGCGTATTATTACATGAAATCACTAAAAACTCATACTTTTATGCGTAAGATTACTCGAGTATTATCATCATTTGCGTTGACACTTTTTGTGGGCTCATCTTGCATGCTGCCTTCAAAGGTTCATGCTCAGTTGTCATCGAACCCAGACAAGTTCCTGGGCAATATCACCACATCTTACCAAGTGGACTTTGGTAAAGAACCTTTCTACACGCTGTGGAACCAGATTACGTGTGAGAACGAATCGAAATGGGCTTCAGTTGAGGGCACGAGGGGTAGTTTCAACTGGGGCGGGGCTGACAGAGCCTTTAACTATGCTAAACAGCACAGCTTTCCCCATAAGTTCCATGCATTGGTGTGGGGCGCTCAGTATCCGGGTTGGCTTGACAATCTCCCCGTTAACGACCGCTATGCTGCCATCGTGACTTGGTTCAATGCGGTTAAGAGCAAGTATTCGACGCTTCCCTTGATTGATGTGGTCAATGAAGCCATTGACGGGCATCAACCCGGAAACCCGATGATTAAAGCGTCACTGGGTGGTGGCGGAAAGACGGGTTACGACTGGCTCATCAAAGCCTTTGAGATGGCTTATGAGCGTTGGCCTGATGCTATCCTTATCTACAATGACTTCAATACCTTCCAGTGGAATACCGACCAGTACATCAACCTGGTTCAGACCTTGCGAGATGCAGGTGCTCCCATTGACGCCTATGGGTGTCAGAGTCATGATCTGACGGATTGTAACATCGACAAGTTTAAGTCGTCAGAGTCAAGGATACAGAATGCCCTGAAGATGCCTATGTACAGCACGGAGTACGACATCGGTACGAGTGATGATGCCTTGCAGGAGCAGCGCTTCAAGGAGCAGATACCTTACATGTGGGAGAAAGACTACTGTGCAGGCATTACCCTTTGGGGTTACATCTATGGGCACACTTGGACCACTGATGGTAACTCTGGTATCATCCGCGATAACACGTGGGAAGACCGTCCTGCTATGACATGGTTGCGTGGATACATGCAGACGGATGCTGCCAAGAATGCAAAGAGCCCCTTCCCAGGCATGAAGAAAGAGGCCTCAGTATATATTCGTCCTGCTTCCTTGAATGTGGCCAGAGGTGACACTCTGCCCATCATGGTACGTGCAAAGATGGCCACAAAAACCATCGAAAAGGTGGAACTCTACGATGGCACGACACTGGTTGCCACAATGACTGAAGCTCCTTATCTTGCAGAATACACATCATCCGCACCTGGTCAGAAGACGTTGAAGGCCGTGGTTACCACAACCGATGGTGCTACCTACGAGCGTTTTTCTCGTATAACTGTCCTGAATGTGGCCACCAAGCACAGGCCTTATTCCGAGGCTATTCCTCAATTGCCCGGAACGATTAATATAATTGAGTTCGACAGAGGTGCATCGGGCGTTTCCTATTATAATGCTGCACGCACTTTGACTACGACCAACAGCGACGGTGCATGGATGGAATACACTGTTGATGTGACTGAAGACGGAATCTATGCTTTTGACGCAGAGGTCGCTTCGGGCAATTCTAGTGGCATGTTCCATCTGGCGGAATACACGTTCGACAATCTTACCTATCTTTCCGAGTTTATTTCTGTGCCCAAGACAGGTAGCGTCAATACTTATAAGACTATGCATGGCCAGCTCTTGGTGCCCTTGACCGCAGGTAGACACGTACTTAGCCTGTTGATAGACAAGGGCGGATTCAAGATCAAGAACATCACGTTCACACGTTACGAAGAAGATAAGTACATCACTTCCACCGTTTCTTCGGTAAGACCTAATATCGTTTCTGTGGGTGACACAACAGTGATTACAGCATCTGCAAGATCTACGACAAGCACCATTGACCACGTGGATATTTATGCCAACAACCTATTGTTGGGCACACTGACTGAAGCACCGTACACAGTTGAGTTCGTTCCTACGGAAAAGGGTACATATAACATTGTTGCTATTGCCGCCAGTGTTGAAGGCAAGTGCCGCACTTCTGCAGTCAAGACCCTGAGAGTGAATGCCAAGCGTCAGCCTTATAGAAGCGTGATTACCATTCCTGGATTGATAGAGGCTGAAAACTTCGATAGAGGCGGTGAAGGCTTTACCTTCCACGACAGCGATGCAACCCGTGAGGGCGATGTCAACTATCGTAGTGATGCCGAAGGTGTTGACTTCGTGAAAGGCAATGGTGGTACGTGCATTGGCTATACTGCAGCCAACGAATGGTTGGAGTACAGCATCAATGTGACAGAACCCGGTAAATACAGCTATGAGGCTGTGGTTTCTTCGGGTACTACCAATTCGGGCTTCAGCATTGGGCTTGTAAGTGGTAGCAGGGTAACTACTGTGGCAAAGGTTAATGTTCCGCAGACAGCCAGCAACGACTGGGGTACCTATAAGACAGTGACGGGTGACTTCACTCAGGATTTGAAGGAAGGCAACCAGATCCTGCGCATAACCATCACTGGTGCCAATTGCAACATCGACAAACTGAAACTAATCTGCACCTTAAACACAGGCGTAGAGGAAGTTCAGACTATTGAGCCCAAGCAGCAGGTTGCCTATAATCTCCAGGGAATGAAGGTTGACGATACTTATAAGGGTATTGTAATCATCAATGGCAGAAAGGTACTGAGAAAGTAAACAAGTATTGGTATAATAAACGAAGAGGGACGATAAAACTGCCGTCCCTCTTTTTGTTTGTTTCTAGCTTTAACTCTTAGTTTTTCGCTTGGCCTTTAAAACGCCTGTGAGCAATGCGGAGCAAGAACTCTTAACTTTTAATTCTTAACTCTTAATTATTCCTACAATTTCTCTCCATAACACAGGTCACCGCAGTCGCCGAAGCCCGGAACGATGTATTTGTGTTCGTTCATGCCCGGATCGATAGCCGCACACCAAAGGGTGACATCTTCACCGACATTCTTCTCGAGCATCTCCACTCCTTCGGGAGTACCAATGACGCTTGCGATGTGCACTTGATGCGGTTTGCCAGTCTTGAGTAAAGCCTCGTAGGCTGCTACCATGCTTCCGCCTGTGGCCAACATCGGGTCGACGATGATGAGGGTCTTGCCCTTGACGCTGGGCGAGGCCATGTATTCGGTGTGGATGCCCACTTCTGTGTGCTCGCGGTTGGTGTACATGCGGAAAGCCGATACGAAAGCATTCTCGGCGTGGTCGAAGACGTGGAGGAATCCTTCGTGGAAGGGTAGTCCTGCACGCAAGACGGTGGCCAACAGCAGGTCGTCTTTGATGACCGAGACCTCACAAGTACCCAGTGGGGTAGTGACCAGTTTGGGTTTGTAGGTAAGTGTCTTTGAAATCTCGTAAGCCATCATCTCGCCGATGCGACGGATGTTGTTGCGAAAGAGGGCACGATTCTTCTGATAGCTTTTGTCGCGAATCTCGGCCATGAAATGATTCATGACGGTGTTCTGTTCACTAAGATTAATAATTTTCATGGTTGTAAAAGATGTCAAATGTTAGATGTTATGTGTCTTATGTGAGACAAAATTAGCAAATATTTATGAATTGTTTGTAATCTCTGCATACCAAAAGCATGCTATATGAAAAAAATAACTGCTTAGGGAATGGAAAAAAGTGTTGTTGGTACCTAATTATTCGTAATTTTTCATTATTTTTGCATCGGAAAATTGAGGACATGGGGTAACCCATGAACTCAAACCTTTTTGAGACTTTAAACTTTTAAACCTTTATATTATAAACACATGGCAAACTTAGATTTAACCAAGTATGGCATCACGGGTTCGACCGTGATTGCACACAATCCTTCGTATGAGTTCCTCTTCGAGGAAGAAACCAAGGCAGGCCTGACCGGCTACGACAAGGGTGTGAACACCGAACTGAACGCCGTGAACGTGATGACGGGTATCTACACCGGCCGTAGCCCCAAGGACAAGTACATCGTGGACGACGCTCAGAGCCACGACAAGGTATGGTGGACCACCGAGGAGTACAAGAACGACAACCACCCCATGAGCGAGGAGGTTTGGGCCAAGGTGAAGGACATCGCCATCAAGGAGCTGTGCAACAAGCAGCTGTATGTGGTTGACGCCTTCTGCGGTGCCAACGAGGCCACCCGCCTGGCTGTCCGCTTCATCGTGGAGGTTGCATGGCAGGCTCACTTTGTGAAGAACATGTTCATCCAGCCCACCGAAGAGGAGCTGAAGAACTTCGAGCCCAACTTCGTCATCTACAATGCCTCTAAGGCTAAGGTTGAGAACTACAAGGAACTCGGCCTGAACTCTGAGACCTGCGTAGCCTTCAATACCACCAGCCGCGAGCAGGTAATCATCAACACCTGGTACGGTGGCGAGATGAAGAAGGGTATGTTCTCGATGCAGAACTACTACCTGCCCCTGCAGGGTATTGCCAGCATGCACTGCTCTGCCAACACCGACATGGAAGGTAAGAACACTGCCATCTTCTTCGGTCTGTCTGGTACAGGTAAGACCACCCTTTCAACCGACCCCAAGCGTCTGCTCATCGGTGACGACGAGCACGGATGGGACGATGAGGGCGTCTTCAACCTCGAGGGCGGCTGCTATGCCAAGGTTATCAACCTCTCTAAGGAAAACGAGCCCGACATTTACGGTGCCATCAAGCGCAATGCCCTGCTGGAGAACGTGACCGTTGCCGCCGACGGCAAGATTGACTTCGCCGACAAGAGCGTGACCGAGAACACCCGCGTCAGCTACCCCATCAACCACATCGAGAAGATTGCCCAGAAGGTGAACGGCAAGAGCGCTGGTCCCGATGCCAAGAACGTTATCTTCCTCTCTGCCGACGCATTCGGCGTACTGCCTCCCGTAAGCATCCTGACTCCTGAGCAGACGAAGTACTACTTCCTCTCTGGTTTCACTGCTAAGTTGGCTGGTACAGAGCGCGGTATCACTGAGCCCACTCCCACATTCTCTGCTTGCTTCGGCCAGGCATTCCTGGAGTTGCATCCCACAAAGTATGCTGAGGAACTGGTGAAGAAGATGGAGAAGAGCGGTGCCAAGGCTTATCTGGTTAACACCGGTTGGAACGGTACTGGCAAGCGTATCTCTATCCCCGACACTCGTGGTATCATCGACGCTATTCTGGATGGCAGCATCCTGAAGGCTCCCACGAAGAAGATTCCTTTCTTCGACTTCGAGGTTCCCACCGAACTGCCCAACGTAAATCCCGCTATCCTCGATCCTCGCGACACCTACGCTGAGGCCAGCATCTGGGAGGAGAAGGCTAAGGATTTGGCAGCTCGCTTCATCAAGAACTTTGGCAAGTACACCACCAACGAGGCTGGTAAGGCTCTAGTTGCCGCTGGTCCAAAGCTTTAAAGCGAAGGAGCGAAGGCAATTGCCTTAGTAAAGGCATCTAGGCTGGTCCGAAACTTTAAAATTGGTTAACGCTTGTTAATAATAGGCGGTTCTCCTTTCCGGAGAGCCGCTTTTTTTGTAACTTTACGCCGATTTTATCTAAAATGCAATGAGGAAGTACTTGTTATTGTTTGTAATGTTCATTGCCCAATTGGCAATGGGGCAGTTTCAGGAGCCTGTACATTTCAGTGTAAAGCAGAACAAAATATCGGATACCGAGCTTGAGATCGTGTTCTCAGGCAGCGTTGATGCCGGTTGGCACGTCTACAGTACAGACATACCCGACGGTGGTCCCACGAAGGCCGAACTGGTATTGGAAAAGCAACAGGGTGTGAAGCCGAAAGGTGCCCTGCGTGCTACGGGTAAGGTGCATCGGGCTATGGACGACATGTTCGGCATGGAGCTTTCTTACATGGAAGGCACAGCCTCGTTCAGCCAGAAGTTCACCATAACTGAACCTACCTACGAAGTCGCAGGCTATCTGACCTATGGCGCTTGCAATGACGAGAACTGCATACCCCCCACAAACGTGGATTTCTCGTTTAAGGGTGAAGGAGCCCCCTCAAACTCCTCCGAAGCGGAGAAAGACCTTGTCCCACCAGTCGAAAAGGATGAGGCCGAAGCTGTTGATTCCGTGCAACTGGAAGAGAGCGATTCTTTGACGGAGGTTGTTCCCTCTTCTCAGGGAGGGCAGGACGGTGCTTCACTCTGGGCACCCGTCATCGATGAACTGAAGGCTTTTTCCGACGGCACTTCCACACCTTCTGGTGAGAAGAAGGGCGCATCTGCCTTGTGGTGGATATTCCTCATGGGTTTGCTTGGTGGTTTTGCCGCCTTGCTCACACCTTGTGTGTGGCCCATCATCCCCATGACCGTAAGTTTCTTCTTGAAGCGAGGCTCCAAGGAAAGTACGGATGAAGACCCTTCAAGCGGTAGGAAGAAAGGCATCCGAGATGCTATGCTGTATGGTCTGAGCATCATTGTCATCTACATGGCACTTGGTCTGCTCGTTACCATCCTGTTTGGCGCCAGTGCGCTGAATGCCTTGAGCACGAATGCCATCTTCAACATCTTCTTCTTCCTCCTCCTCTTGGTGTTTGCAGCCTCGTTCCTTGGTGGTTTCGAGATTACGCTTCCCAGTAGTTGGAGCAATGCGGTAGATTCCAAGGCCACAAAGACTACGGGCTTGCTCAGCATTTTCCTCATGGCCTTTACTTTGTCGCTGGTCAGTTTCTCTTGCACAGGTCCCATCATTGGTTTCCTTTTGGTGGAAGTGGCCTCTACAGGCAACATCGTAGGTCCAGCCATCGGCATGTTCGGCTTTGCCCTTGCCTTGGCCTTGCCCTTCACGCTGTTTGCCCTCTTCCCTTCATGGTTGAAGGCAGCCCCGAAGAGTGGTAACTGGATGAACTGCATCAAAGTTACGCTGGGCTTCCTGGAACTGGCCTTCTCGCTCAAGTTCCTCTCTGTGGCAGACTTGGCTTACGGATGGCACATTCTCGACCGCGAGGTATTCCTCTCCCTTTGGATTATCATCTTTGCCCTGTTGGGTGCCTATTTCATCGGATGGCTTCGTTTCCCACATGACGAGGAAGAGTACGACGAGATGGGTGAGGTGGTGACGCACACACGCACTTCCGTCACTCGTTTCTTCCTGGCGCTCATCTCCTTCGCCTTTGCCCTCTACATGGTACCTGGCCTCTGGGGTGCTCCCTGCAAGGCCGTCAGTGCTTTTGCACCGCCTATGAAGACGCAGGACTTCGTACTCGGTCAGAAAGAAACCTTGCACTTTGAGGACTATGAGGAGGGTATGGCCTATGCCAAAGCCAACCACAAGCCCGTCTTCCTCGACTTTACTGGTTATGGTTGTGTCAACTGCCGTAAGATGGAAGCTGCCGTTTGGACACATCCCGAAGTACAGCAACTGATGGACGACGGATTCGTGCTCATCTCGCTCTTTGTGGACGAAAAGACACCCCTTGCCGAACCAATAATTGTCGATGAAATGGGCGAAAATCGCAAGTTGCGCACCATTGGCGACAAGTGGAGCTACTTGCAACGCTATAAGTTCGGTGCCAATGCCCAGCCCTTCTATGTGCTAGTGGACAACGACGGACATCCCCTCACGGGTTCTTACAGCTATGACGAGGACGTGCCCGCATTCAAGCGTTTCCTGGAATCGGGAATTAAGAACTACAAAAAATTAATTTCTGACAAATAAAACCCCTTTCCCAACCCTCCCCGAGGGGAGGGAGAAAGCATGGGGAAAATATACTGATAACTATTAACTTCAAAATATTAACATTTAGCAAAAGATCTCCAATCCATATTGTAAAAACGCCCTCCCCTGGGGAGGGAGCCGGGGAGGGGGTCGCAAAATTAGAAGATGAAACTTAGATTTCTTTTCAGTGCCGCACTGATGGCCGTAGTTACGTTTGTCAGTGCACAGGGGTTGGAACAGGCCATGCAGCCTCTTTCCATCGACCCTAACACCCGTGTCGGGAAACTTGACAACGGGCTTACTTACTACATCCGTCACAACGAGTACCCCAAGGGACAGGCCAACTTCTACATTGCACAGAAGGTGGGTTCTGTTCAGGAGGAGGACGACCAGCGCGGTCTGGCTCACTTCCTCGAGCACATGTGCTTCAATGGTACCGAGAACTTCCCCGAGAATGGCGTCATTCGCTATCTTGAGACCCTTGGCGTGAAGTTTGGCGAGCAGCTCAATGCCTACACCAGCATCGATGAGACGGTGTACAACATTAATAATGTACCCACAGCCCGCGAGGCCACCACCGACTCCGTGCTGCTCATCCTCCACGACTGGAGCCACAACCTGACGCTTGACCCCAAGGAGATTGACAAGGAGCGTGGTGTCATCCACGAGGAGTGGCGCATGCGCACCAGTGCCATGCAGCGCATTCTCACCCGTCAGTTGCCCAAACTGATGTCGAACAGCCGTCCTGGTAACCGCATGCCCATTGGTTTGATGGAGATTGTGGACAACTTCAAGCCTGAAGTCCTGCGTGCTTACTACGAGAAGTGGTATCGTCCCGACCTGCAGGCCATCATCGTTGTTGGTGACCTCGACGTGGACCGCACCGAGCAGAGCATCAAGAACATGTTTGCTCCCATCCAGTTGCCCGAGAACCCCGCTAAGCGCGAGTATTTCACAGTACCGCAGAACGACGAGGCCATCGTGGTTTCCGATTGCGACAAGGAGCAGACCCTGCCCATCATCCTCATTTCCAACAAGCACGAAGAGTTCTTCCCACGCGAGTATCGCAACACCATGCCTTACTTGATGACATCCTTTGTCAAGGGTATGGCTATGCAGATGCTGAACAAGCGCCTTGAGGAAAAGGCTCTCGATCCTGAGTGCCCCTTCATTCAGGCAGGTGTTGAGGACGGCGACTTCCTGCTTGCCAAGAGTCCTGCTTTCTCCACCACCATCGTGCCGAAGGAAGGCAAGATTGATGAGTCCATTCAGTCTGTTATGGCTGAGGTGTATCGTGCTGCCAAGCATGGTTTCACAGCCAGCGAATACAGCCGCGTGCGCAGCGAGTTCCTGAGTCAGGTTGCTAAGGCCTATGAAAACCGCGATAAGACGGAGACAGAGAACTACATCAGCGAGTGCGTTCGCAACTTCCTCGACAACGAGCCCATGCCCGGCATCGAGTACGAGAACACGTTCTTCAATGCTGCAGCTCCTCAGATTCCCGTGGAGATGGCCAACCAGCTCTTCCAGCAAATCGTCAGCGTCAGCGACACCAATCTGGTTGTCCTGAGTGTCAATCCCGATAAGGAAGGCTATGTACAGCCCACCGAACAGCAGTTGCTTCAGGCCATCCACGCTGCCCAGCAGATGGATCTCGAGGCCTACGTGGATAATGTAAAGAACGAGCCCCTGATTTCTCAGTTGCCCAAGCGCGGCAAGATTAAGAAGGAGGTTGCCGGCCCTTATGGTTCTCAGCTGCTCACACTCTCGAATGGTGCCCGCGTCATCCTGAAGAAGACCGACTTCAAGGACAACGAAGTCCTGATGCGTGCTTACAGCGATGGTGGCACAGCTCGTTACTCTGCCGATGACAAGTACACCCTGGGTCAGGCAAGCACCCTCTTCGGCGCTTCTGGTCTGGGTAACTTCACCAGCACCGAACTCGACAAGGCTCTCGCCGGCATTCAGGCAAGCGTTTCTGCTTCGATGAGCGGTCGCAGTGAGTTCCTCGGCGGTTCGTCCGTGCCTAAGGACCTGCGCACTCTCTTCGAGCTTACTTACCTCCACTTCCAGCCCCTGCATCGCGACGACAAGGCTGCCACCTCAGCCCTTAACCAGTTGAAGGAAGTACTCCGCAACCAGGCTGCCAATCCCATGCGTGCCTTCAGCGACTCGCTGCAGACCGCCCTTCAGGGTGCCGACAATCCCTACCTCGTGCTCATGAACGAGGAGGCTATCGATCACGTTAGCTACGACCGTGCCCTTGAGATCTATCGCGACCGCTTCCAGGGTGCCAACGACTTCACCTTCATCTATGTCGGCAACTTCGACAACGACAGCATCCGCGAGTACATCGAACAGTACATTGCCTCCCTGCCCAAGGTGAAGCGCAACGACAAGCCTGTGGACAACCACAACAACATTCGTGAGGGCGAGCATTTCAATCGCTTCCTGCGCAAGATGGAAGAGCCCCAGACGGCCATGATACAACTCTTCCACGCTCCCATTGAGAACACCCTCAAGAACCAAGTCACCAGCGACATTCTGGGTCAGGTGCTCACCATGCGCCTCCTCGAGATCGTTCGTGAGGACATGGGTGCTGCCTACAGCATCTCTGCCAGCAGCAACTTGGGTAAGATTTCCGATGGTTCAACACGTGTCAACGTTCAGGTCTATGCACCCGTCAAGCCTGAGAAGTGCGACTCCGTGCTTCTTGTCATCGACGAGGAACTGCAGCGCGTAGCTCGCGAGGGCGCCGAGGAGAAGTACACCTCCAAGGTGAAGGAATACCTCCTGAAGAGCTATACCGAGAACGAGCGCAAGAACGGCACCTGGCTCGGTTACATCGAGGAGTTCGAGCGTGACCACATCGACGGCTACACCGACTACCAGAAGGTGGTTCAGGGCATTACGAGCGCCGACATTGCCGCCCTTGCCAAGAAGATTCTTGACGCCAAGAACCACATCACCGTCATCATGCTACCTGAGGAGTAATACCTTAGACGCAATAAAAGGAACGAGGACTGAGATTTCAGCCCTCGTTTCTTTTTATGCCCATCAATATTTCGCTTCGTTGAATCAACGCTGGGTGAACGAATCGTTACCGCAGCTGAAAATTAAGCCCTGCACAGAGCTCAAATCTGAGCCCAGTACTGTACAAGTGAATGTAAGCACAAAGTGCGAGGCCCAGCGCAATTTTGCGCCCGGCTCAAGGCTGCGAGTAAGCGAGAGAAGTCGAAGCTTGTTTCGATTTCCAAGTGAAAGCAGGCTCGACCAAAGGTCAAATCTGAGCCCAGAAAAAAAGCGCCCACAGCCCCCCTCCCCCTTAGGGGGAGAAGGTCAGCGAGCGCCATCTTTATTCATTATGCATGTATAAACTCTGAACTCTGAACTGGTAAGGAGTGATGCTTATCACTCCTTACCTAAGATCTTATTCACCAATTTGGTAACGTCGGCAATGGAGATATCGCCATCGCGGTTTACGTCGTAGCGGTTGAAGTTCTCTTCTGAGGTGATGACCCAGGTGGTTGTCGCCAGATCATCGGCATCGACAGTTATAGAGAGGTAGTCGCCATCGTTTGTCATATTGTTGGTAATGTCCACTCCATTGTGCAGAATCCTTATGAGGCTAGTGCCGGGGTCTTTGATGGAACAAGTGGCTCCTACAGCTTCTAATGTCACTTTGCCAGCCTCGGCCTCTGCTCTCGTGGCAAATCCTTTTACCTTCACAGGAGCGCTCTCAACAAGGGCTTGGGCTTCGACTAAACCCAAATTTGTGTCTATTTCTCTCACTGCCTTGATGACTTTCATTATATTGGTTCCTACTTCATCCAGATAGAGGTCATACGTTGTTGAGATCGTTCCATGCACCTTAAGCGTAGCACTCTCTGCGTTGTCAATGATGACCGCTGTGCAGGGGGCGGTAAGGTTTGTTATCGTGGGATCGCCACCAGCTGTCGTGATAATCTGCACATCCTCCACGTCGGCCTCGTGTACGACGGTCCACGTTGGCTTGGCATTCAACAGTGGGTAATCGACGTACCAGGTGTGGCTAAACATCTCTGCGGCAGGTGTTGTAATGGTGTAGACCCCAGCAGACTCGTTAAATTCAGCTTGGTCGGATAGGTTCTCTCCGTCGCACATGACGAGCAAGGGCATTCCTTCTTGTCCATAGATGTTGAGTGTGGTTTCCGTCAACTGACCTGCGCTGATGGAATATGTATCCACTGGCGATAGTAAATACTGGTTCATCGTAGCAGCAGGGTAAACCGCACTGATGTAGCCCCCGACATTGTTGCCAAGCATTACTGTCCAGTCGTAGTTTGTGACCACATTTTCGTCCTTCTCGAATATAATGGTCCATCCGGATGCGTAGAAATCGGAAGCGAAGAATTCATAATGATAGGCGCCATTATAGAAATCGAACCTATTGGTGACGTCCACTCCGTCGCGATAGGCAATGAATTTCTCACCATTGGCAAGGTTGATGGTCAGGAAGTGGTCGTATTCGCTCTTGTCGTCGAGGATGAGGTTGACTGCACCATCGCAAGAAAACTCAGTTTCAGTTTCTCCAGTTAACCGCCCTTTGCTCTGGGTCGAGCCTTTGCAGACGATGCTCTGCTTGTAGCCTTCTTCAACAATGGTGTGCTCTGGTCCCATATCCACCAGGATGTTGTAGTCCTCCATGCCGAACTCATCGCCTCCTCCCTGTTCCATATCGACGGTGAACGTGTAGGTATTGGTTGTGGCGTTGTGGGAAGCAGAACTCAGGTAGTCGCCCCAGTAGATTTTGTCTGGTCCGCCATTATCCCCCTTCATGATATATCCCACGAGGAGGTTTCTCAGTTGCTGTCCCTTCAGTGGGGTCACCTCCAGCCTGTAGCCCCATCCTTTATTGCCATTTGACGGTAGGGGAATGATAACGCTGGTGGAGGGGTTGATGCAGTTGATGGTCTCAGTGTTCCGATAAGCCTCGTCTTGCTCGCCCCACTCCCAGAACTTGGTGAGTTTCACCTCTCCTTCGCCCATTCGCATTAGTGTGATCACGGGGTCGGTATTGACTACCGCCGGGATGTTGTAGGCATAGTTGAAATAGGCGGTGCCGACCGATGGAACATCGAAGGTAATAGTATAAGACCCGTCTACCGGTGTGGGAAGTGTGATGTTTTGGGTGGTTGTTGTGGAACCAACTTTGCGCAGGCTCAGGTTGTTGTTCAGCAGATATGGTGTGGCAGGCATGGTGAGGGTGACCTGAGTTCCATAGTCACAATACACGTTCTGAGTTGTATTGATGTTGCCCTGAACAGTCTGCCCGTTTTGCACAATCTGATAGGTTCCAGCCTTGTACGTACCTGTGACATTGAAATATAGGTGACACTGCTTGTGGCTGTCCTCCATGACGTAGTTTATCTTCTCCTGCACATTGTTCTCACTGTATCCCGCCTCGCCCGCGCTAGGGGTAACAAGCGTCACTTCCTCACCATTTCGTGTCAGCTTGGGCATATTGCAATTTGTAGCGTCGTAGTCGTATTGCAGATAGTAGTTCTCACCTACTTTGAAGGACACGTCTCCAGAACTTTTCGGGTTTATTATCTGTAGCAGATAGTCCTTGTTTTGTACAACAGCCTCGCTGTAGCTCAACTTACCGGTAGAATAGACATGCAACTGATTGGCACCATTATTCGTGAAGGTGGCATCATGCTTGACATAATAGGGCTCGATAGCCTTGAAATTGCACCATACGGAAGAGTTTTTCAAACTCTCTTTGATGTACTGGGGCTGAATGTGCACGGTGATGTTCCCGGCATTGGTGAACATGCCTTCAGAGAGTGTTGGGAAACAATCGGTGAAGTACACGTCGCGCAGATTTGTGAAATATTGGAATGACCAAGTTGCAGCCGTGCCATCAATATTCGTGTTGGGGATGTACAAACTCCGCAGGTTCGGCAGGCTAATAATGTCGAATTTTTCGCCTGTCGATTCACCATTACAGCCAGACACAATCCAGCGTTCATAACCAATTAGGCTGACATAGAAACTACCTGCTTCCTTCCCTATCCAAGGCATTCCTACAGGTCCCTCGAACACCAACTTGGTGATGGCGCCATTTGTGTCAACAAAATACTGTGAGAATCCTTCTACAGCGTATTCCTGGTCGCCGTCATAAACTGATGCAGGAATTACAAACTCGCTGCTCTGCACCCCCGTCAGCGACTTGATGCGTGCTGCCGTGCCCAGATACTTTGAGTACTCAGCATTTCTGCCCCAATTGGCCGAAACTCTATAGCAACGATACACCACGCCATTGACATTGATTTCCTTTATGAAGGTGTAATCGGCATTGACAGAGTGTGCGAACGCTGTTATCGGCAACATCAAAACTAGAAGAAAGAATAATTGAAGTCGTTTCATAGTTTTAGAGTTTATTGGTTTTACTGCGCAGGCGCCACTGCTTTACTAACGCCGAGCGATTGGTAATGTTTTTCATCTATTCGGTGCAAATTTAATCAAATTTTCACAATAGCATGTGTTTTTATATCATTTTTTTTGCTATCTCTGTCTTTTCCTGATTTTGGTTAATCTCGATTTTTTCAAAAAGCACCCATTTCATCGAAGAAATTTGGCCTTGCCCAGAGCGCAACCTAAGGCCCCTCTCCCTAAATCCCTCCCCCGAATGGGAGGGACTTCCCTTAAAACATGATAAAAAATGAGGAAAATTATGTGTCAAAAGTGAAAAAAAGACCAAACAATTACCACGAAAATGGTTCTTTAGGGATGGACGCTCTGGCAAAGCATGTTGAAAAAGATGACTCCGCAAAATGCGGACTCATCGACTCAATGGGTAGAAGACAGAAAACCATCATCATCGAAAGCGGAATTTGCGTTCTTTTTCTTCTAAACTATACAGCTTTGCAGAGCAAAAATGACAATAGGTTGCAATTGGCCAAAAAAATCCCCTCTCTTTTGAGAGGGGTTTGGGAAACGTCTTAATGTTTCATTAGCGCTTGTTACACTGTGACTCTTTAAACAATGAATCGAGAGACTTTTGCCTCTCAATTCGTTATTTCTCCCCTCGGGGAGATAGAGGGGGTCCTTACTCAATCACCGCTGCCCATCCGCCGTTTTTGGCCATGCGGACTTCGATGGTGGTCTGTGACGTTACGTCTTGCTCCACGCGGTTGTAGTGCATAGCCTGATAGTTGGCGTTCACACCGTCCTTGAAGGCGGTGAGGTGGTGAGTGCCTGCGGGGAGGAAGTTGAGCGGCAGTTGGAAGGTGCGCTCGTCTTGTTCGCCATTGCAGATGCCACCAATGAACCACTTCTGACCCTTGCGCTTGGCCACGATGACGTATTTACCTGCGTCGGCAGCCAGACAGCGTGTCTCGTCCCAAGTCGTGGGCACGGAGGCGATGTAGCGCGTGCAGTCCTCGTTCTGATAATAGCGTGTGGGGTTGTCGGCCAGCATCTGTACGCCACTCTCCAGCACTACGTAGAGGGCCATCTGGAAGGCACGCGTACCCATTGCGCCAGAGTTCGGACGGCTAGCATGATAGCGTTCGGGTTGCATGTTGTTCATGCCACCAGGTGTGAAGTCGGCAGCACCCACAGCATTGCGTATGAAGGGAATGTAGGTGGTGTTCTCAGGTCGGCAACCACCCATCTGTTCCAGTCCGAGCACGCCTTCGTAGCTGACGAGGTTGGGATACTCGTATTCGAGACCTGCGGGGGTGAATGCTCCGTGCCAGTCGACGATGATGTGGTACTTGGCAGCTTCGGCTGTCACGCGCTTGTAGAAGTTCACCATCCATTGGTCAGCATGGTCCATGAAGTCGATCTTCACTGCAGGTATACCCCATTCGGCATAGGTCTTGAAGAGTGTGTCGAGGTTGTTGTATGCCGTGAGCCAGGGAAGCCAGAGCACTATCTTCACGCCCTTGGCATTGCAATACTTGATGAGGTCGGGCAGACGCAGGCCGTCGTTGCCGTGAAAGGGATCACGTGTGGACTTTGCCCAGCCTTCGTCCAAGAGGATGTACTCGATGCCGTATTTGGCGGCAAAGTCGGCAAAGTAGCAGTAAGTCTCATAGTTGCAGCCAGCCTTGAAATCGACATCTGGTCCGTAGGGTGCAGCACCGTTCCACCATTCCCATGAGAACTTGCCCGGCTTGATCCAGCTGGTGTCGGTCAGGACACTGCGGCGTGCCAGTTGCACGGGGACGGTCTGTTCGACGATGCCCTTGGAATCAGTAACGACCACGAAACGCCAGGGGAAGGCACGTGTGCCCTGAGTCTTGGCAATGTAGTCGCCCTCCTTGGTGATGGTCTCACTGCGGTCGCCACGAGGTTGCCATTCGATGGGTGCCTTGGGGAAGGTGGTGGTGATGGTGCCCTTGCCGGCAACCAAGAACATGCGTGGATAGTCGTCGACGTCGCTTTCACCGATGAGCAGTTGCGTGTCGTCGGCATTTGAAAGCAGGGCAGGTATGGTGGCTATGCTTCCATCCTGATTCCAGTCGGCAATGCTCTTGTGATGATAGGCTTCCTCGTAGGAAGTGTTGAACGAGCGACACGTCTGATAATGGGCAGTGAAGCCCTCGGCAGGATGGATGTTGAACCTCTCGTCCTTTACCTCCACTTCGCCCTTCAGGTTGGTGACAAAGCGGTGGGCAACGGCGTTGTTCATGACACGCAGCAGTATCTTGTATGTGCCGTAGTCGATGGTGGCCTCGGTGTAGTCGTCTTGGATGGTGGAGAACTTCAGGGGCACCACGGGCTTGATGGTCTGACTGACCTTGCGCTGTTTGATGCTCTTGGGGGCAGCCTTGTCGTCGAGCTTCTGGTTGCCTATGGTGAGCGATATTCCGTCCTCGTGATAGACGGTTTTACCTTGGCGCTGTACACTCCAGGCCAGTTGTCCCTTGCCTGTGGAGAGTGTAACGACGAGTTTGCCGTCGGGCGACGTAATCTTTGTGTCCTTCGCACTAATGGGCGATAGACAGGTTGTGAGGATAGTTAAAACTATCAGTGCAAAACGGTTCATGATTTTACAATTTAACGATTGCTTGTTCTCATTTATATTCCTCCCCTCGGGGAGGTTAGGTAGGGGTCTCTTATTTCACTACTTTCTTAATAGCTTTCTGCACCAGTGGACCCATGATGGCATAACCGGCTGCGTTGGGGTGACAACCCTCTTCGGAGATGCCGTCGCGCATAGCACCCTGTTCGTTGGCCATTTCCGTCCAGTAATTGACATACTGGAACTTGTTCTTCTTGGCATACGCCTTGATGCGGGCGTTCAGGCTCTTGATCTTCGCAATCACATCCTTGATTTCCGGGCGCCAGGTGTAGTGGTCGCAAGGGGTGATGGAGGTGAGGATGACCTTGATGCCGTTGGCCTTGGCAATCTGAGCCATAGTGACGATGTTTTGGAACGTGCGGTCCTCGACATAGGGGTGGTTGTTCTGTGCAATGTCGTTCGTGCCGCCGTTGATGACAACAGCCTTGGGGTGAAGGTTCACCACGTCCTCATAGAAGCGAAGCACCATTTGGTAGGTGGTCTGTCCGCTGATGCCACGACCAATGTAGCCGTTCTCTTTGAACCAATCTCCGTGACGACTGGCCCAGTTGTCGGTGATGCTGTTACCCATGAACACGACCTTGCGCTGACTCTGTGGCAAGGCCTTTACTTCGATGTTTGCACTTGCATAACGCTTGAAGTTTGCCCAGTCGTCTCCTGCTGCCTGAGCACTGAACACGATTGCCATCGTGGCAATTACTGATAAAATGATTCTTTTCATAATTGTATTTTATATTGAAGATTGAACATTCTTGCTCCGCTTTGCTACGCAAGCGTAGACCCTTTGGGTCGTCCGATTACTTGCTCCTCTGCGCTACGCAAGCGTCTCCTAATCGTCGCCGAGCGGAAGATTGAACATTGACCATTCTCCATTCTTCTCCCCTCGCTACAAGAGAGGGGCGGGGGAGAGTCTTTATTCCACCTGCCTGCAATACTGCACGCCGAGTTTGTCGTAGATCTTCTCCAGACGGGGCAGACGGGCTTTGAAGTCCTCGAAGTCCTTCTGCTGGGGTTGGCACCATTGCACCTCACTCATCGCAGCCAGACGGGGCAGCAGTTGATAGAAGGCATGTTCGGGGAAAGCAATATGCTCTGTCCACAGATTGGCCTGCACGCCCAGGATGCAATCCTGTTCCTCCTCGGTCAGGGCATCAGGAATGAGTGGCTCGAAGGAATATATCTTGCTGCACGACACCTGATAGCTATCTGTGGTTCGAGGCTGCTTGCTGTAGTCCTTCAGCTGGGGGTGGTCGATGTAGGCATAGACGTTGGGCGACATGATGACACGATGCTTCTGCTTGGCAGCTTCGATGCCTCCCTTCGTGCCTCGCCACGACATCACGATAGCGTTTTCCGTAAGTCCGCCAGCCAGGATTTCGTCCCATCCGATCAGACTGCGTCCGCGTGAAGCCAAGAATTGTTCGATCTCGTGGTTCAGGTAGGTCTGCAACTGGTCTTCAGGACTGCGGCCGTTTACTTCCTTCAAGCCCAGTTCCTTGATCTTTGCCTGGCACTTGGGACACTTCTTCCAGCGGTCCTTGGGGCATTCGTCGCCTCCGATGTGAATGAACTCAGAGGGGAACACGTCGCAAAGTTCGCCAAAGGCCGTCTTCAGGAAATCCAGGGTCTCGGGATTACCACCACAGAGCACATCACGCATCACACCCCAATGTGGAGCAACGGGGTATGGACCACCTGTGCAACCCAGATTGGGGAAGACGTGCAAGGCACCCATCATGTGGCCAGGCATGTCTATTTCTGGTATTACGTTGATGTAGCGCTCGGCAGCATAGCGAACGATCTCGCGACAATCGTCCTGCGTGTAATATCCTCCATAGGGAACATTGTCATAGATGCGCATGTTGCTCGGTCCAATCACCGTCTTCTCACGCACACTACCTTTCACGGCCAGGTCGGGCAGCGCTTTCACTTCGAAACGCCAGCCTTGGTCTTCTGTGAGGTGCCAGTGGAACTGGTTGCAACCGTGCAGTGCCATCACGTCGAGGAACTGCTTGATGACATCGACCGTGAAGAAATGACGGGCACAATCGAGCAGCACACCTCGATAGGCGAAGCGTGGAGCATCCTGAATGCGAACAAAGGGAAAAGCAACCTTTTGCTCTTTAATGCCTA
The DNA here is from genome assembly GCA_902801325.1 of uncultured Bacteroidales bacterium. Classification (GTDB taxonomy): domain Bacteria; phylum Bacteroidota; class Bacteroidia; order Bacteroidales; family Bacteroidaceae; genus Physcousia. Next base: position 12,280 of record CADCHQ010000015.1, on the reverse strand, counting down.
CGGGAAGACTCTTCCTTATCGTCTGGGCGGCTCGGAATAAGCCTTCGGGTTCATTGGCACGAACGAGAATACCCGTCTTGCCGATTTCAATGGTATAGGCTTCCTGCCCCTTTACGGTTATGCCCTTTCCTTGAAGTCCCAGCACGAAACGAATGGCAGCACGTTTGTTGTCGGGAGTCAGTTGCAAACTAATGTCTGTAGCCTCCTTTACCCATTGGCAAAGGAACTCTGCCGTGCTTTGTGCCTCTTTGTTGTCGGCTTCATAACTGATGGCCATACCCGTCTGCAGGACAAATGACTTCGTCGTATCCTGTTCGATGCTTGTTGGCAAAGGCACGATGTGGTAATCGGCTTTCTGAGCCGAAACTTGGCTCATGCCTGCCCATAATAAAATAATAAGGAATATCTTTTTCATGTTTTTCTCAAGGCGCCAGCCTAATTGTGCATTATGAATTCTTGCTCCAGTTCCTTACGCAAGCGTCACTGCTTCGCAGATGCCGAGCGATGCATTATTAAAATCTGATGCGAGCAAAGATGGGGTAGTGGTCGGATAGGTTGCGTCGCGACATGCGGTGGTTCATGTCCTTCTGCCAGCGTCCGTCGGTAAGCACGGCATAGGCTTCCACCTTCGTGTCCGGAGTGACGAAGATGTGGTCGATGCGCTCATCCGTAAAGAAGTGATAGTCGAAACCGTTGTATGTGCCGTTTTCTGCAAATCGCAACTGTGCTGCCGTGTAGCAGTCCTTGAGTACGCCAGATTCCGTGAAGAGGGAGTATAGTTCGTCGGTCTGCCCAACATTGAAATCGCCCGTCAGCACAGCCAGTTTCTTTCCTCCATCGGTCATCTCCGTAATGAATTTCATGACCAGCTTTGCCGACTCACTGCGAGCCTTGACTCCCACGTGGTCCATGTGCAGGTTTAGGAAGAAGAACTCTTTCTCAGTCTCTCGGTCACGAAAATGTCCCCAGGTGCAGATGCGAATGCAGGCAGCATCCCATCCCAGAGCCGGACGGTCGGGAGTCTCGTTGAGCCAGAAGTTTCCCTTGTCGATAAGTTCCACACGCTGGGGATTGTAGAAGATGGCAGCATATTCGCCTTTCTCCTTGCCATCGTCGCGTCCCACACCAATCCACTTGTATTTGATTTTAAGTTTCTCGTTGAGGTCGAGCAGTTGTGAGTGCAGCACTTCCTGAGCACCAAAGACATCGGGCTGTTCCCATAAGATCTGGTTGCAGATTGAAGGACAGCGGGCTTCCCAAGAGTTGCCTTTGATGCTATCCTCCTTGTTCTTGTAACGGATGTTGTAGCTGCCCACCTTCAGCGTCTGGGCCGCGATTCCCAGCCCCATGATGAGGCCGACGATGAGTAGGGAAAGTCTTCTCATGGCGTAAGTATTAGGGTTATTGCCCTACAAAGATAGGAATTTTTAATTTTTCTCTTTTAATTTTTAATTAATTATTGTACCTTTGCACCCAAATTAAAGCAAAACGATGCAGGACATACGTAATATTGCTATTATTGCACACGTCGATCACGGGAAAACGACCCTTGTCGACAAGATGCTTATGGAAGGAAATCTCTTCCGCGACAACCAGCAGACGGGCGAGCTGATGCTGGACAACAACGAACTGGAACGCGAACGCGGAATAACCATCCTTTCCAAGAACGTTTCCATCAACTACAAAGGCACGAAGATCAACATCATCGACACTCCGGGTCACTCCGACTTCGGTGGTGAGGTGGAACGTGTGCTGAATATGGCCGACGGTTGCCTCCTTCTGGTCGATGCTTTCGAAGGTCCTATGCCACAGACGCGTTTCGTCCTTCGTAAGGCGTTGGAGATAGGTTTGAAGCCCATCGTCGTAGTGAATAAAGTCGATAAACTGAACTGCCGTCCTGAGGAGGTGTATGAGATGGTGTTCGACCTCATGTTCGATCTGAACGCAACGGAAGAACAGCTCGATTTCCCCGTTATCTACGGCTCTGCCAAGAACGGATGGATGGGACCAGACTATTCCAATCCCACGCACGACATCAAGTACCTGCTCGACCAGATACTTGAGCACATCCCTGCTCCCCAGCAACTGGAAGGAACACCTCAGATGCTCATCACTTCGCTCGATTATTCGATCTATGTAGGTCGAATCGCTGTGGGACGTGTGCATCGTGGCACCATTCGTGAGGGCATGAACGTCACCATTGCCCACCGCGATGGCACGATGGAGAAGACCAAGATCAAGGAACTGCACACCTTCACCGGTATGGGTCAGGCACGCATCAGCGAGGTGTCGAGTGGCGACATCTGTGCCATCATCGGTCTGGAGAACTTTGAGATTGGCGACACCATCTGCGACTTCGAGAATCCCGAACCTCTGCCTCCCATCAGCATCGACGAACCCACGATGTCTATGCTCTTCACCATCAACGACTCTCCTTTCTTCGGCAAGGAAGGCAAGTATTGCACCAGCCGTCACATTGGCGACCGTCTGGCAAAGGAGTTGGAGAAGAACTTGGCATTGCGTGTCGACCAGCCTGAAGGCTATAACGACCGTTGGATAGTCGCTGGTCGTGGTGTCCTCCACCTCTCTGTGCTCATCGAGACCATGCGTCGCGAGGGCTACGAACTGCAGGTGGGTCAGCCACAGGTCATCTATAAGGAGATTGACGGTGTGAAGTGTGAACCCATCGAGGAACTGACCATTAACGTTCCCGAGGAGTTCTCTTCGAAGATGATTGATATGGTCACGCGTCGTAAGGGCGAGATGACCAGCATGGAGACGCAGGGCTCGCGTGTGAACATCGAGTTCAACATCCCTTCGCGCGGTATCATCGGACTGCGCACCAACGTCCTCACAGCCTCTCAGGGCGAAGCCATCATGGCTCATCGCTACAAGGAGTATCAGCCCTACAAAGGCGAAATACAGCGTCGCATCAATGGTTCCATGATTGCCCTCGAGAGTGGTACTGCTTACGCTTACGCCATCAACAACCTGCAGGATCGCGGTTCCTTCTTCATCGACCCGCAGACTGAGGTCTATGCCGGTCAGGTAGTGGGAGAGCACGTTCATGAGAACGACCTCGTAGTGAATGTCTGCAAGGCTAAGCAGTTGACCAACATGCGTGCGTCGGGCAGCGACGAGAAGGTTCGCATCATTCCGCCCATCGTATTCTCACTGGAGGAGGCTCTCGAGTACATCAAGGAAGACGAATATGTGGAGGTAACGCCCAAGTCGATGCGTTTGCGAAAGATCATCCTCGACCACCTGGAGCGCAAACGTGCGAACCGATGATTTGAGGTATAACCGATAACTTACATACTCAGGCTCTCGTCGTTTGGCGAGAGCTTTTTTATTTTCTTCCAGAGTCTTGCTCCCGTGCTCGCGGGCGCACGCATACCTTATTCCTATTCTACACGACCCAATTCCCGCTCTCTTGCGTGCAAGGACGAAAAAATTTTTTAAAAAATATAGTACTATGTATTGCAAGGTATTATATTTATTCTTAACTTTGTGCCGTGAAACCTAATAAAAGAGTAGGGAAAGCCTGTTGGCAAGTGTGTGACTGGGCAATAGAAAGAAAGTATAAACCATATAAAAATCAGTAAGTTATGAACAACAAACGTTTTTACCTGTCTCAGACCGACAAGAAGATTGCCGGTGTGTGTGGTGGTCTCGCCGAGTACTTCGAGGTCGACCCGCTTCTCGTTCGCGTATTCTTCCTCATGGCCTTCTTTGGCTTTGGTTGTGGTCTCTTGGCCTACATCGTCCTGTGGCTGCTGGCACCTCGTAATCCGAATCAGTACTAAACCTAATACCCCCTTCTGACCTCCCCGAGGGGAGGGAATTAAAAATTAAAAGTGAGATAAAAGAAAAGCCCTTTCTTTGGGAGAGGGGCCCTTCATTCTTATTTCTTAATTCTTCGCTCGGCCCTTGGGACGCTTGCGTAGCGCAGAGGAGCAAGAATTCTTAATTCTTCATTTTAAAAATACATGGATATCAATAACGCCAAATCACAGATGCGGAAGGGGATGCTCGAATACTGCATCCTGCTACTGCTGAAGCGCGCACCGGCCTATGCCAGCGACATCATCCGTCAGCTGCAGGAAGCCGAACTGCTGGTGGTGGAAGGCACACTCTACCCCCTGCTTACGCGCTTGAAGAACGACGGTCTGCTTTCCTACGAATGGCAGGAGAGCACACAAGGACCGCCTCGTAAGTACTACGCCCTGACTCAAGAGGGTCAGGAATTCCTCGTGGGTCTCGACCAGGCTTGGAACGAACTCGCCACTACGGTTAACTATCTGAAAACTACTCATCTCTTAACACATCAAGAATCATGAAAAAGAACATCACCATAAACCTGCTGGGCCGCCTCTATGCCATCGACGAGGATGCCTACGAACTGTTGAAAAGATACACCGACTCGCTGCGCAGTTACTTTGGCCGTCGCGAGGGCGGAGAAGAGATAGCCGACGACATTGAAGCACGCATAGCCGAACTGTTCGACGAGTTGAAGGCCAGCGGCGTACAGGCTATCACCATCGAACACGTGCAGGACATCATCCACCGCGTGGGCAGTCCTGAGGAGATGGAAAGCCCCTCTCCTGACTCCCCCCGTGGGGAGGAGGGCTTTACCTCGCAATTTACGGACAGCATCACCCCTCCTTCGGAGGGGCTGGGGGGAGGTCGTAGATTATACCGCAACCTTTCCGACCGCAAACTCATGGGTGTACTCTCCGGTCTGGCTACCTATTTCGGTGGCGACGTGCTGTGGTGGCGTCTGGGCTATGTGGCCTTGTTCTTCCTCTTGCCCGGCGGATTTGTCTCCCGCATGTTCTACTGGTCACGTTGGCATTGGGGCATCAGCATCAATGCTGGTCTCATCATCCTCTACTTCATCCTGGGCGTACTCATGCCTGTAGCCGAGACTCCTGAGGACCGACTCCGAATGAAGGGCAAAAAGGTGAATCCCCAGAACCTGGCCGATGAGGTCAGTCAACCGCAAACGACACAGCGTCCCGACGAAGGGCACATGGGTTGCCTGGGAGGTTTCTTCTTCATCATGGGCACACTCATCCGTTGGTCCATCTATGCGATAGGTATCGCTTTGGCCATCTCTCTGCTGGCAGGCATCGTGGGTCTGATAGCCGTGATGACGATGCCTCACATGATGATTCACGAGAGCGACCCCACCTTCTGGCAGTTCTTCGATGCCAACCAGTCGCACCTGCTCATAGCCTCCCTGCTCTGCTTGGGCGTGCTGCTCATCCCCACGTATTGCATCATCCACAGCTTTTTCAGTGAGATACGCATGCTCAAGCCCATGGGCTTCGGTCAGCGTCTGGCATTCCTGATCATCTGGATAGGTCTCTTCATCGGTGCTGCCTTCTATGGCACAAGTCTTGTCGCAAAGATCAAGGAGGCCGAGGACAAGAGTTGGCATATCCGCGACGAACAGTATCGCAAGGAGAACACCCACGACGGCATCTTCTACGATCCCGACGAATGGGAGTTCCTCTCCGAGCGCGACTGGCGTGTCATTCGTGCCGACCATTGCAATGAGCGTTACACCTCCAGCGGACAGTACTACACGGGTCACGGAGCCCGTTACATCGACACTTACGACTCGCGTCATCGCCAGCTCTTCACCATCGAACGCTCGGAGTTGCTGCAGCCCGGCACCTACCGCCTGACGGCCTGCGTGCGTGCCAACGGACAGGGGGCTTACGTTTATGCCTTTACCGACTCACTGACGGCGGCCACTACCATCTATCGGACCGAGATTCCCGCTGACGGCAACACGGGTGGCGGACTGTGGCGGGAGGCGAAGATCAGACGCGACAGCATGGATTTGGCCTATTCCAAGGGCGGATACGAACTGCCTGCCGACTACAACTTCCTCTGCGCCATAGCCGTTACCAATGGTGGTAATGGTTTCGGATGGAACCGCATAGCCCTGCCCGACATGCACTTCTCCAAGGCCGTCACCCTCCACTACGGCGTATCTACAGATCCCGCCATCACTCGTGCCTCGTGGCTAGGTCAGTGGTTCTCGGCCTGCGACTTCGAGTTGAAGCGCATCGACGAGAAAAAATAAAGTCTACTGTTTTCATTATAGCATTAGGATTTAGTTAGTTTTATATTTAATAAGTTTGGCGCCACCGCCTCCACTGCCCGTGAGGGTCGTGGAGGATTTTCCCCAAAGACTCCTCTCAACCTCCTCACTAAGGGGAGGAATAACCCTTATGTCTCAATTTTAACCCATTTCACCGATGAAAAAGACAATTATCTTCCTGCTTGTCCTGATTTCGTTGGCAGCATCGTTGCAGGCCGACATTGTGAAGGGACGCGTCGTTGATGCCCAGACGGGCGAACCCCTGGACGGAGCACAAGTGAAGGCCATGATGACCTCGGGCGAAGGTACCTCCGTATGGGTGCTTATGGCCGACACACTTGGGCGTTTCATACTGGAGAGTTACAGCATGAGGCGTATCACGCTCCACGCCGAGTACTTCGGTTACAAACCTGCGACGGCGCAATACCTGTCTGGTGCCGGTATGGACACAGTCGTCATCGACGACATACGTCTTGAGCCCAGCGAGGTGCTGATGAAGGAACTTGCCGTCGAGGGTCGTGCCCGTCGCTTCTACATGCGAGGCGACACGGTGGTGTTCAACCCACAGGGTTTCTCAATAGAAGATAATCAGCGTCTTCAGGATCTCGTCCTACAGTTGCCTGGTGTAAGCGTGAAGGATGGACGCCTGATGTGGAACGGGAAACCTGTCAGCCTAATGATGAATGGCCACGAGGCACTGAGCGAGGAGATGCTGATGCGTCAATTGCCCGTTGAGGCTGTGGAGAACATCAAGGCCTACGAGCGCAAGAGTGAGCTGGAGGAGCATACGGGCGTGGACGACGGACAGCGCGAACAGGTGCTCGACGTGACTGTGAAGCCTGGCTTCATGGACCGCTGGAGCGGCGAAGTGAATGCTACAGCCTATTCGCGTCCCAACTACGCAGCTACGCTCGATGGCATGCGACTGAGCGACACCGACCCCGTGATGTTCTTCTTGCGTGTGGCCGACGACCCTAGGGCCATCAACAAACATACTTACGAAAGCATCTGGGAGTACGGCGGAGGCGATGCCATACGTCAGCAATTGGGTGGCGCGGGCTATAAACACGCATGGAAACCCTTCGCCAAATCCTCGCGCGACAGCTATTGGACGCTGACGGCAGGAGCCAACCATCGCGACACGCCTCATCGTCGATGGGAGAACACGCAGACCTTCCTGCCTAATACATTGCCTACTGAGACGGACAAGCAAACAAAGAACAACCAACACAGCCTTTCTGCTCCGCTCGACTTCTCGACGCGCATCGAACTATCGCCCAAACTGACGATGCAAATCGAGAGCACGCTGGCCTACGATGAAGAGAAGCAGATGACTGACCGCCAAGAACAAACATCCATCACCCCTCTTTCGGAGGGGCAGGGGGGAGGTGTCAATACCGCTCATTATCAGTCTTCGTCGCATGCTCAAGGTTTGTCGGGACTGGTGCGGGGAAAGATGGTTTATAATACCAAAAAGGGAATGCTGGGAGGTCAACTGAGCGCCAACTACAAGCATCGGAAGGAGCAGGGTTCGTCGCAGGGCGACTACCACTACCTGCAGGAGGGCACTTCCGCCATCGACCGCCAACGCTTTGAGACGCCCACCGATAACCTCAGCGTTGTGCTGAATCTCGGCTACATGCAGGCCTTGGGCAAGAAGGTGATGCTCATGACCCAATGGGGCACCACCTACGACTACGGTTTCCGCGACGAACAACGCTGGCGAGCCGATACCCTGGACACAAGTAACAGTCTCCATCGGCGCGACAACCTATGGAAAAACGAGTTGGAACTGGGAACGCAGGTTACCTTGGGCAAGCTTGCCCTGGGGCCCAAACTTACGTTCTCGCATCGTCATGAGCAGACGGCCTATCAGCGAGGTAAGTTAGACACGCTGGCCCGGCGCAACCTCCTGCTTGCAATGCCCGAACTGGAACTGAACTATCGCATGGGCAAGCAGCAGGGTCTCAAGGCCAATGTCTCGTATGCCGCGAATCCTTCGGAACTCATCGACTGCATCGGCTACCGCGACGACACCAACCCGCTCTACATCATCGAAGGCAATCCCAACTTGAAGACCTCTCACACCCTCACGGCTAACCTCAACTACAACTTGATGCGCACTCGTGGCACTCAGTCGCTGGGCATCACTCTCGATTATTCGAAGGCTTACGATCCCGTGGGCACTGTCCTTCATTATAACAGTCAGACGGGTGCCTACCGCTCGCAGAAGCAGAATGTGCGCGGCGGCAGCCAGTGGGGTGCTTCGGTCAACTACGACCGCTCGCTGGGCAAGAACCTGCAACTCCAGCAATCGTTGTCTGGTCAGTTGGGCACCACTTATGGCATCCTCACCCTCGTAGATGAGGCTACGGGCCTGACCTACAACCGGCAAGGTCGCTCGCGTCTTAGAGAGAGATTGAGCCTTAACTATGATGTAGCCCCTTGGCAGTTGTGGACCTCCCACACCTTTACCTGGGACGGCTACACCTACAGCGATGCTACCCAGTCTGCGGAGAACATTTTCTACTATCTGGCCGAATTGCGCATCCTCTATAAACTCAAGAGCGGTTGGCGCTTTACGCTCAGCCCTCAGTTTATCCTTAATCGTGGCTATCAGTCCTCGTCGATGAACAACAATCCCTTCCTCCTTAATGCCGAGGTCGCCTATAAATTCGTGGGCGGAAAGTGTGCCTTGCTTCGTCACCTGAACAACCGTGCCGAAATCACTCTCGCTGGTCGCGACCTCTTGAATCAGAACCGCCGCAACTTCTCCACCATCTCCGCCACTTCCCACACCGAGGGCGGTGAGAGTTTCCTTCACAGCTATGTGACCCTCTCCCTCCGCTACCGCTGGGACCCGAAAAAGAAGTAAAGGTATCTCTTTGGCGCTTCGGACTCACTCCCTGCTCGTTGGCCCAGAATCGTCATAATGATGAGAACATCGCACTATGGTGCGTTTCCTGAAGCAGTATAGTGATTGCCGACGGACATAAGGGAGACAGACGAGAAACATCCGGGCGAAGACTTTCAGTATTGATTATTAAATATTATGTAAAAAATCAAACTTTCTTTTGCAATATTGCCATTTTTTTATATTTTTGTCGTGCAAACGAAAAGTTTTGTTTTAGTTTTCATAACTTTTAAGTTGTTTGGTGTGCCCGCCTGCGAAGGTGGGCACGTTTTTTTCTTGACGAGAACAGCCCCCTCCTGGCCTCCCCCGTGATGGGGAGGGAAATAAAAAGCCCCTCTCTTTGGGAGAGGCGACTGGGGTCTTTTGAGTAGTGACTAAATGTCACTACGGCCCCACAAAGGGGAGCGAGTCCCCACTCGCGACGGAGGACAGGGGAGAGGTCTCCCTCTTCCTATGGGGGCAACGCTAATCGGACGGACGAAGTCCTACGCTTGCTGTGCAAGAAGTTAGGCGTTCTTGCATCCTCTGCGCTACGCAAGCGTCCTGAAGGCCGAGCGAGCGTTGGGGAGCTTGCGACGGAGGTAGGGTTGGGAGAGAGTCCTTTATTCATTATTCATTAGGCAAAGCCGCAGTCTTAGCCGCCTTTGGCAATCACTGATACTAGGCAAACTGCATCCGTTGTTCGAGCATCTGCCAGTAGAGAATATGGTCTATGCCAACCAGCAAGCTTACTACGATGCCATCACAGCCAGCACGAATGCGGGACAGTCAGGGCCCTTCATCGATTTTATGCTTCGCGAGATATACAAGACTCTGAAGGCCCATCAGGGCGAAGAATTACCTGAAAGCGATATCGACCCTATCGAGAAAGAGTTCGGTATAAAGTTCGGCGAAGGGTTCGGAATAAAGTTCGGAATAAAGTTCGGAATAAATGACAAGCGACTTCTTCTAATGCTTCATTCCAACCCCTCTTCCACGGCCTCAGACATAGCTGAGCGAATAGGAGTCAGCCAGCGTGCAGTAGAGAAGCAGATAAAGAAATTAAAAGACTCAGGTATCATCACTCGTGTCGGAAGTCGGAAAGCTGGTCATTGGATCATTAACACATAGGCTTCGCTAATTAAAAATTAAAAGTGAAAAATTTAAAGTGAAAAGTGAAAAATGAAAGGGGAGTTATGTGCTTCGCACGGGAGTTATAGGGGAGTTAAAGAGGAGTTAAAGTGGAGTTCTTGAATGAATCAAGCGAGCAAGCTCGAGTGAAAAGGACGATAGATCTTGCGAGGATAAACATAAAAAAGCCCCTTTCTTTTAGAAGATAGGAGCTCTTTATCCATTATACATTATACTTTCTTGCTCCTCTCCGTTACGCAAGCGTCTCCTGACGTCGTCGAGCGAGGCTCTGCCGTTAATGGACTCACCCCCCTGCCTGCCCACCGTCGCGAGTGAGGACTCGCTCCCCTTTGTGGGGCCGAATCCACATTCAGTGGATTCTCTACGACCCCAGTCGCTCTTAAAGCGAGGGGAGCATAATGGGGGAGAGGGACCGCAATTGAGTGAGAGCAGATAAATTGGGATTTACAACGCTATTCTTTCCAAATCGTCTGGCACCCAGACCTGACCGCCGAATGCCTTCTTTGCCTCTGCAGAATACCTCTCTTTTCGAACTTCGAGGGTCCTGTCCTCTGTGTGATATAGGATAAGGTTCCTGACGTGTAGCCTCTCAGCCAAGCGTGCCGCATCGAGCACCGTGCTGTGATGTTTCTCGTAGGGTAGGAAGCGGTCTCGGTCTTCATACAAACAGAAAGCCTCACTCATTAGCCAGTCGGCACCCTCAGCATATTGACGGCACTGAGGACAGAAAGGCTCGTCACCCAAGCAACACAATCGCTGACCATCGGGTAGCAGCGCTGTGAAGCCAAACTGCCTTTCCTTCGAGGAATGGATGTCGAAGCATTGCAGACGCAGGTCGCCTACCTCAAAGCAATCTCCATCCTCTATCTCATGCATCGTTACAAGCCTGCCAATTTCCTCGGCCTCCTTGGATGGAAGTATTTGTCGGCAGATGTGGGTCAGCAGATCGAGTACTTTTTTGTGGCTCCATACACGGAGGCTTTGTTTTTCTTCCAAAGTCCTGCGAATCACCCATACCACACCCAAAAGATGGTCGGTGTGAGCATGAGTTACAAAGATATCATGGAAATCGGCAAACTTCAAGTTTACTTTTTCCATCTGATGGAGTATGCCATTACCACCTCCAGCATCTACCATAAGCACGGCACCGCCACTACTGCACAAAGTGAAGCAGGTGTTATAGCATCGCGTAGCATGGGCATCGCCCGTACCAAGCATTTCAATGAAGTTCTTGCCTGTATTCAACTGTTTATCCCTATTTGTCTGCATCTATTTCTAATCCGGCTGCTGTCCGTCATGGGCTTTCCAAGCACACTCGGTAATCTTCATATCCGTGAAGATGGCCGTGAAGGACGATTCTTCGGGTGAGCAGGCATAGATGCCAAAGCTGATCTCATCGGCTCCGGCAGGCATGTGGCAGACGCGCATCTGACTGAACGCCCGACCATCAGCAGAGCACTCTATGCAGTAGTCGTCCTCGCGGCGGGAGAACCGGTACCACATCGTCTTCACATCGGCAGGGATAGCCGTCGTGGCCCAATCGGAGTAGCCACCGTTCGTCACCACACTGCCCAGATGCTGGAACTCCTCGTTCTCGTATTCCACCGAACCCTTCAACCAGTTCTCGCTGTCAAGGTACATCACGATGCCGCACTGGTCGAATCGGTGGTGACTACCCGTGAAGTCGGTCTTCACCACGAAGCTGAAGAACTTCTCGCGGGTCTTCATCTGAAGCACGGGAGCATTGTCGTTCTGGAAGTGATAGTACGTCCGCTGCCACAGGTCGGTCTTCGGAGCGGTAGTGATGAGTATGGTATCGCCTTTCACTTCAAACCCAGCTGGTTCCCGTGTCCACTGAAGGCTGTCCAAACTGATGCTACCCCCATCGGCAAGTGCCATTTTCACGTTGTCGTTAAATTCCATATTCGTTTCTTTCTGGCTCTGCTGTCCGCAAGCGATGAGCATAAGACAGGCGCCTAACATAATAAAATTCCGCATGTGTACAATCTGTTTGTTTTTTTGTTCTATGCTAGAAAACACAATCCACTCTTAGAAAATAGACTCTTCCGTTTCGGTGGTGAGTAGTTCAAGTGCTTTCATTCCCATGACCGAATTGCCTT
>CADCHQ010000014.1 GCA_902801325.1 uncultured Bacteroidales bacterium | reverse complement strand
GGTTCTTCAAGAAAGCCACAGGCAAGACGTGTACACAATTCCTGCAAGAATACGAGAATGGAACGTTTGAATAACTCTTTTAGGTAAATTCCAATTTATGTGCAAGTCGAGAGCAGAACCGAAGGTTTAGCTCGACGGCCCGCAGGGGAAAGTCAACTTGTTCGAGTTATGCCGAGGCGAAGCCATCAATCGGATATAATCCAATTTATAAAATACGCGATTATAATGAAATGAAAAAAGGGGTAGTTCTATGCTACCCCTTTACTGTTTTGTTCGACGAATGTCCTTATTTGAAGATGAGTTGGGCAAAGTTGTACAAGCCATATTTCCAGACCACGAAGTCGTGCTTGCCACCGGGGTACTCAATGAGTGTGGCGGGAACGCCCTTCTCGTCGCAGAAGGCCTTGAGGCGAGAGCTGAACATCATGAGGAAGTCGTCGCCACCGCAAACCATCCAGAGCAGTTTATTCTGCTCCTTCATGGCATCGATGTCGGGAATCAGTTGCTCGGGGGCTTTGGTGTTAGGAGCTGAGGAGAAACCGCCTACGTAGGCAAACTGGTCCATGTTGCCCAGTCCAAAGTTGAGCGATTGTCCGCCACCCATCGAGAGGCCAGCCACTGCACGGTGAGCCTGATCAGTATAGGTGCTGTACTTACTCTGGATGAAGGGAATGAGGTCGTCGATCAGGTCACGCTCGAAGTTTGCGAAGCCCTGCTGCATCTCAGGAGCATAGACATTGCCTTCGGCCTTATCGTTGGGCAGAGCGCGTCCGTTGGGCATTACAATAATCATGGGTTCGGCCTTACCATCGGCATAGAGGTTGTCCATAATGATGTTAGGCACACCCTGAAGCCATTCCTTGTGGTCGCCACCGATGCCATGCAGGAGATAGAGCACGGGATACTTCTTCGACTTATCGTACTTGGGAGGCAGATAGACAGTGACCTTGCGCGTTGTGCCTACGGTCTTCGACTCGTAAGTGGTCTCCTCAAGCGTTCCGTGAGCAATGTCGGCTCTCTCCTTGTCGAAATCTGCCGGAGCTGCAACATAGTCATTAAACTTGACATCAATCTTGGGCATGTTGCCGAACATGGGCCTACCGCCACCTGGCTGTGCGTTGGCTGTTGCGAATGCCAGCGACAAAAGTGCAAAAAGAAATAGTTTCTTCATAGTTGATTGTATTGATTAATTAAATAAGGTACGCAATTGTCTCTGCAAAGATAACGCTTATCGCAGACATAAGTGCATGATTTACGAACTTTTTGAATATATTCGTCGAAACAACAAGATATTAAAGCATGCAAGAAAACAATTAATCGACTCAAATACATCGCTTTATTGTTTGTATATCTAATATTATTTGTATTTTTGCAACATGAACGTATCATAATCCTCCGTTCGCAGGCACTTGACTATGCAAAGAACTATAAAATAAAGAATCATGAAACGATTATTTGCAATGATTGCTATGCTGAGCACCGGTGCGCTTATGCTGCAAGCCCAGCAATTGACCCTTCGCCTCGACAAGGCCGAGAAGGAGGTAAGTCCCATGCTTTATGGTCTGATGACTGAGGAAATCAACTATTCCTATGAAGGCGGACTCTACACCCAACTTGTTCCTAACCCCTCGTTTGCCGACATGTTCAACCCCAGAGGCGGACGCCGGGGAGGCAGGCCCAACCAGAATGCGCCCCGCTTCACCGTTAGGCCTGAACGCTGGCAACTCACTGACACTGTGAAGGTTCGCGTGCGACAGAACCGCCAGCAGGGAATCAACGACGCCAATCCTACCTCTCTTATTATTAACTGCGAGCAAGCAGGGCTTGGAATCGTGAGCGAAGGCTACTGGGGATTCCCCATCCGGAAGGCGACGAGCTTCAAAGGTGCGATATATGCGAAGACTCCAACGGCGAACAACAACGAGAGCGTAAGTCCCGTGAAGTCCTTGACTATTGCCCTGAAGAGTGCCGACGGAAGCACGACGTATGCTGAAACAAAGGTTAGCGGATTCACCAACGAATGGAAGAAGTTCGACATTCAGTTGACCACCTCCGCAACCCAAGCCGACACAAAGGATGCCCGCTTATTCATCATTGCCAACGAGTCGGGAAGCATCGAGCTGACGCGAGTGACCCTGTTTGCTCCCAGCTTCAAGGGCAGGAAGAACGGTCTGCGTGTCGACCTCATGGAGATGATGGCTGAGATGAAGCCTAAGTTCTTGCGATTCCCTGGAGGAAACTATCTGGAGGGCAACAACTTTGCCAACCGATTCGACTGGAAGCAGACCATAGGCAACCCCGACGAGCGTCCGGGACACCAAAGTCCTTGGGGCTATCGCTCTACCGATGGACTGGGATTGCTGGAGTTCTGCCAATGGGCAGAGGACACGGGCGGAGAGCCGGTTGTGGGTGTCTTTGCAGGATATGTCCTGAACGGCGACCACTTGGATGGCGAATACATAAAGCCCTTCATTCAGGATGCGCTTGACGAGATAGAATATATCATGGGCGACGCCTCTACCAAATGGGGGGCAGTTCGTGCGCGCGATGGTCACCCCGAACCCTTCCCTCTTCACTATGTGGAGATAGGCAATGAGGACTTCTTCGACCGCAGTGGCAGTTATCCCAACAGATTTAAGATGTTCTATGAGGCCATTAAGGCTCGATATCCCCAACTCCAAATCATTTCGACGGTCGGATATAATGCCCTGAAGTCCAACGCCATACCCAACCCAGTTGTGGACGTAATTGACGAGCATTACTATCGCAATGCCTTCGACATGTATCGCAATGCCTTCCAGTATGACAGATATGACCGCAATGGTCCCAAGATATTCTGTGGTGAATGGGCAACGCGCGAAGGAAGTCCAACGACCAACATGAATGCGGCACTCGGAGATGCGGCTTGGATGAGTTGCATGGAACGCAATTCCGACATCTGCATCATGTCATGCTATGCGCCTCTCTTTGTCAACGTAGAGCCAGGTGCTATGCAATGGGCAAGCGACCTGATTGGCTATGACGTGCTGAACTCATACGGTTCGCCTTCCTATTGGGCTCAAGTGATGTTCTCCAAGTATCTGGGCAATCGCATCGTACCCGTCGAAGCCACCGACATTCCCAAGCAGACACTGGACCGCAACGATGAGGCAAATGCCGTGTTTTATACCGCAACGACCGACACCAAGGATGGGAAGACATACCTGAAACTTGTCAACGCCGTTGGAAACAATCAGAAGCTAAACATAAAACTTGATGGAGCGAAGAAGGTGAAGTCGAAGGCCAAGAAGATAGAACTGAAATCCGCACGTCCGGAAGACACTAACTCCATCGACAAGCCCCGAAACATCGTTCCGCAGGAGTCTACGCAGAAGGTGGGCAAGCAGTTCCCCATCACGCTGGCGCCCTACTCCATCACGGTCTTGGTGCTGGAATAAATAAACAAGTGATTATGCACACATCGATTCGAAATCTGTTACTCATTGCATTCGTCATTTGTGGCACTTCGGCAAAAGCCCAGTTGCCCAATGAGAAGTTCGGCAAACCGTCGAACCTGGAATGGGACTTCGTGGGTTGGGGAGATGCGCTTGACGCCGATGCCATCATTTTGTGCAAGACGATGAAGGTCACCTATCAGCTTTCCGATCAGGTTGCCAACTACAACCAGTCGAGTACCGACATCAGTGCCGACAACTTTACGGACTTCAGCAACAACCATATTGACGAGGGCAACATCTTGGTCAAGTATGAGTTCAAGCTGCGTACAAAGATCCTGAAACCCGAAGGCGCGAAACATGCGAATATCGATATTACTTACTTCAATGCCGTCGATGAAATTGCCATTCATGCCGACGAGTTATCGGACCTGAAGATTAGAGTCTTCACGAAGAACAGCAAGGGAAAGGTTGAAAAGAGGAACGTCGATGCCAGCGCCTTCACTCAAGAGCGGTTGGACGATAATTATATGGTGATGCACGTGACTGTTCCCGACGTCGAAGCAGGAAGCATCATTGAGTACCAATATAATATCACCAGCACCCGGCATACTTTCCTCTACGACTGGGTATTCCAGGAGTGCATCCCCACAGTGCGTTCGAAATGCGACATAGACATTCCCGCCTTCCTGCAGTTTAACATGAATGTGCCCATCAACAAACTCATTCAGTCGAATGTGGAAGCAGGTCGACTGACCTACGACGCCAACAGGAGTGACATGAAGAGGAGCAAGACGTGCATCACGAACCATTATACAATCACGGGCAACTACATCCTACCCGAAGGACACGTCGTCAAGCACAATCAGGCGAACGCAGACGGCAAGACCCTTACAGCAGAGAAGATTGCCGACTTCACCAGTAAGATAGTGACGCCAAGCACACCTCTGCCTGTCTATCCGCCGGAGGGCAGTACGCACCTAAGGGTTAAGTAATGACAGACAAACAAAGGGCCTCGGGAATTACTCCTGAGGTCCTTTTTCTTTAAGCCTAAAGCCTAATTGCCGAAGTCCTAAGTCTTATTACCGAAGCCCTAAGTCTTATTGCCGAAGCCCTAAGTCTTCGGGCAATCAATCAATTTAGTAATTCGCCAAGCAAAGCATCCAACTCGTCATCATTATCGCGGGCAATAATCTCTCCTGATTTGCAATCTATCAAGACGAAAGTAGGAATGCCCGAAAGTGCATAATCATACCACGCCTTACTTTCTTGTCTTCCAGGCTTATCGTCCTTAACTTGAATCCAAGTCATCTGGTTTTTCGAGACGAAGGACTTCCAATTCTCTTCGTTACCATCCTCTGACACGCTGTAAATCTCGAAACCTTTCGCGTGATATTTGGCGTACAAATCCCTTAGCATGGGAACAGAAGCGACGCAAGGACTACACCAAGTTGCCCAGAAATCGACAAGGACATAACGATTGGCAGGATTTTTTACGACCGAACTCAAACTTACGGGTTTTCCGTTTACGTCAGGGTACGTCATATCGATGAAAAGGGGAATCGCGTCGCTTCCCTCCGTTCGGGGTTCTGTCTTCACTCGTCTCGTTAGTTCCTCCCTTAATTTCGCCACATAAGGTCTCTTGGACAATTCCGGAGACAAACGGTCCAAGGCACTCAGCGCCTTTACGGAAGACGGACAAACATGTGCTGCAAAGAACAAAGCCAAAGGTCCTGTTTCTTCCGCATTGAGGACTTCGTACATAAGTGAATCTGCTGCTGCTTTGTTGCCGCTCGTTTCAAGTTCACTTCTCTTCCGTCCTAAATCATTCGAGGGCGTACCTGATCCCCAAAGCTCTAAATCCTTCTCGTCGTCAGCATTAACATCACCAACAATCGTTCCTGGCTCAAGAATGAAGTCTTTCAGTTGCATACCTTCATTCGTATACAGATAAACGTGCGTTGGCTCACTTATGCGAGGATGAAACTCATATTTCCCGTCAGCGACCTTACTTTCGTCAATCACTTCGAAATCGTTCCAGGCATCTTGCAAGACAAGTTTCGTGCCTTCTTTAACGCCCTTTATATTGCCTTTAACCGTGCAATACTCAGGCAGTTGGTTCTCGTTCGCTTTTCTCTTTTCGTAACACACGAATGCGAACAACAAAGAACCAAGAATAACAAATCCCTTGAGAAAATTACCGTACTTCATATTCTTTTACTGAATAAACTTTACCTTACCAGCATCACGAGGCTTTGCATCGGGCTGTTCGTCGGGGTATCCGATAGCGATGATGTAGTTGAGTCTGTAGCCCTCAGGAATTTCGAGGCGATCGATGAAGAACTTTGCCTTCTCGTTTGAAACAAGGAAGCGAACGGGACCACCAAGACAGCAAGTGCCAAGGCCCATAGACTGAGCAGCAAGCATCATGTTCTCGCCAAGCAATCCAGCATCCAGGTCACCATTGCCGTTCGCAGGTGTGCAGACGCAGATGAGGTTGGGCGCATTGCGGAACATATTCTTGAAGTCAGGGTCACGCTTAACCTGTTCGGGATTAGCCTGCTTATAGACTTCATTGACATCGGAGATGAGCTTCTGGTCTTCCACAACCCGAACAATCCAAGGCTGGCGGTTCATACCACTTGGAGCATTAATTCCTGCACGAACGACTAATGCCAGTTTCTCATGCTCAACGGGTTTGTCGAGGTACTTACGAACGGAACGACGAGCCATGATATTACTCAGCACGGGATTAACCTCAAGGCAGATGTCGGCTTCAATATCGGCAATCTTGTCAGTGGGTTCATATCTTTTAATCACCCTACCGTCGCTCGACACGAGGAACTTGGTGAAATTCCACTTAATGTCCGATTTCTTGTCGTAGTCAGCATCCTGCTTGCGAAGCATATCGTCCATAAACTTACCCGTCTTGTCATTCTGGTCAAAGCCTCCGAAAGCCCTCTTCGACTTCAGGAAGGTATAAAGCGGATGGGCATTCGCACCATTAACCTCTATCTTGTCGAATTGCGGGAAGTGGATGTCGAAATTAGCCGTGCAGAACTGATGAATCTCTTGGATTGAGCCTGGTGCTTGCTGACCAAACTGATTGCAAGGGAAGTCGAGGATTTCCAGACCTTCGCCTTTGTACTTCTCATACAAGGCCTCCAGCTCTTTGTACTGAGGTGTGAAACCACAACGCGTAGCTGTGTTGACGATTAGCAATACTTTCCCTTTATAGTCAGCAAGCGAAACTTCCTTGCCTACATCATCTTTAACTTTGAAGTCATAGATGCTCTGTGCCGATGCCATAAGCACGCAAACGCTTGCAAACAAGCAAGTAAACAAGGTTCTTTGTAACTGTTTCATAATACTATTTTTATATAAATAGTTAACAGGTTAATGGGTTAACAGGTTAATGGGTTAGTGGTTAAAGGTTATGGTTTAATTTTCCTCCCCCTCGGGGGAGGCAGGGAGAGGGGTCTTATTTCATCCTCCCAGGTCCGTCAAATCGATATACAAAGTCATCAAAGTAAGCATAACCACTCGGCAACGCTTGTGTGTATGTGAACAAACCAATGCGATACCCTTTCCAGTCGGAGTCTTCCTCTGCGAAGACCTCACCAATAGGCATGAAGAACTTGCCGTCGAAGCTAAAGCTAAAGTGGTGTTCGTTCTTCACATCATCTATGGTGAGTCGCAGGAAAACGACGCCCTTTTCCTTGAGCGTAATCTTGCTTAACGTAGAAACCTCTCCATCGCGTTCGATATAAAGGCATTTCGAACCATCGAGTTGAACTTCAACGCCTGCCGCATAACGGATTCTCCCCAGACAAACCATTCCTGCCCGTTGTCCCGACTTCATGTCATTATAATCCAGTTTTACCGTTGCCTCGCCCATGTATCCCATGGTCTTCTGTGTCAAACAGTTGCGTGCAGAGCGGACATTATTTGCCTGCAAAGCACGAAGAGCCAACCAGCCTTTCCTCTGACTAAGCGACCAGCATTCGTCGACTGGATTATGATTCCAAGCCCACTGAGGACTCAGTTTGCCTCTCTTGAATTTGTCGGAAGCCTGAGGTGCAAATACTTTTGAACGCTTACTTATGCTGGGCTTTTTCCAAACCTTTACGGGTTCGCCAACGCCATTACCATCGTAATCTTGTCCGATTAATGGGAAACCATCAGCTTGCCACACCACAGGTTGCATGTGCACTACCCTGCCCTGCGGCGAATGACTTTGGAAGTGATAGAACCACCATTCTCCTTCAGGCGTATCCACTAATGCGCCTTGATGCGGACCATTTACGTTTGTGCTTCCCATCTCCAGACACCGGCGTCCCTCATAAGGTCCATAGATGTTCTTGCTACGAAGCACCATCTGCCAACCCGTAGAGACTCCGCCTTCGGGAATACTTAAGTAATAGTATCCATCGCGTTTCAAGAACTTTGTTCCTTCGGCCACTGGTCCTTCATAAATCTTTTGTCCGTCGTCCAACAATTGTTTTCCGTCGGGAGACATCCGATGAAGGATGATTGGACCTGCACCCAGCACGCTGTGACCCAGATAGGCATTCCCATCGTCATCCCACAGCGGGCAAGGGTCTTCCCAATTACGGATGTCCTTCACATGATATAGCGGTTCCCAAGGGCCTTCTGGTCGAGACGCTGTAGACATATAAAGGCCTGTGTTAGGCATACATACGAACATCCAGAACTTGCCATCGTGATAACGCAGGGTTGGCGCCCAAGTACCATCTCCATAACCGTTCATCGAATCGAACTTCTCGATATCAATGCGATTGAATATTTGTCCGATGATGCGCCAATTAACCATATCCTCGCTTTCCAATATAGGCATCCCCATGAAATGGAATTCCGAACAAGTCATATAATACTTATTTCCAACCCTGATTACGTCTGGGTCGCTATAGTCGGCTAATAGCAAAGGATTGGCATAAGTCCCATCACCGAGGTCGCCCCAACGCGTATCCGTCTGACTCCAGGCATTTGTGCAAACAAACAAGAATAAAAGAAAGAACTTTCTCATATTTAAATGGTTACACGATTCGTTACGGCTACAAATATACAACTTTTTCTTTATTGTAAGCCTGAAAATTTAATAATTTAGCAAATCGAACAATAGATTATTTGGCAATGCCTTTTCATTTTAATATCTTTGTATGGAATTTCAAGGAACAAAATCATTACGTTGGACATGAGACGAAAAGAACTTTATCAGAAAGTGATTGCTTACTTCGAAGAGGCTATGCCCGTGGCTGAGACGGAATTACATTACGAAAATGCCTTCCAACTCCTTGTTGCTGTGGTGCTAAGCGCCCAATGCACGGACAAGAGAGTGAATATGGTGACGCCTCATTTGTTTGAGGATTACCCAACGCCTGAAGCTATGGCTTTGGCTACACCTGAAACCATCTACGAATACATTCGCAGTGTATCCTATCCGAACAATAAAGCAAAGCATCTGGTCGAACTTTCCAAAACATTACTATCTGATTATCAAGGAGAAATACCAGATACTTTAGAGGAATTGATTAAGTTGCCTGGAGTGGGCAGGAAAACGGCAAATGTCATTCAAGCCGTATACTTCAACAAAGCCGCAATGGCGGTCGATACACATGTCTTCAGGGTGTCGCACAGGATAGGCCTAGTCTCATCAAAGTGCACAACTCCTTACGCCGTTGAACGGGAATTGGTAAAGAACATTCCGGATGAAATTATACCCAAAGCACATCATTGGCTCATCCTTCACGGACGCTATGTTTGCCAAGCACGCAAACCAAAGTGCGAGTCATGCGGATTATTGGGCATCTGTCAAAGAAAATTTAATTTTTAATTTTCAATTCTTAATTAATTATTGTATCTTTGTACGCGTAAATTGTCGAACCATTAATATTAAGGTATCATTTATGACTATTAAAGATTTCA
Source organism: uncultured Bacteroidales bacterium (assembly GCA_902801325.1). Classification (GTDB taxonomy): domain Bacteria; phylum Bacteroidota; class Bacteroidia; order Bacteroidales; family Bacteroidaceae; genus Physcousia. Next base: position 69,194 of record CADCHQ010000014.1, on the reverse strand, counting down.
ATTTTGCTGGTAAAAAGGCAATCGTGCGCGTTGACTTCAACGTGCCCCTGGACGGTAACGGTAACATCACTGACGACACCCGCATCCGCGGTGCTCTGCCCACCCTGAAGCACATCCTCGAACAAGGCGGTGCGCTCATTATCATGTCGCACATGGGTAAGCCTAAGGGTAAGGTTAATCCCAAGATGTCTCTGGGTCAGATCAAGGATGCCGTAGCAAAGGCTCTGGGTGCTGAAGTTAAGTTTGCTCCCGATTGCGCTAAGGCAAAGGCAGAGGCCGACGCCCTGAAGATGGGTGAAGTGCTGCTGTTGGAAAACCTTCGCTTCTATCCCGAAGAAGAAGGCAAGCCCGTGGGTGTTGAGAAGGGAACTCCCGAGTACGATGAGGCAAAGAAGGCCATGAAGGCAAGCCAGAAGGAGTTTGCCAAGACTCTTGCTTCTTATGCTGATTGCTACGTGATGGATGCATTCGGAACTGCTCACCGCAAGCATGCTTCTACCGCTGTCATCGCCGACTATTTCGATGCCGACAACAAGATGCTCGGTTTCCTGATGGAAAAGGAAGTACAGGCTGTTGACAATGTTCTGAACAACATCAAGCGCCCATTCGTTGCCATCATGGGTGGTTCTAAGGTTAGCACCAAGATTGGTATCATCGAGAACCTGCTGGGTAAGGTAGACAAGCTGATCCTTTGCGGCGGTATGACCTATACCTTTATGAAGGCTCACGGAGGCGAGATTGGTAACTCTATCGTTGAACTGGACAAGCTCGATGTAGCCCTTGGTGTGGAAGAACTCGCTAAGAAGAACGGCGTTGAACTCGTTCTTGCTGAAGACAGCGTATGCTGCACTGGCTACGACTTCGGAACATTCTCCGTTAAGCCTGGAGCACAGATTAAGACCTTCCCCTCCAATGCTATTGAAGAAGGTTGGGACGGACTCGATGTTGGTCCTATCAGCCAAGCTAAGTTCGCAAAGGCAATCGAGGGTGCAAAGACTATCTTGTGGAACGGTCCTGCAGGTTGCTTCGAGTGCGACGACTTCGATAAGGGTAGCCGCGCCGTTGGCGAAGCTGTAGCAAAGGCAACTGCCGAAGGTGCTTTCTCACTCATAGGTGGTGGCGACTCTGTTGCTTGTGTCCACAAGTTCGGTTTGGAGGACAAGGTAAGCTACATCAGCACTGGTGGTGGTGCTCTGCTTGAGGCCATCGAAGGCAAGGTACTTCCTGGAGTAGCTGCCATTAAGGGTTAATCTCTTGAAGAAATTAGGTTTTACCCTCATCACTATCCTGCTCCTTTTGGCTTCGTGTCAGAAGGAGCAGGTATTGCTTTCACACGAGGAGATTGCCTCGCGTGATTCTCTGGCATTGCACATAGGCGTTGTGCCGGTAGTAGCCTGCTTTCCTATTTATTATGCAATGGAGACAGGCATGTTCCAAGACGAAGGTGTGGACGTAAGGCTTCATGAGTTCCTTTCTCAGATGGATTGCGACACAGCCTTGCTGAACCAGCGTGTACACGTTGCCTTTACTGATCTCCCACGCCTACTCGAGATGCAAGGAGACGCTGCAAACTACCGAGTTGTTGCAAGTATTGATGCACCCTTGAGCCTGATGATGGCCAAGAAACTTCGCATCCGCAATTTAAAGCACCTCGATGAACGCATGATTGCTCTCGACCGACTGAGCACTTCCGACTACTGGAGTGATGAGATTATGCGTGAAGCAGGTTTGTCGGCAACGGCTATCTATAGGCCACAGATTAATGATGTGCAATTGCGTACTCGCATGCTTACTGAACAGATGACCGACGGAGCAATGCTTCCCGAACCTTATGCTACTGAGGCAGAGATGCTCGGACATAAGCGTCTATTCAAGACAGATACCACTGCCATTCTCTTCTGCCTTGCTTCAACCCAGCAAGTGCTTACCGACACGATGCGTAACGCCCAAGTGCGGAAGTTCTTGAATTCATACAACAAGGCCGTAAGTCAATTGAACAAAGGAAATCAACCCGAGGTTATTCGTAACCTCCTTATTAAGCAATGTGCCATTCCTCAGCAGATTGCCGACTCACTGCACCTGCCAGCCATTCGTCCTTTATCCCTTACTCGTGAAAGCGATGCCGATAAGGCGATGACTTGGATGAAGAAGCGCGAACGCAGAATAACCTCGAAAGCACGAACCCAACTCCTATGGAGCGAAAAGCTTTTCAACAATTAACGGCAAGCGTAGAAGAGGATTTGATAAAGGGAAGGCTTAGGAACGCCCAAACCACGCTATCAAATCTTCTCGACGTCCTGAAAGCACCTGTTCTCGGCAGAGAACTAACTGGTCTTCAGGCCGATTATGAACGTTTGCTTTCGTTCATGATTGAATCGACTGACGATCCACAGCGTCCGAAAATTCATGCCCGTTTGTTGCAAAAGACTTTCCGAGTTCTTCAGAACCTGCGTCGCATATACCATATTGATAATGACGAGGACATCTACAGCCTCACTGCCCGTTCACTATCAGGAACGTGGAAGGAGCAATACGACAGTTTGGTGGCTAATCCTGCCTTGGACGCAGATGTTCAGGACCAGCGCTTTACTGTCATCTGGGTTTCACCTCAGCTCAACATCAACGAAGATCGTTTGCTACGCCTGAGCCTCCTTGGTTCTGACTCCCTCTCACGTCGGTACATGCTCAGCGCCATCATATTGTCCCTGTTCCATTACTTCGATGTTGCCAAAGTGCGACTATTGCTTGAATATTCCGAATCTTCGGACGACAACGAACGAGCCTATGCGATAGTCGGTTTAATCATTGTTTGTCTGCTCTATCCCCAAATCTTTAGAATCTATCCTACCATACACGAGCAATTATCGCAATTACTCAGCAACAAACGCATCATCGATGAAGTCGCACGAACTCAGCACCTGTTCAGCCTTTATCAAGAGTCCGAACAACTGCGAAAGAAGATGGAGAACGAGATATTCCCTGCTCTCATCAAAGCTGCACAAGAGCGTAAGCGACTGGGATTCGATACGGATGAGATAAACATCGATGATCCGGACATCGCCTTAAACTTGAGCAAGGAGACGCGAAAGACTATCTCGGAAAGTGCACAACAGATGTTCAATATGTTTAAGGAAGGGGCTGACGTCAACTTGCACACGTTCAGTGCGCTCAAGCGATTCCCATTCTTCCGTCATGTTGGCCATTGGCTGGCACCATTCGACCCACAACGCAAGGAGGTTGCACAAGCGCCCAAGTTCATTCATCGGCTTCAACTTTGTGACAACGACCTATATTCGATTGCCCTTCTACTATTGACAGTTCCCGAAGAGCAACGCAAACAGATGACAGAGGCCTTAACCCAAATACCTCAGGATGAAGAGCAACAGCGCATCAACAGTTATTCCAACGTGGTACAGTGCCTCTATCGCCTGCTTCACAGGTCTCCTTGGCAAGCCCTTTGGCCGGAGGTTTTCAGTCAGCAGTACTTTATCGACAATCCCATCCTTGGGCCACTCCTCAATCACCAAACGCGTTTCCTCCATCCTATCGCCCAAACGCTTTTGCGACACAATCATTTTGCTCAGGCAGAGAAACATATGCAAAAGATTGTCAAGCAGGAAGGTTCTAATGCAGAGATACTTTATCAGTTGGCATTCTGTCAAATGCATCAGGGCAACTTTATGGGGGCTTTGCGCAATTTGCAACAGGCTCACTTGCTAGTACCCGAGCAAAAGCAGATAACGCTAAACTTGCAGCACTGCTATGCAAGGCTTGGACGGTATGAGGAACAACTCGAATGCCTGCAGGAGTTGGAAGAGAAATATCCCGATGACGTGCATATTCAAACGGAGACAGGCCTTTGTCTTATCCAACTCGAACGCTGGGAAGAAGCACAAAAGCGTTTCTATCGTTTGGAATATCGTGGGCACAGAGTCCTGCCTTCACAAAGAGCCGTTGCCTGGTGCGCCCTTCGCATGGGCGATTTTGTCGTAGCCAAGAGATACTACGAACGCCTGCTCACCAATCCGCAGGCCAAATGGGAAGACTATCTCAATATGGGACACGTGCATTGGCTTTCTGGTGAAACGGCTCAAGCACTTCCGCTCTATCACGAGTATGTCCGCAGATATGCGACGAGCAACCCCAAGAGCACGGACTTGATGATTCCGTTCGACCAAGACTTCGAAGTGCTTCGGCAACTGGGGAAATCAGCTACAGATATTGCCATCATGCGTGACCTCATCATAAGCTGAAGATTCGCATCAAATTGATAAGTCCACAATCGTTAATTGTCAAATCGTTCAATTGTAAAATTGTAAAATGTCAACTGTTAATCCTGAACTGCAAGCATACGTCGAAGCCGAGATTCTGCCTCGTTACGATGCATTTGACAAAGCCCACCAACGAGGGCATGCGGAAATGGTGATACGCCAAAGCCTGCAGCTGGCAGAACGATTGGGCGTTGACGTGAATATGGCTTACGCGATTGCGGCTTATCACGATACAGGTCTCACGGAAGGACGCGAACTGCATCATAAAGTTTCGGCGCAAATCATTCGTAACGACAAACGCCTCAGACAATGGTTCACGGAGGAACAAATCGAGGTGATGGCCAATGCGTCAGAGGATCATCGTGCTTCGAACGAGCAACCTCCACGCACCATATATGGGCGCATAGTAGCAGAAGCCGATAGATTCATCGACCCGGAAGACATCATCCGTCGCACCGTTCAATTTGGACACGACCACTATCCCACCCTTTCGCGTGAGGAACATTACGAACGCATGGTGCAACATCTGCATGAGAAATACGGTCGCAATGGTTATCTGCGTCTCTGGTTTCCCGATTCTCCCAACGCCCAAAGGCTGGAAGAACTGCGTTGCATCATTGACGACGAAGAACAGCTTCGCAAGTGGTTCGACATTTGCTATTAAATCATACAAAAAACGAACCTAGGCTCGAAGCATCTCGAATATAGGTTCGATGCGCCTTGAACATAGGTTCGAAGCATCTCGAACATAGGCTCGATTTCAACTGAGCCTATGTCTTGTTTTCATAATGCAAAGGAAAACTACCAGGAAGCCAAAGGAATGGCTAATACAATAACGGTTGCGTAAGTGAGCATGAGCATAAAGGTTATCAACTGCATGTCGCTGTGCAGAAATCCCGAAGAGGTATATGCCGTAGAGAAATATACGCGATCGTTGTTCAGGTTGCTATTGATGAAGTCATAGAGCAAATAGGTCAACCACCCGATAAGCAAGCCAAGCAGGGCGCCACAAAGTATATCGCCAGGATAGTGAACTCCCAGATAAATGCGAGAGTATGAGGAGACGGCCGCCCAGAAGAATAGCCAAAACGTCAGAAGACGACTGCGCATGATGAGTGACAAGAGGGCAAAGAGAGAGAAAGTATTAGCCGCATGACTACTTACGAAACCATATCGTCCGCCCGTGTATGAGAATACCGTATCGACCGAACTGGCAAGCATAGCATCGTGAGTAGGACGCCAACGCATGACGAGCGGTTTGATGACACTGCTTGAAATCTGGTCGGCAAGGAGAACAGCAATCGCCATAGAGAAGATTATCAACAGGGCTTGACGCCATCCTGTATTCTTCAGTATCACATACACAACGATGACAAGCAAGGGAATCCAAGTCACAGTCTTGGTTACGAGCCACATCACAGCGTCCCAATAGGCCGAATCACTGCCATTGAGCATAAGAAACAGCTGACTGTCGATCTCGTTTAAGTGTTCTAACATCTTCTATAACTCCCCTTTAACTCCTCGTTCAAAGAACGTTAACTCCCTTTTAACTCCCCTATAACTCCTCGTTCGAAGAACGTTAACTCCCTTCTAACTCCCCTATAACTCCTCGTTCAAAGAACGTTAACTCCCTTTATAACTCCCCTTTAAATCACTTCAATGTTCTTCTTTTCAATCCAACCTTGTTTGCCGTCGGCAAGGGAGACTTCCGTCCATTCGTTTAGCGTGTTGTCACGAACCTCCACGCGAGTGCCCTCGTGCAAGACGAAGAGGTCACTACCAGAACGAGCTGGCGTGCTCTTTACAACTGCAGACGACGAAATGACAATAGCCCCAGTGCGGTTCTGCTGTCTATTGCTTTGCGACCAGGCACAAATGTTGCCAACGATGGTAGCAAGCAAGAAGAGGATGGCAAGCGTGAAGCCGGTCTTCCGAAGCCATATCTGCTGGCCATAGATATAGACAGCGAGGGCGAGGAGACACAATACGAAGAAGGCAAGCGAAAGGCGTCCCCATGCATCGGCACTCATCAGGTTTGTCATCGAACGATACCACGTGACAAAGAAGAATTCATGTCGCGGTGTAACGCGGTCAATCGTCTTTGAACGCGCCATATCGAGGTTGAAGCGAATGTCATCGTCTCCAGGACTCAGCAATGCAGCACGCTCGTACCACAGGATTGCTCTCGCTATGTCGTCCATGCGATAGTAACAGTTGCCAAGATTATAGCAAATGGCTGCGCTCTCACCAGTCTTTGCAATCCGAAGATATTGCTTGCACGCTCCTTCATAATTCTCTTTGGCATAAAGACTATCTGCCTCCGTCTTCAGGCTATCAACCGATACCGCAAAGACATTGACGATAAAGAAGATGTGTAATAGAGCGAAAGTTATGATTATCCGTTTCATAGTTGTCCGTCTAATTGGTTAATGACTTCCGAAGCATCGGCATAAAGCTTGTCCATTGTTGCTGAAGGATCGCCGGGTGCATATTGAGCAAACTCGCAATCACTGAGGACGCGGAAGAAGCGCTGGAGTGACTCCTCTCCCACTCCGCGTTGAGCAAGCTGCTCGCTTACGTTCTCCTTCGACAAGTCCTTGACAGGCAGGTTCAACTTATCTCCGACATATCCCCAAAGAGCATGGGTCAATTCCTCGTAGAACGCTTTCGCATTGCCTTGCTTAAGCAGTTTCGAAGCATTCTTCAAACGGCGGGATGCGGCCTTGCTCGCTTTCTTACCACGACGGCGAGCTACATTTGCATTAGCCTTTGCCTGACGATAGAACAACGCCACAAGCAGGAGGAAGAGGAACAAAGCGCCGATGTAAGAAAGGATGTACGCAGACGTTGCAAAGAAGGTAGTACCGGACGACTTCACTTGTGCCTGCGATGTCTTGATGTAACGAATATCGCTGTTGAGGACGGTTAAATCCTCCTGATTGGCTACACGCCTCGATACACTGCCAAATGTCTTTGCGACAGCGACGTGGAACGAATCGGTTCGGATGGTACGATACGATTTTGTGTTCGTGTCGAAATAACAGAACTCAACGGGAGGAATCGAATAGCGACCACCGTGACGCGGAACTGCGGTGTAGTCATAAACCACATTGCCAGAGGCTCCGTTCGTACCTACACGCGTCTTGTCATTCGTCTTGGGGTCATAGCTCTCGAAGTCCTTTGGCCACTGAACCGTTGGAGCCTTCATCAGCTTCATGTTTCCAACACCATTCACAACCAGGCGTAAGGATATGGCATCATTGGCATCGACCTGCTCGGGCGTAAGCGTTCCGCTAATGTTGAACTGACTTCCGACTGCACCAGAGAAATTGGCAGGACGTGTGGGCAAGGGATCGACTTGCAGTTCGACTGCGGGTGCAACGATTGTCTTATTGATGTGAACTATCGAAGACCCTCCATTGAAGAACGCATCAAAGGGGTCGATGCTACGATCCTGTTGAACCACATCGGCCTCGAAGTTAATTGCTGGAACGGTGAGCTTACCTGTCTTCTGTGGGAAGAGTACATACTGACTCCATACAACAGTACCATAGTTGCGACCATTTACTCGTTCGTACTTAATAGTCTTCTGCTGTGGAAGCTCGATTTCCTGTGTGTGGAAACCGTCGAGTTCAGGCATCTTACCCATGCATTGACTGATGGAGACGAGGGTATAAAGCTTATAGGTAAGCAAGACTGCTTCCTGCTCATAAAGCCTACGCTTCGACGCAGTAACGGTAATATAAAGGTCATCCTTCGTGATCTTCTCACCTACGTTCTGCAGACGCTGACGCGTGGGAGCTTGTGCACTCGACTGACCCGAGTGACCTGAAGAAGCACCTCCACCCGGATTATCGCTTTTCAGAATCTCGATGCTTGCCTGATTGCTCTTGAATGACTGTCCACCAGACTTCACTGTGGCAATAGGCAATTTGTAAGTGCCAGCCTTCTGAGCCATAAGCGTATAGGTAAACGTCATCTGACTCGAATGCGTCGTCTTTCCGTTCACCATCGAGAAACTGCTCGACGTAGATGTGCTGGGACCAAACAAAAGGTCGAAGCCTGGGAAATCGCCCACTTGAATGTCGTCAACATCTTGTGTGTTCACCACATAGCTCACACGGATGCGTTGCCCTTCCTCTGTTTGAGAAGGCGCTTGCACGGTTACGCGAACCTGCGAGAACGCAAGCATGTGGGACAATGAAATTATAAGAAATAAGAAGAATCGCTTCATATAATCACTCAAATCTTTGTTTTATCCAATAACCTTTATGTCTTATTCAAATAACCCTTAGGTCTTTTTGCCGAAGCCCTTAGGCATTAATTCGGAAGCCCTTAGGCCTTATTGCACTCGAACCTATGTTCAATTGGCCTCGTGCCTATGTTCGATTGCATTTGAACCTATATTCGACAGACGTTGAATCTATATCTTATTACCTTTAAACATTAAACCTTTAAACGTTAAACCATTATCCCATCACCATTGCTTCTGCAGACGACGCTGTTGGGCATTTTGCACTTTCTGCTTCACCTTGTCTTGCGTTTGTCTTTCATTCTGCATGGCGGCATTCAGCATCTGTTCAGCATTCTCCTTGCTCATCTGGCTCTCTTGCTCGCGTTGCTTTTGCTGCTTGTCATCCTTCTTTTGCTGCCGTTGCTGCTGATCTTGCTTCTGCTGGTCTTTGTCTTGTTTATCGCCTTCCTTGTTATCCTGTCCGCCACCCTGAGGCTGATTCTTCAGAAGACGCTGACAAAGGACAAGATTGTAACGGGTCTCGTTATCAGTGGGGTCACAACGCAGGGCTTCCTTGTAATACTCAATGGCGTGAGCATAGTCTTGTCCCGCTTGCAGAATCACACCCATATTGTGGCAAATCTGATGACGGCGAATGGGATTGGACTCCATCTTAGATGTCTTGTCCAACAGTTGCAGGGCTTCCTTGGGTTGACCTTGACGCATGAGCGTGTTTGCCAGGTTGTAATTGATCTGGACACTATTCGAATCCAACTCAAAGCCCTTTTGGTACTGCACCTGAGCCTTATCATAGACCGTATCGCGAAAAGAGCGATTACCGCGACGAATGTAATCGCGATAGTTTTGTGCCGAAAGGGTTAGCACGAAACACGAAAGGAAATATATCAACGACAAACGTTTCATAGTTACTTTTTAAATAGATGGAACTTCTTCAAAAGATGGTTCTTGCGCTCCAACAAGCAGACGTCGGCAATGAGGAATACAAGTGCCAGGATAAGGAAACCTTGGTACTGCTCGTCGAACTCGCTATATTCCTGCGACTCCAGCTTTGCTTTTGCCAACTTATCGACGTATTTCGAGAGCTCGCGCTGTGCCGAACTGCTGTTGTCAACATATATGTATGCACCATTGCCTGCGCGGGATATCTGGCGACACATATCTTCACTCAGGCGAGACACAATAGGATTGCCCTGTTCGTCAATGAAATATTGCGTAGTGCCGGGAATAGGAACATGAGCACCTTCAGGACTACCCACACCAAGCACATACACATGAATGCCCTGCTTTGCTGCTGCCTTTGCGGCGTCAACAGCTCCGCCTTCGTTGTCTTCACCATCGGTGATGAGGAAGATGGCCCTCGACACATCCTTCCTCTGAGTGAAGCTCTTGGCGGCAAGGTCGATAGCTGCAGCAATGTCGGTTCCTTGCATGTTGATCATCGATGGGTCGATGCCTTCAAGGAACATCTTGGCACTAACGTAGTCGTTGGTAATAGGCAGTTGCACAAAGGCTTGACCCGCATAGACAACCAAACCCACTTTATCGTTCGTCATCTCGTCCACCATGTTCGACACAAGCATTTTCGACTTCTCAAGTCTGGAGGGACGAACGTCGTTCGCCAGCATCGAATTGCTGACGTCCATAGCGATTATGGCCTCTATGCCACTGCGCTCGGTGGTGTCAATCTTTGTTCCGAACTGCGGACGTGCGGCTGCAATGATTAGGGAAGCTAATGCCAACAGGGCAAGCCATATCTTTATCTGAGGACGCAACCAAGACACGTCGATCATAAGTTCCTTGAGGAGAGCAGGGTCTCCATATTTCTTGATGCGCTTCCTACGGCGATACTCGCTGTAATAGAACAGCAACGCCAGAAGGGGAATCGCTATAAGGAAGTACAGGTATAAAGGGTTCTCAAATCTAAACATATAAAGACCCCTCCAGACCTCCCCTTAAAGGGAAGGAACACGCTTTGGGCAATTGGGTGTTTATATTCAACATTTTCTTATTCTTCTTAATATTTCACTCTCCCTTTAAGGGAGGGAAGGGGTAGGTCATTAGGGAATACGTTTCAATACAGTTATGCGCAGGAGTATTTCCAACAAGAGAGCAAGCACGGCCCCTAAAGCATAGGGAACGAAGGCTTCATAGCGACGAGAGAACTTCTTCACGTTAAGCTTTGTCTTCTCCAATTTATCGATTTGCTGATAAACCTCATGCAAGCTCTTGGTATCGCGTGCACGATAGAACTCACCATCAGTCTTGGAGGCGATGCTCTGCAGAGTCTTCGTGTCTATCTCAACTGGAACTTGTATGTATTGTACGCCTCCGGCAACGGGCATCGGATAGCGAGCCAAGCCATTAGTTCCCACACCAATCGTGTAAACTCTAATACCAAAACTCTTTGCAATCTCAGCCGCTGTCAAGGGAGAGATATCACCACGGTTATTGGAACCGTCAGTAAGCAGGATGATGACCTTGCTCTTGGCCTTGGAATCCTTCAGTCGAGCCACAGCGGAAGCAAGTCCCATACCGATTGCTGTTCCGTCCTCAATCATTCCCTTGGCCGTCATGTCGCACTGCATTCCTTGCAGCATATTGACAAGAACTGCATGGTCGACCGTCATTGGGCATTGTGTGAAAGCCTCGCCTGCAAAAAGCGTAAGACCTATGTTATCGTTCGGACGGCCAGAGATGAACTCAATAGCCACCTCACGAGCAGCTTTAACACGATTGGGACGAAGGTCTTCGGCAAGCATAGAAGTGGAGACATCCATGCAAAGCATAATATCGATACCTTCCACATCGGTTTGATTCCAGTTGTTTGTAGTTTGTGGGCGAGCCAAAGCTATGACTGCAAGCACAAAACAAAGCATACGAAGGAGGAAGGGAGCATGCATGAGATATTCCTTCCAACTACGTTTGACGCCTTGGAAAGCATAAGTACTGCTCACTTGCATGACGGGATGCGAACGACGCCACCTAAGCACATACCATATTATATAAGGTAAGAGCAGTGCAAGCAGTATGAAATATAACGGATTAGCAAATGTCATTTCGTTTCTCTATTCTTGATTTCTTTTGTTTTTTGTCTGAAGGTTACTACTAGGAGTGAAAGGACTGTCGGAGTATCAATTTCTTTCCAGGACCATAAGCGTAAAGGAATTCGAAAGCAAGCGTACGTTCTGTTGTTGTTTCGTTTGGTTGAATGGAGACCACGAGATAAAGTTTCGCGTGGTCCTTCATGGTGTCATCAGTTTCTCCTTGTGGTTGTTCAAAATGTATGTCATACCAAGAATCTGAAAGGCACCACGTTCTGTAATCCATTGATCCCCTTACAGCATAACAGTCATAAATAGAATTATCATTAGCATAAGCCTTTATTAAACCAAAATGAAAACTATCATTGCTGTTAATCCTAAGTTCAACTCCATCGCTGGCGATTGTGTATACGGAATCAATCATCAAATCTCCGTTGACATATAAGTTGATAGTACGTTCTACATACTCCTTATCTTCAAAAGGCTCATCTCCACATCTTCCTACCCAGAAACTACAGTTGACAAAGAGAAACAAAGTCACTAGAATTAACTTCAAACACGTCTTCATACGGTACATCCCCTATTATCTCAACAAATCTATCATGCGGTAGATTATCCAACCAAGCATGCAAGCACCAACGATTGAACCAACAATAATGGTCACACGCATGCTCCAGATGGTAGCACGCTGACGACGAGCCTCGGGAGTAACAATCACTTCTTCCTGCGGTTGGTTGGGATCTTCCTCTTGTTTGGTTTGGTTGATGTATTCGAGCGCAGTCATCAGGTTGGCATCATTCTCATTGATGAGTGTTGTCCACTTGGCAAACTTCACGAGGTCGGCCGTCTGGAACAGTTCACGTAACTCTGCAAGAGCTTCTTCATCATTTTCCTCTGTCAGTCGCTCAATGATTTCGCCACTCGTCATCTCCATTGCATTGAAGCCGTAACGCTCTTGTATGTAGTTACGAAGCGTATCGGTCAACTGGGTATAATACTCTTTCGAATCTTCCTGTGCCCAAGTACGTTCCGTCTTGATACGTTCAATCTCGGAGAGGGCAACCTTATGAGCAGGTTGTTTGCGCTTGCGTCTGATGATGCGAATAATTGGTTTACCCGTATGCAAGGATATCGCAAGCACGCCAATGCATAAGAACAGAAGCAGGAATAGCATACTACAAACGACAACCATCTTCCAATCTTCCCATGCAAAGGGAGCATCCATCACCGTCTTCGGACCGAAGAACTTGTCGGCGTGTAAGGTATCGACGTCGATAGTATATATCTTTAGCGCCAGATTATTGGTTTGATACTCCTTGCCGTTAACCTTAACTGCGATGGGAGGTATATAGCAGAATGCCGAATCCCAAGCCGTTACGATATAGCTCTGCGTCACTTGCATGCTTTTCCCTCCATCGAGCATCGTCGTGTCGGCAGGAAGCATGTTCACGAGTTCGATACCAGGCACGATCTCTTGTCCACGCTGACCCACAGGCAATTCAACTATCGAACCCTTCTTACAGGTAACGCTTACCGTTAAGTCCGTTTGCTCGCCCACGAATATCTGCACAGCACCTATGCGAGCCTCAGCAGTAACCTGAGCAAGTAAGGAAGACCCACCCTGTTCCTCACTTAAAAGGAGGGAAATAAGTGGTGAAACAAATAACAAATATAATAATATAATCTTCCTCATATTTAATCATTATCTTTCTCATCCCATCGCCCTAAAGGGAAAGGGCCAGGGAGAGGATCCTTAGTTTCGTTTAGCAAAGAGATTCATTAAGGCCGTAACATAGTCCTGATCAGTGCGAACGCTTACGGAATCGACATTACTCCTCGTGAAGGTATCATGCAGATATTCGGCACGTCCCTTCCACCATTTACGCTGTGCTTCCCTAATACGTTTGCTGCTGGTATCGATAAAGCGTTCAAAACCCGTCTCAGCATCGCGTACCTTCATCAAGCCAACATCGGGCAACTCTTCAATACGACGGTCATAGACCTGAATGGCAACCACGTCATGCTTCCTGTTTGCGATAGTCAAAGGCTGACGAAAATCGCGTTCGTCCATGAAGTCGCTTATGACAAAGGCCGTACATCTGCGCTTCTGGGCTTGTGTGAGATACTGCACGGCTTGGGATATATCCGTACGAGAACTCTCCGCATGGAAGTCCAGCAATTCGCGTATGATATAAAGGATATGCTTGCGACCTTTCTTGGGAGGAATAAACTTCTCGATGCGGTCGGAGAAGAACAGTACTCCAATCTTATCATTATTCTGAATGGCCGAGAAAGCAAGTGTGGCCGCAATCTCCGTAACCATATCGCGCTTCATTTGGCATTGTGTACCAAAGTGCAACGAACCGCTGACGTCGATCAAAAGCATCACCGTGAGCTCACGCTCTTCCTCGAATACCTTCACAAAAGGTTTGTTAAAGCGAGCCGTAACGTTCCATTCTATGTCGCGTATGTCGTCGCCATACTGGTACTCGCGCACCTCGGAGAAAGCCATACCGCGTCCCTTAAAGGCACTATGGTATTCTCCGGCAAAGATATTGCTGGAAAGGCCACGCGTCTTAATCTCAATCTGACGAACCCGCTTTAATATCTCAGATGTTTCCATCAATTATCAAATAGAACAATCGTCTAATTTATTGTCAAATCGTGAAATCATCAAATTGCCAAATCAAGGTACTTCTACCTTATTAATAATCTGGCTTATGATTTCCTCACTCACAATGTTGTTGGCTTCTGCCTCATAGGTCAGGCCGATGCGATGGCGCATAACGTCGTGAGCAACAGCGCGTACGTCCTCGGGAATTACATAACCGCGACGCTTGATGAAGGCATAGGCACGAGCTGCCAAAGCCAAGTTGATGCTGGCACGAGGCGATGCACCGAACTCGATGTAATCCTTCAGTTCCTTCAAGCCATACTTCTCGGGGAAGCGTGTAGCAAAGACGATGTCTGTGATATATTGTTCTATCTTCTCGTCGATATAAACCTGACGCACAACCTCGCGAGCTTCACGAATGTCCTCTGTACGCAGGATTGGCTTTACGGCTTCGCGATCGCCACCGATGTTCATACGGATGATCTTCTTCTCTTCCTCCAACTTCGGGTAGTCGATAACAACCTTCAGCATGAAACGGTCTACCTGTGCCTCGGGCAAGGGATATGTTCCTTCCTGTTCGATGGGGTTCTGGGTAGCAAGCACGAGGAATGGATCGGGCAACTTATAGGTTTGTTTACCGATGGTAACCTGGCGTTCCTGCATGGCCTCGAGCAAAGCCGACTGCACTTTTGCAGGCGCACGGTTGATTTCGTCGGCAAGCACAAAGTTTGCAAACACAGGACCTTGCTCCACCACGAACTTCTCGTCCTTCTGTGAGTAAATCATGGTACCAACAACGTCGGCAGGAAGCAAGTCGGGCGTAAACTGTATGCGGCTAAACTTAGCGTCCACCAATCCGGCCAAAGTCTTAATAGCTTGCGTCTTTGCAAGTCCAGGCACACCTTCGAGCAACACATGTCCGTCGCTCAATAAACCGATAAGCAGGCTTTCCACCAAATGTTTCTGCCCTACTATCACCTGCGCCATACCGGTCTGCAAGTTCGTTACAAAGGCACTCTTTTGTTCAATCCGTTCATTCAGTTCGCGGATGTCGATAGATTCATTCATATGCTATATTATTACTTTTAATAAATTCGGGTGCGAAGATACTGCTTTTCTCTCGCATAACCAATTTTAAAGTTTTAAAAAAAGTTATAAAACGATTAGATGATGCAGATATGAAAAACGATTCTACAGAAATCAACTTATTTTAGGGCAAATCAAGTGCTTGTAACCCTATAATAGTTTGCATGCTTTAGAGATTGCCCGAGCATGGTCTCAGGGTTGTACAAGTAAGGCTTCAAGGTTGTACAATCTCGACACGATGATAGTACAACCTTGAACACATGTAATATACAATCGTCGGCCAAAAGACTTAAGCCTTATCGCGGAAGGGCTTAGGTGCAAATTCGGAAGGCCTTAGGTACGATGCTTCTCGAACATAGGTACGATGTTCTTCGAATATAGGTTCAATGCTCCTCAAACATAGGTTCGATGCATCTCGAACATAGGTTCGATTCAAGATGAACATAGGCTCGAGTAAAAAAGAAAAAGACACCCACAACATTCAGTTGCAGGTGCCTATCATCTTTCTCGCTTTATCGCGAAGAGGAATTACTCGAAGATGTGCAGGACGAGTTCGCCAAAGAGACCATTTGCCCAAGCAAACCACGAGCGAGTGAATTTCTCTGGGTTGTCCTTGTCAAAGGATTCGTGCATGAAGCCTTTTCCGCCATCGGTACGAAGCAATTGCTCGAGGCAAGCCTTCTGTTCATTTTTGTCAGAAGTCGTAAGGCCTTTCATGATGATGGACATCGGCCAAATCTGGTCGAGACCCGTATGCTGACTGCCAATGCCTTGAGCGGCTTTTCCCACGAAGAAATAGGGATTCCACTCGCTCCAAACCATACGACGGGTGTTCTGATAGATGGGGTCATCTGCCGAAACATCAGTCAGATAAGGCAAGGAAAGCAAAGAAGGTGCGTTGGCATCATCTTGCAAGATGCAACCGCCGAAGCCATCGACCTCAAAGGCATAAATGCGACCAAACTGAGGATGATTGACAACGGCATATTCTTGCAGGGCTACGGCTACTTCCTCTGCCAAAGAACGGCACTCCTGAGCAAGCGCTTTCTCGTGATTAACATCTTCGAGGATGACTGCAGCCTTACGCAGGACAGATACAGCAAAGAAGTTGCTGGGCACGAGGAAAGGCATAATGCAAGCGTCGTCGGAGGGACGGAAGAAGGAAGCAATGAGTCCACAAGGACGAACCGGATGTCCATAGCCGTAGTTGGCTACAGTATCGTGCATGGCCGAAGTCTTGCGCTGGAAGGTGTAACTGGTCTTGTTGCCACCCTTACGCTGTTGTTCGCGGAACACCTTAAGCGTCTGGCGAATAGCCTCCAACCAAGTGTCGTCGAAGACAGAGTCATCGCCCGTGAGCAACCAATATTCAAAGGCAAGGCGAAGCGGATAGCAAAGGCTGTCGATTTCATACTTGCGCTCGTGAAGAATAGGTTGCATCTTGGTCATATCCGATTCCCATTGACTGCCCGTTGCCGCATAGTTGAATGCATTGGCATAGGGGTCGATGGTCATATAACGGAACTGACGACGGAGGAGTCCTCGAATCATGTGACGCAAATGGGCATCGTCCTTCAGAAAACGCATATACGGCCAAACCTGAGCACCCGAATCACGAAGCCACATAGCCTCAATGTCACCCGTGATGACAAAGGTATCATCGTCGCCCTTCTCATCTTTCTGATAACGGACAGTAGTGTCAAGCGTATTGGGATAACAGGCTTGGAACATCTGCCAAAGACGTTCGTCGTAAGCACGAAGCCGACTTTCCATCTTGGCAATCAGGGCATCAACAGACTCACTACGGAAACTGCGCTTCTCCGGATCTGGACGCTGAGCATAGCTATTGACAATTGACAATTGACAACAGGCTAATAGAAGCAAGGTTATAAATATTCTCTTCATCACTTTTCAAATTGAGCAACGTAAATCGTAACTATTTCTTAACTGGTTTGTTCGACATATAGAAATCAAGCGTTCCACCGGCAATGATGTCGGAATAGAGGATGTGATTCTGCGTGAGTCGCTTGCCATTGAGACGAACCTCACGAACGTAGATGGCTCGATCGGAATTACCATGAGTGCGAACCGTAAATGTCTTGCCGTCGCCAACGTTGATAGCGGCTTCCTCAACAATGGGACTACCCAACTGATAACGTCCACCGCAAGGCTCCACTTGATAGAGTCCCATAGCAGAAAGCAGATACCAAGCCGACATCTGACCAACGTCCTCATTACCGCAAAGACCGGCTGGCTGATCATTATAAAGTTCGGACATGACCTGACGAGCACGTTGTTGCGTCTTCCAAGGCTGACCCACATAATTATACATATATATAATGTGGTGGCTGGGTTCATTTCCGTGAGCATACTGACCAATCAGTCCCGTGATGTCGGGATTAGCATTCTCGCCCAAGTCGCCATCAGCCTCAAAGAGTCCATCGAGGCGCTTGATGAAGGCGTCCTTAGATGGGAAGCACGACACAAGGCCAAGCACATCGTGAGGAACAAGCCAGGTGTACTGCCAAGGATTGCCCTCTGTGTAGTCACGCGTTTGATGACCAGGATTGAAATCGGGTTCGTCGCGGAACTTACCTTCAGTACTCAACGCACGCATGCATTGCTTCTCGGGGTCGAACATGCGTTTGTAGTTCATGCTACGATTGTAGAAATAAGCACTGTCTTGCTTTTCTCCGACTAGGCCTGCTACCTGAGCGCAACTCCAATCTGCAAGGTAATACTCAAGGCTCTTAGCAACAGCTTCGCCATCGCCTTGGTCCCAGGGCACCCATCCATAACGCTTCATCTTGTCGAGCTGGCGATTGTCCTTAAGCAGACTTTCTTTCATAGCGCGGAAGGCATGCTTATAATCGATGCCCTGAACACCCTTTAGAACCATATCGGCAAGTACGGGGACAGCCGGACAACCAACCATGCAGTATGTCTCGTTGGACATCAGATGCCAAACAGGGAGTTCGCCTTGTTCGTCATATATATGTATCATGGTCTTGGCCAAATCTGTCAATTGGTCACGCAAGATTATAGTAAAGAGTGGATGAGCGGCACGATAGGTGTCCCAAAGGCTCCAGATGGTGCGGTTCTGGAAGTCGGCAGCATGACGAATGCGACCATCACTACCCATGTAATCACCATTGACATCATTCCAGATAACTGGTGCATAGAACAAATGGTAAAGGGCTGTGTAGAAGATACGGCGATCGTGGTCGTTACGGAACGTAGCTTTAATGCGACCCAGTTCTTCGTCCCATGCCTGAAGGGCTTGTTCCTGAACTGCCTTGAAATCCCAATCGGGCATCTCTATAGCCATATTCAAGCGGGCATTCATCTCGTTAGTGGGTGACAAAGCAACCTTAGCCATAACCGATTCGCCTGCACCCACCTCAAAGGTGGCCTGAGCAACGCCAGTCGTCAAGCCATCGCACAACCAATTATGGATGGGCTTTGAGAACTGAATGACAAAGTAAACCTGCTGGCGATTAGCCCAACCGTGACTAATGCGATAACCTGCAAGAGTAAACTCGTCGAGCTTATAGATGCGGGATTCCATACGCGAATCATCAACGGCATTCTCTAGGTCGATAATGATGCGAGCGTTGTTCGAACCACGAGGGAATGTGTAACGATGAAGGGCCACACGCTGGGTGGCAGTCATCTCACATCGTATCTTATCGCGATCGAGAACGACACTGTAATAACCCGGACGAACAGTCTCATTATCATGACTAAAGGTTGATGCCAGTCCTTCACGCGTGAGTTCCAAATCTTGTATCGTGGGCATGAGGGCAATATCGCCAAGGTCACTGCAACCCGTACCAGAAAGGTGCATCTGGCCAAAGCCTACAATCTTCTTGCCGTCATAGTGATAGCCGGAACACCAGTCCCAGCCCCTTTCCAACTGAGTGGGACCTACATTAACCATGCCCATTGGAACATTAGCTCCCACAAACACATGGCCATGATCGCCCGAACCTATCAGCGGGTCAACGTAGTCTGTAAGTCTTTGTGCTTGAACTTCCATGCAAGCAGAACTTACTAATAAGGTAAGAATGAATGAAATCTTCTTCATGTTATAATTAGATTTTGATTTGTAACAAGTATGGCAAAGTTACAAATAAATCTTATTCCTTAATTAGCAAATATCAAATTAATTTGTAACTTTGCAGAAAAATATACAAATTTAGCATGAAAACGAAATCAACCTACATCGCATTTGATGCTGATGCCGTACACGACGAGGTTAATAGTAATCTGCACACGTTTAGGAAATTAGCCGAATGGCAAAGGAATTTCCCCAGCAGATTTAATTTTGTGAACATGCACGAAATAGAGTTCTCGGCTTTGCACGATGACCTGTTAGAGACAACCACCAAATCACGCTTCTTGAAGCTAATGGCAGAAGCCGACAACATGCTTGTG
This sequence comes from uncultured Bacteroidales bacterium, assembly GCA_902801325.1. Classification (GTDB taxonomy): domain Bacteria; phylum Bacteroidota; class Bacteroidia; order Bacteroidales; family Bacteroidaceae; genus Physcousia. The sequence goes on along the minus strand of CADCHQ010000014.1, from coordinate 49,490 downwards.
ATCGCAAGCCCTGTATTGAATACAGAGAGCCACATCCTCAACTGGCAGATATCGCGATGTGTCAACCGATTCCACCTGCCCGTTATCATTGCTTACGCAGGACTTGAGGAATTGGACGAGAACAGTGTTGAAAAGTTTTGGACTTGGCTTCCCAATAAACCGCGCAAGTACATAGGCCTTGATAGTGCTCGCATGGCACACATCCCACTTACACGCGATAAATTGGAACGTGCCTTGGGAACCTTCTCCGTCAATGAGCAATTCTATCCTTGGAACTCTACAACCATCTTTTAATAAACCATTAGACGATCTGACGATTTGACGATTCAAACGTTAAACATTAAACTTTTAAACTTTTATTTGACATTCCACATATGAATTTACTTTCGTTTCTTGACCATTCGCCTGTCAACTTTCTGGCGGTTAAGACCATATCTGAGGAACTTGAAGCACAAGGATTCAAGCGCATCGACCCTACAAAGCCTTTTCCAAGCATAAAAGCAGGAGACCAGTTCTTCGTAACAAAGAATGACTCTTCCATCTATGCCTTTCGCATGGGTAAAAAGACGCTTGCCGACGCAGGATTCCACATCATCTGCGCCCATTGCGATTCACCGACTTTCCGCATTAAGCCCAATGCCGAAATCAAATGCGAGGCAGGCTTAGTGAAATTAAATACGGAAGTCTATGGTGGCCCTATTATGAGCACTTGGATGGACAGGCCCCTCTCGCTTGCCGGAAGGGTTATTCTCAAAGGGAAAGACGCCTTGCACCCTCAGACGCGACTGCTCCATGCAAAACGTCCTTTGCTTATTATCCCCAACCTAGCGATTCACTTCAACAGACAAGTCAACGATGGTGTGAAACTGAGCAAACAAAAGGACATGCTTCCCATCATAGGCATCATCAATAAAGAACTCGAAGGCGGTGTCCTTATTAATATTATAAGTAAGGAATTAGACGTAGAGGCAGAACGTATTCTTGACTTCGACCTTTATCTCTATGACTTCACACCGGCTTGCCACGTTGGACTTAATAATGAATTCATATCCAGTGGACGACTCGATGACCTCTCAATGGTTCACGCAGGCTTGCAGGCTATCCTTCAAGCTGATAACGAACCAGAAGTGACACAAGTTCTTGCCATCTTCGATAATGAAGAAACGGGCAGTCAAACCAAGCAAGGAGCAGGAAGTCCATTCCTGTCACAAATGCTCCAACGCATAACCCTGGCTCAAGGCGGAACTATGGACGATTACTTCCGTGCCATAGAGCAAGCCTTCATGGTATCGGCCGACAACGCCCACGCTTGGCATCCTAATTACTCTGACAAATACGACCCAACAAACCATCCCCAGATGGGAGGCGGACCAGTTATCAAGCTCAATGCTGCACAGAAATATGCTACAGATGCTTCGTCTGCAGCAGTATTTGCTGAGATTTGTCGTAAAGCAGGCGTTCCTTGCCAATACTTTGTGAATCACAGCGATGTTGCAGGCGGTAGCACCTTGGGAAATATTTTGGCAAGCAGTCTTCCTCTTCGTGGTGTAGATATGGGTAATCCCATTTGGGCTATGCACTCTTGTCGAGAAACGGGTTCACAAGCCGATCACGACTATTGTATAAAAGCTTTTACTGAGTTTTTCAATTCATAATTACAAATAATTTTTCATTTTTAATTTTTCATTTTTAATTATATTTTAACGTAGTGTATTACTTAAAGAAAACATTCGAAATATCTGCAAGTCACCATCTTAAGCTCTCTTACAAAAGTAAGTGTGAGCAACTGCATGGTCACAATTGGCTTATCACAATTCATTGCAAGTCTAAGGAGTTGAATGCGGAAGGTATGGTTGTTGATTTTACTCACATAAAGAGTTTGATTGCCGACAGACTTGACCATGCAAACCTCAATGAGATACTCCCATGTAACCCTACAGCTGAGAATATTGCTCGATGGATATGCGACCAAATTCCGCAAGCTTATCGCGTCGATGTTGTAGAAAGTCAGAACAACGAAGCCAGTTACGAAGTTGACGATTAACGAAATCTTTTGTTCCCTTCAAGGCGAAGGATATTTCACAGGCGTAGCAGCTGTGTTCATCCGTACAAGCGGCTGCAATCTTGCATGCGACTTTTGTGACACAAAGCATCAGGACGGATGTGAAATGAGTATTAGCGAGATTGCTTCCAAAGCATCTTCATTCACGCCTCGACATGCAATCATCACTGGTGGCGAACCCGCTATTCAAAGAGATTTAGCACAGTTAGTCGAGGCTCTTCACGCAAAAGGCTTCTTTGTTCAGATCGAGACAAACGGAACGCGTCCCCTACCCGACTCTATTGATTGGGTTACCTGTTCACCCAAGGTTCTTGACAAAACGGTTGTCTTAAACCCTCATGAATTGAAAGTGGTATATGAGGGTCAGGACCTTGGTATCTATGAACAGATGTTTCATCCTCAGGTATGGAGTCTACAACCCTGCGACCGAGGAAATACAACCTTGAACCAAAGGTTGCTCAATCAGGCCATCGAGGTCGTACTATCCAAACCGCAATGGAGATTAAGCCTGCAAACGCACAAACTTATAGGAATAAAATGAAAAAGATTATTCTCATGCTCTGCGTCCTCTTTGGACTAAGCATGCAAGCCGCCAATGTAGAAGAACTTTGGTGCCAGAAAGGTGACAAACGTATTTATGGCAAACTGTTCCGCCCCGACCAACCGAAGGAAAAGATGCCTCTCATCATCATATCACATGGATTTGGAAGCAGTTACCATGCAGGTTTACCTTATGCCGAAGCATTTACGAAGCAGGGATACATGGTCTATTGCTTTGACTTCTGCGGCGGAGGCAATCGGAGCAAGAGCGACGGTAAGACAAATGAAATGTCAATTGTAACAGAGCGTGAAGAACTGAAGGCCATATTGACTCAACTGAAGCAACGAAGTGACGTCGATAAATCTAATATCACGCTTATGGGTGAAAGCCAGGGCGGTATCGTAACTGCTCTAGCTGCAGTAGATGTGGAAAAAGACATCCGAAATATTGTTCTCTTCTATCCTGCCTTCTCTATTCCTGTTGACACACATAAGCGCTATCCCTCAAGAGCAGAGATACCTGAGGAAGGCGAGATATGGGGAATGAAACTGGGTAAGTGTTATGCGGAAGACATCTACGATCTGAATCCGTATGAGGTGATTGCAAAATTCCAAAAGCCCGTTCTTATTATTCATGGAGACAGCGACCGCATTGTACCAGTTGGATATAGTGATCGTGCAGCACAAACGTACAAGAATGTGGAGTATTATGTCCTTCATGGCATCGATCATGGATACTCAGGCATTTCACAATGGCTTGCCATTCAACTCGTTCAGGAATATCTAAAGAAACATTAATATGTATTGCGTCATGAAACGTCTTGCTACAGTCATTCTATTTGCAGTTTCCTACCTTCTTCCCTCGTCAGCTCAAAGCTGGACGGCAGACAATGGGAACGGAACATTTACTAATCCTTTATTTTATGACGAGTTTTCTGACCCAGACATTCTTCGTGTGGGAGACGATTACTATTTGGCAGGAACAACTATGCACGCCGTTCCTGGTCTCGTCATCCTTCACTCCAAAGACTTGGTAAACTGGGAAAACATATCCTACTGCTTCGACCGCTTCGATTTCGCTGATGATGCTTTCTATCTGAAGAATCATAAAGAGATTTACGGTCAAGGCATTTGGGCACCTTGCATTCGATACGCCAATGGTCAATTCTATGTTTTCTCAAACGTCAATGGCAAAGGACTACAATGCTACACGTCGAAGAATATCGAAGGACCTTGGGAGCATCATAACATGAAGGGAAATATTTATGACTTGGGCGTATTATTTGACGATGACGGACGCGTTTACGCGATTCATGGATATGGAACAGTAAAGTGTACAGAGTTGAAACCCGACATGAGTGGTCCCATAGAAGGAACAGAGCGCGTTATCATTCCTGAAGGAACGGGTGTAGGCGAAGGCCATCACATGTACAAGATCAATGGCATGTATTACCTTATCTCCACTGACTACATGCCCAACGGACGTACACTTTGTTCTCGTGCGAAGAGCATTTGGGGACCATACGAGACACGTGTGATTACTGCTGATGAAACCTATGGCTATCATGCTGCTCCGCTAACACAATTTGGAGGCCGGATTCAACCCGACGGATATGAATTCAAGATTGGTCCTCTTGACAAGAATGCGACGGCTTGTACAAACGCACACCAAGGAGGAATCGTTTCCACGCCTAATGGTCAATGGTGGGCTTTACTGATGCAAGACTTCCATTCCATTGGACGAACCGTATGTTTGATGCCAATTACCTGGGAAGATGGTTGGCCCATGATAGGCCTAAAAGGCAATTTGGGTCGTGCTCCACGCACTTGGTTCAAGCCAGAGACGGCAGAGGGGTATTATGGTCTCGAGGGACCTCAACCCATGCAAGCCCCCTACAACCGCAATGAGGACTTCAATCAAAAAGAACTTGGACGCATTTGGCAATGGAATCATAATCCCGACGACAAGATGTGGAGCCTCAAGAAAGGAAGACTTCGCCTAAACTCGATGCCTGCCGAACAACTGATGTGGGCTCGTAACACGCTTACTCAAAGAGTTATTGGTCCAACGTCTATCAGTACGGTTGAGCTTTATGTCAAGGGTATGAAGGACGGTGATGTATGCGGCTTGGGAAACATCAATATTCCTTGCTCATGGATTGGAATTGTCAAGAACAATGGGGAATTGACTTTGCGCTGTTTCGAGCAACTTACCAATGACACCATCGACAAACCCATTAAACTACAGCAAGACAAGATTTGGTTGCGCAGTATAGGCGATTACGACAATAATCAAGCGCAATATGCTTATTCTCTGGACGGAGAGACATTCCAGACAATGGGGCGTATGATGCCGCTATCCTATCAGCTTGTTACCTTCCAAGGTTCGCGCCATGCGTTGTTTGCATTTAATATAACAGGAAAGAACGGTGGTTTTGCCGAATTCGATAATTTTACTGTAGAGGAACCCAATGCAGACAGGAGTAAGAACATACCTTACGGCAAACTGTTCCGAATTGTTAACATTGCAACCAACAGGATGGCAGAAGCCACCCCACACGGATTGCTTTACGATACTACACGCGATTCCCAGCGCACGCACTTCCGCATTGTGGATTGTGAGAACGGAAAAGTAATTCTTCAGTGTGAGGACGGTCGATATCTTATGACCTCAGGCATTGGTATTGCAGGAGACGTTCGATTCACAAAGAATCGTGATGAGGCAGAAGTATTCCTTTGGCAAGATTACTTAAACCAAGAGTTCATGCTGCTCTCGATGAAGAATCATCGTTATCTGGGCAAGAGTCCTACGACAGGAAGTCCCTATTCAATGGATGTTACTGGTCCTGATCCTGCTCGTCGGAACGGTTCTGTTCTTCGCTGGGAGGAAGTGCGTTAAGCGAACGCTTACGTTTAGGATTCTCACTTGCACCCATCTTCAAAAGCTTGCGAGCCGAAGTCAAGATGCTTTGGCCTCCGTCTGCTGTGCTCATCTCGACGTCGTGGAAAGCCTCAGTAGTCTTCTCGAATTGCTTTTTAACAGCATCCATTCGCTCTGCAAACAACTGTACGCGATTGACCAACTCATTGGCACAGTTCATTATCTCGTGCTGATTCTCAACCTGGCGAACTTGTCTCCACGTCATCTCAAGCACGCGCAACATCATGTACAAGTTTTGCGAACCAGCAATGACAACGCCCTTATCATAGGCTTCCTTCCACAATGTAGGAGCATTGCCTAATGCCAGTTGCAAGGCAGATTCCGAATAGACGTACATCAGCACAAAGTCGAGTCGGCCACGATTGTCTTTGATAAAGTGTGAATAATTCTTCTTCGACAGTTCGTTGGCGTGTGCCCTTACGCTTGCAATATGTCTCTGCAGGGCTTCATGCCTTTGTTCCTCAGTTTCCGCATTATGGTAATCCTCAAAAGCAACAAAAGACATCTTTGAATCGATGATAACGTCTCTTTGGTCAGGAAAGTGCAAGATGGCGTCAGGAACCAGTCGATGGCCTTCTTCATAAACCGTTCGTCCATCTTTATCCTTCATCGTTTCCTGCAGTTCAAATTGCACGCCTTCCTCCAAACCCATATCCTCGAGCAATTGCTTCAGACGTAATTCGCCAAAGTTTCCTTGTGTCTTGTTCTCTCCAGTCAAGGCCAATGCAAGTCGATCGGCTCTTTCTCCAACCTGGCGACTCAGCTCGAAGCTCGTCTTTATCGAAGCATCAAGGCGTTGCATCGTTGCAGTCTGTACTCGATCACTTTTCTCAACAGCCTCACGCATTTGTTGGATGTTCGTTTGCAAAGGATTGAGGATGCTTGCCAACTGCTCTTTGTTTGTGGTGGACAATTGTTCGGCACGTTCCTTTAATATCTTTTCCGATGCAGTATTCATTTGTTCCTTAATGAGTTGCATCTGCTGGCGAATTTGCTCCTCATGTTGCCGATGCATCTGGTTTAAGGCTTCTTTGTATTGCGTTTCAGCCTTCGTCAGTTGCTCGGTTTGTTGAAGTCGTAAGGCCTCCATCTGCTGACGATGTTGCTCTTTCAGTTCTTCGACATATCTCTTTCCTTGCTGTCGTTGAACCTCAGCATCCTCCACAGCATGTTTCTTTTCTTGTTCACTCAAAGCCAACTTCGTCCTGAGGCGAGAAATAAAGATGCCTGCGACCAAAGCAGTCACGACAATTCCTATTAATATATATAAGATGTAATGCATAGTCTTTTTTGTTTGAGGACAAAGATAATAATTATTTGGCATTTAACATTTAGCATTCACCATTTTATTTATATCTTTGCACAATGATTGCAAACGACAGCACCATCAAAGTTGCGATTATCGGAGCAGGAGCAGCCGGTTGTTTTTGTGCGGCCAATCTCTCACGTATGCTTCAACAATGCAACATTACTATTTATGAACGTGCTCGCCGACCAATGGCCAAGTTAGCGATTACAGGTGGAGGAAGATGCAATCTGACCAACACATTCGAAGAAATCACTTCACTCAGTCAAGCCTATCCTCGTGGATGGAGACTCATGGAACGCCTGTTCCGTCAGTTTTCGCCATCGGATACACGTAAATGGTGGGAGGATGCTGGTGTTCCGTTGGTTGTGCAACCCGACCAATGCATCTTTCCTCGCTCTCAAGACGCCATGCAGGTAGTGAATACCTTGTTGCAAATCATGCGAGAGGCGAACGCCAAGATTCTAACCAGTACGAAGATAGAAGTCCTTCCTCAAGGCTTCGATTATATAGTTATAACGACTGGGGGTAATCCTCGCATCGAAAGTCTCTCTTATCTCTCCGAATTAGACTTAGAACTCGAGCCACCTGTTCCTTCGCTTTTTGCCTTGAATGTCAATGATTCCCATCTGCAAGAATTAACGGGGATTGTTGTTGATGATTGCCTTGTGAGTATAGCCGGTACAAAGTTCCTGGCACAAGGTCCATTACTCATCACGCATTTTGGAATGAGTGGACCTGCCATTCTTCGCCTTTCATCTTATGCCGCACGCTATTTAGCCGAGAAGGATTATTCCGTTAAACTTATCGTCAATTGGATGCAAGGACTGAATGAAGAACAAGTCCGACAAGAACTTAAGGAATATCTGCAAAGCACCAAGCAAACGGGCAATCATCATCCTCGGCACCTGACTGCCCGTCATTGGAATTATTTGCTCAAACGTGCATGTATATCCATCGACAAACCTTGGAACGCCCTGAATAAGAAGGACGTAAACAGACTCGTCAACGTGCTTACTGCCGATACATACTTAAGCGAAGGCAGGCGTCAATATAAAGCTGAGTTCGTTACCTGTGGAGGCGTCTCACTCCGCTCTATTAATCCAAATACCCTTGCATTAAAGTCTCATCCCAACATCTATTTGGCAGGCGAGCTACTTGATGTTGATTCAATTACGGGTGGCTTCAACCTTCAGGCAGCATGGACGATGGGCTATGTCGTAGCAAAAAACATTGCAGAGTCACAATCAATTTGAATTAATCTCCCTGCAAATAACCCCTATGCCTTATCGCGGAAGCCCTTAGGCCTTATCGCGGAAGCCCTTAGGTCTTATAGTCATCGAACATAGGTTCGAAGCGACTCGAATACTTGTTCGAAGACAATCGAATATAGGTTCAAAGGCAATCGAATATAGGTTCAAAATCAAGGATCTTTTTTCTTTCATTTTTTCTTTCTCTTTTTTTGGTATTCCGCTCGCTTATTCGTATCTTTGTGGAGAAAATAATCGGATAGAATGAAACTGATACTACTGACATCTCCCGATTTCTTCATTGAAGAGGATAAGATTCTCTCCACGCTTTTCGAGGAAGGTCTCGATATTCTGCACCTTCGCAAGCCGAATAGCGAGCCAGTTTTCTGCGAGCGACTGCTCACTCTCCTTCCCGAAAGATACCACAAGCGCATTGTCGTTCACGACCATTTCTACCTGAAGGAAGAATTTGGATTGATGGGCATTCACCTCAGTCACCACAATCCTACACCCCCACCCGACTATCACGACATGATGAGTCGCACGTGTTACACGCTCGATGAAGTAAAGGAACTCAAGCCTAAATCGAAATATGTCATCCTAAAGAACGTCTATGACAGCATTTCTGAACCCAACTACGTCTCGCGCTTTACGGCCGACGACCTAGCTCTGGCTACTCGGCAAGGCATCATCGACCGCCATGTAATGGCCCAAGGAGGCATTTCGCTCGAAAACATTCCTCAAATACGTCAGTATGGATTCGGAGGCGTAGTTATTCGTGGCGATTTATGGCGTCGTTTCAACATACATCGTGGCTACGACTATAAGGACCTCATTGCCCACTTCCGCAAACTCAGGCAAATAACAGAATAAAAGTTTCCAATAACATACAACATCTAACCCATAACCTCAATATGGAAAAACGATTTCTGGTCTTCAGCGGCACACGCACTCATTATCTCGCTGAGAAAATCTGTGCAGCCCTCGATTGCCCACTCGGCAACCTTGTAATCACCCGCTTTGCCGATGGTGAGTTCTCTGTATCCTATGAAGAGAGCATTCGTGGACGCGACATCTATCTTGTCCAGTCCACCTTCCCCAACTCCGACAATCTCATGGAGTTATTGCTCATGATCGATGCGGCTAAGCGAGCCTCTGCACGCACCATCAATGCAGTCATTCCATATTTCGGCTGGGCACGTCAAGACCGTAAGGACAAACCTCGCGTAAGCATAGGAGCCAAACTTGTAGCAGACATGCTGAGCGTTGCAGGCGTTCATCGCGTCATCACAATGGACCTTCACGCCGATCAAGAACAGGGATTCTTCGACATTCCCGTCGACCATCTCTATGCCTCCTCGGTTATGCTTCCATACATCCAGAGCCTCAATCTCGACAATCTTGTAATTGCTACTCCCGACGTAGGTGGTTCAAAGCGTGCTTCCACATACAGTAAGTACCTCAACTGTCCGCTTGTGCTCTGCAACAAGACGCGCCGTCGTCCCAACGAAGTTGCCCACATGCAGGTCATCGGAGACGTTCAGGATGCAAACGTGATTTTACTCGATGATATAGTTGACACCGCTGGAACCATCACGAAAGCAGCAGAACTCATGATTGAAAACGGGGCCGCTTCTGTTCGAGCTATCGCCAGCCATTGCATCATGAGCAACCCTGCTGACGAAAGAATTGCGAAGAGTCCTCTTGTAGAAATGGTCTTCACAGACAGCATTCCTTATCGCGGCACTTGCGACAAAGTTAAGCAAATCAGTGTGGCCGAACTGATAGCATCAACCATCTCTCGCGTGCAGAACAACGAGAGCATCTCTGACCAGTATCTGATTTAATTCCATTTTCGACTAATCTTAATCGAAATCATAAACAAAAAGAGAGGCACATTTGCGAGGTGCCTCTCTTTTCTTATCTCTATGTGCTTAGAGTCTATTACAACCAACGAACGTAGCAGAAGTCCTGACGGTGTGGCAAGAGGTCGTTCTTGGGGAACATACGATAGCCTACCTTGAAGGAGCCAGCATTGTTGAGCATATGCTGGAGCTCGAAGGTGTACTCGTTGCCCTGATGGCCAGTGACCTTGAAAGGCTCGACGCTGTAGATGTGGTCAACGCCGTCCTTGTCGGTGCTGAGGGTGACGAGTTCAAGTCCGATGGCGTCCTCAAGTCCAGCTTCGTCTATGACAATACGAATGTTGTACTTCTGACCTGCCATGGGCAGCCCCTGAATGAGAGCTTCAGGCTTGTCGGCACTCACAACGCGAATTTGGTCCCAACGCTCGGCAACGCTCTCCTTCCAAGCTGCAATCTCCTTGGCCAACTGACAACCATCCTTGCGAAGGAGGTTGGAGCGGTCGCGCAGTTTGTTGTAGAACTTCGAGTAGTAGTCATCGAGCTGACGCTTCATAGTGTAGTGAGGCGCAATGCGAGCGATAGAATTCTTGATAACCTGAATCCAGCCCGTGGAATAGCCCTTCTTGTTGCGGGCATAGTAGAGAGGCATGATTTCATTCTCGAGCAGCGAGTAGATTGTAGCTGCATCGAGCTGGTCCTGATAGGCCTGGTTCTGATAGGTGCGCTTCTCTGTGAGTGCCCATCCGGCACCTTCGCGATAGCCTTCGAGCCACCAGCCGTCAAGCACAGAGAGGTTGACAACACCATTCATCAAGGCCTTCTCGCCACTGGTACCGCTGGCCTCGAGGGGACGCGTGGGGGTATTCATCCAGATGTCTACGCCTGAAACAAGGCGACGAGCCAGCTGCATATCGTAGTTCTCAAGGAAGATAATCTTGCCCAGGAACTCGGGACGCTGGCTGATTTCATAGATGCGCTTGATGAGTCCCTGACCGGCACCGTCTGCGGGGTGTGCCTTACCGGTGTAAAGGAACTGCACAGGATAGTTGGGATTGTTGACTATCTTGGCCAAACGATCGAGGTCGGTGAACAGGAGGTGGGCACGCTTGTAGGTGGCAAAGCGACGTCCAAAACCGATGAGCAGGGCGTTGGGGTTAATCTTCTCCATGAGAGAGACAACGCGCGAGGGGTCACCCTGGTTCTTGAGCCAAGAGTCGCGGAACTGCTCGCGAATGTAGTCGGTGAGCTTGTTCTTAAGCTGCATGCGGGTGTCCCAAATCTCTTCGTCGCTGACATTATAAATGGCTTCCCATATGCGCTCGTTCGACTGGTCCGCAAGATGTTTCTCGTCAAAGTGCTTGCGATAGAGCTTACGCCACTCGTTGGCACACCATGTGGGGAAGTGTACGCCGTTGGTGACATAGCCCACGTGGTTTTCCTCGGGATAGTAGCCAGGCCAGATGCCGGAGAACATCTTCTTCGACACCTCACCATGGAGCCAGCTAACGCCATTGACCTCCTGCGAGGTGTTGCAAGCGAAGGTGGACATGCAGAAGCGCTCTGAGTGGTCATCAGGATTCATGCGACCCATGCCGATGAACTCGTCCCAAGTTATACCTAGTAAGTCGGCATAACCGCGCATGTACTTCGAGAAGAGGCCCTCGTCGAAATAGTCGTGACCAGCAGGAACGGGAGTGTGAACTGTGTAGAGCGAAGAGGCTCGAACCAGTTCCATAGCCTGGGTGAAGGTCATACCCTCCTTGACGAGGTCAACCAGACGCTGCACATTACACAGGGCAGCATGACCCTCGTTGCAATGGTAAACATCCTTCTTGATGCCCAGTTTCTTCAGTGTAAGCACACCACCGATACCAAGCAGAATCTCCTGCTTCAAGCGGTTTTCCCAGTCACCACCATAGAGGGCGTGAGTGATAGGACGGTCGTAGTCGGAATTCAAATCGTTGTCGGTATCGAGCAGATAGAGCTTGATACGGCCAACGTTGACACGCCAAACAAAGGCATGAACGTAATAGTCCATATAGGGCACATCGATAACCATGGGAGTGCCGTCCTCATTGTGCTGTTGCTCGATGGGGAGACTGCCAAAGTTCTGAGCCTCGTAGTTGGCAATCTGCTGACCGTCCATCGAGAGGGTCTGCGTGAAATAACCATAACGATAGAGGAAACCGACAGCAACCATATCGACATTGGAGTCACTGGCCTCTTTCAGATAGTCGCCAGCCAGAATACCAAGACCACCAGAGTAAATCTTGAGCACCTGATTCAGACCATATTCCATACAGAGATAAGCCACGGAGGCGCGCTTCTTGTCGGGCTTCACGTCCATGTAGGCACGGAATTGGGCATAAACATCATCCATCTTCTTCAGGACCGCCTTGTCCTCCACCAGTTGGTTCATCTTCTCATAACTGAGGCGCTCAAGCATGAGAACGGGATTGCCGTTGCACTCATCAAAAAGTTTCTCGTCAATGTTGCGGAACAGACTGCGTGCGTCGTGGTTCCATGCCCACCACATGTTGTGGGCCAGTTCCTCCATCTTCTTCAGTTTCTCGGGGACATTGCTCCGGACGCTGATGGAGCGGAAGTTTGCCTGATTGACGTTGCTTGCTTTAATTTTCATATTATTAATATATAGAGTTTAGTAAATTCTAACATTCATTTCCTACATCCTTTCCTTTCGAAGTTCAGCCTTCTGCAAAGCTATGTCGTAGGCTTCGTCGTAGTACTGGATGAAATGCTTCCACAGCGCTTTCTGCGCCAGATTTGCGGCATTTCGGCGAGCCGCTTTAACTTGGTCAACATCCCAGTTAGCATATTCAAGAATGGCTTTGACGATTCCGTCGGCCACCTCGCCATAGTTGTAATCATTACGGTTGATCACCTCTACCCCATCGGCCAGATGACTCTCGCCCTTCACCTTGTTTGCCCACATACCAAAGCCCGAAAGGCTGGTAGTAACTGTGGGAACGTGGAAGGCAACACTCTCCAGTGGCGTATAGCCCCAAGGTTCGTAGTAAGAGGCATAGACGGTGAGGTCGTTGCCAATGAGAAGGTCGTAGTACGACATGTCGAAAATGCCGTCCTTACCATCGAGATAACAGGGAACAAAGATGATTTTCACACGTTCGTCGGGACGGTTCGACTTGTTGAACCATCGCATACTACCCAGCACCTTATCGTTGCCTGAGTCGTTCAGGTTGTGAGTGATGAAGGGCATGGGCAGAGGTGTGTCGAATGGTGAACATTGGCCATTGACCATTGACGATTGACCATTGACAGATTGAGCAAGGCGCTGCTGGAGGTCGAGTCGTGGACCTGCCACCCATGCAGGCACCTCGATGAAGGCAAGTACGGGACGTTTGAGTTCCGCTTGCCAGTCGAGTCGATGCAAGGCTTCCAGGAACACGTCGATACCCTTGTTCTTGAACTCATACCGACCGCTTGTGGCCAGAATGAGCGTGTCTTCGGGGAAATCCTCTCCAATGAGCGCGTTAGCCACACGCAGCAGACACTGACGAGCACGCTTGCGCTGGGCTGTGAACGACGAACCTACAGGCACGAAATCGTTTTCAAATCCGTTCATCAGGATAGCGTCGCAACGCTTATCTAACAATTCTTCACATTCCTTAGCCGTAACGTCACTGACCGTGGTGAAACAATCGACATTATGAGCTGTCTGGCGCTCTATCGAATGCTTAGCCTCCATATTCAGTTCACCAGCCATTTGGTTGCCGTTATAAGCATAAAGGTAGTCGTAGAGGGGTTTGTTGTTACCTGCAATACTGCGCCCTATGCTTGTGGCGTGTGTTGTGAAGATGGTGGCCACAGCAGGAACATGCTTCTTCACATACAGGGCACCCAGACCTGTCATCCACTCATGAGCCTGGAACACCACGCGTTCCTCGCGCTTACGCAGGTAATAATTATAGTAGCTTTCTACCACACGCCCAGAGGCATAGGAAAACATCGAAGCCTCGTCGTAATCGCCATAGGCATGCAGCGATTCCACTCCATAGTCGGCCCAAGCCTCGCCATAGATTTGGTCTTTTGCCTTGAAATAGGGAGTGAAATCAACGAGGACGACACATGGGCGACCGGGAATGTTCCAACGGCCTACTCTTACGTTCACGCCTTCGCGCTGAGCCTTCTTGACCCAGGCTTGCCACATCGAGTGGTCTTCTTCGAAGAGAGAATTCTCCTTTCCACGCCAGAAATCGGGACCAATGAAGACAACCCTGTCCTGCAAACGGTCTTGCAAGGTCTTGGCTCTTGTGGAAAGTACGGTGTAAATCCCCCCAACTTTATTGCAGACTTCCCAACTCGCTTCGAATATAAAAGTTGGGACTATCTTCTCATTCTCCATTAAGATGCATCTTATTTTGGGCGCAAAGATAGTGAAAAAATGTTAACCACCAACTTTATCAGCCATTGATTGCAACCGGCACCTCAAAATTCTTGATGTAAATCAACTGGCGTCGTAGGCTTCACTCGCTCGGCGACGTCAGGCAATGCAAGTTAGGCGTTAGCATTGGGGGCGTAGCGACAGAGGCAAACGCTTGCGTAATAAGATGGAGCAAATGACTTTACGCTGTAAATTTGGTTAAACATTTCATTCTATTCTCTCTCGTTCCGTCGCGACTGGAATCTGAGGGCAAAGGTAAGGGAAAACGCCAAGAATGCCAATTTATTTTCGCCCTCGGGCAACCACTTGGGCAACTATTCGGAAGAGTTTTTGTTGCCCGTTAGGCTGACCTTAAAGACTTTTAAGACCTTAAAGACTTTAATGACCTTAAAGACTTTAATGACCTTAAGGACCCTAAGCACTACAAAATGTTGCAAAGTTGCATTTGCAATAAGAAAAAAATGAGTAAAGAAGCCCTATATTATAATTATGTCTATTGATATATATAATATATAAGGGGGCCATACTAAATTTTCCTTATTGCAAATACAACAAATGCAACACACTGACGCTCAAACGTTTACGGAAATCAGGACAAAGTCATCGTAGCAACTTGGCAATGTTACAGGAACTTGTCGAAACGAATGCTTTTGGGCAGCCAGACGGGGAAGCGCGGCCGTTGGGCGCCATATTACAGGGGACATACGCCCTCGGCGAGTAAACGGGCAACAAAAAGAGGGTGTTTTGTTGCCCGTTCGGTTGCCCTCCACGTTTTTTCTTGCATAACCCACGCAAAAGTCGTAACTTTGTATTGTGGTTCGAGGGAGGAACCTCCGAGGGAATGAGTCGCGACGCCCGAAGTTTTTCGACCGAAAACCTGAAACTCCAGACGCAAGTTCCGCAGGACAAAATCGCAGACTTAGACGATTTTTACTCTCTTTTTTGGTAGATTATTATCTTATTCGTAATTTTACCTCGAAATTCGAGTTTTATGAAGAATAGAGCGTTACTGAGTCTAGTTTTACTGCTCTCGATTGTACTTCGGGCAGGCGAACCGTGGAAGTTGCAACTGACGAACAAGGAAGAACAGGTGGACCTGAAACTGGACCTGTATGAGGAGAGCATCGACGTACCTGGAATGGAACTATTTGGCCCCATGAACGGATATCTGGCGGGAAAGGGTGTGTATGGTACATGGATGGTGACTTCGTTCCAGATCAAGAACGACAAGGAGGCTACCCTGCGCCTGTCGAACGACCAGGGAAGCGAGACGCAAGCCATCCTGCTAACGTGGCAGAACGATTCCACCTACCTCATGGAACTGCAGAACGGCGTGGTCGTGAAAAAGGTGGTGAACAAGAAACTCGTGAAGATTCCGGGGAAGATCACCTTACTTGTTAAATGAATGGTTAGTGGTTATTGAATAATATCACGCAATCATCTACCTACGTCGCTTAACATAGGGAAAAGAATTTTGAATTTCCCTACCTTCCCTCAAAGGGAAGGCCAAGATGGGGCATTATTGGGTCACCATGCGAATAAGCATCGCTAGATAAGCGAGATAGGCAAGGAGCATGATGACGCCCATCCAACGAGTGATGCGACGGAAAAGCAAAGCAAAGAGCCAAAGGAGAAGTGGTCCGCCGAGGAACATCAGGATGTCGAGAGGTTGAATGCCATCGACCTGCAGGGGACGGATGAGACCTGCTGTACCAAGGACGAAGAAGACATTGAAGACGTTGCTGCCGACAACATTTCCCACAGCCATATCGTGACGACCTTTGAGGGCTGCAACCACACTGGTTGCCAACTCAGGAGCAGAGGTGCCACCTGCCAGGATGGTAAGACCAATGACGGCTTCGCTGATGCCAAACTCATAGGCGATGTCCGACGCGGAATTGATGAGGACTCGTCCACCCACAACCAGCAGGGCAATGCCGACCACGATCTTGAAAAGGATGAGCCACGTGCTGTCCTTCACTTCCTCGACTCTCATGCCTTCTTTATCGCGCTTGGCAAGGCGATAGTTGTAGTACATGAACAGGGCAAAGCAGAAGCAGAAAATGAGCGCGTCGTAGCGCGAAAGCGTGTTCTGGCTCTTATGCCAAACGTAAGTATCGAAGCATAGGAGACAACAAACCAGAGCGGCAACGAAACTAAGGGGAATATCGATTTTCAAAGCCCTGCGACCAACGGGGATGGCACTTACCAAAGAAGAGGCTCCGAGGATGACTAGAGAATTGAAAATGTTGCTGCCCATGATGTTTCCAACCGACATGTCGCCACTACCCTTCAAGGCTGAGAAGAAACTGACCACGAACTCGGGCAGACTGGTGCCAAAGGCCACGACAGTAAGACCTATCACGGCCTCGCTGATACGAAACTTACGTGCCAGGTCGGATGAACCTTCGACCATCGTGTCGGCACCTTTTATAATGAGGACAAGACCAAAGACAACTCCTAAAATATCAAGTAGCATTTCCATATTCTCTCGGATTTGACTGCAAAAGTACAAAAAAATCCTTAATCCTTAATCCCTAATCCCTAATCTTTTTGTACCTTTGTGGGCAAATGTAATGGTTATGAAACATTATACCTTATTATTAATGGGATTGAGCGTGCTGCTGCTCACGAGTTGTAAGGACTGGTGGAAGCAGGGCGAAACGGAAGAGGGCGAAGGACAAGACACCATCGTAGTGGAACAGCCCGTGACCGCCCTACCCGACTCCACCATCTGGGGACACCTGGGCGAGGACAGCGGTATGTCAGCTCTCGAATTCATCACAGACGCTGGCGATACGCTGGAAATATACCGCTCTGATCCCTACACTGGCGAGGACGGACGACTGCTGGGCGACATCCGCAACTACAAAGACCACTTTGCCATCACCCTGGCGTCTGGAGGCGAGACAATGCTCACGGCCATAAACGCGACTCAACTGGACGAAGTGTGGAAGAAAGCCGAGACTGAGCCATACGACGGGTGGACAATCTGGAACGGAAAAATCGTGCTGAGCAGTCAGCAGAAGCAGGAAGTGGGCATCGTCAACCGACTCGACACGATGAACATCGAATGGCTCGACGGCGACTCGCTCGTAATCAGAAACCACATCAATCAACTGATAAAATTCGAACCGAAAGAGTAATATGGGAGTGAAAGTAACAAACATCCGTTGCTTGGATTGCGCCAACGCGACCTACATGCAATGGTTCAAGAATCCGGTAGTATGCGAATGCAAGGCCTTCGAAGAGCGATTTGTGGCAGAAGCAAAACACAACTGCGACGAATTCGAGAAGCGCACAACTCCGGTTGTAATCCAGCACTTCGACAAATACGAGGACGAAATTGAGGACGAGGAATAAGCAAAATAACATTTTTTGTGATTTTTAAACCCTATTTAACTAAAACTATCAAACAAGTAGCAGAAATTATTTATAATTTTGCACCGAGAAAAAGTTTATAACACCAAATTAACTAATAAAAAAGATGAAAATTAAGAAGATTGCACTCACAATTGGCTTCGCAGCGATGGTTCTTCCGACCTTCGCACAGTATGAAAAATACGAGGGAAATACGGACTTCACAAATGATGAGGAACGTTACAAAATAGCCTACATCGGTCAGGAACAAATCGCTGACCCCGGGAAGCAAGTTGGAGGATACATCACCATGATGCAGATGTACTACAGCTCGCAGAACTGGAACGAGATGTACGAAAACTGGAAGTGGCTCACCACCAATGCGCCTATCGCAAGCGTTAGCCTCTATGCACGTGGTGCCGTGATGCTGGGCGAACTCATCAAGGCTGAAACCGATACCGCTAAGAAGAAGCAGTACCTGGACGAGATGATGTCCCTCTTCGACACTCGTCTGAAATACCTCAAGTATCTGAACGCCTCCATTCCCGAAGGCAAGCGCGGACGTGCCACAGAGGGTGACGTGCTCATAGCCAAGGCCAACTACTATCACATCTATGGTTATGGCATCGACAACGAGTACACCTACAACAAGATCTACGACATGTATGCTAAGGGCATCAACGCCATCAACGAGGAAGGCGGTCGTGAAGTGAAGGGCGCCTACATCCAATACTTCTTCTCAGTTAGTCACGAGCTATACAAGGCTTCAAACGAGTACTACCGCGAGCAGTTCCTGAACGACTACCTCTCTTCTACGGAGGTTTGCGAGAAGATGTTGCAGCTGGCTAAGGAAGAGACCGACCCCGAGAAGGCTCAGAAGATCGTTGACGAGTACGACCGTCCGCTGGCAGTAATCGAACAGGTGTTTGCCGAGTCTGGCGCTGCCAACCGCGAACAGCTGATTGCCCTCTTCACTCCGAAGGTAGAGGCCAACAAGGCTAACCTGGAGTACCTGCGTAAGGCTATGACCGTACTTGCCGCCAACGAGTGTGACGACACGGAGGTTTACTACAAGGCCGCAGAGTACGCCTACAACATCGAGCCCACCTACGAGTCTGCCATCGGTATGGCAAGCTGGAGCAAGCAACAAGGCAAGATGCAGGACATGCTAAAGTACTATGAGAAGGCCATCGACCTGTGCCAGACCGATGCTCGTCGTGGGCGCATCAGTCTTGTTATCGCCAACAGCCTTATCAACAGCAAGCAGTACACCGGAGCCCTCGTTTATCTGGATAAGGCTATGGGTTACGACAGCAACCTGACGGGTCAGGCCAGCATGAAGAAAGCTGCCGTTTACACTGCACTCGGACAATATCCACAAGCCCTCACCTACTGCGAGCAGGCAGCTGCTGCTGACATCACCGTTAGTGGCTCGGCCAATCGTCTGGCAAGCAAAATTCGAGAGGTGCAGGCCAATGCTGCTGCCAACGCACGTGCAAAGGCTGCTTACGACGCTTATGTTGCCAAGCAGAAGGCTGAGGAAGACTTCTGGGGTGGCAAGAAATAATACGAGCTGTGAAGCTCTTAAATCTGTGGTCTATGCACCACTAGATTGTTTATAAAGTAATAGTTTTGGGCCCTTGGATGCAAATCCAAGGGTTTTTTCTGTGCTTATGCTAGGCGCTGGAAGGCTTCCGAATTTTTCGGAGTATTCAGAATTTTCGGAATATTCGGAATTATCGGAATATTCGGAATTATCGGAACACTCAGAATTATCAGAGCTCTCAGAATCTCTCGGAATTCCACAATCTCATTGTAAAGCACAAAAAAGCCCCACACTTGAGTGAAGCATGGGGCAATGAATAGTTTGTGTTAAAAGCGCTCTTTTATTTTATCAACACCTTGCGTGAAGCACCATTCGCATAGCGCAGGATATAAATACCACTACGGAAGGAAAGGCGATGGATTTGGTCGACGTAGCAACGTGTCATCCAAACACCATTAGAGGAATAAACGTTAACAAGTTTCTCGCTTTCAGGTAGTTCGTCGATATAATCGGCCAAAGTGGAGAAATACTGCGACTCACTCCAAGGACTATCGATGTAATCCTCTGGCTGGTTGGCCATAGCCTTAACATGGAACTCCAACTCACTGCTGGGCATAAGGCTTTCTACGTGAACGGATGTTTCCTCAGTCACACCTTTCTGAATAACAGCACCATCACGAATCACTTCGTAGGCATACTGCGTGGCGTGGTCAACGGTCTCCCATTCGATATCGAACTGATCCATCATGATGTTCTCCGGCTCACGAAGCAAGGGGGCATCAAGTTGACCATTCGTCATGAAGCAAACCGTTACGGTCCCGTCTTCGTTCTCCGTGATGTTGCGAAGAGGCTTGTGCAAGAGTCCTCCCGTGTAAACAGCAGCAGCAGGTGTGGTCTCGTCTGTCAGGTTGAAGTTATAAGTATCACCTGGGAAGAGATTACCAGCCAAGGTTGCTCGCCATTCGGTTGCAGACTCAGCAGAGTTAGTTCCCTTGTAGCAATCGTTAGCTGCAATGATGGTCATGCGCTGATGATCAGCCGTGGAGTTAACTCTATTGCGGTTCCACGTAGAAGCATCGAAATCAACATGAGTCACTTGCAAACCATGTCCCATGCGTCCGATGTAGTCGTCCCATCCCCGTTGCTGGCGGTTCTCAATGATATAATACTCATTGGCAGATGCGGCATTCTGAATCTTATAGCCAACGCCGCCGTCGGCAAAGCAAGGGATAGTGAGCACGCAGGGTTCTGTCAAGTCAACGAGCTTGCGCCACCCCATGAAGTCACGCTCATAAGCCGTGTAGTTGCCAGGATTATAGCCGTTGTTGCCATACTCCCCATAGTCCATCACACTCCAGACGTCCATTCCAAAAGCAACGTTCTCGGTATCATAGAAATCAGGAAGGCCAAGTGCGTGGCTGAGTTCGTGAATGAAAACGCCAACGCCATCGGGCTTACCAATAATGACGTCATCCTTCTTGCTGGCAGGACGCATTTCGCAAGTGACAGCATTGGTGGCAAAAACGCGTCCGTTGATGGTTTCACTTTTCGTCACCTCTTTAGGCCAGATGTAATTGCTATTGGCGCCTGAAAAGTTTTCGCCAAAGCCTGCGAAGACGAAGAATACCATATCGATGGTGTTGTTGCCGTCGTTATCAAACTGACTCCAATCGCTAAAGACCTCCATAGCCTTGGCTATCGACTCGCTGGCAAACTTGCTATAGTTCACGTCTCTCTGAGACAAGATGGAGTCAACAACAACATCGCCTTCTTCAACCTTGTCTTTCGTAACAATCTGGTCTCCAACCTTGACGCGATACCTGTACTTATTGGCACCATAGTATGAGAAATCATTGTCAAGAACAACAGGACCAATAACAACGAACTCAGGCAGAAAGACGGAATCGCTCTGCTCGACAAAGAAGTCGCGAATGCTTCCGTGACTACCGTGGCCCGTATAGATGTGGCCATCCTTTGTTCCATTACAGAACTTCTGATAGTATTCTATCACGCCTTCGTTGGTGTCTGCAACAGAAAAGCCTTGATCGGCAAAGGCAACCAGCACGACTGGAACCTTCTGCACGCCTTTAGCCTTGAGGGGTGCAGTTGCCTGAGAACCTACACGGCGAGGAGCAAGTCGAACTTCGCCCAGCAATGAGGTTTCCATCACGCTGCACTCAGGACGAAGCATTTGGAATTCATCGTCCCATCTTTCCTGAGCATGCAAAGGCAAGCTCATTACGAGGAGCAGACACATTCCTATAAGATATCTCATTCTATTCATATCTTTATTCACTTCATTACATATTGCCTTGCAAAAATACGGTTTTTAATCGAAACGGACAAAAGATAAGGACAAAAAAAGAGGTTACACTTTGAAAGAGCAACCTCTTAAGTGGAGAATATCGGAATCGAACCGATGACCTCTTGCATGCCATGCAAGCGCTCTAGCCAGCTGAGCTAATCCCCCAAATGCGACTGCAAAGTTACGCAGAAGTTCTTATTCCGCCAAACGTTTCAACGTTTTTTTATTCCTCAAGCCTCAAAATTGTTCAAGATAGGCAATTCGACTTTCCGTCGAAGGATGCGTGCTGAACATATTGTTCAGGAAACTAGTTATTCCCGACGTAAGTTTCTGGGGATGAATAATGAACAACTGAGCAACATCCTGCCGTTCGACGTCAGCCAAAGCGGGATTAGCCGATATCTTACGCAGGGCACTCGCGAGAGCAAGCGGTTGGCCACAAAGTTCTGCTCCTCCGGCATCGGCCATGTATTCGCGCTTGCGACTAATAGCAAAGCGAGTAAGCAGGGTGAAGACATACCCGATGGTAGCCAACAATGCAGCAATGGCCAAGGCAATGATTATGCTTACCCCACTCCCCCTGTCGTTACTGGAACTGCGTCGCAAACCACGACCTCCATATACGAAGGTGTTCCAAACCAAGCGAATGGCAAGACTGGAAATCGTGGACATAATGCCGACAAAGATAATGCTCACGATGAGAAGTCGGGTGTCACGATTGCGGATATGTGTGAGTTCGTGGCCGATTACGCCTGCCAACTCATCGTCGTTCAGTCGATTACAAATGCCAGTGGTTACAGTAACAGTATAACTATCCTTGTCAATACCGCTGGCAAAGGCATTCAGTTCGGGCGTGTCTATCACATTCACCTTCGGCATATCCATACCACACGCCATCGAAAGATTCTCTACTATATTATATACGCGCGGATTCTCCCTGCGTTCAAGCAGACGAGCACCCGTGGCCTTGCGAATCATCGACGTGTTGCTCCAATAGGCAATCAT
This sequence comes from uncultured Bacteroidales bacterium, assembly GCA_902801325.1. Taxonomy (GTDB): domain Bacteria; phylum Bacteroidota; class Bacteroidia; order Bacteroidales; family Bacteroidaceae; genus Physcousia. The sequence continues at coordinate 26,887 of CADCHQ010000014.1, read as the reverse complement.
GAACCAAATGACCACAACGCCTATGACAAAGGGTATGGTGGTTAGGAAATAACCTGTCACTTCATCCCAATTAAAGTAGTACGGATCGGTACTCATCTTCATCAGGATGGCAATGAAAGCGTAAACCATGCCCAGCAAAATGATGGGGAACATGATCAGGAGCAACATGCTCTTCATGTTGTTCGAGGCTTGCTGGGTATGGATTCCTACATATTTCATTCTTCTCCTTGGCTCTTACTTCTCTTTATTTTAAAACTTGATATCGGGAGCCTTGTCATACTGAGCGCGCTCGGCATCGGCAACCTCGAACATCATTTCACGCTTGAAGCCAAACATACCGGCAAAGATGTTGCCAGGGAAGGTCTCAACAGCATTGTTCAGTTCCTTCGTAGCAGAGTTGAAGAAGCGACGAACAGCAGCAAGTTTGTTCTCGATATCACTAATCTCGTTTTGCAACTGCAGGAAGTTCTGATTTGCCTTCAAATCGGGATATGCTTCAACGGCAACCTTCAAACCATTCAGTGCAGCAGAAAGCTGACCTTCAGCCTGAATCTTCTCGTCAATCGTCGTAGCACTCATGGCTGCAGTACGGGCACGAGTAAGTTCTTCCAACAGGGTTTTCTCGTGTTCGGCATAGCCCTTAACGCTTGCAACAAGTTGAGGAATCAAGTCGTGACGCTGCTTCAACTGAACATCAATGTTCGCAAAAGCATTCTCACGATTATTACGCAGTTTTACGAAGCCATTGTAAAGGCTGATCAGGTAGAGGGCAAGTACGACTACTACCGCAATAACAATAATCCAAGTTGTCATCGTTCTTAATATTTAAAGTGGTTAATTCTATGACATAAATCATACAAATATAAGACCAAAAGCTGAAACATGCAAGAGAAAATAGGAAAATTTCACTTTAAACGCATTTTGTTGAATTATTTCTTGCATTTGCTACCTCGTTTATTATTAAAGTCGTAACTTTGTCATGTGAGAAACGAGCAGAGGCTCCGAAACGAACAGCCGCACAAGGTTTGACTGGGATACTCATCAAATTATTACTGAAAACCGAGAATGCTTACGCACTCCAATGGCGGGCCGCGCCCTGTGAAGGGTAGTACGCGAGTACCGGCGGATTACAAAGGTTGCGGGCGCTCAAAACATGTTAGCTCGGAGTTTCATCACATCACCAAGTGCGGCTTTTATATAGAATAAGGACTACCCCATCGGGATAGTCCTTATTTCTTTTTCACTTGAGAATCGGCGACAGACGCCTGACTCTCACAGAAGAGATTCGATTCTTCTTACTTTACCTTTGCTACGATAGCCTTGAAAGCCTCGGGATAGTTAACAGCGAGGTCGGCAAGAATCTTGCGGTTGATCTCGATGCCAGCCTTGTGCAGGCCACCCATCAACTGGCTGTAGCTCATACCCTCGAGACGTGCAGCAGCGTTGATACGCTGAATCCACAAGGCACGGAAAGTGCGCTTCTTGTTGCGACGATCGCGGAAGGCATAGGTAAGACCCTTCTCCCAAGTGTTCTTGGCAACGGTCCAGACGTTCTTGCGAGCGCCAAAGTAACCGCGGGTCAACTTCAGAATTTTCTTTCTCTTAGCTCTACTGGCTACATGATTTACTGATCTTGGCATAGTTTTGTTCTTTTTTGAATGTTAGCGACATTGAATTTGACGATTTGATGATTTGACGATTTACGATTTGACTCTCAATGGTCACCGGTCAATGGTCAATGTACTTTACGGCTAAACACTCGGTTAATAACTTTAGTAATAGAACTCTTTCCTGGCAATGGATTAACGGAGGTTCAGGAGGTCACGGACCTGCTTCATGTTCTCAGTCACTACCAAGTCGGCGTGCTGAAGATTTCTCTTCTGCTTCTTGGTCTTCTTTGTCAGGATGTGGCTATGATAAGCGTGATGACGCTTTACCTTACCACTGCCGGTGAGCACGAATCTCTTCTTTGCACCGGAGTTTGTCTTTACTTTTGGCATTTTTTTGTTTTTGTTTAATTAGTTATTATTAATAGAGTGGCAACGCATATACCGGGCGTTACGCACCTTCTTTCTTATTATTTATTAATCGTCGAAGTCTTCGCCTTCAACTTTCGGGCCCGTGTATTCTTTACGAGCCTTCTGCTGAGGAGCTTTCTTTACCGGAGCAGCTGCTGGTGCATCTTGGCTTTCAGTAGGTTTCTTGGTTTGGGGAGCCGTCTTCTTAGGAGCAATGAACATAATCATGCGCTTACCTTCGAGAACGGGCATCGACTCTACCTTTCCGTACTCTTCCAAGTCTGCAGCGAAGCGAAGCAGAAGCACTTCGCCTTGTTCCTTAAACAGGATGCTGCGTCCCTTGAAGAAGACATAAGCCTTCACCTTGTCGCCATCAGAAAGGAACCCTATCGCATGCTTCAACTTGAAGTTGTAGTCATGGTCATCGGTTTGAGGTCCGAAACGGATTTCCTTAACGTTTACCACCGTCTGCTTGGCCTTCATCTCCTTTTGCTTTTTCTTCTGCTGGTAGATGAACTTCGAGAAGTCGATGAGTCGGCATACAGGAGGCTCGGCATTGGGACTAATCTCTACCAAATCCACGCCACGCTGCTCTGCAATCTGCAGTGCTTTGTGAACAGGAACCACGGTCGATTCAATGCCGTCACCAACAATACGCACCTCGCGAGCACGAATCTGTTCGTTTACACGATACTGTTGTTTTTTGTCGTCTTTTTTCATTTATTATTTCAAAACGGCTGCAAAGATACAATAATTAATTAATATGTAAAAATTAAAGATTAAAAATTTGCTGTATCTTAGCTAAATATCAATACTTTTCAGTCAAAGCACGTACTTCGTCATTGATTTTCTTGGCAAATTCGTCGACAGTCATGGTTCCCTGACCACCTCCGCCTTGCTTGCGGAAGTTAACAGTGCCGTCTGCCTGTTCCTTCTCACCCACGATGAGCATGTAAGGCACACGCTTCAGTTCGTTGTCGCGAATCTTACGGCCAATTTTCTCATTGCGATCGTCAAGTACTGTGCGAACGTCCTGAGCCTCAAGAGCCTCGCAAACTTGCTTAGCATAGTCGTTGAACTTCTCTGAGATAGGCAGAACGGCTACCTGATCGGGAGAGAGCCAGATGGGGAAATGTCCGGCAGTATGTTCGATGAGCACAGCAGTAAAGCGTTCCATCGAACCGAAAGGAGCACGGTGAATCATCACAGGACGATGCTTCTGGTTGTCCTCACCTACATACTCGAGTTGGAAACGCTCAGGCAGGTTGTAGTCAACCTGAATAGTACCCAACTGCCAACGACGACCAAGAGCGTCCTTTACCATGAAGTCGAGCTTAGGACCATAGAAAGCAGCCTCACCCAGTTCGGTGGTTGTCTTCAAGCCCTTCTCTTCACAAGCTTCGATGATAGCACGCTCGGCCTGTTCCCAAACCTCATCGCTACCAATGTACTTCTCCTTATCGTTAGGATCGCGCAAGCTTATCTGAGCCTCGAAATTCTCGAAGTCTAGTGCGCCAAAGATAATCTGAATGATTTCCATTACGCGAATGAACTCATCCTTAACCTGATCGGGACGGCAGAAGATGTGAGCATCATCCTGAGTGAACGAACGAACGCGAGTAAGTCCGTGCAGCTCGCCACTCTGCTCATAACGATATACAGTACCAAACTCAGCCAAACGCAGAGGCAGGTCCTTGTATGAACGAGGCTTGCTGGCATAAATCTCACAGTGGTGAGGACAGTTCATGGGCTTCAGCATGTACTCTTCTCCCTCTTCAGGCGTATGGATGGGTTGGAACGAATCCTTGCCATAATGATCATAGTGACCACTGGTTACATAGAGGTTTTTACCACCAATGTGCGGAGTGATAACTTGCTGATATCCGTAACGTTTCTGGATTTTCTTCAAGAAGTCCTCAAGGCGGAGGCGCAAGGCTGTACCCTTGGGAAGCCAGATGGGCAATCCCTTTCCAACACGCTCCGAGAACATGAAGAGTTCCATCTCCTTACCAATCTTGCGATGGTCGCGCTTCTTAGCTTCCTCGAGCAATACCAGATATTCGTCCAGCATCTTCTTCTTGGGGAAGGTGATACCATAGAGACGAGTCATCTGCGGACGCTTTTCATCGCCACGCCAGTATGCTGCAGAAACTGACAATATCTTGCAAGCCTTGATGGGAGCAGTACTGGTCAAGTGAGGACCACGACAGAGGTCGGTGAAGTTTCCTTGAGTGTAGGTTGTGATATGTCCGTCCTCGAGGTCGGCAATAAGTTCATTCTTGTAAGTCTGACCGCGATCACCGAAGAACTTCAAGGCGTCAGTCTTGGAGATGTCCTTGCGAACCAGTTCCTCCTTACGCTGAATCAGTTCCATCATCTTCTTCTCTATCTCAGGGAAGTCGCTTTCGCGGATGGTCACACCTTCTTGAGGCATTACATCGTAATAGAAACCCTGTTCGATGGCAGGACCAATACCGAACTGAATGCCAGGATAGAGCTCCTGCAAAGCCTCGGCCATCAAGTGAGCCGAAGTGTGCCAGAAGGCGTGCTTGCCTTCCTTATCGTCCCACTTATAAAGCACGAACTGAGCATCCTCGTTAATGGGGCGATTCAATTCAACGGTTTCACCATTCACGCCACATGCAAGCACGTCTTGTGCCAAGCGAGGCGAAATACTCTCTGCAATCTGTAGGCCAGTCACACCAGCTTCATATTGGCGTACTGATCCATCAGGAAAAGTAATGTTTATCATCTGTACGTATACGTTTTTCAAATTCGGGTGACAAAGATAGTGAAAATCGAGAACATAAGCAAATTTAAAGCGACATAATGCTTACAAAAAAAGAAAAAGGGCATGCTTGTATGCAATTTTGATTTGTTGTAAGCATAAAACGACAGGTCGAATAGCGTAGCTACATCGCTTTAATTTGATTATGTCGAGATGCATCCTATTTTCGAGACTTCGTAGAAGACTCAAAGATAGTGAAAGCATTGTCGAGGTGCATCCTATCCTCGGCGTAGCCGGAGATACCTAATCGGACGCAAAGCTACGCTTGCGTAGCATGTCGGAGCAAGTAATCGGACGCGAAGCAACGCTTGCGTAAGGAACTGGAGCAAGTAATCGGACGGACAAAGTCCTACGCTTGCGTAGCTTGTCGGAGCAAGAACCTATATTCGAGGAACATCAAACCTATGTTCGAGATACACCGAACCTATATTCGAGGTGCGCCGAACCTATATTCGAGGTGCACCGAACCTATATTCGAGGAGCATCGAACCTAAGGCCTTATTGCCAAAGGCCTATGGCTTAAAATTACCGATAAGATTATTTCGCGTTGGAATACCTTTTGATAAGGTTATAAGCACTATACAGACCAAGTTCACCTGCCTGACTTAAATCTCGGAGTCCCTCTTCTCGATGGCCATCGAGCAAACGAACAACACCGCGGTTGTAATAGGCTTCTGGGAACTGAGGTTGCATCTCCAGAACACGAGAATAGGCCTCGATGGCGTGGTCGTATTCGTGAAGGTAGAAGTAAATGTTACCTATATTATATTGTGCGTAAACCATATCCGGCTCAAGCTCAAGCACTTTACGCAGGTCGTCCAATGCCTGACCATAACCTATGCGAGCATCACTTGTGGGCGACAATGGAGCAGAAGTCTTACTCGAAGAAACCTGCAACAAAGCACAACGCACTTGAGCACGAAGGAAATAGGACAAGCAAACGAGAGGCTGAAGTTCTACAGCTCGGTTGAGGTCGGTAAGGCAAGCATCGAAGTCGCGCAAGTGATAATAGTCCATAGCACGACGAAGGTGGAGGCCTGTGGTTTCGGGACTATCGCCCAAGACTTCAGTAACAGCCGCAACATCGGCAAAGTGCTGTTGGACACGCTCTTCCGAAGCATTAGCCTCAGCATTGGAGAGATAGAGTGGAAGCGGAAGTTGACCCGTCTGATTAAATTGTTCTATCGTGCGATGATAAGGAATGTAACTTGCCAATTGACTGGCGTGCTTGTAATACGTGAGCACATAGAGGGGAAGCGGTATCATATCAGTCTGGCGATTCTGCACCTTGCCACGATACTCGCTTGCATATTCCTCGCGTTCTGGTTCTTGTGTGTCGGCTTCCACAAGTTTGTTATAGTCCTCGGGATTGCGTTCACTCTTCTTTCTGGTCTTGGCTTTACTTTTGTATGTACCCGTACGCTTCTCCATCTCTGCCTTAAGAACCTTAAATTCATCGCGTTCTGCACCATAGATATCACCCAACTTGCGACGAATCTGAGCACGTGTCTGATATCCCGTCCAGAATTCGGGATAATCCTTGATAACTGCTGAAATGTCGCGAAGTGCACCTTTGTAATCACCCGTTTGGTCGAGCAAAAGGGCACGATTGTAGAGGGCAATTGTGTTGTCAGGTTCTTGTTCGAGAACGAAGTTAAAGTCCTCGATGGCTCGGTTATCATCGCCCACCTGTGCACGAAGAAGTCCGCGATTGAAGTGTCCCAGATAGTTGCCGGGCTCAATCTCGAGCGCAGCATCATAGTCGGACATAGCACCTCGGAGGTTTTGTTGCTGGAAACGCGAAAGAGCACGATTGATGTACAAGCTTGCATTACGAGGCAGTTGCACGATAGCTTTATCGAGATACTCCTCCCCTTCTTTGTATTGTCCGCGATTGAGGACAACCATAGCCTTCATGCTCCAAGCAGGACCTTCATAGGGATTAACCTCAAGAGCACGATCAATCCATTCTACTGCATGTGTCGTATCCGACTGAGCGAAACAAACCTGAGCCTTCATCGTATAGCCTTCGGCTTCCTTAGGCCAGCGACGAATCATGACATCAAGACTGCTGTCGGCTCGTTCATAGGCTTTCTGTTCCATCTGGCAGAGAACGAGATTATGAAGCGAACCTTGATTGCGTGGATTAATATCTGTGGAACGAAGATAGTCTTGCTCAGCCAAATCATAGGCTTTCATATTGACTCGGCATAGGCCACGCAAGACATAGGGGTCTTCGGTATAAGGATTACGTTCGATGGCATTCGAGCAATCGAGTTCTGCTCCCTTGTAATCCTCAAGATAGAACTTGGCCAAACCACGAAAGAAATATGGTTCGGATAGGAAAGGCTTGGCATTAATGACCATGTTGAATCGCTGAATGGAGAGCACATAATCCTCATAATAGAGGGCATTACGCCCCATAAGCATCACACGGTCGGTATTGATTTGGGCATGGAGAAGAAGGACCCCTCCTAGCCTCCCCTTAAAGGGAAGAAAAAATAATAGGAAAAGTAAGAGGTACTTCTTCATGATTTCATTATTACTCCCCCCTCCCTAAAGGGAGGGACGGGATGAGTCTTCACTTCTTTAATTTCACCTTGTAGGAGCAAGAGAAGCGGCCTTTAACTAAGTCGTTGAGACTGCTCTTAATCATCTGGCGACGAAGGCCTTTCAGATGATCAGTAAAGACTTCACCTTCGAGATGATCAACCTCATGCTGAAGCACACGAGCAAGATAGCCGTCAATCCATTCATCATGTTCCTGGAATTGTTCATCCTGCCAAGTGAGACGAATGCGAGTCGGACGACGAACCTTCTCATGAATACCTGGGAGAGAAAGGCAACCCTCCTCCATTACATCTGTTTCCGTATCGTCATACTCCTCGATATAGGGATTAATGAATACGCGTTTGAAGTCCTTGTATTCAGGCAAGTCCTCGCTTATGACATCAAGGTCGATGACAACCAGACGAATGCTCAAGCCCACCTGAGGAGCAGCAAGACCTATGCCTTCACTGCGAGCGAGTGTGTCCCACATGTTTTGTATGAGTTCGGGCAATTGCGGATAAGTCTCATCAATCTCTTCTGCCACCTTACGCAATACTGGTTGGCCGTATGTATAAATTGGTAATATCACTTATGTATAAAATTAAGAGTTAAGAATTAAGGGTGAAAAAGTGAAGAGTGAAGAGCTGAAAGTTAAAGACTTATTCTTAACCAATAGTGAATTAAGGTACGCGCCTTTCCATCCACCCTTGAAGGATAATGCAAGCCGAGATCTCATCAACTAAGGCTTTGTTGCGTCGAGCCATCTTGCCAATACCGCTCTCCAACATCGTCTGATGAGCTAGTACACTTGTGTATCGTTCATCCCACCAAGTAACAGGGATATTGGGTAAAGCCTTTTGTAGTTGCTCAACGAACTTCTCCACGTTCTTCAGGTTCTCACTCTCTCGCCCATTGGTTTGCATAGGACGTCCAATGACAAAGCGCTCAACTGTCTCTCGCTTTACATAGTCTTGTATGAAAGCAAGCAATTGTCGCGTATCAACGGTTGTCAGGCCATTGGCGATAATTTGTAAGGGGTCCGTCACAGCAATTCCTGTGCGACGGACCCCATAGTCTATAGCAAGAACTCTGGACACAAATCGTGTGCTTTAGTTCTTACTTCTTGTAAAGCAACCAAGCATCGGGATATGTACCCATCAGGGCAGCACGGCTCTGAGCAGCTTGGTCCTTTGTGTCGTGAGTGGTAGCAACAACGCGATACATTGTCATTCCGTTGACAACAGCTGATACAATCTGGGCAGCATAACCCTTCTGAGCCAAAGTAGACTGCAGACTCTGGGCATTGCTCTGAAGACCAAATGAACCAACTACTACGCTGAATGCTTTCAAGCCGGCACCGCTAACAAGCGTAACAGCTTCTGTGCGAACACTGACGTTGCTGTAATCAGTAGTGGTAACGGGAGTCTGCTGCTGAGGAGTTACGGGAGTAACCTGAACAGGAGTCTGTTGCTGAGTAGTACCCACTACGGGTTGTGTCTGCTGAGCAGCCTGAGCTTTCTCATAAGCCTTCTTGTAAGCACTCTCGCTGCTCTTGCAGCTTGTCATGGCCAGCACCATTACGAGGGCCGAACCCAAAAAGAATAATCTTTTCATAACTTAAAAACGATATATTAATGTAATTATCATCTAATTCGCTACAAAAATACCGAATATTATGGACATGACAAAGGCTTTAAGCCTAAAAAAAGTTAAAGAAGACAAATAATTATGAATTGTGAATAATGAATTATGAATTATTTTGTACATTTGCCCCAGATACATTACTAACCATTAATAAAAACAGCTATGAGAGCATTTAGTTATTTTGTAGCATTCGTAGGCGGAGCTGCCATTGGAGCTGCCGCAGGTTTGTTGTTAGCACCTGAAAAGGGAAGCGAACTTCGTGATCGCATTGCCGAGGCTCTACGCAAGCGCGGCATTCGTCTGTCCTCAAAGGAGATGAGCAGTCTCGTTGATGAGATTGCCGAAGAACTTCAGCCTGAAGAGGAGTAAAGACTTGGGCTGACGAAAGGCAAAAGACCAAGATGAAAACGCTCAGGCCATTTGCCTTTAGCCCTTTGCCTTTAGCCAATTATAATTAAACAAAGATGTTCGGATTCAGCGAAACCAAACAACAGATGCAAGACCTTCTGATGGAGTCTCGTGCTTACGTGGGACTTCAAAAGAAGGCTTTGCTTGTGGAGACACGTGACAAACTATCTGTCATACTCTCCCGATTGGCCATTGCCGTTGTTTGCTTGGTGCTGGGCGGAATGGTCCTGCTATTCTTTTCCTTCTTTCTGGCATACATCATCGGGCAAGCATTAGGAAGCACAGCTTGGGGCTTTGCTTGTGTTACCGCTTTGGTAATTGTGCTCTTGCTTATATTCTGGCACTACAGAACGCTATGGGTTATTATTCCCATAACTGAAATGATGAACAGCCTGTTCACTGTTGACGAGACTCCTATCGATGGAGAACAAGTGTCGGAAGAACTGAAGCAGAGTCGCACTCGTATGGCATCAGGCTTTAGCCAAATGATGCACACGGGTGAGAAACCTGCCAATCAGGTTGAATATGTCAGCAACTGGATGAGTCGTGGATTTGCCGCCTATGAAGGCTTACGCATAGTGTTAGCCATCATCCGAGCCTTTACAAATGTCTTTGGCCGCAAACGTCGTCGTCGCAAATGAGTGACGGAAACTTCAATCGTTCACTACTGCCACACACACCATTCCAAAGTGGTTTGCAAGCAGGACGCTCACAAGGCAGGATGCATGCCATCAATGCCTTCAAGGAGTTTTTGATGAAATTCTATCCCGACCTTGATGAGGGTCAGTTCTTGAAGCAATTGGAAGAGTTCAGACAGTTGTTATCGAAAAGGATTAAATAAGATAAGGGACTTGAGCAATTTCAAGTCCCTTATTTTATTGTCTAAAGGCTAAAGCTGAAGACAAACGATCTAAGCCAAAAAAACTTAATCCTTAATCCTTCACCTTTCACCCTTCACCTTTCACCCTTCACCTTTCACCCTTCATCTTATTACTGGTGCTCAGGTCGAAGCAGGTCGTTGACAATCTTTACGGGACTGAAAGTCTCCAAGGGAACTTCAACAAAGACTGTCGACCAATCACTCATGGCTCCATTCCAGAGTCCGGGCAATTCCAATGCCTTTAATTCACGTCCATTCTTACTCTTTTGTGAGATAAATCCAGTCTGTGGGTCAACGAACTTAGGCAAGTCGAAGCGCTCACCCTTATAATTGCGGATACCACAAACAAGGTCAACGGGATTGAAGTGAGTGCCTTCGGTGAACATCTTTACGTATTCAGGATTGTTCTTGTCTATCTGACTGCTTTCAAGAATCTGCAGGGAGATGCTTCCGTCGGGATTATAAGCCAAGAATGGGCCACCACCTGGTTCACCTACATTCTTTACTACTCCGCACACGCGCATAGGACGGTTCAATTTCTTGCGAAGACAATCAGCTAATTCTGCATCTGACAAATCACGCAAACCTGGAACTTGAGTACAGAGGTCTTTCTCAAGGAAGTCTGCTATCTCTAAGAGTTCAGCACGGCCACAACCATTATCGAGCTTTTGCAGATAAGCAAATGATTTGCTTTGTAAGCCAACAAGCACACCAGCAATCACTTGTTTCCAAGTAACAGTAACAGGCTTCAAGCGATCGGGTACAACATTATCGATGTTCTTAATGAAGACTACATCACTATCCAAGTCACCCAGATTGCGAATCAATGCACCATGTCCACCTGGACGGAAGAGCAAGGAACCATCATCCTGACGGAAAGGAGTATTATCCATATTAGCTGCAACAGTATCTGTGCTGGGCTTTTGTTCAGAGAAACTAATGTGGTAACGAATGCCAAAGCGCTTTTCATAATCTGGACGAATGCGTTCAACCAAAGCCTCGAACAATTCACGATGCTCTGTACTTACTGTGAAGTGAACATCAGCCTCACCACGAGAAGAAGCATAAAGAGCGGCTTCCACCAAATGCTCTTCCAATGGAGTACGAACCTCATCGTCATAGGAATGGAACTGAAGCAAACCCTTTGGCAACTGGCCATAGTTCAAACCATCAGCACCCAGAAGGCAAGCAACCACACTCTTGTATTCACCTTCTTCGACCAAAGCATCTACTCCTTTACCTTCCACTACCTGACAAGCATCATCAAGGGCTTGGAAGAAAGCAAAATCATGAATACCTTCGAAGAAACGGCATTCTACATTCTTGGTAGGCACATCATAATCAGCATCAAGGAATTCAAATAGATCCTTGAACATGCGACTTGCAGCACCAGAAGCAGGAACGAACTTAGTTATCTTATGACCTTCGGCCTTATAATCTTGCCACTTCTTGATGCTACATTGCTGAGCATCTTCGTCTAAAGCCAATATACCTCTACCTACAGCTGCTGCTCCAGCCAATTCAAGGAAGGGGAAGCCTTTCGTAAAGTCATTCAATTGTTGTTCGAGTTGTGCTTCGCTGATGCCTTTAGCCTCAAGCAATGCTTTGTCAGTTGATGTTAACATGATATAAAAGTTTAATGTTTTATCGGTTCGAATGTTTAAAATATAATTGATGCAAAAATACAAATAAATTACCATTTACCAATTACCATTTACTATTTTTTTCTCAATTTCTCATACTCACGTTTTCTTATGTCTTAATTAATTCGTAATTTTGTGGAAATATGAAAGAGAACGACATCATCATACAGCATATCGAGGATAGTGCGATAGCAAAATATCGCGAGGCACTTGACACACTTAACCAAATGGAAAATCGTGGAATTATATTGCCCGATGCCTTTGGTCTTAGTACTGTTGAGACCGATCATCAAACGGCCATTGTTATTGCTGAAGAAATAGGTATTACCCCTACCCTGCTCTTTGCAAGCATGTTCCAGAGTGCCGTACGTGCAGGAGTTGTTTCCATAGAAAGCATCATTCAACAATATGGTAAGGAAACTGCCAACCTACTGAATAGCCTTATAGGAACAGATGAACTGTTCGAGCGCTCTGCATCAGTAGAGACAGACAACTTCCGTTCACTCCTCGTAAGTCAAGCTGGTGACATGCGTGTTATTCTCATCCTTATTGCTCAGAGTGTGGCACTTATGCGACAAATTCGTGATACTGCCAACATTGAAGCACAACACGAAGCAAGTAGGCAAGCTGCTTTCCTATATGCACCCTTGGCTCATAAGCTGGGTTTGTACAAGTTAAAGAGCGAACTCGAAGACCTCAGTCTCAAATACCTTGAGCATGATGCTTATTATCACATTAAGGATAAACTTAATGAAACCAAGCGCAATCGTGACCTGTATATAGAAAGATTCGTTAAGCCTATTGATGAACGCTTGACTGCTGCAGGACTTCACTACCACATGAAGGGACGCACAAAGAGTATCCACAGCATTTGGCAGAAGATGAAGAAGCAGCATGTTGATGTTGATGGGGTTTATGATCTCTTTGCCATTCGCATCATACTCGATGCACCCCAGAATGAGGAACATGCCCAATGCTGGCAAGTATTCTCCATCATTACCGACATGTATCCCTCTAATCCCAAACGTATGCGTGATTGGCTAAGTGTGCCAAAAGCAAACGGATATGAGAGTTTGCACATCACCGTATTGGGACCTGAGGATAAATGGGTGGAAGTACAGATACGTACTGAGCGAATGGATGATATTGCAGAACACGGACTTGCTGCTCACTGGCGTTATAAAGGAGTAACTGGTAGCCAGAGTAGTACCGAAGAGTTGTTGGCAGATATTCGTTCTGCATTGGAACAAGGAGAATACATCAGCGACGCTACTTCAAAAGTCAGCAATGAAGTGTTCGTATTTACTCCTCGGGGTGACCTTTTCCGTTTGCCAGCAGGAGCAACTGTACTGGATTTTGCATATGCCATTCACACCAAGGTTGGAAATCGATGCACAGGAGCTCGCATTGGTAACCGCCATGCTGATTTGAGACACAAACTGCAGAGTGGTGACCAGGTAGAGATATTGACTTCAAACAACCAATCGCCTAAACAAGACTGGTTGGGAATAGTCACCACCAACAGAGCAAAGAGTAAAATACGTCAAAGCCTGAAGGAAGCTCAAGCAGGACACGTTGCATTGGCTAAGGAGTTGTTGGAAAGGAAGATGCGTAACCGCAAACTTGAGTATTCCGAGGCAACTCTTATGCACACCATAAAGCGGTTGGGATATAAGAATGTGACCGACTTCTACCATGCTATTGCAGAGGAAAAACTTGATGTCAATCAGGTGCTTGAAGTATATCAAGGACAACAACGGCATGAAAGAGGAGAAGAGAGTACTGAGACTCGTTCTGCTGCTGACTTTGTAATGCAGGAAAATGCAAGCGGACCATCGGGAACAAAAGATGATGTGCTTGTCATCGACCAGAATCTGAAGGGAATAGACTTCCAGCTTGCCAAATGTTGTCACCCCATCTATGGTGATGATGTCTTCGGCTTTGTATCATCAACAGGTGGTATTAAGATACACCGGACCGATTGTCCCAATGCTCAAGCTATGCGCCAAAGAGCTCCTTACCGCTTTGTGAGAGCTCGATGGGCTTCAAAACAAGGAACACAGTATAGCATTACTCTGCACATAGTTGGTCAGGATGATATGGGAATCGTCAACAACATCACCTCTGTCATTTCCAAGGAAGAACGCATGCTCATGCGTAGTATCAATATTGACTCACATGATGGATTGTTCTCTGGTCACCTGACCGTAATGCTAGAAGATACAGAACGTTTGGCTGGTCTCATCAGGAAACTGAAGAACATTCGTGGTGTGAAGAATGTTACACGAGTATGAAAAACCCCTAAGCCTTCTTGCAGAAAGCATTAGGGGTTATTTTTGAAGACCTTAGACCTTCCGACAGAAGACCTATATCTTATTACAAAGCTATCTATTGCTCCTTCTTCACCAACTCAGGCAACTTAACTTCCGTACCAACAAACAAGTTGCTGGCCTTCTGCATGCTGTAGCCGTTGTAGTGAATGATGTAGTTGATGAGTTTCTTGTCACCATAATGCTCAAGGGCAAGTTTCGAGAGGTCTTCACCCTTTTCAAGCACATGGGTGGTCTTGGTTCCTACAATCCAGTATTCACCATTAGGAATCTGAGGATAGTCGGCAGCTAATTCTTCAGCACTCTTAGTTGGTTTAGCAGGAGTAACGGGAACAGCTTCAATGGTATCCTTTTGTTCAACCTGAGTGGTATCTTCGCGTTCTACAGCTTCTCCGTCATAACCCTTAGGACCAAAGAGGAGGAACAAGATCAATGCAGCAACCAACAGGAGCATGAGGAAAAGCAACCAACGAGTGAGATTCCTGGATTTCTTTTCTACAGCATCAGCACCTGCGGGTTCTTTGTCTTGCTTATCCATAAATGCAGCTGGAGCACTCTGAACTTCTTGAACGGGTTCTTCCTTGGGTTTTTCCTCAACGATGGGTTCAACATTTGGCTCTTCTTCAATGACTGGTTCTACCTTAGGTTCTTCTACAGCAACGGGTTCTACCTTGGGTTCTTCTACAGCAACGGGTTCTACCTTGGGTTCTTCCTCAACGACAGGTTCTTCCTTGGGTTCTTCCTCAACGATAGGTTCAGGAGTTGCTTCTTCAACAACGGTTTCAACAACGGGTTCTTCCACAACCTCGGGAGTGGGATCTACCACTTCAGGTGTAGGCTCTACTATAGCTTCTGGTTCTGCTTGTGCAACCTCGGGCTCAGGTAATACTATTTCCTCTGGTTCTGCTTGTGCAACCTCAGCAGCAGGTTCTACTATATCGGCAAGAGGAGCTTGTATAGCCTCTGTTGTGGGTTCTTCTGTTGCTTCTGGTTCGGGAAGGTCTATCCTCTCCATGTCCTCCGTCTTTGTGGCATCGTTAAGAGCTACAGTTTCAAAGTCTGCAAAGGGACGATTTACACGATCACTTAATGCCTTTTCGGGAGTAAAGGAAACCTTGGCATGACTATCAATAACAATGCGTTCACCAGTTTGCACATTCACACTTTCACGGCTGTTAACGGTAATCAGCTTGAAAGTACCTAATCCTTTCACTTTCACAGGATCACCCTCGAGGAGACGTTCCTGAATGGTTTCAAACACAGTACGAATAAAGAGTTCAGCATCCTTACGCTGGATGTGCTTACGCTTGGCCAATCCTTCAGCCAAATCTATGATAGTTATCTTGTTTTCCATAGCAATCAGAGTTTATCCTTTAACACGTTACTGGGTTTGAAGCTTAGTGCCATCTTGGGTGGTACAAGCATGCGCTGTTTGGTAGCAGGGTTGATGATGACCCGCTCAAGTCTCTTCTTCACTTCGAAGTTTCCAAAGTTCATGATGGAAACCTGTGTCTCTTCTTCGAAGTGGGACGTCATCTCGGCTGTAAGTCCAACCATCAGAGAATTTACCTGAGAGGTAGACATCCCGAGTTTGGTGGCAATTTCCGTTACAAATTCTTTGTTGTTCATATGTGGTAATGTTAGATGTTAAAGGGATAAGGATTGGGCATAAAGGTCGAAATCATCAGCTGAAATGATGTGGCAATCATAGAACTGACCAATGCAGAGGTTGGGGTAATCGGTTGCTGAAATGAGTACCTCTGGATCTACTTCTGGAGAATCAAATTCAGTGCGACCAATATAGTAATCCCCTTCAAGACGATCAATGATGACACGAAGGTCTGTGTCCACCTTCTGCTCTTGTATTTCAGCAGAAATGCGCTGTTGCAGTCTCATGAGTTTGCTCAGTCGAGTTTGTTTAACTTCATCAGGAATATCATCAGTAAAGGTCTTTGCACTGTATGTTCCTGCTTCCTCACTATAAGCAAAGGCTCCCATTCGTTCAAATCTTGCCCAGCGAACAAACTCCATAAGTTCTTCGAAGTCTGCTTCTGTTTCCCCAGGATGACCTACCATCATGGTTGTCCTAATGTGAATGCCTGGTACTTCACGACGAAGCATTTCCACAAACTGGTAAGTCTCATCCTTAGTGATATTGCGACGCATGGCTTTCAGGACTATATTGGAGACATGCTGCAGAGCCACATCGAGATATTTGCACACATTCTTGCGTTCCCTCATTACCCGAAGGAGTTCGATGGGGAAATCAGTGGGATAAGCATAGTGAAGACGTATCCACTCGACACCTGGTATGTCAGATATATGTTCGATGAGTTCAGCTATCTTACGCTGGTGATAAAGGTCTAAGCCATAGTATGTCAGCTCCTGTGCGATAACCTGAAATTCTTTGACTCCCTTATCAACAAGATATCGCACCTCATCCAGAATGTCTTCCATCGGACGACTCTGATGAGAACCAGTCATCAAGGGTATGGCACAATAGCTGCAATGGCGGTTGCAACCTTCACTTATCTTCAGGTAAGCATAATGGGAAGGAGTGGTAAGATGACGTTGATTGCGGAGTTTGGGACGATAGGTATTCCCCAAATCATAGAGCAACTGATGCCAATCAAACTTGCCATAGAACTTATCTACTTCGGGAATCTCCTTTTTCAGTTCTACAAGGAAACGCTGTGAGAGACAACCCATTACATAGAGTTTCTTTAATGTGCCCTCACTCTTGCGTTGTGCCATTTGCAGAATGGTGTTGATGCTTTCTTCCTGAGCATCGGCAATGAAGCCACAAGTGTTCACCACAGCAATATCACCTTGGGGGTTTTCACTATCATGGGTAACACGATAGCCAGCAGCCTCAAGTTGAGTGATTAGGCGCTCTGAATCGACAAGATTCTTTGAGCATCCCATGGTGATGATATCAATGGTGTTGCGCATCAATTACCGAAAAGAGAGTTAACAAAATCAAGGCGATTGAAGGGTTGCAGATCATCCATTCCTTCACCCAGTCCGATGTAGCGAACAGGTATCTTGAATTGGTCACTAATACCAAGGACTACACCACCCTTAGCAGTACCATCGAGTTTGGTGATAGCCATAGAGGTAACGTCTGTAGCAGCAGTAAACTGTTTGGCTTGCTCGAAAGCATTCTGACCAGTAGAACCATCAAGGACAAGCATTACATCGTGTGGAGCATCAGGTACCACCTTTTGCATTACACGCTTTATCTTCGACAGTTCATCCATGAGTCCTTTCTTGTTGTGCAATCGGCCTGCAGTATCAATAAGGACCACATCAGCACCTTGAGCTACAGCACTCTGAAGGGTATCGAAAGCAACACTTGCAGGATCACTACCCATTTGTTGCTTAACAACGGGTACTCCAACACGTTCGCCCCAAATAACTATTTGTTCAACAGCTGCAGCTCGGAAGGTATCGGCAGCACCAAGTACAACCTTCAATCCTGCTTGTTTGAACTGATGAGCCAGTTTGCCTATGGTTGTGGTCTTACCTACTCCATTCACACCAACAACCATGATGACGTAAGGTTTCTTATCCGTAGGAATTTGGAACCCCTCGGTGTCACCTGTATTATTCTCTGTGAGCAGAGCAGCTATCTCTTCCCTGAGTATGCCATTGAGTTCGGAAGTAGTGACATACTTGTCGCGTTCAACTCTTTCTTCTATGCGGCGGATGATGTTCAAGGTAGTGTCCACACCCACATCACTGGTAACCAGTACTTCCTCAAGGTTATCGAGCACATCATCGTCAACCTTGGATTTGCCAGCAACAGCACGCGTAAGTTTTCCAAAGAAACTCTCCTTTGTCTTCTCCAGGCCTTTATCTAAGGTCTCTACTTGCTCTTCCTTTGTTTTCTTTGAAAACAGATTAAAAAATCCCATAATGATACATTTTGCTACAAAGTTAGTAAATAATGTGAAAAGAGAAAAGAGGAAAACGAAATTTATTCGATGAAATGGATAAAAAAAATGCATCCCCCATTGCTGGAGGACGCACTTGTATGTGAGACGAAAGTCGTAACGTGGATTAGTTCTTAAAGAAATCCTTTACGGCTTCGTTGGGGACCATCTGCTCATCGAAGATGTAAGCACCAGTTTTGGGGCTCTTAACCATCTTAATCACTTTGGTATAGCTTCGGCCATCAGTCTTGCCAGTTTGCAAGGAGGCCACGGTTTTCTTTGCCATAGTTCTTAATTACGATTTACTTGTTACGAATTACTTAATCTCCTTGTGGATGGTCATCTTCTTCAGAATCGGATTGTACTTCTTCAGCTCCAGACGCTCAGGAGTGTTCTTACGATTCTTAGTAGTGATGTAACGGCTTGTGCCGGGCATACCACTTGCTTTGTGCTCGGTGCATTCCAGGATTACCTGCACTCTGTTACCTTTTGCTTTCTTTGCCATAATGCGATTCTCCTTTCAATTAACCGATTACCTTGATGTCTTTCCAATCACAATAGCCCTTAGCAACAGCTTGATTGAGTGCTGCGTCGAGACCAACTTTGTTAATCATGCGAAGACCAGCTGCACTGATGTTAAGTGTAATCCAGCAGTCCTGCTCTACATAGTAGAACTTCTTAGAGAACAAGTTTACATCGAACACACGCTTTGTGCGACGCTTCGAGTGTGAAACGTTGTTGCCAACCATGGCCTTCTTTCCGGTAATTTGACAAATCTTAGACATTTCTTCTAATTTTCTTTTGCTATCCTAATAGCTTCTTCCAAACAGCGTGCAAAGGTACGACAATTTTCTGGAATGACCAAAACTTTTTGTAATTATTTTATTGTCACCCTACTATATGCTGGTGCTTCCATCGGACAAAAGTCCTTGTCTTGATATTTGAAATAGCCCGTGATAGCTATCATGGCTGCATTATCGGTGGTGTAACTGAACTTGGGGATGAATATCTTCCAATGGTACTTTTCGGCATATTCATGGAAGGCATTTCGCAATCCAGTATTGGCACTAACTCCTCCTGCTACAGCTACTTGTCTTATCTTTAAGTCTCGAGCTGCAAGACGGAGTTTGTTCATCAGTGTGTCCACTATAGCCTTCTCGTATGAGGCAGCCAGATCTTCCTTATGATGTTCGATGAAATCGGGATCTTCCTTCATCCAATCGCGCAGATTGTAGAGGAAACTGGTCTTCAATCCCGAGAAGCTGTAGTCATAACCAGGAATATGAGGCTTGGAGAATTGATACGCATTAGGGTTACCCTGACGAGCAAGTTTATCGATGATAGGTCCACCAGGATATCCCAATCCCATTACCTTTGCAGCTTTATCGATTGCTTCTCCTGCAGCATCATCAATAGTTTGTCCGATGACTTCCATATCATTATAGGCTTTCACCTTGATAATCTGTGAGTTACCACCACTTACAAGTAAGCAGAGGAAGGGGAATTTAGGAAACCTCCCCCTATCCCCTCCCAAGGAGGGGTGATTGTTTGAATTCTCCTCGCCCTTTAAGGGAGAGGTTTGGAGAGGGTCCGTTTCTTTAATAAAATGTGCCAAAACATGACCTTGCAGATGGTTGACTTCTATCATAGGAATACCTAAGGAAGCAGCCATACCTTTAGCAAAGGAGACACCAACCAACAAGCTACCCATAAGACCAGGTCCACGAGTGAAAGCAATAGCAGAGAGTTCTTCCCTGCTTACTCCTGCTCTTTTAAGTGCTTGGTCAACTACGGGTACTATATTTTGTTGGTGTGCTCTACTTGCCAATTCGGGTACTACCCCACCATAGCTTTCATGTACTGCTTGACTTGCAGTAACATTACTCAGCAGCACTCCATCCTTAATGACAGCAGCACTTGTGTCGTCACAAGAACTTTCTATGCCGAGTATGATAAGACTCTCCCCCTTCCCCTCTCTTTTAGAGAGGGGCGTATTTTGATTCATCATTGAAAATATTCCTTTATTTGTTTCATTACATTCTCTGTGTCAAACAAGACTTCCTCATTTGAGAAACGGATGACATGATATCCCATTTCATTTAATTTTTGTTCCCTGACAGCATCATCTTCCTGTTGTCGAGGTTCAGCATGGTAACCTCCATCTACTTCTATCACCAAACCACCATGACGCGAGACAAAATCTACAATATAGTCACCTATGACATGTTGGCGCAAAAACAACTCCCCAACCTCACGTTGGCGCAAATGATTCCAAAGACATTGTTCAGCCAAAGTAGCATTTTTCCTATTCTCCCTTGCAAATTCCTTCAACAACGCATATCGGTCAGGCGATGAAGTCATAAAAGATGCGACTTTATGTTCACTCTTCATAATATATCTATTGTATCAGCTCCCCTCTTTGAAAGAGAGGGGTTGGGGGTGAGTCCTAATGCGTCAATATCTCCACCCCATTCTCAGTCATCACATAGGTGTGTTCCCATTGAGCAGAGGGTTCGTAATCTTCGGTAACCACAACCCATTCGGTGGGATCATCTTCATCGAGACAAACCTCATAACGACCGAGATTGATCATGGGTTCGATGGTGAACACCATACCTGGAACGAGCAACATACCAGTTCCCTTATGACCATAATGCTCCACATCGGGTTCTTCATGGAACTCCAGTCCTACTCCATGGCCACATAAGTCCCTGACTACAGACATGTGATTTTTGTGAGCATGACGCTGAATGGCATTACCAATATCACCCACATAAACATAGGGTTTCGAGCAAACTTCTTCTCCTATTTTCAGGCACTCCCAAGCTACATCAACCAATCTTTGCCATCGGGGTTCTGTCTTTCCTCCGATAACAAACATTCGGCTGGCATCGGCATAGTAACCATCGAGTATGGTGGTGACATCCACATTCAGGATATCTCCTTCCTCCAGGATATCGTCCTTTGAAGGAATACCATGACACACCACATCGTTGAGTGAGGTACAACATGAGTTGGGGAAACCCTCATAGTTGAGGGGTGCAGGAATGCCTCCGTTCTTTGTGGTGAAGTCATACACCAGTTTGTCTATTTCCAACGTTGATATACCAGGACGAATGATTTCCGTCACCTTATCCAACACACTGGTATTCAAGACACCAGCTTTCCTGATGCCTTCTATCTGTTCTGGTGTTTTTATGAGTTCCCTTGTAGGTACGAGTTTTCCTCTCTCCTGTGCATCCAGAATGATGCGGTCCATCTCAGTTAGAGGTTGACCTTCGGGGATAATCCATCGGTTTTGCTTCTTCATAGGGACACCTCCTGTTAAAAGACTCTCTCCCCGCTCTCCCTGTTAGGGAGAGAGCAGAATCATTATGCAGGGAGTTTTCTACTTAATTTAATAATACTCTTCCCCTATATGTTCCCCTCGCTATAAGAGAGGGGTTAGGGGTGAGTCCTCTTCTTTAGTTGATCCTCTTTATAATATCCAGACACTCCTTGCACTTATTGGTGATGTAAGCCCAGTCTTCTGCTTCCACCTTATCCTTGGGGAAGAGTTTCGAACCCATACCTACGCAATAAACACCGGCCTTGAACCACTTGGTGAGGTTTTCTTCATCGGGAGAAACACCGCCAGTAACCATAATCTTCGACCAAGGCATGGGAGCTTTCAATCCCTTCACCATGTTGGGACCTACTACATCGCCAGGGAACACCTTAGTGAGATCGCAACCCAGTTCCTGAGCTTTACCTATCTCACTAACTGTCATACAACCAGGGCAATAAGGTACCAAACGACGATTACATACAGGGGCAACTTCGGGATTGAAGAGAGGACCTACAACGAAGCAAGCACCCAACTGGATGTACATTGCTGCTGTGGGAGCATCAACAACACTACCAATACCCAGAGCCAACTCGGGACATTCCTTTGTTGCATATTTCACACACTCAGCAAAAACCTCTTGTGCAAAATCACCTCTGTTAGTAAACTCGAAGGCTCTAACTCCTCCATCATAGCATGCTTTAATGACTTTCTTTGCCACCTCAGCATCTTTGTGATAGAACACGGGGACCATACCAGTCTCCCCTATCTTCTGCATTACTGCAAGTTTATCAAATTTAGCCATATACGGACTCTCTCCCCGCTCTCCCTGTTAGGGAGAGTGCAGAATGGTTTAGTGGGGAGGTATTCTACTTATTATATTATTTAATTATTACGTATCTACCCTCTTCCATACAAGGAAGGAGATGGGGATGAATCTCTAGAAGGGAAAATTTCTACTTATTATATTATTTATTACCTATCTGCTCCCCCTCGCTACAAGAGAGGGGGTAAGGGGGGTGAGTCCCCTCTTAACGTTGCACCCTCCCATTAGCACTACCACCAGCAAGAGCCTCAACTTCTGCTTCACTAACCAGATTGAAGTCACCATTGATGGTGTGCTTAAGAGCACTGGCTGCTACTGCAAACTCAAGAGCTTCACCCTGAGTGGGTTTGGTAAGCAATCCGTGAATGAGACCACCAGAGAACGAGTCACCACCACCTACACGGTCGATGATAGGATTCAGTTCATAACGCTTCGACTGGTAGAATTCCTTACCATCATAGATGAGAGCCTTCCAACCATTGTGCGTTGCAGAGAAACTTTCACGCAGGGTGCTAACCACATACTTGAAACCAAACTCCTCCTTCATCTGACGGAAGATACCTTCATATCCACTGGCATCAGTTTGTCCACCTTCAACATCAGCATCGGGTTTGAAACCAAGGCAGAGTTCAGCATCCTCCTCATTACCAATGCAAACGTCTACATATTGCATCAGGGGGCGCATAACTGAGATAGCCTTCTCACTCGTCCACAGCTTCTTACGGAAGTTCAGGTCCACACTCACCGTAACCCCATTTCTCTTAGCAGCTTCACAAGCCAGTTTGGTCAACAAAGCAGCTTTGTCAGAGATAGCGGGAGTAATACCACTCCAGTGGAACCACTGAGCACCCTTCATAATCTCATCGAAGTCAAAATCATCAGGATCAGCCTCAGCAATACTAGAGTGAGCACGATCATAAATCACCTTACTGGGACGCATGCTAGCTCCCGTTTCAGCATAGTAAAGACCGATTCTTTCACCACCCCTAGCTATGTACTGAGTGTTCACCCCATAACGACGAAGAGCATTGACAGCAATCTGTCCAATCTCATGCTTTGGAAGTTTCGACACGAAGTAGGCCTCATGTCCATAATTAGCTACAGAAATAGCCACATTAGCTTCACCACCACCGGGTATAATGCGGAACGCATCCGTCTGGATGAATCTGTCATTACCCTGAGGGCTCAGTCGGAGCATAATCTCTCCCAATGTTACAATCTTAGCCATATAATATAAAGGTTTAAAAGTTTAATCGTTTAAAAGTTTAATCGTTTAAAAGTTTAATGTCGAATGTTAAATGTTAAATGTTAAATGTTAAATGGCAAATGTATACATTTATTTGTGGGTGCAAAGATACAAAATAATGCTGACATTGGAAAATAATGTTGGGGAAAAAGAAAATCAGCCCCGACAAGCATCTGTATCTTGCCGGGGTTGAATCTTCATGGTGAGAGAGCTTTGCTTTGCAAAGATTAAGGATTAGGGCGTAACATCTCCAGGATCGCCAGATCCAGAGCCGCCGCCCGAGCTGGGCGTGATGTCCTGAGTCGTTTCGCCAGCGGCCACGCGGGCCTTTTCTTCCTTCTTCGCCTGCATCTGAGCAGCACGAGAACCGACGTACTCGAACTCAGTGTTCGTGTTCAGCTGGTGGATCATCTCGCCGTCGGGGTTAAAGGTCACACGAACGCCGGTGATGTTGGCGGCAGAGAACTCCTCGTCCATGTCCACGCCGTTGCACTTCAAACTGATGCCGAACTTGCCGAGTCCGTCGAGGTTCACGCCGTAACCGCCCTGCAGACACTCCACGATACACTCCACTGCGTCCTGCAGCACACCGTAGATGGTGCCCTTGGAGAACGAGCTTCCGTGCTCCTTGATGTGCTTTGCCAAGAGGTCGAGGTCGATGGTCTCACGTTCCTGTCGGAATGCCACGATTTCCTTTTCACTGTCCTTCTCGCTAGGGTTCTTCAGGCGAAGACCCAGAGAGTAAGGGATTGCTCCGATAATTCGATTTGCCATAATTTTAAGGGTCGGCCCCCTTCCGTCCTCCCCCGTAAGGGTGAGGGGTACCATTTGTTTTAAGGGTTAATAGTTTAATTTTACAATTTGACGATTTTCGATTTGACGATTAATCTTTTTCAGT
The DNA here is from genome assembly GCA_902801325.1 of uncultured Bacteroidales bacterium. Taxonomy (GTDB): domain Bacteria; phylum Bacteroidota; class Bacteroidia; order Bacteroidales; family Bacteroidaceae; genus Physcousia. Next base: position 2,396 of record CADCHQ010000014.1, on the reverse strand, counting down.
CCTCCCCCATTACGGGGGGAATGAGGGGGGGCTGCTCTTTATGCTTAGGTTCAAGGGCGATAAGGCTTATGTTCGGCGCGCCTCGAACATATGGTCGACCTGCCTCGTGCCCTTGTTCCTTTGCTACATCAAAGTTACAAAATAATTCTCATATACGCAAATATTTACCATACTTTTATTAAAGTTTTTCTTAAAAATTTTATGGGGGCTTTAAGTACTGGAGATAGTAGTCGCTGAAGTCCTTGCAGGAGGGCGGCAACTGGTGGTGTTGAAGGTCGGGAATGACCTTCTGCAACTGCAGGAAGAGCTGCTCGCCGGGCAGGTCGCGGTCAGGGAAGATGTGAAAGGAGGACCCCTCCCAACCTCCCCTTAAAGGGGAGGAGTTTAGCGATAAAAGCAGTTCTTTGTCCTTCTTTGTGAGCAAGGTGGCGGAAGGGATGGCGATGGCTTTGCGGCCAGTGGAGAGCATGGCCCAGCAGTCGGAGGCGCCTTCGGTTATCCACAGATCTTCGCCAGGCGTGAGGAGGTTGAGCACGGGCAGGTTGTAGATGCCACACTGAGAGCCTTGGGGGAAACGGAAGCGAGGCAGGGCGCCTGGCACCAGATTGCGGTTCTGTACGCCCACCAACTTGCCCTCGCGGTCGTAATAAGGTATCTGCAGCCAAGGGACACCCCTCCTATCGCGCCACGAGGTCAGTCGACACCAGCGCACTACCCGTTCGTCCAGCCGTCGCTCGTCGAAGAGGAACTTGCGGGCAGCATCGTTCAAGAATGGGCGCTCGAAATAGCGCAGGTAGCGCGAGGCATCGAATTCACTCTCCTCATTATCAGGCGTAACAGTTTCCTCCCTAACAGGGAGGGCGGAGGGAGAGTCTGAAAGCCAACGGCAAGCCTCCCTGAAGTCCTTGTGCAGCAGGTTCATCGCGAGGTCTATGACTCCCCCGTGAGCACCACAGGCGAAGCAACGGTACGTGTTGCGTCGCACCGAGAACGAGAGCGAAGCGTGGTGGTCGTCGTGGAAGGGACACAGCGCCTTGTGCCTCACGACTTGTAGTCCGAGTCGCTCTGCGACCCCCTCAATGGGGAGGTCGCGGAGCTTCTGCAATAATATTTTATCCATAATACCAGACCCTCCCCCCAGCCCCTCCCTTTATGGAGGGGAGTATAATGTGCTGAGGGTTGAGGGTAATTTAGGGGTTGATAATCCTTAATTTTTCACTCTTAATTCTTAATTCCAGACAAGTATTCCTCGGTTTTGGTGTACAACCCTGTCTCCTGCGAGAAGGTGATAAAGTTACGGAAAACCCATTTACGCAACTGTGCGTTTGTGCCCTCAGAACTCTTTCCCAGGCTGATGCGGAGTGCTTCCAGTTGCGCCTCATTGAAGGTGTCGGGCAGCGAGTCGAGCATGTTCTTAGGCCCACGTCGTTGAGCTTCGCTCGTCAGGTCGGCATCAAGGTTTAGCATATCTGCAAAGATCTGCATCTTGCTCCACAGGTCGTGGTAGACGAGCCATTCCACCAACTCACCCATCGACTTCGTCCAAGTCTGGTTGTTGAGCACCCAAAGCACGCATCCAGCCTTCCAGCCCGAGATTAAAGCCCTGTGGGAAATCTCGAACAACACGTCGTCGTCGGCAAGGTCGGCTATGGAGGCCATATCTTCGGCCAGTCTGTCGGCCAGCCTGTTCAGCGGACGGATAATGTATCGGCCCTTACAGATGTCGAGCCGCACCAGGAACTCGTCCAACTTCTGGTAGAACTCGTCGGTGTACTTACCCTGTCGAGGTATTCGTCCGTCACGACCGGTTCGTGGTTTGTAGGAGAAAACCATTCGCCCGAAAGTGCCGTTGAAGAGTTCGTTTCGATAGAACTTACGCGTAGCATAAGGCGTGCTGGAAATCGTCAGGTTAGCACGCAGAATGGGGTTACCCGTTACTCCATCGGCCGTAGCACGCAAGGCTCCAGCACGCTGGCGGTCGTAGATGTTTCGGAGCATCTGCGTCACCTGCCGGTGTCCGCCACACATCTTATCGGCCATCTCCACCTCAGGCATATTAATGTACTGCGTGCGACCACCTAGCGTCTCGAGCGCCATAGCATTCTGGATGAAAGCAGGGTTTGTCACATCCGAGGGCGGAAACCAGAAGGCTACATCAGGTCGGGCGGGCTTTTCCTTGTTGGCTGACTTGGTCTTTACCTGCTTCGACCATTCCACAAGTTTCTTCAATTCAGCATCGTCGTGCTCGCGAAAATCACGACAAATGGCTTCCACCAGTAGTGACAATTGGCCCTTGTTACCCCCACTTTCTGCAACGAGGTTAGCCATTTGACCACATGGTTCCTTCCAAGTGAGGTCGGGGTACTGAAATTCCGAACCACTAATGTGAGCGCCAA
>CADCHQ010000013.1 GCA_902801325.1 uncultured Bacteroidales bacterium | reverse complement strand
TAGCGAGAAAGACTCGGAGAAGGAAGTTGTGGCATTCAATCAGGAAGTGGAGACCATCGACCTGGCGCTGCTCGCTGAGCACATACGCGACCACGGTAGTTGCTACTCCAAGGGCACCATCTACGGTGTGATGACCGACATGGTGGAGTGTATCATCGAACTGCTTCGCGGTGGCTATGGTGTGCTCATCGACGGCATCGGCAAGTTTGGCGTCTCGCTGCAGAGCGACGGTGTGGACATGGACGAAGTGGAGGACTTCAGCGCATCGAACATCAAGGGTGTGAACCTGACTTTCCGTCCTGCCGAGGGAATAAAGTCGGCGCTGAGCACCAACATGGAGTTTGAGTATGTTGGCACTCGCATCATGCAGGCTCAGGCCAAGAAGCAGGAGGAGGTGAACCTCGCTCAGGGCCTCTCGGCTGCAACCAGTGGTGGTAGCGGCATCGGCGGTAACTCTGGTGGCAGCGGAAGCGGTGATGCAGGAGATGTTACTCCCTAAATTAAGAATCGAGAGGCCAGAAGGTCTCTCGATTTGTGTTTGTTCTCCTCTACAGCAGGATGTCGACGATGTGGTCAACTTCTGACGGATGGGCAGGGAGCGTGATGCGGAGGGTGCGCCGTTTCTTGTCGTATCGACTGGGGGCGCTGACCTGCTTGGGCTTCTTGGCAAGGGGAATCTCCAGTTCGGTGGTTTCGGCATCGAGGACGTGGAGGTAGAGATGGGTGTCGGTGGCAGTGGTCGTTCCCCAAGGCTGATCGCCGATGGCGGTGCGACGTGTGCCGTAGATGGTGTGTCCGTTGGCCTTCATCCACGCCCCTATCTGTTCCAGACGTTCCAACGACTGATGAGGCAGTTGTCCGTTGGGTTGCGGACCGATGTTGAGCAGGAGGTTGCTGCCCTTGCCTGCCGCGCGGACGATGAGTTGGATGAGTTCGTCGGCCGACTTGTAATTGATGTCGGAAACCTTATAGCCCCACATGCCGTTCATGGTCTGACACATCTCCAGGGGGAGTTGACTGATGTCCTGACCCGAGAGGCCTGCCGTGTTCTCACCGGGGAGGTCGCGTTCAAACATCTGGAAGTCCTCGCCCTCGATGGGACTGATGTGGTGGTTGTTACCAATGAGCAAGGCGGGGTTGAAGGAGTGGCAATAGCGATAGAACTCGGGCATGCGCCAGTCGAAGGGGATGGTGTCGCTGTCGTGATCCCAATAGCCATCGAACCAGAGGGCGCCGATGGGGCCGTACTGCGTGAGGAGTTCGGAGACTTGGCGTTTCATGAACGAGAAGTATTCGTCGTAGTTGGGCGATAGTGTGCGACCCGTGTTGTGTCCTGTGCGACCCAGAGGATAGTCGGGACGAATCCAGTCGAGGATGCTATAATAAAGATGTAGGGCTATTCCCTGCTTCTGACAAGCCTCGGAGAGTTCCCGTAGCACATCGCGACGGAAGGGTGTGGCACGCACGATGTTATAGTCCGACTGGCGTGTGTCCCACATGGAGAAACCATCGTGGTGACGACTCGTGAAGGTGATGTATCGTGCTCCAGAACCCTTGATGGCTCGCACCCATTCGTCGGCATCGAAGCGATGGGGATAGAAGGCATCGGCGGCTTTGGCATATTCGTCCTTGTTGATGCCGGAGTTGAGATACCATTCGCCCTGTGCATAGGTGCTGTAGATGCCCCAGTGGATGAAGATGCCGAAGCGGAAGTCCTGAAACTCCTGGCGATGTTGCAAGTTCTCTGGCGTGGGGCTGTAAGCTGCGCGAACGAAGCTGAACATTGAACATTGAAGATTGAAGAGGAAGAAAAGGAGAAAAAACTTAAGGAAAGAAGCCCCTCTCTGTCTCTCCCCGTGGGGGCGAGAAATAATTGTAGATTGTGATTTGTTCATTGTGAATTGTGAATAGTCCTTTGCAAATTTAGTGAAAAATCTTTAAGATTTTATGCTTGTAAGGAAAATTATTACTAACTTAGCGACAGAAAACAATAAAAACACCAGAAAACATGAAACGAACTATCGTGATGGCAGTTGCATTTCTCCTGGCAGGAGTGGCAACGGCACAAACTATGAAGGAGTGGGACAACGTGGCTGTGAATAGCCTGAATCGCACGAGAGCCCACACGTTGGAAATACCCGTAGAGAGCTCGGAATCAGCCATATCGGCATACACACCGACAAACGCGCTGGAGGCTTCGCCCTACTTCCTGAACCTGAACGGAACGTGGAAGTTCCAGTGGGTGGGTACACCTGAACAGGCCAGCAAGACCTTCTATCAGGACGCCTTCGACGCATCGGGATGGGACAACATAGAGGTGCCTTCCTCGTGGCAGGTGTACGGCATCAGGAACGGCAAGTCGTGGGACAAGCCCCTGTACGTCAACGTAAGCTATCCCTTCAGCTACGACAATTCTACGTGGAGCGTGATGGCAGACCGACCAGGGTGGTTCACCTATACGGGTTCGAAGAAGAATCCCGTGGGTTCGTATCGTCGCGAATTCACCCTACCCTCTTCGTGGGACGGCAGAGACATCTTCCTGCGACTGAATGGTGCAGGACACGGCTACTACGTGTGGGTGAACGGTGAGTTCGTGGGCTATGCCGAAGACTCGTATCTGCCCAGCGAATTCAACGTTACCGACAAGGTACGAAAGGGCGTGAACAACATCTCCATACAGATCTATCGCTTCACGAGCGGTTCGTTCCTCGAGTGCCAGGACTATTGGCGACTCACGGGTATCACGCGCGACATCTTCCTTTGGAGTGCCCCGAAGACCAACATTCGCGACCTCTTCTTCCGCACCACTGAACTGCGGAATGACAACACGGAGGCAAGCGCCCAACTGACGGTGAGCATAGGTGGCAAAACACCTTCGTCGACAACCCTGGAGGCAAGCATCTGCAACGGCGCACAGACGCTGGCATCACAAAGCATCAGCGTGACAAAGGTGGACGACTACAACATCACATTCCCCACCATATCGGGCATCAAGGCATGGAGTGCCGAAGCACCGCAACTCTACGACCTGGTGCTGAAACTCAAGCAAAACGGAACGGTCACCGACACGCGAGTGGTGAAGATAGGTTTCCGCACGGTAAGCGTGCGCAAGGACGGCGCCCTGCTGGTGAACGGCAATCGCATCATCTTCCACGGGGTAGACCGACACAGCTTTAGCGAGATGGGCGGACGAACCCTGACGAAGGAGGAGATAGAGAACGACCTGCTGCAAATGAAACGCCTCAACGTGAACGGTATTCGCACCAGTCACTATCCCAACAATCCCTATCTCTATGACCTGTGCGACAGACTGGGACTGTACGTGCTGGCAGAAGCCAACGTAGAGTGTCACGGCAACATGGGACTTTCGAGCACCGAAGCCTTCCGTCCGGCTATGGTGGAACGTTCTGTGCGTCACGTCCTCACCTTCCGCAACCATCCCTCCATCGTCATCTGGAGTGCAGGTAACGAGAGCGGTGGCGGCGACAACTTCCGCACCGTGATGGACAGCATAGGTGCCCTCGACCCCACCCGACTCACTCACTACGAAGGCAACAGTACATGGAGTTCTGTCACCAGCACGATGTACGGCAATCTCGGTTCGATGGAGAGTACGGGACGCGGACGCCTGCAGGACTATCAGAACGGCAAGACTGGCATCCGACCTCACGTGCAGTGCGAGAACACCCACGCCATGGGTAACTCGATGGGCAACCAGCGCGAGTTCTTCGACATCTATGAGAAATATCCGGCTATGGCGGGAGAGTTCGTATGGGACTGGAAGGACCAAGGCCTGCGTGTGACAGCGGGCAACCAACCCCTCACCTTCGACATCAAGGGCAGACAGCAGAAGACTGACATACAATCGCAACTCGACATCTCGAAAGGCGAATACTGGGCCTACGGAGGTGACTTTGGCGACAACCCCAACGACGGTAACTTCTGCTGCAACGGCGTGGTGCTGGCCGACTGTTCGCCTACTGCCAAGAGTTACAACATGAAGAAGATATACCAGCCTCTGGACTTCTTCGTGAAGGACAGCGTGGCAGGCACCTTTACCCTGAAGAGCAAACTGCAACAGCGCACACTCAACGACCTGAACGTAAGTTACCGAATCCTGGAAGACGGCATAGAGATATCCAACGGGAAAATCGACGATGTCAACCTGGCCATTGGCGAAACGATGGACGTAACCCTGCCCAAGGTGAAGGAAATCATAGCAAATCCCGACAAGCCTACGGCAGAATACTTCATACGCTTCTCTGCCACACAAAAGCAGGAAACGGAATGGGCAGTAGCCGGATTCGAGGTTGCCAACGAGCAGTTCAGAATACGCCGAGCCACTGACCGCAAGCCTTATGCAGCAGCAAGCGACGCCGCAGAACTGACCCTGTCGGCTTCCACTACCCTGGTAACCGTGAAGGGCGAGAACTTCAGTGCCACCTTCCGTAACGGAGAACTGAGGACCTACATCTACGGCACAAAGTCGCTGCTGGCAACGCCACTTACCCTGCAAGCCTTCAGAGTTCCCACCGACAACGAGGGAGGCAAGGCTTCCACTTACGACGACATGGGACTTCGCAACCTCACGCTGACTCCCGGCAAATGGACGGCAAACAAGAGTGAAGACGGAAAGAGTGCAACCATCTCCATCACCAACACCTACAAGACATCGAACGGCACACAATTTATCGTAAACCAGAATTTCCTCGTCTTTGCCGACGGTACCATTGTTGTCAACGCATCCATCGACCCGAGTTGCAAGGGTGCAGAACTGCCACGACTGGGCATGCGTACCGAACTCATCAAGGGCATGGAAGAGATGAGATGGCTGGGAAGAGGACCTTGGGACAGCTATCGCGACAGAAAGGAATGTTGCCACGTGGGACTCTACAAGAGTACGGTGAGCGAGCAATGGACCAACTTCGTGAAGCCTCAGGAGAACGGCAACAAGGAAGAGGTGCGTTGGTTGGCACTGAACAACGAGAACGGACAAGGACTGATGTTCGTTGCTCCCGAACTGATGGCAGCATCAGCTGGACACTGGAGAGCAGAGGACGTCTACAACAATCGCAACGACAGGAAAAAGCATCCCAACGAAGTGAACTTCTGCCAGACAACGGTGGTGAACCTCGATGTCTACCAGCGTGCACTGGGAAATGCAAGCTGTGGTCCCGACGTCATCGACAAGTATAAGATTCGTGCGCAGAAGGTGAACTATTCCTTCATCATCCTCCCCCTTGGCGAACAACTTTCCGACAGCCAGTTGGCAGAGCGAGCAAGAGTTGCATCTCCCTTCTCTCCCAATGTTTCCATCAGCAGCAGCAAGGGCGTAGTAACGCTATCGACCACCAGTCCTGATGCCACCATTCACTACTCCATCGACGGAGGCGAAGAGAAAATCTACACAGCACCCTTCTCCCTGCCCAAGGGCGGATTAGTGAGAGCCTATAGCACAATGGAGGGACGCCAGCCAAGTCCCGTCAACGAAGAGCAGATAGGAATCTATGTCAGCAAGAGCAAATGGACGGTGCTGAGCGTTAGCAGTGAGCAAGGTGGAAACGAGGCTGCAAAGAATGTCATCGACGAGCTGTCGAACACCATCTGGCACACCCAGTACAATCCGCAGAAGCCTACCTGTCCTCATGAAATTGTCATCGACATGAATGCCTATTACCGTGTGGCAAAGTTCGTCTATCAAGGACGCGAGGATATGGGCAACGGACGCATTGCGAAATACGAATTCTATGTCAGCGCAAGTCCTACCGTCTGGGGAGCACCTGCCGCAACAGGCACGCTGCAGAACAATTCCGAAGTGCAGGAGATAGACTTGCCTACGCGCCCCGAAGGAAGGTATTTCCGACTCATCGTCACCTCCACACACGACAACCAGGGGTATGCCTCAGCAGCAGAGATAGGCATCATTCCCGAAGCAGAAATCTCAAGACCCGAAACACCCACACCTGCCATCACCACGGGTTCGTCCACCACATACTATTACCTGCGCCACAAGGCATCGGGACTCTACCTGCACCTTGTTGAAGGCAATTCCGAAGGAGCTTTCGCCCTGGGCGAGGTAACAAAGGACAACACCGAGGACTACAGCTATCGGTTTCAGTTTGGCAAGGTGAGCAAGTACACAGCTTACTTCACCATGAAGACGCGTCAACCCGTACGCTACATCACCGTTAGCGACTGGCATGTGAATGCGGAAGAAAAACTGACTTCCAGCAACCATGCACAATGGGTTCTCGTAGAGCAATTGCCGAACCAGATTATACGTCTGCGTGGAGCAGAACGTGGCACAGAATACTTCAATTTCGACCGTCAGACGGCTGGCAGTTACATCTATTCCAACAAGAAGACTGGCGCCGAGTTTGAAGTTATCAAACAAACCCAAATCGATGAGGTCGTTCCCGTCGTAGGAGTAAAAAACGATGAAGCGAAAAGCGAGAAACTCTACACACTAAACGGAAGACAAGCCAGCGAGAACGAAAAGGGTATCGTTATTACGGAAAGCGGAAAGAAGATTAAGAGATGAGAAGACTGTACCTGACATTAGCAACACTGCTGCTTGCGCTATCTCTGGCGGCTCAGTCGTTACCCACTTTGAGGGTGCTGGCCATAGGCAACTCTTTTTCCGAGGACGCCGTGGAACAGAATCTCTATGAATTGGGACGCGAGGCGGGAGTGAACCTTCTGATTGGCAATGCCTACCGAGGCGGACAAGGACTGGAGTCGCACTGGAATGTGGTGAAGAAAGGCGAAGCTGCCTTTGAATACAGGAAAGTGGTAGGCGGAAAACTTACCAACAAGAAAGGAGTCGTGCTGGATAGCATCCTCACCAACGAACCTTGGGACATCATCACCCTGCAGCAAGTGAGTCAGGATGCAGGACTCTACCATACCTATTCGCCCTATCTCTCACAATTGATACAGTACATACGCCCACGCATCACGAACAAGAATGTGAGATATGGGTTCCACCAAACTTGGGCATACTCCCACGATGCCGCACACCAGGGATTTGCCAACTACTCGAACGACCAGCAAATCATGTATGCCTCCATCGTCGATGCCTTGCAACGTGTCATGAACGACAACAACGTACTCTCCTTCTATGTTCCCTCAGGCACAGCGATACAAAACATGCGAACCACGCCGTTGGGAGATCACATGAATCGCGACGGATACCATCTGGACAAGGTTGTAGGACGATACACAGCAGCATGCACTTGGGTGGAAGCCCTGACAGGCAAGTCACCAGTGGGGATGAAGTTCCGACCTGCAAACGTCCGACCTGCCGTTGCCTCCATTGCCCAACAAGCAGCACACGACGCCATTCTCCATCCCTTCACCGTCACTGAACAAAAGGCTTCGTTCCAGTACGTCGATACTTGCCGCATCTCAGTCTTCGGTTCTTCGGTGGCTCATGGCACAGGAGCAAAGGACGATCAGGGGTATGCCTATCTCTATGGACAGCAACTGAAACAACGGACACAGTCGGGTGCAAGCAAGCATCCTTTCACCATCTCTAACATCAGTGTTGGAGGCAACAAGACCAGTGACCTGCTTCGCCGGTACAACGACCTCGTCTTCGATCTCGGACGATATGTTGTCTTTGGACTTTCGTTAGGCAACGAGGGCATTCATGGCAGTAAAAACCAGCAAGCCGTCTTCGAGCGTTGGCGCGACAATATGCTTCGCCTCATCGATATGGCTCGTGCCGATGGGAAAGTTCCCGTTGTCATGAACAACTACGGACGGGCAGACTTCAATTTGAAGGATTACTCCTATGTGCGTCGCATCAACTTGCTCATTCACGAGTGGGATCTTCCTTCCGTCAATGTGCTTGGCGCTGTTGACGATGGGCAGGGACATTGGCCGGCAGGTTATGAGGCCGATACGGGGCATCCCAACACCTTAGGACATCGCGAAATGATGTACACCATTCCACCATCCTTGTTCGATGCGTTGGAAGCTGGTAAACCCTTGCCCGTACGCGACTCTTCAGGCGACATCACACTCTCACGCGGCAACACGCTCAAATTTACCCCCGAAGGCACGGTCCACTCCTTCGCCATCAGTCTTATTGTGAAAGGGAGTGATCATGGGCGCATTTGTACTTTGCAAGGCAATGGACGAAATGCATGGATAGGTGTCAACAAGGACCATCATATCTATTACCGCTCGTCGGCAGGCGACAGCATCGTGTGTCCCATTCCCCTCGAGGATAAGGCTCGGCACACCGTAACCCTCTCGCACCGGTATGCCCAACGCCAGACCCTGTTCTTCGTCGATGCTGACCAACAGGTAGCAAGCGAGCGCATGCAACTCACCTCTGTTAGTATTGGTGACAAGAATGGTCGACGCACCAAGCGTCATTTCTCTGAAGTGTTCTTCTGGCGTTCTGCATTAAATGCCGATGAGGTAATGGCTCTGGCTCGAGGGGCTATGCTCAAGTCGAGTCTCGAAGTCTATGCTTCACTCAACGACGAGGAGAAACTGCAACCCCGCAACCTTGCACAAAGCCTTACGCGCCTGTATTATGTGAAGAAGAAGTAATCTGCGTCGTCTACCCAATCAGCGTAATCAGAACGCCCAAGTAACATGAAAGTCATTCGCAATCATCTGTTGCCTTTGCCAGGCTTCGCCGCCATCAACCTCTTCGGATTGCTGTTGGTGCGTCACGACGTGAAGGTGGATGACGAGGTGTTGCGACACGAACGCATACACACCCGTCAGATGTGCGAAATGCTGTTCCTACCTTTCTACATTTGGTACATCTGCGAGTGGTTTATACGCCTGATGGGGAAGATTGCCACCCTACCCTATGTCGATAAAAAAGAACGTAGGCACCACCTTAATGATGCCTACGCCCAGATGTTTTTCGAAAGAGAAGCCTATCGGCATGCGAGCGAACCTGACTACTTGCAGCATCGCAGGCCTTATGCCTGGCTTATCGAACCATTACTTTTTTCCCATTCTTAATGTAAAGGCCGCGTGGTAATTTACCATTTACCATTTGACGACCTGTAAGGTCAAATATTGCGTCTGTCTCATGATGAATTGAGATTTGTGAATTGGGAATTGATTCAATGCCATCGGCATTAGCCTTCACAATCTTTACTTCATCGAGGAAGAAACGGCCAGCAGCGGAAGTGAAGGTCAGTCTCATCGTACCCGTACCCGTCAACTTTGCAGTGAACTCCGTCCACTCGCCCTTTGTCATGGTGAATGAAGCGGGGTCTATGCTACCGCCTTCTGCCGTGATAGTTAGTGCCTCTTTATCGTTCTTTGCGTTCCAGGCACCAACCATAAATGAGAGCGTAGCCTCACCCTGGAGGTTGAATTCGGGAGTCGTAACCTCACCTGCAACACTGCTCGTGCCAAACTTGGCACACTGGTTTGCACCAAATGCCTTTTCCGATTCCCAACCTTCATTGTCGGGCAAGAAACTGCCACTGGCCACTTGTCCGCTCCACAATCCGTCGTTTCCTCCTGTGCCGTCACATTCGTCAAAAGATTCGTAGAACAGATAGTCACCAGTCTGTCCACCACCCTTCGGTGTTACCACTGCCTGATAACGGAAACTTACCGTCCCGTCGCTGTTCTGCGAAATGCCAAAGATGCCATGATTCAGGTACTTGCCGCCATCGGCATTGGGATGGTACAGCGTGAATGCCGGACGAGAGTAATTCGTGATGCTGTCATTGGCCAGATAAGGATAGAGGTCTGTGGTAACCGTTGTCTTCGAGTAAGTACCCCTGCTGGCATTCCAATACGAACGGTCATCGTCGTTATCGGCATGCAGGATTGCCATTCTCTCGTTGTCGTTGCCGTATTCTTCCACATACTCCTGACAATATGCCTCACACTCTGCCTCAGTGATATAGCCCATATCGACGTACTGGCTATAGTAGTCATAAGCGTCCTGATAGGCTTCCTTCTCAGGATAAACCGTATTCACAAGGTTCATGGCAAACTTATCGGCATCGTAATCGACATGAGTCACCATCAGTCCGCGTGCTGGCAACTGAACGTCCCAACCCGTCTTCTGGCGGTTCTCTATCAAGAAATACTCATCACGATGTCCTTGATTATAAATAATGTATGCACCTCCGCCATCGCTTATGGCTTTCAAGTTGTCCACACTGAGGTCTTCATCATTGAGTTCAGTGGGTTCAAGCCATCCAGCAGTCCATTTCTCCCAAGCCGTGTAACCAGCAGGAACAAAACCATTTCCGTTATACGAACCGCCACACATAAGGTCGAAGTCACCCATACCATAATAGCCGGCATAGTCGGTGTCGTACATATCGGGATAACCCAGGCAATGACTGAACTCGTGGCAGAATGTGCCTATACCTTCTATCTTATTATAGGCATCCACCTCACTACCACAAGCATAGGTGTCGATGGTGACTCCGTCGAGTTTCAAAGGTCCGTCGCCATCACCCATCTCATATCCTTCAGAAAGCGTCCACTCGTGAGGCCAAACCGTATCTTCTATACCCGAATCAGCCTCACCCTTACCAGCATAGACTATATACACCTGGTCGACTTCTCCATCACCACTCCAGTCATACTTCGAGAAATCGACATCCTTGTCCACCAACTTACAGGCCTCTGCCGCCATAACGGCAACACAACTGTCATTGCCCTCTTCGTCATTGCCACCATAGTAAGCCTGAGTTTTGCTTAACGTCACAGGACCTACAACATCGAACTGCAGGTCAAAAACACCCTGACTCTGTGCCTTAAAGTAATCGCGTACAGAACCCTTAAAACCATACGTTGTGTTCGTGTAGTTTTCTTTATTCAGGATATCATTATACAACGCTTGGTTGTGGGCCGACTGGAACGTGATCTTGCAGAAGTTCACAAGGATGACAAGTCCACGCTTTGCACCTACAAACTTTCCCGTTTGACGTCGTGCAGCCCTTCGTGCTTGCGAAGCCTTCATATGCTTTACGGCATTCATACGGAAAGCAGCACGCTTCATCGGAGCATAGTGCATCGAACCTTTTTCTTTCTTCAGAAGGCCTCCGTCTTCCATGCGCCAGGCATGGGCATGTTCGTCACCCACCAATTGGGCTCTTACCTCACGACCATCGGCCAACGTCAAAGTCTTCCACACGCCGCGCTTTGCTGGCACGGCCATCATCATCGTTGCCAGCATGAGAGCCAGCATACTAAATAAAAGTTTTTTCATCGCTTAATTAATATCGTAATTGCTCTATCGGAGCAAAGGTACTAATTATTTCACAAATGGATGCAATAATGTTTCACATTTCTGCCTTAAAGCGAAAGAATGGCATAAGACAATGAGAAAGAATGAGGTCTTAGATACTCTCACGTGAAAAGTTCAAAATGATTTGGCATTTCGCTCGTTTTTTTCGTACTTTGACCTTCGGTCTTAGATACTTCCGCTCGTTGTGAGATACCTCAAAAGAGAAGATAAAACGTCGCTATCGTAACAGATTGCCAAAAGGCAATCGCAAAAACTCGATATGCTTTTGTAAGCGAGCTTACAAGCATCTTTTGTTTTTTTCTTTGTTTTTTCTTCTCTTTTTTGGTATTTCACTCGCTTATTCGTATCTTTGACCCCTCGAAGAACATAAGACGAACGATATGAAAGCGTTAAGTAAGTTATTGGGCTTGGCAACTTTTGCCATTGTGGTGGCCCTTAGCACCTCATCATGTGCTACAAAAGAGCATGCTATCAATCAGCTCGAAAACTTTTCCTACGAACTCCGCGACAACAGTGCTCAATACTCTGTCAGAGACTGGGAAAAGGCAGGTAAGAAGTTTGTGAAGATTCGCAAACGCATTGCCAAGCACGAACTGGATTACACTCCTGCAGAGAAGGCCGAGATAGGTGAACTCGAAGGCAAGTGTGCCGGCTATATGGCCAACGGCATGCGACAGGGGGTCTTCGATAAGGCTCATGCATTTTATAATGAACTGAAGGGTGTGATTCAAGGCATCCTTAACGCCATAAGATAAAGCCGAAATAAGGCTGTTATGGAAATTGCTATCATTCAACACGATATCTATTGGGCATCGCCTGAAAAGAATGCCAAGCATCTGGAGTGCTTGTTGGAACAGCACCCTGAGGCCGACCTCTTTGTCCTTTGCGAGATGTGGTCGACGGGGTTTGCCACCGATCCCGAGGGTGTTGCAGAGGAGAACAAGGAATCGCTTGATTGGATGATACGCATGTCCCACCAGCATAATGCCGCCTTTGCCGGAAGCATTGCCACAAAAGAGGACGGACGATACTTCAACCGTTTTTATTTTGTTAAACCCGATGGGAGTTTCAACTACTACGATAAACGTCACCTCTTCTCTTATGGCGCTGAGGATAAGCACCTCACACAAGGCGATAGTCGTGTAGTTGTGGAATGGCGAGGCGTACGCTTTCTGCTGGAAGTGTGCTACGACCTGCGCTTTCCCGTGTGGAGCAGAAACCACGTGGACAAGGATAGTGGAGAGGCGGAATATGACGCCATACTCTATGTCGCCAACTGGCCTACTTCGCGCATTGAAGTATGGAACACCCTGCTTCGTGCTCGAGCCATCGAGAACCAATGCTATGTGGTGGGCGTGAACCGCATCGGACAAGACCAGAATTGCCAGTATTGCGGTGCATCGGCAATGATAGACCCATACGGACGCGCCATCGTCGAATGTGAACGAGACAAGAAATGTCTCACCACGGCTGCACTGGACATAGATGCTCTCACTTCCTTCCGAAAGAAATTCCCCGTCCTTCGCGACGCAGAAAGTTTTTTATTGAAGATTGAAGATTGAACATTCTTGCTCCGGCAAGCTACGCAAGCGTCTCCTGACGTCGCCGAGCGGAACATTGAAGATTGAAGGCTGCGATTGAGTGAGAGCAGAATGAAGTTTACTTCGATTATGCCGAGCGGATCATTGAGCAATAAACATTTACCGTTAAACTTTAAACGTTAAACTTTTATCACATATATGAACAACCATCTTTTACTCTTAGGCGACGAAGCGATAGCTCTGGGTGCGCTGCATGCAGGGCTATCTGGCGTTTATGCCTATCCCGGCACGCCATCGACGGAAATCACCGAATACATTCAGCACCACCCTCTGGCCAAGGAACGCTGTGTCCACAGCCGTTGGTGCACCAATGAGAAGACGGCAATGGAGGCTGCATTGGGCATGTCGTATGCCGGCAAGCGAGCTTTGGTATGCATGAAGCACGTGGGCATGAACGTATGTGCCGATGCCTTCGTCAATGCTGCCATAACAGGCGTAAACGGAGGTTTGGTTGTGGTAGCTGCCGACGACCCCTCGATGCACTCCAGTCAGAACGAACAGGACTCGCGCTTCTATGGCAAGTTTGCGATGATCCCCATCATGGAGCCCTCCAACCAACAGGAGGCCTACGACATGATGCAGAAAGCCTACGCCCTGAGCGAGGCCTTGAAGTTGCCCGTCCTGATGCGCATCGTTACCCGATTGGCTCATTCGCGTGCTTCCGTAGAAGTAGGCGAACCGACAGCCGTCAACGAACTGAATCCCGACAACCAACGCACGCACTGGGTTCTGCTTCCAGGCAATGCCAAGCGACAGTATGCAAGTCTCATCGAGAAGCAAACGGAGATCAAGAAATCTGCCGAAGAGTCAGCCTTTAATAGACTTGAAGCACTTGATGAACAGAAAGAAGGTAATTCATCTGAAACTCTGGGTGTTATTGCATGCGGAATTGGCTATAACTACGTACTCGAAGCCAAACCAGAGAACACTGTTTTGTTGAAGGTTTCTCAGTATCCACTGCCCGCCGAAAAGATTTGCGCAATGGCAAGCCGGTGCTCCGAGATACTGGTGGTAGAAGACGGACAACCCTTCGTCGAAGAGCAAGTTCGCACACTGCTTTCTGCCGACTATCCCGTTAGCGGACGCATGACAGGTCGCTTGCCTCGAACAGGCGAACTGAATCCCGACAATGTGGCAGAGGCCTTTGGAAAGAAGAATGAGATAGCTTACGAAAAGGCACTGAACCTTGCCGCACGTCCTCCTCAGTTGTGTCAGGGATGCGGTCATCGCGACGTTTATTCCGCACTCAACGAAGTGCTGAAGGACTACCCCACGGCTCGCGTCTTCGGCGACATCGGTTGCTACACACTGGGTGCTCTTCCCCCTTATCAAGCAATCGACAGTTGTGTGGACATGGGTGCATCGATAACGATGGCCAAGGGTGCGTCCGATGCTGGTGTCCATCCTGCCATTGCCGTCATTGGCGATTCCACCTTCACCCATTCAGGCATGACGGGCTTGCTGGATGCCGTCAACGACCACGCTTCCATCACCGTCATCATCAGCGACAACCTGACCACTGCCATGACGGGCGGACAGGACTCTGCAGGAACTCATAAGTACGAAGCCATCTGTCTGGCCTTGGGCGTAGAACGCGAACATCTGCACGTTGTCATTCCCCTGCCAAAGAACATGGAGGAAATCAAACGCGTCATGCGTCAGGAGATTGAATACAAAGGCGTTTCGGTGATTATTCCCCAGCGCGAGTGCATACAGACTTTCAAAAGACACGCAAAGGAGAAGAAGACTCTCCCCCAAACCCCTCCCTGTTAAGGAGGGGGGCAGTTTCTTTTCAAGAATAGCAACAAAAAAAACATATAAATAATGAATACTAACAATTCAACAGTAACCACTCCCCTCGCTACAAGAGAGGGGTCGGGGGTGAGTCTGAAGTGTGACATAATCCTCTGCGGCGTAGGAGGACAAGGCATCCTCTCGATAGCAACCATCATTGGTGAGGCCGCCATGAACGAGAACTTATACATCAAGCAGGCCGAAGTTCACGGCATGAGTCAGCGAGGCGGCGACGTGCAGTCGAATCTCCGCATCAGCAGCGACCCCATTGCCAGCGACCTGATAGCCCTGGGTGGTGCCGACGTCATCATCTCCATGGAACCGATGGAAGCCCTGCGCTACCTCCCCTACCTCCATAAGGACGGATGGATCATCACGTCCAGCGCACCGTTTGTGAACATTCCCAACTATCCCGATCTGGAGGGCATCAAGGCCGAACTGGCAAGTGTGAAGCACGTCATTGCCATCGACATCGAGCAACTGGCCAAGGACAACGGTGTGCCCCGTTCGGCCAACGTCATCCTCCTAGGTGCTGCCCAGAAGGCCCTCGGCATTGCCTACGAGAAGATGGAACAGGCCGTTCGTCGCGTCTTCTCTCGCAAGGGTGACGCCATCGTCGAGGCTAACATCAAGGCCCTCTCCATCGGACGGGAACAAGCCTGAATTTAAGAAATCATTTTTATTAAAGAAAAAAAACGCTCGGTATCTTCAGCAGATGCCGAGCGTAAATCGTAGTCTAACCCTTTAACCCTTTAACCCTTAAACTTTTAACCTTTTAAACTTTTAACCCGTTAACCGTTAAACTTTAAACTTTTACACCCCCTTTTCCCCCACTACAAGAAGAATTAAAGCGGCGAGAAGAGGCGTGATGAGGATACTCAACAAAAGCCATTTTATCACACTACGGTTTCGTTTTATGGCCATCACGGCAACAAGGTAATACAAGACTATCCATATCGCAAGTACAGAAACTATTATAAATATAGTCACCAAGAATGAAACAAGCGAAGCCTTGTCAGACCCTTTAACGGCAAACGAATCGGTATTATAATCCTTCAGTTCAAATTCAACTTTGAAGTCAAGAGAATCGCTGGAGTTATTCCCAGACTTGTAATCATCACGTTCTATCTGATAAGCCGGAATGTCAAGCACCGCAGTCTTTCCAGGATCAGCATACACCCATTCCTTAAAGTCTGCGCTATCGAGGGGAGTACCCGACTTATCAAAATAGGTAAGTTGGAAAACGACATCCATTATCACCGCCTCAGTGTTGTTCCTAAGTGCAAGCTTTCCTTCGCCATCCCCCTTCCTTTGCTCATAAGAAACCATTGTGACGTCCTTTGTCAGGTCCTTCTCTTGAGAGAAGGCCGGCAACATAATCATCACAGCCCATAAAGTAATGATAATCTTTCTCATCGTAATCTACAAACTTGCTATCTTTTACACCCTGCTTAAATCTGCTAACACATTCAACGTGATATAGTTGGTATCTAAAATCGAAGGACAAAAATACGAATAAGCGAACGAAAAAAACAAAAAAAGGAAAGAAAAACGAAAGAAAAGTGAGAAATCGCACGTAAACTTGTTTACAGGGCGAATGTAAAACTTCCTCGCCGAAGGCACAATTGCGATATCGCAATGTTTTTCTTTTGAAGTATTTCACAACGAGCGTAAGTATTTTCGGCAAAGCCAAAGATAGTGCAAACCGAGTGAAAATACAAATACATTTGCAATTTTCCGAACCGATAGAACTGTGAGCGTCATGATGTGTACATCAATGCCGAGTCGCGACATAGGAAGACCGCGCTCGGCGACGATAGGAGACGCTTGCGTAACGAAGAGGAGCAAGTAATCGGACGACCCAAAGGGTCTACGCTTGCGTAACAAAGAGGAGCAAGAAGTTCAACGAAAGCAGGCTCGATGATAATTAAACAATTGTTCGAAGGGCACTGAACAAGCGTTCAAATTGCAAAGACCTGTTGAGAGATACACCGTCGGCAAACGTATTCTCTTGCCCCTTACCCCTTCTCTCCTCCCACAAAACTAAATTATTGTTTAACCTATTAATCATCAAAGAAAAAACTGAAAAGCCCTTCGCACGAACGAGTTTTTACAATTCTTCTATTTTCCTTCGCTTATTCGTAAAAGATTTTGTATATTTGCAACCGATTTGTATTAATTTGATAGGTATGAAGGTAAAAGATACTCCCATTGGGAAGGATGTGGTGGATGGTCTGATAGCCCAGCTGGGCATTCAGGACTTTGCGAAGGCGACCATACGCGAGGTGAAGCAGGTGGCTGCGATGGCAGAGAAAGAGAGCGGCGTGGAATTCATAAAAATGGAGATGGGCATCCCTGGTCTGCCTGCCGCAAAGGTGGGTGTGGACGCCCAGATTAAGGCTCTGCAGGACGGCATAGCACACTCCTACCCCGACATTCAAGGCTACCCCGAACTGAAGAAGCAGGCTTCGCGATTCGTGAAGGCGTTCATCGGTGTGGACATTGCGGCAGAGGCTTGCGTGCCCGTGTGCGGTAGTATGCAAGGTACGTTTGCCTCGTTCCTGACTTGTTCGCAGGCTTCGAAACAGAAGGACACGGTGCTGTTCATCGACCCCGGATTCCCCGTCCAGAAGATGCAGTTACAGGTGTTGGGCGTGAAATACGAGACCTTCGACGTTTATGACTATCGTGGCGAGAAACTGCGTCCGAAGTTGGAAAGTTACCTCTCGAAGGGTAACATCTGTGCCATCGTTTACAGCAATCCCAACAATCCATCGTGGATATGCCTGACGGAACAGGAGTTGAAGGACATAGGCGAACTGGCCACGCAGTACGACACCATCATCATGGAGGATCTGGCATACTTCGCTATGGACTTCCGCGAGGACTTGAGCGTCCCCTTCCAACCGCCTTATCAACCGACCGTGGCCCGATATACGGACAACTACATGTTGCTCATCAGCGGTTCGAAGGCCTTCAGCTACGCCGGCGAGCGCATTGGCGTGGTGTGCATCAACGACAAGCTGTTCCACCGCCACTACGACGACCTGAGTGCACGCTACGAGGGTCTGCCCTTCGGACTGGTATTCTCCACCCGCATGCTTTACGCCCTGTCGTCGGGAACAAGTCATTCGGCACAATATGCGCTGGCGGCGATGTTCCGTGCGGCTTGTGACGGGGAATATCGCTTCCGCGACGAGGTGAAGGTGTATGGCGAAAGAGCCCATAAGCTGAAGGAAATCTTCCTGCGTCATGGTTTCCACATCGTTTATGACAAGGACTTGGACAAGCCCGTTGCCGACGGATTCTACTTCACCATTGGCTATCCGGGAATGACCAGCGGCGAGTTGGCACGCGAACTGATGTACTACGGTGTGAGCGCCATTTGCCTCATCACCACGGGTTCGCATCAGGAAGGGCTGCGCGTGTGCACCTCCTTCATCGAGGACCATCAGTATGCCCAGTTGGAAGAACGCATGGGCATATTCGAACAGAACAATCAATAATCCCTAATCCATCAAACAATGAAACAAAAAACATTTTTCGCCAAGGCAACGCTGGCTGTGGCTCTGGCCATCTTCAGCAGCACGGCGGCAATGGGTCAATCAGACTCTACTGCAACAAGCAAAGGTAAAAAGGTATTAGACAAACTCACTGAGCACATCCAGTTGCATGGATACGCACAAGGCGGTTACGCTTACACCAACCGCAGCAACACCCACACAAACTCTTTCGAACTAAAGCGCGTGCTCTTCTGGGCAAACGCACAAATCACCGACCGCTGGTCGTTTCTCTTCATGCACGACTTCTCGAGTGTCGTACAGGAATTTTACACAGACTTTCGCATTACCAAGAACAATGCCCTCGTGGCTCGCATTGGTCAGTTTAAGAATGGTCTCTCACTCGAGAATCCCCTCTCCCCCACTTCCATGGAAGCCATCGACGTCTATTCGGAAGGCGTGACGTTCCTCACCGGTTGCGGTAGCGACCCGCTGCTGGGCGTGCAATACGGACGTGACTTGGGTCTGGCCCTTTACGGCGAAACCAACGACACCAAGTTGCGATACGAACTGCAAGTGATGGACGGACAAGGCATCAACAAGAAGGACGGGAACAATTTCAAAGACATCATCGGACGAATAGAATACCGCCCCGTGAAGGGACTGAACTTGGTGGCTTCTGGCCAGATAGGCCGTGGACACTCGGTGGCAGACTCCATTGCGGGAACAGGCGGTTCGGTATATAACCCAACCATCAGCAAGGGCGACGACTACAAGCGCAATCGCTGGACGCTGGGCTTTAGCTATAAATCGCGTAAATTCAATCTGCACGGCGAATACCTGGAAGGCTACGACGGCGACGTGACCAGTCGCGGTGGCTATCTGACGGGGTCAGTTCCCCTGGGCAGACCTGAAGTGGAGTTCGTGGGGTCGTACGACTTCTTCAACTTCAACACCAAACTGAGCATGGACCAGCACAAGGCCATAGCGGGCATACAATACTGGTTTTACGGGAAGTGCCGTGTGCAGTTGCAATATGTCTATAAGAGTGCTTATGTGGCAAAGGGCGTCTTTGTCCGCGACAACAGTCACTCCCTCATGTGCCAACTGCAGGTTCGCTTCAATTAAGCAGAGAAAATTCGAAACAACGTAATAACGATATAACGTAATATCATCATGTTTATCAAAGTTATTCTGACCATTATCTTTCTGGTCGTAATGGTGGGCGTGGGATTGTACTCCCGCAAACAAGCCAGCAGTGTTGACGGATTTGTACTTGGCGGACGCGCCGTTGGGCCTTGGCTCACAGCCTTTGCTTACGGAACATCCTATTTTTCCGCCGTCGTTTTTGTAGGCTATGCCGGTCAGTTTGGCTGGAGATACGGACTCTCCAGTGCATGGATAGGTATCGGCAATGCCGTTATCGGTTCGCTCTTAGCCTGGATTATTCTAGGACGGCGTACGAAGAAGATGACCCAACACATTGAAAGCCGCACGATGCCCGACTTCTTTGGCACACGCTTCTGCGACCAAGGTCTGCGCGTGACAGCTTCCGTCATAGCCTTCGTCTTTCTGATTCCTTACACGGCAGGTGTGTATAGCGGCATCTCCCGACTCTTCGAAATGGGCTTTGGCATTCCATACGAATACTGCGTTGTCATCATGTCCATCCTGACTGCCGTCTACGTGATTCTGGGCGGTTACAAGGCCACTGCCATGAACGATTTCATCCAGGGCATCATCATGCTCTTTGGCATTGTGGCCGTCATCATTGCCGTGCTGAATGCACAAGGAGGACTGGCAACTGCTGTCGACAAACTGGCTCAGATTCCTTCGGACGCCGATCCTGCAGTGAACGGTGGATTTGCCTCGTGGTTCGGTCCTGATCCATGGGGATTGCTGGGTGTGGTTATCCTGACCTCACTGGGTACGATGGGACTTCCGCAGATGGTGGGCAAGTTCTACTCCATTACGGACGAGAGCGCCATCCGACGTGGAACCATCATCAGCACCATCTTTGCTTTCATCGTAGCAGGCGGTTGCTATTTCTTGGGTGGTTTTGGTCGTCTCTACGAGCCCGTGATTGCCGCTAATGGCAAGATTGCTTTCGACTCCATCGTGCCAGCCATGCTCGTAACCCTGCCCAATATCCTCATCGCACTCGTAGTGCTCCTCGTGCTGTCGGCTTCGATGTCGACACTGGCTTCGCTGGTTCTCACCAGTTCGAGCACGATGACGCTCGACCTCATCTACCGCGACAAGAAATCGTTGCCAGGCGAAGTTGAGGAAGGTTCTATCGACGACATCGTGGCTGAGAAAGTAGAACGCCGCAAGGTGGTTGTCATGCGCGTGCTCATCGTCTTCTTCATCGTTATCTCACTGATGATAGCATTGAACCCGCCCACCTTCATTGCCCAACTCATGGGCATTTCGTGGGGAGCTTTGGCAGGTGCCTTCCTTGCTCCATTCATGCTGGGACTCTACTCAAAGCGCATCACTACGGCCTCTGTTTGGGCTTGCTTCATCTGGGGCGTAGGACTCACCGTGACCAACATGCTTCTGGGCAACCCCATCAATCCCATCAACTGTGGTGCCATTGCTATGGTAGGCGGTTTCCCCGTTGTTCTCTTGGTTAGCTTGTTTACCAAGAAACTTCCTGCTGCCGATGTCGATCGGATGTTCGATTGTTACAAATAAATCGTCAAATCGTAAAATTGTAAAATCGTCAAATAAATCGTAAATCGTAAATCCGTAAATCGTAAATTATCCCATGATCTGGAATCCTAATAAAGAATGTATGAGCCGCGACGAAATGAGTGCCTTGCAAGGCAAGCGGCTACATAAGATAGTAGAATACGTCTATCATAATGTCCCATTCTACCGGCATAAATTGCAGGAAATGGACATCCGCCCCGATGACATACAGACCATCGAGGACATTAAGAAACTGCCTTTCACCACAAAGAAGGACCTGCGCGAGAACTATCCCTTCGGACTACAAGCCGCACCACAAAGCGAGATTATCCGCGTGCACGCCTCCAGTGGAACCACGGGAAACCCCACCATTGTGGGTTACACCCGCAAGGACATCGGTGTGTGGAGTGAGTGCATGGCCAGATGCCTGACTGCCTACGGCATCACTCGAGACGACACCTTCTCTGTGGCATACGGCTATGGTTTGTTCACGGGTGGCTTGGGTGCACACTATGGTGTGGAGCACATCGGTGCAGCGTGCATTCCCACAGGAACAGGTAACACCGAGAAACATCTGAAACTCATCCGCGACTTGGGTATAACGGGTATTGCCTGCACACCATCCTATGCGCTGTATCTGGCCGAGACGATGGAGAAAATGGGCATCACAAAAGAGCAGATAAAATTGCGCGTTGGTGCTTTTGGTGCAGAGCCTTGGACCGAACACATGCGACAGGAGATTGAAGAACGACTGGGTCTGAAGGGCTATAACCTCTATGGTCTTTCCGAGATCATGGGACCTTGCGTGAGTTACGAATGTCAAGAGCAGAACGGTTCGCACATTTGCGAGGATCACTTCTATCCCGAAATCATCAATCCCGTAACCCTTGAGTCCTTGCCTAACGGTCAGTCGGGTGAGCTGGTCTTCACAACCCTTACGAAGGAGGGAATGCCTCTGCTTCGCTATCGTACGCGTGACCTCTGCTCACTGATGACAGGTCAGTGTGATTGCGGACGTACCAGCATCCGCATGAGCCGCATAGAAGGACGTTCCGACGACATGCTCATCATTCGCGGTATCAACGTGTTCCCCTCTCAGGTCGAAAGCGTTGTGCTCAGTATGCCCGAGTTTGCTCCTCGCTATATGCTCGTCGTGGATCGCGTCAACAACCTCGATACCTTACAGGTTCAGGTGGAACTGCGTCAGGAGTACTTCACTGCTACTTTCGACACACCTGCCGCCATCGACGAACTGGAGAAGAAACTGGCTTCGAAACTCAAGAGCGTGCTCAGCATTGCCGCAAAGGTTCAACTGAAGGCTCCAGGTACCATCGAACGCAGTCAAGGCAAGAGTGCACACATCATAGACAAACGTAAACTCTAAAAACGTAATTCTTGGACGAGCCAAGCGTAGGCCTGCAGCCGTCCGGTTACATAATTCGTAATTCGTAATTTCTAATTCGTAATTCATAATTCGTAATTTCTAATTCATAATTAAATAAAATAATGTATTCACAATTTTTCGACCCCGAATTGGAGACGATGTCTCGCGAACAGATTGAGGCACTCCAATTGGAACGACTGAAAAAGACGGTGCGTCATTGCATGAGCAATGAGTTCTATCGCAAGAAATTTGCAGAAGCAGGCATTACACCCGATGACATCAAGTCATTGGCAGACGTACGCAAATTGCCTTTCACTACCAAACAAGACTTGCGTGAGACCTACCCCTTTGGAATGTCTTGCGTGCCTTTGAAGGAATGTGTCCGCCTGCATTCGTCAAGCGGAACAACTGGTAATCCTACCGTCATCCTGCACACGAAGAAAGACCTCGACGAATGGGCCAATCAGGTGGCACGTAACCTTTGGATGGTGGGACTTCGTCCTGACGATGTCTTCCAAAATTCCAGCGGTTATGGTATGTTCACTGGTGGTTTGGGATTCCAGTATGGTGCAGAGAAACTGGGTATGCTGACAGTTCCTGCCGCAGCAGGTAATTCCCTGCGTCAGATTAAGTTCATCAAGGACTTCGGAACAACAGCCATCCACGCCGTTCCTAGCTATGTCACACGTCTTTACGAAGTGATGAAGGCAGAAGGCGTTGACCCACGACGAGACACCAAACTTAAGGTGCTTGCCATTGGTGCAGAACCTCACAGTGAGGAACAGCGCAAGCGCATCGAGGACATGATGGGTGTGAAAGCCTACAACTCCTTCGGTATGAGTGAAATGTGTGGTCCTGGTGTGGGCTTTGAATGTCCCGAACAGAACGGTATGCACTTCTGGGAAGACTATTACATTGTGGAGATTGTAGATCCCGAGACACTAGAACCCGTGCCTGACGGAGAGATTGGTGAGTTAGTGCTCACAACACTCTGCCGTGAAGCTATGCCTCTACTGCGCTATCGCACACGTGATTTGACACGCGTTCTGGGACGCTCGTGCCCCTGTGGACGCAATCACGTGCGCCTAGACCGCATGAAGGGACGTTCCGACGACATGATGGTGCTTCGTGGCGTGAACATCTTCCCCATCCAGATCGAGAAGATTCTGATGCAATTCAGCGAACTTGCCAACAACTATCTCATCACGCTCACGACAGACGAAGAGAATGACAACATGACGGTTGAAGTGGAACTCGCACAACCCACCGACGACTATAAGCAACTACAAACACTCGAAAAAGAAATCAGGCGTCGACTCAAGGACGAGATTCTGCTCACTCCTATCGTCAAACTCGTTCCCCTCGGTTCACTTCCTGTCAGTGAGGGTAAGGCCGTTCGTGTCGTAGACAAGCGAAAGGTTTATTCCTAATTCCTAATTTTTCGCTCGGCATCTGCGAAGCTGTGACGCTTGCGTAGCTTGCCGGAGCAAGAACAATTAATTTTTAATTTTTAACTTTTAATTTTTAATTTCACAATATGACTATTCCACAACTATCCATCTTCATTGAGAACCGTTCCGGTACACTCATAAAGGTTCTCGACGCTTTGAAGGAAGCAAACATCCAGATCATTGCATCCACCATTGCCGATACCGCAGAGTATGGTATCTATCGTTTGATTTGCAGTGAGCCCATGCGTGCTTACGAAGAGCTAAAGAAGGCTAATGTAGCCGTTGCACTTAGTGACGTTTTTGCCATTGAGATTGATGACAAACCCGGTCGCGCTGCAGAAGCCGTAAAGGTCTTCAGTGAGGCAGGCATCAGCATCACTTACATGTATTCGTTCTTGTTGCGAGGCAAGGGCATCCTCATTTTCCGTACTGATGATGGTGAAAAGGCCATTAGCGTCATCAACGCCAACAACCTCAAGAGCATCGACGAAAGCGCACTCACTCAGTTGGCATAATCCTTTGCCTGAGCCAACTGCTATAACAAAAAAAAGAGGACACCTCAAATGAAGTGTCCTCTTTTCTTATCTAAACTTTTGATTTACTTTACCTCCTCGAAGTCGGCATCTTGGATGTCGTCGGCCTTACCGCCTTGGTTTGCACCAGGTTGAGGGCCAGCTTGCTGACCACCCTGGAAGCCTGCGCCACCAAAGCCTGCGTCAGGACCTGGCTGTGCACCTGCACCAGCCTGTTGAGCGGCTTGATACATCTTCTGGGCGGCATTGTTGAGTTCGGCAATAGCAGCATCGATTGCAGCAATGTCCTGTGCCTTGTGAGCATTGCGAAGCTTATCAAGAGCGGCCTCTACCTCGCCTTTAACACCAGCAGGAAGTTTGTCGCCGTTTTCCTTCAGCATGTTCTCCGTCTGGAAAATCATGCTATCGGCCTGATTCAGCTTATCAATCTTCTCACGTTCCTTCTTATCGCTCTCGGCATTAGCCTCAGCCTCAGCCTTCATGCGCTCGATTTCCTCCTTCGACAAGCCACTAGAAGCCTCGATGCGAATGCTCTGCTCCTTACCTGTGGCCTTATCCTTTGCACTTACGTTCAGGATACCATTGGCATCGATATCGAATGTAACCTCAATCTGAGGAACACCACGACGTGCAGGAGCAATGCCTTCAAGGTTGAAGTGACCAACACTCTTGTTCTGGGCGGCCATAGGACGTTCGCCCTGCAGAACATGGATGGTAACAGCCGTCTGGTTATCTGCAGCAGTTGAGAATGTTTCACTCTTCTTGCAAGGAATGGTGGTATTGGCTTCAATGAGCTTAGTCATTACACCACCCAGTGTTTCGATACCCATAGACAGAGGTGTTACGTCGAGCAGAACGATATCGCTCTTGTCACCAGTGAGCACAGCACCCTGGATGCTAGCACCTACGGCTACAACTTCATCGGGGTTAACACCCTTTGAAGGCTCTTTACCAAAGAATTCAGCAACCATCTTCTGTACAGCAGGCACACGGGTAGAACCACCTACAAGGATAACTTCGTCGATATCGCTGTTCGAAAGACCTGCATCACGCATGGCATTCTGGCAGGGAACCTTACAAGCCTGAATCAGGCTGTCAGCCAAACGCTCGAACTCAGAACGAGTGAGTGTCTTAACAAGGTGTTTAGGCACACCACCAACGGCAGTGATATAAGGAAGGTTGATCTCCGTCGAAGTTGTGCTGGAGAGTTCAATCTTTGCCTTCTCAGCGGCTTCCTTCAGACGTTGCAGAGCCATAGGATCTTGCTTCAGATCAACACCCTCCTCTGCCTTGAAACCATTGGCCAACCAATCGATGATAACCTGGTCGAAGTCATCACCACCAAGGTGAGTATCACCATTCGTGCTCAGTACTTCGAACACGCCACTACCGAATTCCAGTATTGAGATATCGAACGTACCACCACCAAGGTCGAAGACAGCAATCTTCATATCCTTATTGGCCTTATCAACACCATATGCCAAAGCGGCTGCAGTAGGTTCGTTGACAATACGCTTAACCTCAAGACCTGCAATCTGACCAGCCTCCTTAGTGGCCTGACGCTGAGAGTCGCTGAAGTATGC
Organism: uncultured Bacteroidales bacterium; assembly: GCA_902801325.1. Lineage (GTDB taxonomy): Bacteria > Bacteroidota > Bacteroidia > Bacteroidales > Bacteroidaceae > Physcousia. The sequence goes on along the minus strand of CADCHQ010000013.1, from coordinate 113,831 downwards.
AGGTACAGTGATAACAGCTTCCGTAACCTCCTGACCCAGATAGTCCTCAGCAGTCTTCTTCATCTTCTGCAGAATCATAGCAGAAATTTCCTGAGGTGTGTACTGACGACCGTCGATGTCCACACGAGGAGTGTTGTTGTCACCACGTACTACATTATAAGGTACACGTGAGATCTCCTTCTGTACCTGGTCATAGGTTTCACCCATGAAACGCTTAATACTGAAGATAGTCTTTTTAGGATTTGTGATAGCCTGACGCTTGGCAGGATCACCAACCTTACGTTCGCCACCTTCAACAAATGCAACAACAGAAGGAGTTGTACGCTTGCCTTCGCTGTTGGCAATAACTACGGGCTCGTTGCCCTCAAAAACAGATACACACGAGTTAGTGGTACCCAAGTCGATTCCAATAATCTTTCCCATAATAGTATATTTTTAATTTGTTTAACTTCGGATTGAAAATCACACTTAATGTTGAACAAAGTATGTGCCAATGTACAAAAAAACGAGGAAAAAACTTAAAAAAAAGTCTTCTCCTCGCGACATTATGTCAGTATGACTGCCAAAATCAGTCTTCTGTAGCTTCTTTTTCCTCTTCCTTCTGAGCAACTTGCGAAGCGGGCATGCTTGCCATTGCAGCTGTAATGCGATTGGTAATCTCTTCGCAAAGTTCAGGATTATCCTTTAAAAGTGCCTTTGTTGCATCGCGACCTTGTGCCAAACGTGAGTTATCGAAACTGAACCACGAACCACTCTTCTTGATGATATCGTATTCCACACCGAGGTCGACAATCTCACCTATACGGCTAATGCCTTCGCCAAACATGATTTCAAATTCAGCCTTGCGGAATGGAGGCGCAACTTTATTCTTCACAACCTTTACCTTCACTAGGTTACCAATAATGTTGTCACCATCCTTTATTGTAGAACTCTTACGGATATCGAGTCGAACAGAAGCGTAGAATTTCAAAGCATTACCACCTGTTGTGGTTTCGGGATTGCCAAACATCACGCCAATCTTCTCACGAAGCTGGTTGATGAAGATGCAGGTGGTATTCGTCTTGCTAATGGTCGATGTCAGTTTACGTAATGCCTGGCTCATCAGTCTAGCTTGCAGGCCCACCTTATTGTCACCCATGTCACCTTCAATCTCAGCCTTTGGAGTAAGAGCGGCAACAGAGTCGACAACGATGATGTCGATTGCAGAAGAACGAATGAGTTGGTCAGCAATCTCCAAAGCTTGTTCACCATTATCGGGTTGTGAAACCAACAAGTTATCAATGTCTACACCTAATTTCTGAGCATAGAAACGGTCGAAGGCATGTTCTGCATCTATAAAAGCAGCTATACCACCAAGTTTTTGTGCTTCGGCAATGGCGTGAATAGCCAGTGTTGTTTTACCAGATGATTCCGGACCATAAATTTCGATTATGCGTCCCTTAGGATAACCACCAACGCCCAATGCTGCATTCAAGGATATACTGCCAGTGGGAATGACTTCAACGTCTGCAACTTTCTCATCTCCCAACTTCATAATGCTACCCTTGCCGAAGTCCTTCTCTATCTTCGCCATTGCAGCCTGCAACGCTTTCAGTCTTTCAGTAACTGAATTGACAGGTACATTTACATCTACTTTTTTTGCCATATTTTTACTTATTTATTAATTAACATACTAATTATCAATCAAACTCAAGATCCACATTAAACATTTCGTGCCAAGGAAGGCCATCCTGATTGAGACGCTCCATGAAGGGATCGGGATCGAATTCCTCCACGTTATGTACGCCAGGCTTTCTCCACTTTCCTTCGAGGAACATCATGGCACCTATCATGGCAGGCACTCCCGTCGTGTAGGAAACGCCTTGCATACCAGTCTCCTCATAAGCCGCCTGATGAGAGCAGTTGTTATAAACGTAATAGGTGCGCTCTTGTCCGTCCTTAATACCACGAATGCGACAACCGATAGAAGTCTCTCCATCATAGTTCTCACCCAAATCCTGTGGGTTGGGCAGAACTGCCTTCAAGAACTGAAGAGGAACAATCTTAACCACGGCATCGCCTGAACCGTCAGCCTTTGGAGCCTTGTATTCCACTTCATCAATGCGAGCCATACCGATGTTCTGAATAACATCGAGATAGTTCAGGTACTGCTGACCGAAAGTCATCCAGAAACGTGCGCGACGGATGGTGGGATAGTTCAGCACAAGCGATTCCAATTCTTCGTGATGGAGCAAATAACTCTCCTTGGGACCAATATTGGGATAGTACAGAGTCTGATGTATCTCCATCGGCTCGGTCTCTATCCATTGTCCTCCTTCATAATAAAGACCCTTCTGCGTAATCTCACGAATATTGATTTCGGGGTTGAAGTTGGTGGCGAAGGCCTTATGATGATTGCCGGCGTTGCAATCGACGATATCAAGATAATGAATCTCATCGAAATAGTGCTTTGCCGCATATGCCGTATAGATGCTTGTTACACCCGGGTCGAAGCCACAACCAAGAATTGCCGTCAAACCAGCCTTCTCGAAACGCTCACGATAAGCCCACTGCCACGAATACTCGAAGTGTGCCTCGTCCTTTGGTTCGTAGTTGGCCGTGTCGAGGTAGTTACATCCCGTCTGCAGACATGCTTCCATGATGGTCAAGTCCTGATACGGAAGTGCAAGGTTCATAACGATGTCTGGCTTATAGCTCGACAACAGTTCCACCAACTGCTCCACACTATCGGCATCGACTTGCGCCGTCTGCACATTTGTTCCATACTTCTTATTAAGGACTTCTGCCAGGCGATCACATTTGCTCTTTGTCCTGCTGGCAATCATTACCTCGTTAAACACTTGTGGCTTCTGAGCAACCTTATGAGCGGCTACTGTTGCGACACCACCTGCGCCAATAATTAAAACTTTTCCCATGATATTTTTGAATGATTATTTTTGTAAGTACATACGAGGACAAAGTTAATAATATAAATCAAGAAACAAAAATTAAAAATGAAAAAAGTTTTATCGATAATAAAAAAATAATGTGTAGGGATTGGACATAAAAAAGGCTGTAACGGAACCCATTACAGCCTTACATAACGCATCACGCGCTTCATTTACTAACTAACAACTAATATATAATAAAAACAATGTACTAGTTATAGGGTTTGGGTGTCGGTTAGAAATCGCCTCCGCCGAAGCCACCACCTGGCTGGCCACCGCCGAAACCACCGCCACCGAAGCCACCGCCGGGACGCATACCGCCTTGGCCACCAAAGCCACGACCGCCTTGCATGCCACCTTGGCGCATACCCATCTGCTGGCGCTGAGCAAAGATCTTAGCAACTTGCTGGGGAGTGAGAGTCTTCTGGAACTCTGCCAGATACTTCTTCTCGATCTCTAGGCGAGCCTGCTGCTGTTTGATTTGCTGTTCCTGACGCTCGAAATATTGTTCTACTTGCTTCTGGGCTTCCTCGTCAGTCAACTTCTTATCGTTTTGGCGTTCGCCACGCTGACCCTGATTACGACCAGTCTGATAGGTTCCAAACAGTTCTTCCTGATATGCCTTGTAGGTAGCAACGAACTGAGTCTTTGCTTCGTCTTTCAAATTCAAGTCTTTGGCAACACGATCGGCCATAGTTGAAATCATCTCTGCACGGCGAGCCTGCATGTTCTCTTGATTACGCTGAGCCATTGCGCTCATACTCATAATAGTCACTAAGGACAATACCAATAACTTTTTCATATTTTTAAGTTTTTAAATGATTTAAATACAATTGAGCTCAAAAATAATTCACACGACTATATGACCCACATCAGGCATGAGGGTTTAAAAGGAAATGAAAAAAATTTTTGATTATATAGTTTTAGCGTGTTGTTATATGGAAGCATCCCTGCTTCACCTCATAACGGATGTAGCAACGTCCTTGCTGGCGTATGTCGCGAAGTACTTCGGAGAGCACCCACTTCAGCGTGTCGTTGGTTACAGGACGATCGACATGGGCATAACGATTGTAGGCGATGTCAAACGTAGTGCCAAACCTGTGGCAACTTTCCGGACTTGCATTTCCATTACGCTTCTGCAGATTGCGCACATCTTCCTCACTACGCAGGACACTGGTGATGATGATGCGATGCAAGGGTACACCTTTCACAAAAAGAGAATCGAGATATGAGCGTCCAATATCTTGAAGCAACAATGCCGCACGAGGAACCAGATAGGGAATGCTGCTCGACATTCCACGGTCGATCTGATAATAAGGATTCGAACCGATAAACACGAGTTCGCTCTTTCGTTCTTCGGCCTGAGCCCTATCGCGAACGGGTCTAACACCCCATCGGTGAGCGGCAACGATTTGCACGTCTTGCACATCAGGGAAACAATCCTGATAGCTATGCACGCTTCGAATAGGATGCGGTGTGGCTGAAGCCTTCGGCAATGAGGCAGGTGTGTGGGTAGGAGGTGGAGGCGTTTCCACCACTACTTCCTCCTCCGTCGGATTGGCATCAGGAAGTACATGGGTGCATTGGCGCACTACAGCCAGCGTGGCAAAAGTTACCGCACAAGCCCCATAGTATATTTTTTTCTTCAGTCGACGCATTTCGACCACAAATATAAGAAATATTTGCCATTTGCCATTTGCCATTTGCCATAAATTTGTATCTTTGTGGCGAAATTAAAACTATGATAGAAAAACATATTGTACTTGAAGACGTCGACCCCATCGTTTTCTATGGGGCAAATAATGCAAACCTGCAAATCATTAAGGCGCTGTACCCCAAACTGAGGATCGTGGCTCGTGGCAATGTTATGCATGTTATGGGAGACGAGGATGTGATGGCCGAGTTTGAAGAGAAGACTAGCCAACTGCAACGCCATTGCCTTACCTACAACAGCCTGACGGAGGAAGAGATCCTGCAAATCATGAGAGGCGAGAAGACGAACAAGGAGGGCGTGCAGGGCGTCATCGTTTACAGCACCTCAGGAAGGCCCATCATGGCTCGCACAAAGAACCAGCAACGCATGGTGGAGGCTTTCCACAAGGACGACATGGTGTTTGCCATAGGACCAGCGGGAAGCGGAAAGACATACACGGGCATTGCCCTTGCCGTTCAGGCATTAAAACAGAAAGCCGTTCGCAAAATCATCCTCTCACGTCCTGCCGTAGAGGCTGGCGAGAAACTGGGATTTCTTCCTGGTGATATGAAAGACAAGATTGACCCCTATCTGCAACCCTTGTACGATGCCCTGGAGGACATGATTCCTGCAGCCAAACTACAGGAGATGATGGAGCAGAAAATCATACAGATAGCCCCGCTTGCCTTTATGCGCGGACGAACGTTAAATGATGCGGTAGTAGTTCTCGACGAAGCACAGAACACCACCATACCACAATTAAAGATGTTTCTCACGCGCATGGGCATGAATTGTAAGATGATTATTACAGGCGACATGACCCAGATAGATCTCCCCCACTCCACTCAATCGGGTTTGGTGAATGCCATAAAGATACTGAAGGATGTGAAGGGTATCTCGTTCATAGAAACGGACAAAGGCGACATCGTGCGTCACAAGCTCGTAACCCGCATTGTGGAAGCATACGAGAAACAGAAAGAGGTGACAGTTGAGAGTTGAAAGTTGTGAAATCGTCAAATCGTCAAATCGTCAAATAAATATATTTCAAGATGAAAGCATTAACAAAAACTGAGTTGAATCTGCCTGGGCAGAAGAGTGTGTATCATGGTAAGGTTCGTGATGTATACAACATCAACGACGACCTGATGGTAATGGTAGCAACCGACCGCATATCGGCCTTCGATGTCATCTTGCCCAAGGGCATTCCCTATAAGGGACAGGTGCTGAACCAGATTGCCGCCTCGTTCTTGGACCTGACAGCAGACATCGTTCCCAACTGGAAACTAGCCACTCCCGACCCCATGGTCACCATCGGTCTGAAGGCTGAAGGATTCCGTGTGGAGATGATCATTCGTGGTTACCTGACAGGTTCGGCTTGGCGCGAATATAAGCAGGGATGCCGCGAGTTGTGCGGCGTAAAACTGCCCGACGGCATGCGTGAAAACGAACGTTTCCCCGAACCCATTATCACCCCTACTACTAAGGCCGAAGAAGGACACGACGAAAACATCTCTGCCGAGGAAATCGTACGTCAGGGACTAGTCAGCAAGGAGGATTGGGAGACGATGGTCAAATACACCCGCCTGCTCTTCCAGCGCGGTACAGAGATTGCAGCAAGCAAAGGCCTCATCTTGGTTGACACCAAATATGAGTTTGGCAAGCGCGACGGCAAGGTTATCCTCATTGACGAGATACACACCCCCGACTCTAGCCGTTATTTCTATGCCGACGGTTATGAGGAACGTTTCGCAAAAGGCGAACCCCAGCGCCAACTCTCCAAAGAATTTGTACGCCAATGGCTCATCGAACACAACTTCATGAACCAACCCGGACAGGTAATGCCCGAGATTACTGACGAATATGCACAAAGTGTAAGCGAACGTTACATCGAGCTTTACGAACACATCATTGGTGAGAAGTTCGTGCCTGCCGACACCGAGGGCGACTTGGAAAAACGCATCAGCAGGAACGTTACCGAATGGCTTGCCAACAGAAAGTAATCAATTATAGGATTGGCAGAGCACGCTTGCCCTAGCGACGAAGGCCTAAGGCACAAACGCCGAGCACCTGAGGTGCAAACGCGGAAGACCTAAGGCGCAAACGCGGAAGACCTGAGGTGCAAACGCGGAAGACCTAAGGCGCAAATGCGGAAGACCTAAGGTGCAAACGCGGAAGACCTAAGGCGCAAACGCGGAAGACCTAAGGTGCAAAATCGGAAGGCAAAGGGGCATTCGAAAGCATACAATTAATTTAAAAAATATGGACAAATACGGACTTATCGGTTATCCTTTAGGACATAGTTTCAGCAAGCGATTCTTTACCGAGAAATTCTTGCGCGAGGGCATCAACGCCGTCTATGACAACTATGAGATAGCCGATGCCCGTATGTTGTTGGACGTGGTCAAACAGAATCCAGAACTGCGAGGACTAAATTGCACGATTCCCCACAAGCGGGCCATCATGCCCATGCTCGACTCGATATCGGACGAAGCACGGGAGATTGGCGCTGTCAACGTGATACGAATCCGTAGGAAAGATGATGGAGGATGCACACTGGAAGGATTCAATTCCGACTATATCGGTTTCAAGGAAAGTATTAAACCTTTACTTAAACCAACGCATCGTAACGCACTGATTCTCGGCACAGGTGGAGCATCGCAAGCCGTACGGGTAGCCTTAACTCACATGGGCATAAACTGGACGTATGTCAGTCGCAGTTCGCACCCAGGTATATTGTGTTACGAGGACATCACTCCAGCCCTACTAAAGCAATACCAGATCATCGTTAACTGTTCACCCGTTGGTATGTTTCCGCACATCGACGAAGCACCATCTCTACCCTACGAAGCGCTAACCGAGAACCACCTACTTTTCGACCTCGTGTACAATCCCGAAGAGACGCTCTTCCTGAAACATGGCGCCGAACAAGGCGCAACCACAAAAAACGGACTGGAGATGCTGCACCTGCAAGCCCTTGCAAGCTGGGAGATATGGAACGAAAAAGTTTGACATTTAAAACTGCGTCTCGAGTCTGCTCACGCTTGGAATAGCTCAAACAAGTTTGGCTCTTCTCTCGCTCAATCGCAGCCTTAACATTCAATATTTAACATTTGACATTTGACATCCCAATGAAGCCCTACAAATTCAAACCCTATCTGAAAACCGTCATCTGGGGCGGCGATAAAATTGCTCCGTTCAAAGGCATCAACACCGACAAAGAGAACATCGGAGAGAGTTGGGAAATAAGCGGAGTGCCAGGACACGAAAGCGTATGCACCGACAGAGGTTTGGACAACGACAAGGACAAAGGCCTCACCCTGTTCCAACTTATCGGAAAGTATAGGGAAAAGTTGTTGGGTAAGCATGTATACGAACGCTTTGGCGCCACCTTCCCCCTACTCATAAAGATCATAGACTCGCGTCAAGACTTGAGCATACAGGTGCATCCCAATGACGAGTTGGCTCGCCAGCGCCACAACTGTGCAGGAAAGACCGAGATGTGGTATATCATCCAAGCCGAGGAGGGTGCTAGGATACATGTAGGACTAAAGAAACAAATTACTCCCGAAGCGTACGAGCAACTGGCGCTGTCCGAAGCAAAGGAAGGTCACAACCCCTTTGCCGACATCATGGCCAATTACGAGAGCCATCCCGGCGACTGTTTCTTCTTGCCCGCAGGTCGTCTCCACGCCATCGGAGCAGGCAATCTGCTAGCCGAGATTCAGCAAACGAGCGACATCACCTATCGCGTCTATGACTATGGTAGGAAAGATGCCGACGGCCACCCGCGCGAACTGCACATCCAGCAAGCCAAGAAAGCCATCGACTATACCGTCTATCCCGAGTATCGCACGCCTTACGATAAAGAAAAACCTTCTACCGAACTGGTTGCCTGCCCCTATTTTACCGTTCGTCGGGAAAATGTGTGTGGAGAGACCACCATCGACTACCATTGCGATTCTTTCGTCATCGTCATGTGCCTCGAAGGCAAAGTTGAAGTGAACGGAATCGAAGCGCACCGTGGTGAGACACTATTAGTACCAGCTTGCGCCAACAAACTCGACATCGAAGGGAATGCCACCTTGCTGACAGCAACGGTGTGAGGAAGGAAATACACGAACTGAGGAATCATGGACATAGCACTAGTCCTTTCGAGCGGTAGCGCCCGTGGGTTGGCACACATCGGAGTCATAGAGGAACTGGAGGCACAGGGCCACCGCATAACCTCCGTTGCAGGGTGTTCTATGGGAGCACTCATCGGAGGCATTTATGCCGCAGGCAAACTGCGGGAGTATCGCGAATGGATGAAAACCATCGACCGGCACAAGATGCGCGACCTCATCGACCTCTCCTTCAGCATCAATCACCTTGTCAAGGGCGAACGCATCATCGAGGCCATCATGCAGATTGTCCCCGACATCCCCATCGAAGACCTGCCCATTCCCTATTGTGCCGTAGCCACCGACTGGGCCACGGGACGCGAGGTCGTATTTCGCCAAGGGAGTCTGTTCAAGGCCATTCGCGCCAGCATCTCCCTGCCTTCCTTCTTCAGTCCCGTTCGACGTGACGACATGATTCTGATCGACGGCGGAGTGACCAACCCGCTACCCCTCAATCGCGTCGTACGGCGGGAAGGAGACATGCTGGTGGGCGTTGACGTAAGCGGACAAGACTACGAGGTGAAGACAAAGATTCAGCAAGAGGCAGAGGAACGGAGGAAGAAGCAAAAGTCGCTGAGCCAGATTATCATCGACAAACTCACGCCCGAGCATGCCGACTTCAATTATTTCACCCTGCTCTCGCGCAGCAGCAGCATCATGATCAGGCAAAACTCCCGACTGATGACCGAACTCATGCGGCCCGACATTCTCGTCGATATCAAGATGCACAACATCGACAGCTTCGACTACGACAAGTCGGAACGCATCATCGCTATAGGGCGCAACAAAGCACGCCAAGCCCTCTCGGCAAAAGCCAGGGCAGAAAGGCAAGAGGCGAAACACGCAAGGCGTCAGGAGGCATAGTGCCCGATTCGCCCCTTCCCCGAGTCACCATATTACACTTATTGGGTTGCAGACTTGCCCAAGCAAGACCTCAAGGAATTACAACCAAGGCACAACGCCTGTACTTTCGCGGCAATGGACAATAGCTAAACCAAGAGCCGCGCTACTGCTCTTGCATTATGGTCTCCAATAGAATCAAAATTTGTCGCATTATGGGTGCCAAATGGCACTTGTTACCCCCATTTTCTGCAACGTGGATAGTCATTTGGTCACAAAACACCTCCCAAATGAGTTAAATGTGCTATTTTTCCGAAGCACTAAATATATCACAAAAGTTGGGAAAAACATCGGAACAAGGGGTTAACGCATGTCTTTTGAGGCCTGTGAGAGGAGCAATTTGATGCATTTTGTGCCTTTTTCAGGTCGGGGCATCGCTTGAGCGGTGTTTCCAAAAAAGTTGTAATTCATTGCTTTATAGGAAGTTAAATGGTTATTTAATGTTGCTATTCGTGTTCTTGCAGTCTCAGTCTCAGAGTCTCAGTTGTTTTTTAAGTCATATACACATCTCACTATTCTATATCTATCTATCTAATTATTAATAAGTTATATAGTCTAAAAGAGATAGTTTCGATGTTAATTGTGACTATTTTTTAAACTGAGACTGAGACTGAGACTGGTATGCTGAAACTCTCTCTCTTCTACAAGGCATTTTAGAGTCAGGCGAATCTCGTTACACATTGCGATGGGAAAGGCATCCACCGAGAAGCCTGCGTACATCCAAACCAAAAGACCGCAAGCAGTGGAGAGAAACTACTCCAAAAACTTGTGTGCTCCAACATTTATCTCTAACTTTGTGGCCAAAGCAAAAAAACCATTAAGACTACTGAGAAAATGAAGAAACACCTGCTCCTGATCCTGATGCTCCTCATCGGGACCACAACATGGGCCGAAAAGAATCAGCGCCCCTTTACCATACCCGAGCTGACAAGCTGGGAAGGTTCCACCGGCACACTCACGCCAAGCGGCCGCATCGTGGTCAGAAGCAAACAACTGCGCCCCGCTGCCGACCAGCTAGCAAGCGACTATGCCCTACTCTTCAATGGCAAGAAACTCACCGTCGTCACAGGCAAGGAGCGCGAGGGCGACATCGTGCTGACATGCAAGAAGTTGGACAACACGCCCAGCGAAGGGTATCGGCTGAAGATTGGCGAGAAAGTGGAAATCGATGCTCCTGCCGCAATCGGGGCCTTCTGGGGCACGCAGACGCTGCTGCAACTGCTCGAGCAAGGACCGCTGCCCAAGGGCGAGGCCATGGACGTGCCACAATATCGTCTGCGTGGATTCATGCTCGACGTCGGCCGCAAGTTCATACCCATCGGCTACCTGCGGAATCTGGTGCGCGTGATGGCCTACTACAAGATGAATACCCTGCAACTGCACCTCAACGACAACGGCTTCAAACAATACTTCCAGAACGACTGGAACAAGACCTCCTCAGCCTTCCGTCTGGAGTGCGACACCTACCCCGGACTGACGGCCAAAGACGGCCATTACACGAAGCAGGAATTCATCGAACTGCAACGGCTGGCCGAACGGCTGCACGTGGAAATCATACCCGAGATAGACGCCCCGGCCCATGTGCTGGCCTTCACGCAGTACAGGCCTGAACTCGGCTCCGAGGAGTACGGCATGGACCACTTCAACCTCTCCAACCCCGCCGTCTACACCTTCATGGACAGTCTCTTCCACGAATACCTCTCGGGCAAGGAACCCGTCTTCCGTGGCCCCAGGGTAAACATCGGCACCGACGAATACTCCAACCGCGACCAGCAGGTGGTGGAACAGTTTCGCGCCTTCACCGACCACTATCTGGCACTGATGCAGCAGTATGGCAAGCAACCCCTCCTGTGGGGCTCGCTGACCCATGCCCGAGGCACCACGCCCATCCGCCACGAGGGCGTGCTGATGGCCTGTTGGTCGACCGACTATGCCCAGCCCGACTCCATGGCCACACTGGGCTACCAGCTCATCTCCATCCCCGACGGGCTCGTCTACATCGTGCCCGCAGCAGGCTACTACTACGACTATCTCAACTGCGAATACCTCTATCAGCACTGGACGCCAGCCGTGATGGGCAACAAGACCTTCCCCGAGCAGCATCCGCAGGTGGAGGGTGGCATGTTTGCCGTATGGAACGACCACTACGGCAACGGCATCGCAACGAAGGACATACACCACCGCCTCTTCCCTGCCATGCAGACGATATCCACAAAGTGCTGGACGGGGCAGAAGACCACCCTGCCCTATGCCGAATATGACAAGATGCGCACCCTCTTGAGCGAAGCCCCAGGGGTGAACGAGCTGGGACGCTTGAGAACGGGCGAACTGAAACTCGCAAAGGTGGAAAGTGGAAAGCCCCTGAACATCGGCCTCGACGACGTCGGCTTCGACTATGCCGTCTCCTTCGACATCGACTGCCAGCCCGAGCAGAAAGGCACCATCCTCACCCAGAGCCCCTACGCCACATTCTACCTCAGCAGTCCGCAGAACGGGTGCTTAGCCTTCGAGCGCGACGGATACATCAACGAATTCAACTACACACTCCCGTCGTCGGGCAGGGTGAACATACGCATCGAGGGCACAAACAAGGAGACGCGCCTCTTCGTCAACGGACGCCGCCGCCAGGTGCTCAGCACACAGCCCGTCTATGTCATCACGGAGGATAACCGCGTCGACCACCTGGCCACCAACGCCCCCTTCCGCCCCACCGTTTTCTCCACGGGCAGGCGCATGTTCTACGTCCCCACACTGTTCTTCCCGCTCAGACAAGCTGGAAACTTCAAGAGTGCCGTCACCAACCTCAGCGTACGTTCTTTATAATGTAGGGTTTAATACTACTGTATTTCCTCAATTGTTACACACCCGTACGTAACAAAAGATGTCCCTTTTCACACAAAAGGGGCAAATCGCGCGCGCAAGATTTTGCCAACTCGATAATTCTTCGTATCTTTACGCCCGACTAGTAAAAAAGAGCATACGAAGAATGGAAAATCAACGTTACATGCTGAGGGGCGTGTCGGCAGCTAAGGAGGACGTGCACAACGCCATCAAGAACATCGACAAAGGCCTCTTCCCGCAGGCTTTCTGCAAGATTATTCCCGACATACTGGGCGGCGACCCCGAATGGTGCAACATCATGCATGCCGACGGGGCTGGAACGAAGTCGAGCCTGGCTTATATGTACTGGAAAGAGACGGGCGACCTCTCGGTGTGGAAAGGTATCGCACAGGATGCCCTGATCATGAATACCGACGACCTGCTGTGCGTGGGTGCTACGGACAACATCTTGGTCAGCAGCACCATAGGCCGCAACAAGATGCTCATCCCGGGCGAGGTGATTTCTGCCATCATTAACGGTACCGACGAACTGCTGCAGCAGATGCGCGACATGGGTATCGGCATCTATGCCACTGGCGGAGAGACGGCCGACGTGGGCGATCTCGTTCGTACCATCATCGTGGACTCTACGGTTACCTGCCGCATGAAGCGTAGTGACGTGATTGACAACAAGAACATCCGTCCGGGCGACGTCATCGTGGGCCTCGCAAGCTTTGGACAGGCCACCTACGAGAAGGAGTACAACGGCGGAATGGGTTCGAACGGACTTACCAGCGCCCGACACGACGTCTTCAGCAAATACTTGGCCGAGAAATATCCCGAGAGCTATGACAAGGCCGTGCCTGAGGAACTCGTGTACAGTGGTTCGTACAAACTGACAGACCCAGTTGAGGGTTCGCCCATCAACGCTGGCAAACTCGTCCTCTCCCCCACTCGCACCTATGCTCCGGTAGTGAAGAAACTGCTCGACGAGCTGCGTCCGAAGATACACGGAATGGTACACTGCACAGGTGGAGCACAGACAAAGGTGTTGCACTTCGTGGGTGAGAACTGTCGCGTCATAAAGGACAACATGTTCCCCGTTCCTCCCCTCTTCAAAGCCATCATAAAGGAAAGCGGGACCGACTACAGCGAAGCCTACAAGGTGTTCAACATGGGCCATCGACTGGAGGTTTACCTCTCTCCCGAGGATGCAGATCGCGTCATCGAGATAAGTCGTTCCTTCAACATCGATGCACAAGTCATCGGCCGCATCGAAGAAGGACGAAAGAGTCTGACTATCAAGAGTGAATTTGGGACGTTTGAGTACTAAGAGGACCCTCTCCCTTCCTCTCCCTTAAAGGGCGAGGCATAAAAACAGTTGAGAATGATTATTTTTGAATTTTGAATTGATATAATATGAAAAAGACCATCCAAAAAGCATTTTGCTTACTAATCAGCCTGATGTTTGCCCTGCAGGCAGACGCCGCTGTCATCCGCGACTCCATTAAGAGTGAAGTACTGGGCGTTCAGCGCTACTTCATGGTGTATCTGCCCGCTGGTTTCCAGAGAGAGACAGACCGTCACTACCCCGTCCTCTACCTATTGCACGGATTCACCGACGACGAACGCTCGTGGCAGGACAAGGGACAAATGGACCGCGTGGCCGACGAACTGATGGCCACCGGCGAGGCACAGAAGATGGTCATCGTCATGCCCTGTGCCGGAGGCCCCGACACGAAGAACGTCTGGAACGGATACTTCAACATGCCCGGCTGGGCCTACGAAGACCACTTCTTCCAGGAACTCCTGCCTGCCGTGGAGCAGAAATACCGAGCCGGAGGCAGTCGCGGACAACGCGCCGTGGCAGGCCTGTCGATGGGCGGAGGCGGCAGCGTAGGCTATGCCCTGGGACATCCCGACATGTTCTGCGCCTGCTACCCCATGAGTGCCTGGCTAAATGCCCAAGCACGTGCTGATGCTCCACTCGATGACAAAGTGGCACAGGTGACCAATGCTGTGGCAAAACGTAATCCGTTCGACAAGCTGGACAACGCCAGTGAGGCGGAACTAAGCACCCTGCGCCAGATAAAGTTCTTCATCGATTGTGGTGACGATGATTTCCTCTTCGACAACAACATCGAGTTGTACAAGAAACTGCGCCTGAAGCGTTTCGATGCCCAGCTACGTGTTCGTGACGGAGGACATTCTTGGGAATACTGGCACAACGCCCTGCGCCTATGTCTGCCCTTCGTATCGAGGAATTTTAAGTAAAGCCCCCTCCGACTCCCCGAGGGGAGAGAAAAGAAGGCAAGTTAAATATAAAAAGTAAGATTGAAAGTTGAAGATTACCTCCCTCGCCCTTAAGGGAGAGGGTTTGGGGAGAGGGTCTTTAGATAGAATTATGGATCTATTAAATAAACTGGAAGGCCTGGTAGCACGATACGAGGAAGTGTCGACGCTGATTACCGACCCGAGTGTGATAGCCGACCAAAAACGCTACGTGAAGCTGACCAAGGAATACAAGGACTTGGGACGTATCATGGAGGCGCGGAAGGAATATATGGGACACCTTCAGAATGTGCAGGATGCTAAGGAGATGCTGGCACTGGAGGATGACCCCGAGACGAAGGAAATGCTGCGCGAGGAACTGGCGGCAAGTGAACAAAGATTGCCCGAGTTGGAGGAGGAAATCAAACTGCTCCTCATCCCTGCCGATCCTGAAGACGACAAGAATGTCATCATGGAAATACGCGGAGGAACGGGAGGCGACGAAGCCGCTCTCTTTGCTGGCGACCTGTTCCGCATGTACTCGAAATATTGCGAGACGAAGGGTTGGAAGACTTCCGTTTCCAGCTTTAGCGAGGGTGCATCGGGTGGTTACAAGGAAATCGTCTTCAGTGTGACTGGCGAAGGAGCATATGGTATACTGAAATACGAATCAGGTGTGCATCGCGTTCAGCGAGTACCCGTTACGGAGACACAAGGCCGAGTACACACCAGTGCAGCCACCGTTGCCGTATTGCCCGAAGCCGAGGAGTTCGACGTGGAAATCAACGAAGGCGCCATCAAGTGGGACACCTTCCGAAGCAGTGGTGCCGGCGGACAGAATGTGAACAAGGTGGAGTCGGGTGTGCGTGCCCGCTACATGTGGACAAACCCCAACACTGGCGAAACGGAGGAGATACTCGTGGAGTGCACCGAGACTCGCGACCAGCCGAAGAACAAGGAAAGGGCTTTGGCTCGCCTGCGTACCTTCATCTACGACAAGGAGCATCAGAAGTACATCGACGACATCGCCAGCAGACGCAAGACGATGGTCTCCACCGGCGACCGTTCGGCAAAGATACGTACCTACAACTATCCACAAGGACGCATCACCGACCACCGCATTGGATACACCATCTACAACCTTGCCGCCTTCATGGACGGAGACATACAGGACTGCATCGACCACCTCATCGTGGCGGAGAATGCTGAAAGAATGAAGGAAGCAGCGCTTTGAGATTTGACAATTTCACGATTTCACAATTTCACGATTGGACGATTAAAAGATAATGAATAGGATACAAAAGAACTTGAGATTTGTGACGACGGCGTTCCACACTTGTGCGAAGCGCTTCCCTTCACCAATGGCATTTGCTACGGCGCTGGCTCTGTTTCTTATCTATATCATCGTTGCATCCGACCAGGTTAGGCCCTATGAACAACTGATAAAGGCACTGAGCTATTTCCTCTCCGTTGGCCTTGTGCTCTCCCTCACCCTTGCGCTTTGGACGGAAGAGCAGGAGGAGAACCGGCGAACCGACACCATTCAAATCGTGTCATACGCCATCCTGTTGGCCGACACCATTTATCTGTACAACATCAATTTCGGCGTTGGCAACGGGTGGGAAGTCTTTCTCATGCATGCTTCGGCAATCTTTGCGTTGGTTCTGAGCATTTTCTTCCTTTCCTTTGGAAGAGAACGCGACGACATCGCCTCCTGGAACTTTACGCTTTCCATACTGGTCAACCTCTTCATTACCTTCCTCATAGGCTTCGTGCTATGGGGAGGCGTCAGCATTCTTTTGTTTTCCCTCAAACTGCTGTTCTCTATCGATCTCGATATAAAATGGTATTTGGTGATGGGTACGCTCTGCGCCTTATACCTGCCGACACTGTTGTTCCTCGGCCGCATACCTAAGGGCGAGGAGAAGCACAAGAGAGAACCCTTGCAGACAGCCTTCCTTGGCAACGTAATGCGATACATCTTCGTACCTCTCGAGGGATTATATCTGCTGGTGCTATACATCTATGCCCTGAAGATTCTCTTCCATTGGGAATTGCCCAACGGACACGTGTCGTGGCTCGTGATTGCGTCCATGATAGGATGCATCGCCATTGAGTTTGGACTTTACCCAGTCCGTAAACGCGAAGGACGCAAGTACGACGAGAATGTGGCACGCTATCTGCCTCTCCTGCTCATCCCCTTGATACTGCTGATGAGCATAGGCATATATCGCCGACTGAGCGACTACGGCATCACGATTCATCGCCTCTATCTTGTCCTGCTCAATCTCTGGTTCTATGCCGTTTGCATCACCCTCTTCCTGACTCGTGCACGTCGCATCAAGTGGATTAGCATCTCCTTTGCAGCGCTCTTCCTCCTGACATCGGCCTTGCCCTTCAATTTCACGAATTTCACCCGCCGTCAATTGTTGCGCGAAGTACGCCACACGCTTAAGGACCACCAAGTGACAAGTCCTCTGGACGCAAGCGGATATGACAAGTTGATGAAGGCATTACCGAAGGACGAGGCTTCGGCCATCAGCGCCAAACTTTCCTACTTGGAAGGCACATTCAACCGGGAGTCGATAGAATCCCTCGTAAACCAAGAGAACGAAGGCATCCCCTTCCTCACATACGTCAACAAAGAAGAAGAGGAAAAGCAAGAAAAGTATTTCTCATACAGCAACTTTGCCGAGACCAAGCAAATAGATATACCCGAGGGATACAGCAAGGTGGAGGAAAAGGACCTTTCCGTAACCTTGGAGAAAAAGAGTGGCTTCATCGACATCCCCGTCAACGACAACGAAGGGAACAACATCGACACCCTGAGGGTTAATCTCGATGCCCTGAAAAAACTCGACAAGAAAATGCTCTACCCCATTGAACTGAAGACGAAACAAGGCAACTGCGCTTATTACATGACCTATTTTTACTTCAGCAAATACAACATAAACACGAACGGATACTTATTCACAAAATAAAGCAAAATTGACTATGGGACTACTCAAAGATATCAAGGAAGAATGGACATGGGAAGGCTTCAAGAAGTCAATGAAGGAAGAATGGCCGATTATTATCGCCGTTGCCATAGCAGCACTTCTGACACAGCCCTGCCTGAGATGGATGGGAAAGACTGACAGCACCTTGATGTTCTTCCTGGTACAAATGGTGATATTCCTGCTTGCCTGCGTTGTAATAGCTATGGTTTTAGGAATTAAAAGAAAGATAAAGAAATGACAAGACAAGAATTAATAGCAAACATACGAAGGAAGAAGAGTTTCCTCTGCGTAGGACTCGACACCGACATACAAAAGATTCCCGAGCACCTGCTCACGGAGGAAGACCCTATCTTTGCGTTCAACAAGGCCATCATCGATGCCACGGCGCCCTACTGCATTGCCTACAAACCCAATCTGGCCTTCTACGAGGCTATGGGTGTGAAGGGGTGGATTGCCTTCGAGAAGACGGTGGAATACATCCGCTCGAACTATCCCGACCAATTCATCATTGCCGATGCCAAGCGCGGCGACATAGGTAATACGTCGAAACTCTATGCACGCACGTTCTTCGAGACACTGGACGTGGATGCCGTCACCGTGGCCCCATACATGGGTGAGGACAGCGTTACGCCCTTCCTGGAGACCCCTCTCCCAACCTCCCCCGAGGGGAAGGAGAAGCATAGACAGCATTGGGTGATTCTTCTTGCGCTCACCAGTAATAAAGGAAGTCAAGACTTCCAGACGCGACCCCTCTCTAACTCCCCCGAGGGGGAGGAACCATCCTCTGAAAAACTGTATGAGAGAGTATTGCGCAAGAGTCAGGAATGGGCCGATGAAGACCAAATGATGTACGTCGTTGGTGCAACGCAAGGACGCGCCTTCGAGGACATTCGCAAGATAGTTCCCAACCACTTCCTGTTGGTGCCTGGTATAGGCGCACAGGGAGGCAGCTTGGAGGAGGTTTGCCGTTACGGAATGACGAAGGATTGCGGCCTCATCGTCAACTCCAGTCGTGCCATCATCTATGCCTCCAACGGCGAGGACTTTGCCCTGCGAGCAGGTGAGGAAGCACATAAGGTGCAACAGCAAATGGCGAAAGAGATTGAGAAATTGAGAAAATGAGAGGATGAGAGATTGAGGACAAAAAGATTATGAATTATAAATTATGAATTAAATAAGATGGAATTTTCAGCACAACAAATAGCAGGCCTCGTGGGAGGTACTATCGAGGGAGACCCCGGAGTGAAGATTAATGATTTTGCGAAGATTGAGGAAGGCCGCCCCGGTTGCATCTCGTTCCTTGCCAATCCCAAGTATGCACACTATCTCTATGAGACTAAGAGCAGTATCGTACTCGTGAACAAGGACTTCCAGCTGGAGGGAGAGACAAAGGCAACCCTAATCAGGGTGGACAACGCCTATGAGACCGTTGCCAAGCTGCTTACCCTCTACGATAGCATGAAACCCAAGAAGAAGGGCATCGACTCACTTGCTTTCATCGACCCGACTGCAACCATTGGCGAGGACTGTTACATAGGTCCCTTCGTTGCCATTGGCGAGGGTGCAGTGATAGGTAAAGGCTGCGTGCTGCATCCCCATGTGACCATCGGTGCAAAGGCAACTGTGGGAGACAACACGGAGATATACAGCAATGCCGTCGTTTATCACGATTGCAAGGTGGGCAACAACTGCATTCTGCATGCAGGATGCGTCATCGGTGCCGACGGATTCGGCTTTGCTCCTTCTGAGGAGGGATACGAGAAGATTCCGCAGATAGGTATCGTCACCATCGAAGATAATGTGGAAATCGGGGCAAACACCTGTGTCGACCGTTCCACGATGGGTTCGACCTACGTCCGCAAGGGCGTGAAACTCGACAACCTGGTGCAGATTGCCCACAACGACGACATTGGGGCACACACCGTCATGAGTGCACAAGTCGGCGTAGCAGGAAGCACGAAGGTGGGCGAATGGTGCATGTTTGGCGGACAGGTAGGTATAGCAGGTCACGCCACCATTGCCAGCAAGACGAATGTGGGGGCGCAGTCGGGCATTCCCAACAGCGTGAAGAAGGAAGGAACTACCCTCATGGGCTATCCCGCCCTCGAGTATCGCAACTTCTGGAAGTCGAGTGCTGTCTTCAAGAACTTGCCCGACTTGAGCAAGCAAATCTATCAGATGGAGAAAGAAATAGAAGAACTGAAGAAGCAATTAGCGGCTCTGCAATGAAGGCCTAAGGTTCGAAGTCAATTGTAATCGGACGCGAAGCTACGCTTGCGTAATGCAATGGAGCAAGAACATAGGTTCGAGGTCAATTATATATAGGTTCGATGCGCCTCGAACCTAAGGTGCAAAATCATCGAGCCTAAGGTGCAAAATCATCGAACCTAAGCCCTCTGGCAAGAGACCATAAAGATAAAAGATAACAAGAACAAATACTAACGATTATGACAAATAAGCAATGCACGCTGAACGAGAGTTTCTCCCTTAGCGGAAAAGGCTTACACACGGGATTGAACCTGACTGTGACGTTCAATCCCGCCCCAGAGAACCACGGGTATAAGATACAGCGTATCGACTTGCCCGAGCAACCCGTCCTTGAGGCAGTGGCAGAGAATGTCATCGAGACCACCCGAGGCACGGTACTCGGAAAGAAGGACATCAAGGTAAGCACCATCGAACACGGTATGGCAGCCCTCTATGCACTGGGTGTCGACAACGTACTCATTCAGGTCGATGGTCCCGAGTTCCCCATCCTCGACGGTAGTTCGGAGACCTACGTGAAAGAGATTCGTCGCGTGGGCATCAAGGAACAGGATGCGGCAAAGAACTACTATATCATCACGAGCAAGACAGAAATCAAGGACGAAGAATCGGGTTCTTGCATCACACTCTTGCCTGACGAGGATTTCTCCCTTACGACGATGATCGACTTCCAGTCGAAGTTCATCAGCAGTCAGTTTGCCACGCTCGACAGCATGGAGGACTTCGAGACAGAGATTGCTGCTGCTCGCACCTTCGTCTTCGTTCGCGAGATAGAACCCCTGCTCATGGCAGGACTGGTGAAGGGAGGCGACCTCGACAACGCCATCGTCATCTACGAAAGGCAAACCACACAGGAAGCCCTCGACAAGCTTTGTGACAAGACGGGTGTGGAACACCGCGACGCCAACGTGCTGGGATACATCCAGCACAAACCCCTCGTCTGGGACAACGAACCTGCCCGCCACAAGTTGCTCGACATCATTGGCGATATGGCACTGATAGGCCGACCCATCAAGGGACGCATCATCGCAACGCGACCCGGACACACCATCAACAACAAATTTGCCCGGCTCATGCGTAAGAAGATACGCAAGTTCGACGTGCAAGCCCCTGTTTACAACCCCTCCAAACTGCCGGTCATGGACAACAACCGCATCAAGGAATTGTTGCCACACCGTTATCCGTTCCAGTTGGTGGACAAGGTGATTGAACTGAAGGAAAAGAGTGTCGTGGCCATCAAGAACGTCACTGCCAACGAGCCCTTCTTCCAAGGTCACTTCCCACAAGAGCCCGTGATGCCTGGCGTGCTTCAGCTCGAAGCTATGGCGCAGACGGGAGGCCTCTACATCCTGAGTCTGCTCGACGAGCCCGAGCGCTACAGCACCTACTTCCTCCGAATCGACAACGCCCGTTTCCGTCAGAAAGTGGTGCCAGGCGATACCCTAATCATGAAGTGCGAGTTGCTGGCTCCCCTCTCCCATAACATCGCCACCATGCAAGGCTATGCCTTCGTGGGCGAGGAATGTGTGGCAGAGGCAACCTTCATGGCGCAAGTGATTAAGAATAAGTAAAGAAGGCCCCCTTCCGTCCTCCCCGAGGGGAGGAGGAATTAACTTTTAATTTTTAACTTTTAATTTTTAATTTAATGATCAGTCCATTAGCATACATCCATCCCGAGGCCATTATTGGTGAGAACTGTGAGATAGGCCCCTTCTGCTACATTGACAAGAATGTCGTCATTGGCGACAACAATACCCTGATGAATAGCGTGACCGTGCTCTACGGCGCACGCATAGGCAACGGCAACATCTTCTTCCCCGGTGCTGTCATTAGTGCCATTCCCCAAGACCTGAAGTTTGTGGGCGAAGAGACTACGGCCGAAATAGGCGACAACAACAAGATTCGCGAGAACGTCACCGTCAACCGCGGTACAAAGGCCAAAGGCAAGACGGTGGTGGGCAGCAACAATCTCCTCATGGAGGGCATGCACGTGGCCCACGATGTCATCGTGGGTAATGGCTGCATCATCGGCAACGGCTCAAAACTGGCAGGCGAAGTGGTTATCGACGACAACGCCATCCTCAGCGCACACGTGCTGGTGCATCAGTTCTGCCGAATCGGTGGTTACACCATGGTGGGCGGAGGTTCAAAAATCAATCAGAACATCCTTCCCTACACCATGACGGCTCGCGAACCGGCAAGCTATTGCGGCCTCAATCTGGTAGGTCTGCGTCGCAGAGGCTTCACGCCTGAAACCATCGCTCTACTGCATCGTGCCTTCAACATCATCATGGGCGAAGGTCTGCTTGCCGACAAGGTTGCACGCGTGAAGGAAGAAATAGGAATGACACCTGAGACGGAGTACATCCTGGACTTCATAAAAGACACCGAGAAACGCGGATTCATCCGTTAACGTAATAAAACCTAATCTTAAATCAACATGACATTACGACTGACACTCATAAGCAATGAAGTAGAGGATTTCATCCTCGAATTTAAGATTGACGCCGACTCCTCGTTTGCCGACCTCCACAAGCTGATTCTTCACCATTGTGGATACAAGGAGATGCAGGGCCAACGGTTCTTTATATGCGACGAACACTGGAAGCCCATCCAACGCATACTCCTTAGCGACGAGGACAATGTGAGCATCGACGAGGACGTATACTTGATGTCCGACACCGACTTGGGAGAGTTCCTTGAGGACGAAGGCCAGCACGTCACCTATCGTTTCGACCCTGAAGACCGTCGCATGTTCCTCATAGAACTCACCGAAACGTCATTCGGCGACCCAGTAGCTCCGGAAGGCATACTCACGCGCCGTCACGGCGAAGCCCCTCCACAACTGCTGCAAGACGACGAAGAGATAACGCCCATTGTCATCTCCGAGGAACTGGAAGAAGAGTTTTATGGCGAGGACGGATTCGAGGAGGAAGACCTCGACATGGAAGGCTTCGACATCTTGGATTGAAAAATGTAAGGTCGCTGCGCTGGTAAGGTTGTAAGGTCAAACAATTGGCCCAAACCTCATCGCTCGGCCCCAAGGGACGCTTGCGTAAGGAACTGGAGCAAGTAATCGGACGGACGAAGTCCTACGCTTGCGTAGCAAAGCGGAGCAAGAACCTTAAAACCTCATAACCTCAAAACCTCATAACCTCATAACCTCATAACCTCATGAAGTCGCTTGTAGTATTGCTTGGCCCTACTGCCGTTGGTAAGACGGAACTAAGCCTTTCTCTAGCAGAGATGCTTGGAAGTCCCATTATCAACTGCGACAGTCGTCAGCTGTTTGCCGATCTGCGCATTGGCACTGCTGCACCTACCCCCGAGCAACTGCAACGCGTCAGGCACTATTTCGTTGGCACACTGAAGTTGGAGGATTACTACAATGCCGCTCAGTATGAGGCCGATGTGCTCCAGCTGACTAGCGAACTCTTCAAAACCCACGACACCTTGCTCTTGTCGGGGGGAAGCATGATGTACATCGACGCCGTTTGTCGGGGCATCGACGACATTCCCACCATTAGCGATGAGATACGAACCGCCGTCAAAGAACGTCTCGCCAAAGAAGGCCTAGAACCATTGGTGGAAGAACTACGTACCCTTGATCCCGAGTACTATGCCATCGTCGACAAGAAGAACGTACGCAGGGTTGTTCATGCCCTCGAAGTGTGTCTGATGAGCGGACGCCCCTACTCGGAATTCCGCACCAACACACACAAGGAAAGACCTTTCCAAATCATCAAGATAGGACTGAACCGTCCCCGCGAGGAACTCTTTGCCAGAATCAATGCCAGAGTCGATCAGATGATGAAAGAAGGACTGATGGACGAAGTGCGAAGGCTGATTCCCTACCGCCATTGCAACGCCCTGAACACCGTTGGATACAAAGAACTCTTCCGCGTAATCGATGGCGAATGGCCTTTGGAGATGGCGGTGGAAAGAATAAAGAAGAACACCCGCGTGTATGCCAAAAAACAACTGACTTGGTTCCAGCATGACGAAGACATCACCTGGTTCCATCCCGACGACATATCGCAAATAGAAGAACATATAAATCGGAAGATACATGAAAGCATTTTGGAATAAGACGAAAAGCGTCTTTAAGGACCTCTATAGTGGACCTTGGTGGAAGCGGACAGTGGTTTGGATGGCCACCCTCATTCTGTTGTTCCTGTTGTTCCTCGGGGCTGTTGACATGAACTTTCTGTGGCTGTTCGGTCGTTCGCCAGGCTTCAGTGACATCAAAAACCCCGTCACCAACGATGCAAGCATTATCATCAGTGCCGACAGTGTACCTATAGGACGCTTCTACGACGAGAACCGTACTCCCGTATCCTTTGAGGAAATCAGTCCCATACTGGTGCGCACACTCATTGCCACCGAAGACGAACGGTTCTATCATCATCACGGCATCGACTTCAAAGGCATCTTTGCCGCCATAAAAGATATGTTCGGCGGACATGCACGAGGAGCAAGTACCATCACACAGCAGTTGGCAAAGAACCTGTTCCGCGTACGTACAAAAGAGGAATATTCGACAGGTCTCCTGGACAAGTTCCCTGCCACACGAATGCTTACGATTAAACTCAAAGAGTGGATAGTGGCAACGAAGCTGGAGATGCTCTTCTCGAAGGAAGAGATCCTAACCATGTACTTCAACACCGTTGACTTCGGAAACAACGCCTACGGCATAAAAACGGCCTGTGAGACCTACTTTGCCACCATGCCTGACAATCTTACCTACGAGCAGGCAGCAACGCTTGTAGGCCTATTAAAAGCCACCAGCACGTACAATCCCAAACGCAACCCAAAGAACAGTACGGAACGGCGCAATGTGGTCTTGGCAAACCTGTATAACTACGGGCAGATGATCATCAACGGGCAACCTGCCACGAAGCAACAACTCGATAGCCTGCAACGCTTGCCTATGATAACCTCCAGCCGAACCTCGGGCCACAACCAACTCGGTCCTGTACCCTTCTTCCGCGAAGCCTTGAAGGATTACGTCGAAGTCCTTTGTCGCAGGGGACTTATACCAGGGTTCAACGCGCAGCACATGCTCGACTTGGACGTAAGCGGGCTGAAAATATACACTACACTCGACACACGCATCCAGCAATATGCCGAGGAGGCGGCACTGAAACAAATGCGTGTCATCCAGAAACGATTTAAGGAGCATTGGGGATCAACTGCACCGTGGCGTGACGCACAATACAAGGAGATTCCCAACTTCATAGAGAATATCGCCAAGCAGACTCAGGAATACCGCTATCTGGCAAAGAAGTTCGACAACAACGCCGATTCCATTGAGTATTACATGAACCTGCCCCATCCTGTAGAGGTATTCACCTACGATGGCCCTGAGACACGCGAACTCAGCGTCATGGATTCCATCCGATACATGGTAAGCTTCATGCATTGCGGATTTGTGGCTATAGAGCCCGACACAAGGCAAGTGAAGGCATGGGTGGGAGATGTCGACTACAACTCCTGGAAGTACGACAAAGTCACCGCCATGCGCCAGCCTGGTTCCACCTTTAAACTATTTGTATATACCGAGGCCATGAACCAAGGTCTTATCCCATGCGACCGCAGGGTCGATGAGTGGAAGGCCTATCCCGACACGATGAACGGTAAGGTGAAGATGTGGGCGCCGCACAACGCCAATGGCTATTTCACACACGCCAACATGACGCTGAAGACGGCTTTCGCGCAGAGTATCAACAGCATTGCCGTGAAACTGGGATTTGAATGTGGCATTCCCAACATCATCAAGACGGCACATGCGATGGGTATCAAATCGAAACTAGATAACATTCCGTCGCTTAGTCTTGGAGCTTGTGACGTGAACCTACTCGAACTCACCAATGCCTACTGTACCGTGATTGACGATGGCATATACAACATGCCCGTTCTCATCACTCGCATCGAGAACCGCGATGGCAAGGTCATCTATGAACCGAAACTCAAGAAGGAACAAGCCATTCCATACCGTTCTGCCTACCTCATGCAACAGATGTTGCGAGCCGGTCTGACCGAACCTGGAGGCACCACCGCGGCCCTGTGGCAATACATCCATCCCGTACTCGACCGTACTGAATTCGGTGGAAAAACTGGTACCAGCAACAACCACTCCGACGCGTGGTTTGTGGGTGTAACACCAGGCTTGGTGGCAGGTGCATGGGTAGGTGGTGAATACCGAAGCATACACTTCCGCACGGGTGCTTTGGGACAAGGTAGTCGCACGGCCTTACCCATCTTTGGATACTTCATTCAATCACTGCTCAAGGATGCTCATTTTGCAAAATACTATCGCAAATTCGATGCTCCAAAGGAGGAAATCGATCCGCAATGTTGGTCGTGCGTGGGTTCTTATTATCGCCGTCCTGCGCTGGATGACGAAGAAGACGACGACGACGAAGCGGACGACGACGGAGAAATTACCGACGAGGTAGCACCGTCTGGCACTCAACAGCCCGTTGAGCCCGTCAGTTCGGCGGTGGAAGAATAATACTGAAATTCAACAAGTTAGGAGAGTCTCACAAAGGCTCTCCTTTCGTTTTCCCGACTCACATCAAATGTGACATGTGACATTTGACATGTGACATTTGATGTTTTGCATTTATGGGATGGGAACTTGAGACTAAAAAGTATATTATATATTATAATAAATTATAATATATAATATAAATTATAATCCTTATAATTTATAAATCTCTACGGAAAAGAAATTACTGATTGTAACCCCTCTCCAAACTACGAAAAAGCTAAATGTCACATGTCACATGTCACATTGTCACATTAGCGAGACACTCCCAAGGAAGAACTTACCTTAATTAAATAAAAAAAGAGAAGATTGTTTTGCCATTCCAACAAATATTATTATATTTGTAGTCGAAATATGCCTTAGACCTAACTGTCAGATATCAAACTAAAAAACATAACCTACAATGAGAAAATTTACCTTTACCCTAGCCCTGTTGCTAAGCATGTTGTGCAACGCAGCTTCCAACAAGAACTATGTTGCCTACCTCTTTACCTATTTTACAGGTAATGCGCCCGAGCACGAGCAGATTTGCTATGCCCTGAGCAGCGACGGATGGAACTATACTCCCATGAACAACGGGCTTCCCGTGATTGCCAGCGATACCATAGCACTGACCAAGTGCGTTCGCGACCCTCACATCCTGCGTGGCGAGGACGGATGGTTCTATCAGGTTGTGACCGACATGCGTTCGAGCCTGGGATGGAGCAGCAACCGCGGCATGGTACTCCTGCGCAGTCGCGACCTCATTCACTGGCAACACCACACCATCCACTTCCCCGAACGTTACAAGGGTACCATGTTTGAACACGTGACACGCGTGTGGGCGCCCCAGACCATCTTCGACAAAGAGGCTGGCAAGTATATGGTTTATTTCTCCATTCTCACCGACGATGGCTCATGCCCTTACGATCGCGTTTACTACGCTTATGCCAACAGCGACTTCAGCGACCTGGAAGGTGAACCGAAAGTGCTCTTCGACGTAGAGAATGCCAGCATCGACACCGATATTGTGCGTGACGACGATGGTCTGTACCACGTCTTCTTCAAGACCGAAGGCCAACGGCAGAAAGGCATTAAGCAATTCATCACCCCCGTCCTGCACGACAAGTCGAAATGGGAACTGCAACCCGGCATGTGCCAGGACACCAATAAGGCCGTAGAGGGTAGCGGAGT
This sequence comes from uncultured Bacteroidales bacterium, assembly GCA_902801325.1. Taxonomy (GTDB): domain Bacteria; phylum Bacteroidota; class Bacteroidia; order Bacteroidales; family Bacteroidaceae; genus Physcousia. The sequence continues at coordinate 86,073 of CADCHQ010000013.1, read as the reverse complement.
ATTCCGCCTGTTCGACGGCACATGGGTTCTCATGTATGACTGCTACACCAGCGGACACTACCAGTTCTGCAAATCGACAGACCTGCGTACCTTCAAGCAAGTACAAGACACACAAACCACAGGTGCCTTCACTCCTCGTCACGGCACGGTTATTGCCATCACGAAGGACGAACTGGAGCTGCTGCAGGCATGGGATGCTCTCATGCAGGCCAATCAGGAGTTGCGTTCTCGCACTACCCCCACCTTCACACTGGAGCAACTCGACGGACGCAAGGCTTTACTCGACAAGACTCAACAAGTGCTGAAAGGAAAAGCCTCTGCTAAGGCCTATAAGGCTCAAGCCAAGATTATTCAGAAATTCCTAAAATAAGAGATATGAAACTGAAAGCATTCTTAGCGGCGTTGCTGGTATCATCAACGGCGTTAGCAGGAAACACAATCACGCAGGTCACTCAGGTTACAAGTGGAGTGACACTGACCACCGATGTTGATTATGTGGTGACGAGCACGACACCTTTTGCCACAGCTGGGAGTGTTGACATTCAGAATACGGAGCACGCTGTGCTGATTTTCAAAAACATCCGGCCAAGCAAAGTCATTAGCCAACTGATGGGCAACATATTCATCAATGGCGAACCTGCCAAGAACGATGTCAACTGTCAGGTAAAGATTTATGCCCAGGGTGCCATCGTAATGCCATACAGCAGAACCATTAAGCCCCTGACATGCTATACCGAGCAAAACTTTGGAGGCGAGTCATACAACACGTACAGCCTGAACAGTTCAAGCGGTTTCATGAATACGTTGACAGCCAAGCAGCTGAACAACCAGATTCGCAGTTTCAAACTGAAACGCGGATACATGGTTACCTTTGCTGTCGGTACCGGTGGTTGGGGATATAGCCGTTGCTTCATTGCCGACAACGAGGACCTGGAACTGGCTACCCTACCCCATGTGCTTGACGGACGCATCTCAAGCTATCGCATCTTTAAGTGGTGTAACTTTGACAAGAAAGCCATTGCCAACGACACCCGCTACGAACCCACGCAGGCACTCAACGTGACAGGCTGCTACTCCTTTGGAAAAGGCGAGAATCGCTATCCCGACACCGAGTGCATCCCTCATCACATTTATGAAGACTGGCCTTCGGCATCGGAATGTGGTGGCGTAACTTATTCGTGCCACATGAAGACCAACAACGAACCAGGCAACTCTGCCGACGACCGTCCACAATCGGTAGACGATGTGCTTGCCAACTGGCAGAACTTGATGCGTACCGGTATGCGTCTCTGCTCCGAGTCATCCCATGACGGCAGTTGGAGCCACCTGAAATCATTCATGGACAGCATTGACGCACGTGGTTGGCGCTGCGACATTTTGGACCTCCATTGCTATTGGTCCGGCGGATTCGACAACCTCAACTGGTATAGCGACAACTATGGCAAGGGCCGTCCCATCTGGATATCGGAATGGATTTGGGGTGCATCGTGGAACAAAAACGGCTGCTTCGGAAGTGGCGTCACCAACGACCAAATCCTGAGCACTACCAAGAACATCCTGACCACCCTAAACAACAACCCACGCGTAGAGAGATACTTCTACTGGAACTCGGAGTCGAAAGGACACATCTACGAAAATGGAAAGGTGACATCGCTGGGTCAGTATTATGCTGATATGGAAACTGGACTTGGATACAACAAGAAGTACGACTACATCCCCAAAGTCGTCTATAAGGCCCCTTATGGCATCAGTGCCACATACAACAAGGTCAAGAAGCAGGCAACCATTGTATGGCGTGACCCCAACGGTGACATGCTGGACAGCATTATCGTTGAATGCAAATTGCCCAACACGACCAAATGGGTAAAATGCGGCAACGTAGATCCTAAGGACAAGACCAGTGGTGAGGATATCGCCTATACCTTTAATGATAACATTTCCGACCCCGGCATCTACTACTATCGTGCCACCGAATATTACGAAGGCAAGAAGTTTACCACGGGGGAAACCACGGTTACCATTTCTGCAGCTAATGCCGTCGGCTCTCTGCAATATGGAGAGTTGAAGATTGCCAACACGGAGAGTGTAACAACTGACATTGCCACTCAGGACGAAGCACCATACGTGGTGATGGGAATGGTTTCGAACAAGAACGCAGGCAATGGTATCACCAATCAGATACAAAGCCTCGGTAAGACGAGCTTCAAGTTCCGTTTTTACCCCTGGCAGTTGACGGCTCCTGTGGCATTCAATGCTGCCGAGACTGTCAGCTATCTGATTCTTCCTCCCGACACGGTTTATCACCTCAGTGACAACATGATGATTATTTCCCAGAAAGCCGGAAGCATCAAGGGCGACGAGGTGGAAGTCACCTTCCCGGAAGCCTTCCCCGCAGGTGTAACACCTGTAGTAGTAGCTCAGCAGAACACCAGCATCGCAACCTATCCTCCTGTTACCGTCAAGGTTTATGGAGTATCTAACACGGGCTTCAAAGTAAAGCTTGTACGACAAGAGGGAGTGACAACTACCTTTAACGCACAAAACGTAAACTACTTTGCTGCAACACCCGGACAGATTGCAATCGGTGACGGTAAACTGCTCACTGTGGGTATTGACAAAGAAACGCCTGTCGGCGGAGTCGCACGCCAAACGGTAACATTCCGCAATGAAGCCGGCGATTCTCTGTTCTTCATCAATCCTTTCATCATCGCTGCATCGCAGACCGACAACTACGACAAGGCAAGTGTGTTCCGCATGCACAGCACTGTCGACGAAGGCAAGGGTGTACACTCTGCAAGCATCCGTCGTCAGGTTGATGGAACCAGCACAAGCACTACCACGAATAACGCAAAAGCCAATGGTGACTACATAGGTTGGTTCATCATTAGTGACGATCCTAACGGAACGGGTGACGAAGAACCCATCATCGTTCCAACGGGTATCGAAGGGGTCAAGAAGAATCTGGGATTCTCCGTTAGTGTACTCAACCATGCCATCTATGCCGAAGGCAAAGGTCTGAAAGCCTACTCTACCAGTGGAGCACAGGTGAGAATGGGCCAGCCCCTTCCTGCTGGCGTGTACATCGTCACCAATGGAAAACAGCACATGAAAGTAAGGGTGAAATAAGACTTACGGACACCGACTCAAACATGCTCTCATGGTTCTGCCATGGGGGCATTTTTTTTGTTCGGGAAACAAGTAAATCGGACAAGAAATGGATGAAAGAATGTCACGCGCGTGCGTTAACCTTAATTATTGTGTCGGAAGACGGGATTTGACCATAGATTAAACGCAACATAAATCGATTTTAACATTTCTAAAGACTTTATTTGTTAATTTGTGTTAATTACGGCAAGTTTCAAGCTTTGCAAGTCTTAATTATTATGAAATTTGGTTTATATTTGTAGGGTGTATACCGCTGAAAAATGCGATTTTTGGTGTGCGGAACCATGTATCCACGCCAATTTGCACATATATGGCATCAGCCATTACTGGATGAAAACAGAGAAAAACTAACAATTAAACCTAAATTACTAAATGTATGGAAAACCGTTTAAGCAAAATGAGTAGGAAGGCCACTTTTGGTCTATTTCTGCTGGCAGCCTGCGGTCTGACATCATCGTGTAAGGACGAGTACACGCTGGACGACGAAAAGCCTTCGTGGCTAACGACCAGCATTTACGAAGGTCTGGAAAGTACTGGTAAGTACACCAACTACCTTCGTCTGCTCGGCGACCCTGATGTCAATCCCACTAATGCGCGCCCCCTCACTGAGGTGCTGTCACGAACTGGTTCAAAAACAGTGTTCGTTGCCGATGACGATGCCTGGAAGGCCTTCTTCGAGCAAAACGCGAAGTTGCCCGAGACCGACCCATGGCACACGGCTACAAGCTACGAAAACCTGAGTGTGAGCCAAAAGAAGCTGCTGATTCACACCAGCATGCTCAACAACGCCATCGTAATGGAGAACCTCTCCTCGAGTACAAGCGACATCAGTTCACGAGGTGATTTCATGCGTCGCTACACCGATGTAGAGGCAACTGACACCATCACCTACCTTGATGGCAACTCACTGCCCGTGAACTACAATGTAGGCAATCAGGAGAAAGACTACTGGTGGCGCTTCCGTAGCGAAAATGGCGGTAAAGGTCTGTATCTGGTGAACGACTCTTCGCTGACCATGATGCTTCACTTCACCAATGAACATTTGACGAAGAACAACGTCACCGACGAGGACTTCGCCATATTCATGGGACGTGAGCGCAAGACCAGCGACGTACACATCTACGACGCATTGCTGCTGGAGAAGGACGGTGTTGCAGAGAATGGTTACATCAACAAGACCGAGAAGGTGGTTAAGCCTCTTCCCAACATGGCAGAGTTGCTTCGCACCAATGGCAAGACAAACATCTTCAGCCACATGCTCGATCGTTGGAGTGCTCCCTTCTACAACAACACGGTAACAGAAGCCTACAAGAACCTGATGGCTTCCCGCGGTATCACTTGGACCGACTCCATCTTCAGCAAGCGCTACTTCTCCGACCTCAGCTATGGACATAGGGCTTTGAACACCGACCCCAATGGTGAGAAGTTCCGTGATGCAGCCAGTACGGATGTTACGCTGAAGTTCGACCCCGCATGGAATGCCTATGCTTTCGACGACTCGCATTGGAGTAACAGTGCCGCTACAGCACCCCAATACGACATGGCAGCCATGTTCGTTCCCGACGACGACACCATGTGGAAGTACTTCACTGAAGGCGGTGGTGGATGGCAGCTCATCCGCACCTACTACATGAAGGAAGGTACTCCACAAGAGATTCCATACGTTCGACCCACAAACTTGGAAGAACTGTACAAGCAGATCGACCAAATTCCCATCTCCACGTTGCGTTCTTTGCTCAACGTAGTGATGTTCCCAAGTTTCACGGGTTCCGTTCCCAGCAAGATGTCATCGTTGCGTGACGATGCCCAGGAGCAGATTTTCTATCCCGAGGACGTCGATCACATCACCGGTACCATGTTGGCTACCAATGGTATGATCTACGTGACAGACAAGGTATATGGTCCTGCCGACTACACCTCTGTTGCTGCCCCCGCTTACATTTCTAATACAAACCTGGTATTGCGCTGGGCCATCTACAACGGTTCTACCAGTGCTACCGACTACATGGGTTTGAACTACTACGCCTACCTGAAGGCCATGCAGAGCCGCTTCGCATTCTTCTTGCCCAGCGACGAGGGTATGAAATACTACTACGACCCCACCAGCTTCAAGAGCCAGAAGAGCCGTATGTTGCAGCTCTATTACAAGAGTGGTTCATTCCCCATCTCTTATAAGATGTATAGCTACAATGCTACGATTGGCGAACTCGCACAAGAATTCAACCTTGAGAAGATGGCTAACGGTGAAATCACCAACCGTCTGAAGGACATTCTGGAGAGCCACACCGTTGTGCTCGACGGCGTTGATGAAATCAACAGTGGAGTCGACGAATGGTATCTCGCCAAGAACGGTTCTCCCGTGAAGGTTTATCGCGAAGGAGGACACATCGTAAGCGTACAAGGTGGATTCCAGCTTGAGAACGAGGAAGCAGGTATCGAAGGAAGTATCAGCGCAGCTAACAAGAACGCTTACACTGAACTTCACGGAGTACAGAAGAACATTGTTACCGACGAACAAAACATGTCGAACGGTACCACCTACATTCTCGATAGCCCCGTTGTTCCTGCAAGCCACAGTGTATACAGCATCTTCACCAACGACGGGAACTATGAAGAGGACTATGCCTATAACAAATTCTACGAATTGTGCGAGGTAAATGAAGAAATCATTCGTGCTTGCGGTCTGGTGGACGAGACCCACTTGTCACAGACACAGCAGAAGGCAGAGCTGAAGAAGTACCAGATCTTTATCGACGACAAGGGACCTGACTTCAACATCCAGTTCTTCAACAACTATCGCTACACCATCCTGGCTCCCACCAACGAAGCAGTTAATGATGCCATTGCGAAGGGTCTGCCCACTTGGGATGAGATTGCTGCCGACTATGAGGAATGCGATAAGGATTCTGCCGACATGCACCTGCTCAACACTGCCGACAGCCTGCGTCTGCAAGCCAAGATCACTTACCTTATCAACTTCATTCGTTACCACTTTGCCGACAACAGCATGTTTGTTGATAACAGCATCGTTCCCAGCACAGAGTTCGTTACCGCAAGTTACGACAACGTGAAGGGTCTGTTCTGCAAGATCAACATGCAACGTCCACAATCTGGTGTCCTGCAAGTTAAAGACGCCAATGGCGGCGACTGGATCACGGCTGAAGGCAATGTCAACATCCTCGCACGTGATGTGTCATGTAGTAAGACACCTGCCAAGCAGACAACTATGAATGGAATCACCATCGATGGATCAAGCTTTGCTGTCATCCATCAGATTCCTACAGCACTCTATCATGCCGACATTCCCGACTTCGGGAACTCAGGCGAGGCTAAGAAGTATATGACACGTTTTGCAATCCACTAAAACCGACAAGCCATGAATAAATATATCAAAGTCATAATGCTTTGGGCAGTTGTCCTATTCTCACTGCCTGCAAGCGCACAGATAAGTCGTATTAGCGGTACGGTTTCTGACGAGTTCGGTGGCATCCCTGGCATTCAGGTCAAGGAAATGGATAGCAACAATCGTATCGTCAGCAGTGCCATCACCGACGCCAATGGTAACTTCACCATGACAGTGAAGAACCAGAAGAACAAGCTGGTCTTCCACGGTATGGGCTACACCGATAAGACATACCCCATTAACAAGACTGTCTTTAAGGTGAATATGGCAGAAGCTGTGAAAGTCATGAAGGAAGCTGTCATCACAGCTAAGAAGAAAGCCCCCACTACGGGTCTCGACATTCCACAGCGTGAATATGCCGGTGCCGTCAGCTCCATGAAGATGGATGACCTGGAAGGTTTGGCATTCGAGTCTGTCGACCAAGCCCTGCAAGGACAGATTGCCGGTCTTGATATTGTTGCCAACTCCGGTAACCTGGGTTCAGGTACCACCATGCGTCTTCGCGGTACTTCCACCATTAATGGTAATGCACAACCTCTGATTGTTGTGAACGACCACATCTTTGAACTTCCCGACGATGCCCAGCCCGTCAAATTCGAGGACATGGACAACGAGGAACAGTTCTCTACCCTGCTGAACGTTAACCCCGAGGATATCGAAAGCATCACCGTACTGAAGGACGCCGCATCATCGGCCAAGTGGGGTGTGCGTGGTTCCAATGGTGTCATCGAAATTAAGTTACGCAGAGGTCATCGTGGTCCTACCCGCGTCAACTTCATGTACAAGTTCAACGGAACCTGGCAGCCTGACGGATACAAGATGCTGAATGGTGACGGATACACCATGATGCAGAAGGAAGCCTTCTTCAATCCCACTCAGCGCCAGACCAACATCTACGAGTTGGACTACAACACCGAAGTTCCCTACATCTATAATCACTATAGCCACAACACCGATTGGCTGGATGCAGTGAAGCAGTTCGGTAAGGAACACCGCTACTACATCGGTCTCGATGGTGGTGGTGAGAAAGCCACATTCCGTATTGGTGCTGGATACAACAAGTCGACGGGTGTCGTTATCGGACAGAAGATGGATCAGTTCACCGAGTCCACGACACTTGACTACAACGTCAGCGACCGTATCCAGTTCCGCGCCACAATGGGTATGACATTTACCACAAACCACCAGAACGCTGAAACCAACCCCATGGACCGTGCCTACAATGCCATGCCAAACATGAGCATCTATGAGTACGACGCTATGGGTAACCTGACAGGAAACTACTTCAACATGCTTCCTCTGGCAGCTAATTGGAGTAACACTAGCACTAGCGGAATTACTAACGATGGAACAATGACCTCTTGGGAATTGCGCCAGATGTTCACCAACGGTAACCCCGTAGCATGGTCGAAGCTCGCATGGCACGAGAAGAAGCAATACAGTTTGACGCCGCAGTTCGATGTCACCTACAAGTTGTGGGGCAAGGACAACGACCAGCATCAGTTGAACTATGTGGGCGACGTACAGCTGAACATCAACAACACCAGCGATGACACCTATGTTCCTGCAGAGCTGCACACCATGCCTTGGGTTTGGGGTGGCGATAACAAAACCAGACTCACCAGCAACCAGCGTAATGTAGTTACTAATAATGAATATAAGTCACTGGAGTTCCACACCCGTCACGACTTGCGCTACTACTCTCACTTCAAGAATTCAGACCACAGCCTCTCCGGTATGTTCCGCTTCGAATTGAGCACAGGTAACAGTTCTCGTCAGAACATGGGTCTTTGGAACGTTCCTAACGGCATCACCGACCCCACCGTTGTGGCTCTTCTCGATGCTGCCAGTGCATCAAACAGCGAGTGGCGCAGTCACAGCTTCTTCGAGCAGTTGCACTACTCCTACAAGAGTAAATACTCACTCGACTTGACAGTACGTACCGACGGACGCACCAACTTCGGACGTTCCCACAAGTACGGAACCTTCCCCTCCATCGGAGCTCGTTGGAACATCTGCGACGAAAAGTTCATGGAGAAGACACGTAAAGTCATCAGCATGTTATCCTTCCGTCCCACATGGGGTATGACAGGTAACGTCGGTGGCGCAGGTGGCAACCAGTACAACCGTTATGCATCGGGTGGTTACTACAACGGACACACCATCGTTATCCCTGAGAACCTTTCTCTGCCCGAGCTGAAGTGGGAAAAGACAGCACAGTGGAACCTCGGTTTCAACTTAGGTCTGCTCGACGACTTGTTCACCTTCGAGTTTGAGGTATATAACAAGAAGACTACCGACCTGCTGATGTCAGGCCTCCGCATCCCCAGTGCCAACGGATTCTCCAGCCTGTCATGGGTCAACGGCGGTGTTATGCGTAACAAGGGTTGGGAGTTGAATGGCTCTACTGCCAAGTTTGCCAAGGTTGGCAAGTTCTCAATGAAGTTGCGTGGTAACGTATCACAGAACTTCAACGAGGTTGAGGAAATGGATCCCCTGTTGCTCGAGAACCTGAATGGCGACGACACCTGGAATCCCACTAACTTTGCTTACCAGACCCGTGTGCAGATTCACAATGCACTGGGTTCCATCTATGGTTTGAAGTCAAAGGGTGTTTACCGCTACGACTACAATCACAACGGATATGACAACGCTACCTTCAAGGCCTACGGATATGCTGAAAGCGTACCCAACGGAAACGGAGGCTATCGCAATGCAGAGACCGCTGACGAAGCCAGAGCCCTGGGTGATGGTTATCACTACAGCCAGGATGCCAATGGCAAGTGGTATCGCGACTTTGCCATCAACACCGCTGCTGCAGCACAGCGCCGTGGTGAGGATGCAACCTGCCCCCTGGCATTCGATGCCAACGGCAACATGCTAACCGATGCCAAGGGTAACCCCCTGCCCATGTACTACTGCTACAGCGAAGGTAGCCGCTATCAGTTCCAAGGTGGTGATGCCATCTACGAGGACATCAACCATGACGGATCTATCGACCGATACGACGTTGTATACCTGGGTAACTCCAACCCCAAACTCTATGGTGGTTTCGGTATCAACCTCTTCTATGGACGTTTCTCTCTGAACGCCTCCTTCAACTTCCGTCTGGGTAACCAGATTCTGAACTTGGCAAAGAGCCGTTACGAAAGCATGCGTACCATCACCAACCAGAGCTATGCCACCACATGGCGCTGGCGTAAGAACGGCGACATCACAGAGATACCTCGTGCCCTGACAGGTGTCAACGACTATGCAAGTTACAACTCACTTGTATCAGACCGCTACATTGAGGATGGAAACTACCTGCGTCTGCAGTACATCCAGCTGAAGTATGACTTCGATGCCAAGAAACTGAAGAAGATTGGCGTTCGTCAGCTCTACCTCTCCGCTACCATCAACAATATATTCTGCTGGTCGAAGTACACCGGTGTTGACCCCGAAATTAGTCCTGGTGGTTTTGGTATTGCTATTGACGAAAGTAAGACCCCCGTCCGTCGTTCGTTTACCTGCAGTGTTAATGTTGGATTCTAAAACGCACTACAATGAAAAGATATCATAATTCCATTAAGATGGGTCTCATCCTGGGCTTAGTAGCCTGGACGTTATCATCCTGTCAGGATTGGCTCACCATCTATCCCCAAGACAAGATTGTCGAGGAAAACTATTGGGAGGACAAGAACGACCTTGAGGGTGTGCGCTATGCAGCCTACAAGCAGATGTGCAGTTGTGTATCTCGCATGGCACTCTGGGGCGACCTCCGTTCCGACTCTTACACACAGTACAGTGGCGACCAGGCTACTGCTATTGTGAGCCTTTACCGTGAAATCCGCGAAGCCAGCATCGAACGCGACTCCGCCAACAGCTATTTCGACTGGGAAGGCTTCTATAAGACTATTAACTATTGTAATAAGGTACTGCAGCACGGTGCCGAGGTATTGGAGAGAGACAAACAGTTCACCAATGCCGAGTGGACGCAGATGAAGGCAGAGATCACTGGTCTTCGCGCCCTGAACTACTTCTATCTGATTCGTGCCTTCAAGGATGTTCCCTACACCACGAAGGTCATCAACAATGACTCCGAGGTAGTTCGCTTTGGCGCCACCAACCAGTTGGTGGTCCTCGACTCCCTTATCATCGATGTTGAGGAAATCGCAGGTCAGGCCCGCAACCGTTTCTCACAGAAGAAGGACACCAAGGGTCTCATCACCAACCCCGCCCTCTATGCCATGCTGAGCGACATGTATCTCTGGCGTGCATCACTTCGCCACGGCAGATACAACAATCTCGATCAGGAGGACACCGTTTACATTAACAATAAGCCTAAGAAAGGCACTGGCTATGTAGCCCACACCGTTCGTGGCGACTATCAGAAGGCTATCGATTATGCCGACCTTGCCCTTTCTACACTTGCTATCCAGAACGATCGCAAAAACGCAAGTTATGGAGAATCATTGTCCGAGACCTTGACCTATGGTTTGGAGAACGTCACTCTCTACAAGAACCGCTTCGAGAACTTCTCCAGTGGTAACACTCCAAGTCTGGTTGCCTACCGTGAAATCTATGGTGGCAACAGTGAGGAGAGCATCTTCGAGTTGCAGTTCAACCAGAACGAGGGTCGTGAACATGACCTGAACGGTACGAGTGGAGGTAATGGTGGCATCTGGGGTTATGCAACCCACACCCACCTGGCAGCAAGTGATGGTACTTTGGCCCGCATCTATTCCGGTAGCCCCGTCTCACGTACTCGCGATGCCCGCATGTGGTTCTCCGCATGGAATCAAGCCGTTGGTGAGTCTATGGCTCTTCCCGGATACTTCTGCTTCAAGTGGTCAGGTGGCGATTTCTCGTTGTCGATGCCTGATGACCACCAGTGCAGCAGCATTAAGGTTTCCACCAACAATGCTTCGAAATATTGCAACTGGATTATCTATCGCATCAGCGATGTAATGTTGCAGAAAGCCGAGGCTATGGCAATTCTCGGACAAGGTGCCGAAGCCATGCGTTATGTCAACGCCCTCCATCGCCGTTGGTTCTGCAACGATGACAGAAGCGACAGTTCACAGCCTCTGGAAAGCGTTACCGACGACAATGGCACGAAGTTCTATTCTACCAGCAATGCTGCAACACTGGGTAATGCCATCGACCCAGGTATCGCATCTTCTGACAAGACCCGCAACAACTATGAGACAGCAGTTCTCAACGAACGCCAACTCGAGTTCTTGGGTGAAGGCAAACGCTGGTTCGACCTTGTACGCTATGCCGAACGCCACGCAGGTGGTCCCGATGGAACCAAAGACCCACGCGAATGGACAGAGGAGAACAACATCAACAGCGGTCTTGCCGGTGTGAAGGCAATGGTCAACGACCTGATGACAGGCGAATACAGCACAGAAAAGCGTAAGACCCTCATCAATCGCATGAAAAACCGCTACGGGTTGTACAATCTTATATATTATAAAGAGATTCAGGCCTCCAACGGCAATCTGGAGCAGAATCCCGTATGGAACAAATCTCTGTATGATTAAGTCGAAAGGAGGAACTAAGTCATGAAAAAGAATAATCTGACAAAATATGCGTTTCTGCCTCTGTTGGCAATAGCACTGGGGTTCCTGCAGGGTTGTAAGGAGGACATCGACATGTCCGACCGCTACACCTTCAAGGAGTACACCATTGCCAGCTACCTGACAGAGCATGACACCACCTACAGCGAGTACATTGACTTGCTGCAGAAAGTAAAGATCAGCCACCGTTCCAAGTCCACTGTATTCCAGTTGATGTCGGCACGTGGTAAATACACGATGTTTGCCCCCACCAACAAAGCCATCCACAACTATCTGGATACACTTTGCGCCAAGGGCATCATCTCCGAACCCTCATGGGATGGATTCCCCGACGATCGCACCCTCGACTCCATTCAGAAGATTATTGTTTACAACAGTATTCTCGACGGCACGAAGGACGATGTCGACCCCATCCAGAGTGGTAGTTTCCCCGAGGATGGATTCGAATTCACCATCCCCAACATGAACGAACGTAAGCTCACCATTGCCTACGACAAGAACCCCGACAGCGTGTATGTCAGTGGTGTCAAGGACAAGCAGGGCAACATCATCAAGGGTTGTCTCATCGACTTGAAGAACCGCGACATCTACACCATCAATGGCTACATCCATCAGGTTCACTCCGTAGTGGCTCCCAGCAACGAAACCCTTGCCGACCTCTTGCAGAGCTACATCGACGAGAACACTGGCGACTACATCGTAGCAGCCAAGATGATGCTGGCAACAGGTCTCACCGACACCCTGACAAAGGTGAAGGATGAGGTGTACGAAGACATGAAGCTGAACGAAGACCCCCGTCTTGCCAACATTGGTGACTTCAAGGGTAACAAGAACTCAGGCGACCTGCCAGAGCATCGTTACTATGGCTACACCCTCTTTGCCGAGACCGACGACTTCTGGCGTGCCACATTAGGTAAGGAACCCAAGGACATCAGCGTAGCCGACATCCAGGCATGGGTTGTTAGCCAAGGCTTCTATCCCGATGCCAAGGACGACACCAACTACAAGGATGAGGACAACGCCCTGAACCAGTTCTTCACCTATCACATCCTGCCCGAACGCCTCCCGGCCAACAAACTTGTGATCCATTACAATGAGAAGGGATACACGTACAAGGACAAGAACAGGCCCTTTACTGTCCCCATCTACGAGATATGGACCACCATGGGTAAGCGTCGCCTGATGAAGATTTATCAGGGAGGTCCCCGCTACTGTTTGGATGGCGTAGGTAGGCTCTACATCAATCGTTTCCCCGTCTTGAACAACGGACGTCGTGAGGACTATTCCGAAAAGAGCGTAACGCCTGAGACGGAAGGTATTGTTATCGACACGGAGAATGCCATCGACCTCATCAACGCCTACATCTATCCTATCGACAAGCCTCTGGTCTATGACTTGAACGTACGTACCAACCTGCAGAAGCAACGTATCCGTTTCGACCTGACTACGATTACTCCAGAGTTTGCCAACAACGACCTTCGTGGCACTACCCTGAACCTCTACACCGGTATGCCCATTGACGATAATTATAAGTATATGGAGAACATCGACCTGCTGAAGGGAACTCAGTTCTACTACCTCAGTGGATATGACAACTACTGGTTCAACTGGCAGGGTGATGAGTTCAACGTACGTGGAACACTCGAAATGATATTCAAGTTGCCGCCAGTTCCTATGCCTGGTACCTATGAGGTACGTTTCGCCGTGCAGTCGAACAGTAACCTGCGTGGTATGTGTCAGGTATACTTTGGTAAGGACAAGGGCAACCTTCCTGCCATGGGTCTTCCCCTCGACATTCGTCAGGCTGGTACCTACCGTGCTTTGGCAAGTGGTAACGTACCCTCCACCCTTGTGGGATGGGAACAGGATATCGATGACGACGACTACAATGCCGAGGTCGACAAGAAGATGCGTAACAACGGCTTCATGAAGGGTCCGGCCCTCTATGAATGTGGTGCAGGTTCTGGCCAGGTTGCACGAACCAAGGAACAAAAGCTTCGCCGTATCCTTGTCCGCGAGTATCTCTATCCTGAGAACACCTACTACCTGAAGTTCAAGAGCGTACTTGACGCCACCGATAAGGAATTCTATATGGACTACTTTGAGATTTGTTCGAAGGAAGTTTATGACAACCCCATGACTCCCGAAGACATTTGGTAACCTCTATGCAATTGATTATTGACAATTGATAATTGATAATAATATGAAAAGGATTAATAAATACATTGGAGCAGCACTGCTGGGATTTGCCACTCTGGCAATCCCGAGTTGCTCCGATACGTGGGACGACCACTACAACGGAATAGATGAGGGTACCTCTGCCAACAAGACGCTTTGGGAGCTCATCTGCGAGAGGCCTGAGTTGAGTCGCTTCAAGCAGATTGCCGAGAAATCGACATACTACCGCGACGAGACTCGTCCTCAGGAGAACTACACCTTCAAGGACATGCTCAACGGCTCTATGCTGATCACAGCATGGGTGCCTGAAAACGATGCCTTCACCGAAGCCGAGTTCAACGAGTGGATGGAGATGGCAGAGACACGTGGATTCACCGTTCAGCAGCAGCTGATGGCAAACAGCATCGCCCTCTATCGCCATGTCGCCACTGGTGGCGGCATCGACACCCTGGCCATGCTGAATGGCAAGAAGCTGGAGTTCAACAAGAACGATTTCACGATGCAGTTCGTCCCCATGAAGCCCTATAACATCGCTGCCACCAACGGTACCCTGCACATCGTGAAGACTCCCCTCCCCTTCAAGTACAACCTCTATGAGTACCTGAAGGACGAACGCAACGCAGCTGCCAACAACGTGGGCATCTTCCACGACTTCGTTGTAGCCAACGACACCACCTATTTCGACGAGAACAGGAGTGTGGAGGGTAACCCCGACATCAATGGTGATCCCACCTACGTCGACAGCGTATACATCATCACCAACACCATGTTCCGCGGCACCCACTCCTTCCCCGACCAGAACAACACCGACAAGTATCTCACCTACGACGAGAGTTTCGGTGCCAACTTGGTAGGTGAGGACTCCACCTTCATCATGCTCTACCCCACCGACGCAGCTTGGGAGGCAGCAAAGCAGAAGCTGGATCGCCTCTACAACTACGCCGAGAAGTATGTCGACAAGGAGAAGTTCGACCTGGGTGGCGACAGCAAGAGCACCCTCTACCGCGACGTCACCAACCCCGACTCGCTGAAGGAGAAGAACATCGCCATGGACATTGCCTCCCCGCTTTGCTTCAACCTCCACTTCCAGCCTAACGCAGGAGGTCAGATAGGTCGTTGGAAGCTCGACGACTTCATGGCAGAAAAGGGCCAGAGTGCCGAATACTTCCTCAACACCTTCGGCGACACGCTTCGCAGCGATGCCAACTGGGACAAGAGCAGCCTGCTCGAGGGCAAGCAGATCGACGTCAGCAACGGCGTTGCCATCATCAAGGACGAGTGGGACTTCCCCCTCAAGCTCTACCAGCCCGACCTCTATGTGGAAGTAGGCTATCGCAGCTTCTTCAACACGGGTAAGGCCACGGGTAACTTCCAGGCAGTGCCTTTCAGCAATGCTGCCGCCGAGGCATGGATCGACAGCGTAGGCCGTGTCAGCGAGGACAACTTCTACTACATTTGGCCCAACAGTGCCTCCGGTAACCCCAAGTTCGACTTCAAGTTGGTAGGCACCCACGGCGAGAATAGCGAAAGCGACGTCATGAGTGGCAAGTATGACATCTATGTTGTCATGGTTCCCGACTTCTACATCACCAGTTCCGACACCATCGTTGGTGACACGGTGAAGCACAAGATCGTAGCCACCCTGAACTACACCAACGGCAACCCCAATGGCAACGACGCCAGTCTCTCCACGGATGTCATCGAATATCTGGGTGAGAAGGTCGACACCCTCCTGTTGTTCGAGAACTTCGAGTTCCCCTATAGTTACAAGAACATGCGCCAGTGCTATCCCACCCTGTCCCTTACCACGAAGACAACGAGTAAGGAGCGCCGCGAGGGCTATAGCAACTCGTTCTGCATCGACCGTTTCATTCTTAGAAGTAAAGAAGACTAAAGACTATGAAAAAGACAAGCTATAATATTGCGCGCAACATCCTCCGGAGAGGATTGTGCCTCATGATGCTTTCGGGCCTATGCTACACCCCAGCCTTTGCCCAAACCGAAGTTGAAGAGGACGTCGAGGCCGAAGAGCAGGCCAAAGTCATCTACAACAAGCGCAAGGCTGAGCAAGAGAAAGCCGAGAAGCTCTACGAGATGAAGACAGTCAAAGGTCTTATTACTGACAATGCCACGGGTCAGCCCCTTGGCGGTGTGCGAGTTCAGGCATTCGGATACGAGAAGTTCTCCGTACTGACTGAGGAGGACGGTACCTACGAGATCAAGGTCCCCGTATTCGTCCACTCCCTCTATCTCTACGTGCCTGGCTACGTCACCCAGCAGCTTGCCATCAAGCCGGGTCGTGACGCCAACGCCTCCATGCTCTCCGATGCATTCCGCAGCTACTATGCCGACAAGACGACTATCACCGCCACCGACGGACTGCTACTCGACGAGACCAGCAGCATCACGGTGGAGACGGATATCGAGAACCACCTTGCCGGTTCCATCCACAGTGTCACCCGCAGCGGCGTTCCCGGACAGGGAGCCTACCTCACCATCCGAGGCATCAACTCCCTCAACGCCAATGCCCAGCCACTGATTGTCATCGACGGCAACATCATCGACCCCGAGTACGAACGCACCAGTCTGCACGAGGGATACTACAACAACCTGCTGGCAGGTCTCGACCCCGAGAATGTTGAGAGCATCAAGGTACTGAAGAACGGTACCGCCCTCTATGGTGCCAAGGGTGGCAATGGTGTCATCATCATCACCACTCGCCGTGGCAAGAGCCTCACCACCAAGATCAACTTCCGAGCCTATGGTGGCACAGAGCTCACGCCGAAGAAGCTCGACATGCTCAACGGACACGAATATCGCACCTATCTGGGTGACCTCACCAGCACCGTTCGCGACGTCAACGTCATGAGTACCGACAACGGCATCGATGCACAGCGTTGGGCATTCCTCAACGACAACCCCAGCAACTACTACTACAACATCTTCCACAACAACACCGACTGGCAGAAGGACATGTATCGCAACACCTTCGTCCAGAACTATAAGATTAATGTAGAAGGTGGTGACGAGGTAGGTATGTACTCCCTGTCGCTGGGCTACACCAAGGCCGACGCCACGTTGAAGAACACCGACATGAACCGTCTGAACCTCCGCTTCAACACCGACATCAAGATCACCGACAAGATTTCCACTGGCCTCGACATTGCTTTCAACCAGACCAGCTACAAGATCCTTGACAACGGATGGAGCGAGAACTACGACATGCAGAACATCGGTAGCACCAACGTTCTCGGACTCGTACAGAGCCCCATGATCAGCCCCTACGCCTACTACCACGACGACGCTGCAGGCGGTCTGCTCCTCTCCAAGGAGTATGCCGGCAAGTACGCCTCCAACCCCAGCAGCACGTGGATTCAGAACCCCTTCAACTTCCCCGAGAAGATGGGCATCAACGAGAGTCTGCGCAATCCCTACTGGGTTCTCGCCAACGGTAAGGGCAAGAACAAGAACTACGCCGAGATGACGCAGATCAACATCAACGTCAGCCCCAAGTATCAGATCACAAAGCAGTTCTCCATCAGCGATCGCTTCAACTATCAGCTGAACCGCAACAACGAGAAGTACTTCCTCCCCATCGCCGGTACCACCGAGTACATGCTCACCGACCTGGGTAAGATTACCTCCGTTGTCAAGAACCAGTTCACCAAGGAGACCACGCTGAACAACGACCTGCGTCTGGAATGGGCCAACACCTACGGAGCCCACAACATCGACCTCTTCGGCGGATGGCGCTACAACAACTACAGCTTCTCCTACAGCTACCTGCGCGGTTACAACAACGAAAACGATAAGTTGCCCAACCTTGCCAAGAACATGCAGTATGCCAACTATGGCGGTACGAAGGACAACTGGATCGACATGACCTACTACTTCAATGCCTCTTACAACTACGCCCACAAGTACTATGCCGACGTCACCGTCAGCAGTCAGGCCAGCAGTGTATTTGGCAACAACACCAAGGACGGCTTCAGCCTGGCAGGTGTAAGTTGGGGCATCTTCCCCAGCCTGCAACTGGGCTGGATTCTCACCAACGAGAAGTGGTTCAAGTCCCACACGGGAGTCAACTACCTGAAGCTCACCGCCGGTGTCGACCAGAGTGGTAACGACAACATCGACTACTACGCAGCCCGCACCTATTGGGAGAGCCAGCAGGTAACGGAGACCACCGTCGGCCTCGTCCTCGCCAACATCGAGAACAGCACCGTGCAGTGGGAAACCGTCACCAAGTACAACGTAGGCCTCGAGGGTTCGTTCATCAAGAACCGCCTCCATGCCGGCGTCGACCTCTTCTGGCACAAGATCGACAACCTGCTCACCATCAAGGACCTCCCCTATGTGTCCGGTATGCAGAAGTATTGGGCCAACGAGGGTGCCATGCGTAACACCGGTTTCGAGTTCAACGCCAACGCCATCCTCGTCAACAAGAAGGACTGGAAGTGGGAGCTTGGCGCTACCCTGGGTCACTACAACAACGAGATTACCGCCCTTCCCGCCGAGAACCACTTCGAGCTGAAGGATGTCAACGGTAACATCACCCAGCGCTTCAACGGTTCGCTCAACAGCGTCTATGGCAAGGAGAACGTCCTCACTGCCGTAGGTTATGCTGCTGGCAGCTTCTTCGGATGGAAGACCAACGGCATCCTTGCCGACGACGCCGCAGCCTCTCAGGCTGGTGCCATGGGTTACCTGAAGTACCCCACCGGACTGGTAGAGAACCCCTATCGCGACTTCCAGGCAGGCGACGTACGCTTCGTTGACCAGAACGGCGACGGAGTCATCGACGACGGCGACCGAGTTGTCATTGGCAACCCCAACCCCGACATCTACGGTAACCTCTACACCAGTCTCACGTGGAAGAACCTCCGACTCGATCTCAACTGGAAGTATTCACTCGGCAACGACATCTACAACTACCAGCGCAGCATCCTCGAAGGTCTCAACACCACCTACAACCAGACCACTGCCACCCTGCGTCGCTGGACCTACGAGGGTCAGCAGACCGACATGCCTCGTGCATGCTACACCGACAACGACGGTTGGCGTAACAACGAACGCATGAGTGATCGCTGGATCGAGGACGGCAGCTATCTGAAGCTCAAGAATGTTCGCCTCACCTACACCCTGCCCTACAACAACTCATGGCTCCATGGCTTGAAGATCTGGGCAGAAGGCAACAATCTCTGGACCATCACCAAGTACCTGGGCACCGATCCCGAAATGTCCTGCCGCAACAGCGCACTCTATCAGGGCGTCGACACTGGTCTGCTGCCCAGCGGACGCAGCTTCAACCTCGGTTTCTCCATCAACCTGTAACCGTATGACATTGACAATTTATAATTGATAAGACATTATGAAAAAGACATCTATTATAAGTTTACTGATTGGCTGCATGCTCTTCGGCACGGTAGTCACCTCTTGTGAGGACATGCTTTCGCCTGACAGCTCACGCCACAGCTATGAGGTAGCCGGAGACACCCTCTACAGCTACTGGGGCATTGTCAAGTCGCTCCAGAACGTAGCCGAGCGCTACATCGTGCTGGGAGAATGCCGTGGCGAACTCGTCAGCGGTACGGGTTACGTCAGCGACTCCATCACGGCGTTGCTCAACTTCGACATGTCACAGGCCACCGACGGCAGCTGCCGTTTCCTGCGTGCCAGCGACTACTACCACATCATCAACTCCTGCAACGCCTATCTGGCCGACTGCGACACCCTGCGCACCACAGGCACCCTCCAGCCCTACATGCTGAAGGAGGCCGCTCAGGTCGCCGCCATCCGGGCATGGGTCTATCTCCAGCTCGTGCAGGTCTATGGTGAAGTTCCCTTCTACACCAAGCCGCTGCTCACCACCGACGACATCAATGCCTTCATGGTATCTCCCGACAAGGTAACCATCGACAACCTCGTCGATCGCCTTGCCCCCGAACTCGAGAAGGCACTGCAGGTTGAGCGTCTCTACGGACTTCCTCAGTACGACAACTACAAGAACGTCTGCCACAGCACCAAGGTCATGATACCTCTCAACCTCATCCTCGGCGACCTCTATCTCGCCAAGGGCGATCCCCAGAGCTGTGAGAAGGCAGCGCAGTACTACTACGACTACCTCTCCAACAACCAGGGCCAGGGTCTCATGAAGCCCGGTGGCGCACTCCCCGACCGCAACATGTGCTACGGTTACAAGGGCGAGGGCATGGAACGTCCCAACTACGGATACTCGGGTAACATTCCCTGGACCGAGACTGGCGCTGTCGCCACCGACCGCGAGTCCGTCACCTGCATCCCCTCCTCCACCAACAAGTTGTGGGGCACCGTGCTTCGTGGCGTCAACCAGCTCTATGGCTACGACAGTGAAATCTCCGTACGCACCAGCGACGTCAACGACACCACCTCCACCACCAATGCCTCCGTTGTCATCCGTCCTCAGTACGATGTCAAGCAGCTCATGGCTTCCGACGCCTACTACGACCTGTGCAAGGCACAGCAGTTCGAGATATGCATCGGTGCCAGCAGCAGCACCGTTGCCGACCTTGTCCTCACCGTCGACACCGTCGTTGGCGACGCACGTCAGCACTGGGTACAGGAGGAGTTCGTGGAGTATGAGAACGGACTCACCAACCGCGAGTGGTTCATCAAGAAGATCAACCCCACCGGTTCCTTCTCCACCGTGGCACACATGATCTACCGCAAGTCCATGATCTGGCTGCGCTATGCCGAGGCCCTCAACCGTGCCGGCTATCCCAGCTATGCCTTCGCCATCCTGAAGAACGGACTCTGCAAGAACGATACCTGGTATCCCACCCTCGACGAGTTTGCTGTCAAGGATTCGCTGTGGTCCGCCACTGTCGACGGCGTCGTATATCCTGAGGACGAGGAACTCTCCTTCGCCACCCGTCAGGAACTCGACGACTATCTCCAGCAGCTCCTTGCCGACTCTGTCATCACCGACTCCGCCTATCAGGTAGCCACCTTCGCATGGGAACCCGTCTCCTTCGAGAACTACCCCGACGAAGGTTGTCAGGCCACCCTCTATTACCTCGACAAGCGTGAGGTAGAGCGCAGCCCGTCGTTCCTCAACTTCTCGTTCGAGGAGCTCAATGGTAACATGGCTGCCGAGCAGATCTACTACCGCACCTCTCTCACCGAGCGCGGCATACCTGCTACGAAGTCTGTTGCTGCCGAAGGCGACGACAAGTTCACCAAGGGCATCCATGCCCACGGTTGCGGTACCGTGCCTCTCGTGAAGAACAAGGAGAGTGTCTACGACTATGTGAAGCAGATCAGCAAGAAGGCACAGGAGAACTACGGTGTCACCCTCACCAAGGCCGACATCTATAGCGGCAGTTACGACGACGTCGTGAAGAACTGCGTCGAGGACCTCATCGTCGATGAGGAGGCTCTGGAACTCGCATTCGAGGGCACTCGTTTCTTCGACCTCCTTCGTGTAGCTCACCGTCGTGGCGATGCCAACTACCTCGCCTCGCGTGTAGCACGTCGCGATCCCGCTTTGCTGGGCAAGCTCCAGAACTCCAAGAACTGGTACTTCCCCCTCCCCACCAAGTAAGAAAACTTACCTTTACTAACTAAACCGTGAGAAGGCTCGCATCCCCCCAGTGGGTGCGGGCCTTCCTTTTTCAAGACACCCATTCAAACAGGGAAAAAAGAGAAAAGGAAAAGGGAAAAGAAACAAGAGCCTCAATCGAGGCTCTTGTAAAAAAGAAATATCAAATGTCACAATGTCACAATGTCACATTACGCAAGCACAAGCATCCATAGCAGTACAATGTAGATGGTAGCGAACACTCCGAACGCCAGCAGGAGTTCATCAGTATTCGAGTCGTCGGATGGCCTCTTCTTCCACATAGAGATCTGTTGCTTTATAGATTCCAAGACTCAAACTCTTAAAGTCCACATGTTGCCACCAGCAACCACACTCCACGCAGGTCATTGCCGCCATCAAGACTGCCATCTGCCATGCCCCCTTCGGCGTAGAAGGTCGGCAAAGTAGCATTTCGCGGTCAAAACCAGTTCTGGCGCACACACCAAGGATGTATACTTCCGTATCATTCTCGCTGGAAGGTGCCCAACGATGGATGATGTTCTGCACATTGAAGAAAATACCACGTTGCATGAACAGGCGGTAGTATGACTTCAGGACCTTCATTCCTGCCCTATAGCCCCATGCCATGTTTATGAATTTGCAGAAGTAGGGGTCATTCTGGTTTGCGGCAAGACCTTGCCATCGTTCGCCTCGCCTAATGTTCAGTGGGTTATTGTTTCGCCACCCACGGCTTTTCTTATAATCCATATTTTTAATGTGTTAATTCTTTTACAACTTTACAATACTGTCCTTTTGATTTCCACGCAATCACATTTTCCTTAATAAAACGTGAAATAGCTTTTCTCGCGGCATCTTCACCACACCTAAAGACTTCAGTGAAATCTTTAATTCGGAAGACATCAGGCAACTTGCTATAACAAATCTGGTAACGTGTTGACCTTTGGATTTGTTCGTAGTTTTTGTTTTGGTCTTCATAGTAGCGATGTGCCATCTCTCCAAAGAAGAATTGCTGCGTCCGATACTGAATGTCCATTGCCAAAAGGCAAAGACGTTTGTCAGTCTCGTCTATTGTGAGGGTCTTCGACTGCGTCCATTCTTTCCAATGCCGCATGAGGATGAAGGGCAGGGATATGCCGATTCCATAATAAGGAATACGTTTCAGGATGCTTCGGTCTGCCTTGTCGCCATTGAACAAGGCAATTTCCAGCCTTGTCGATTGCCACTCGTAAGTGACATCGTTCAAGGGTTCTATAGGGAGTTCCCCTTCCACCTTGTCGAGACGGTAAGCCCATTCCTTCAGTCTTTCGTTATCCTTCGGGTCGAACTTCTGGAAGCGTTCTGCCATGCCCTCATCAGGCATTGGGATTACCGCCAGACGGGTTGACATTCCTGTTCCGAAGTTCCTTTGGTGTACCTTACGGTTCAAGGCGTAAGGAGTACCGGTGTAGATGAAGTTCCAATAGATATTGAACATTCCAGTGATGCTCTCTTGGTTGCCATACATTTGTCCGTCCTGCTCGTTATGGAAGGCTTTCAGTTCCATTACTTCACGGTCTTTCCATTCCCCACCCTTATTGTTCTTGGTAACATTGTCGAGTTCGGCATCGAACGAGAACATGTGAAGGTTCAATTTTTTCCCCTCGACATCTTCCACTGCGGCCAACATATGGCGAATGAATTCAGATGTAGAGGTTCGAGCAGGGTGAACACGGATTCCCACAACAGGCTTCTTCAGGGCATCGCCCTTCTGTGCCTTGGTGCTGGTGCTTCGTTCCGTTCGTCCTTCCTTGTATCGGTTCACTGCATCAATGCCACTCTGATCTGCCACTGAGATGGGTTCCACTAATATATTGTAGAATTTCTCTATGACATTCTTTCCTGCGCCGGGGTCACCAATGATGAAAATGCAGTAGTTGAGACGGCGGTCTATTTGCGGGTCAAACCAGAACCGATACCATGTACGGGTCATCAGAGTTCCAAACATCGCGGCACTGCTGAAAAGCACAGCTGGAAGTTTGTGGGGATGCAGGTTGCGGAAGAGTTCCTTCATGCAGGGATATTCCTTCGACATCTCCAGCAACTCTTTTGCCCAGTCGTCAAATGGTAGCGACTTGTAAATGTCATCGGAAGGTGCTCCCCCCAACGGAAGTTGGGCATTCTCTTCCTCTTTCACTGCACCAGCCACAACCAATGCATTCTGCATCCTTCGGGGAATGCTTTTATACATCTTGTAGCCTTGTGCATCCTTTACCGTGCCCTTTACATTTTCATCACGCTCCTTTACGATTTCTGCTACAAAAGGTGTTTGTCGCAGAATGCGTTCTATCAACTTCGCGTCATTATCGGTGATGTAACGAAGGTGGTCAGCAAGGTGCAGCGAAGTGCGATGTCTGTCGCCTGGCTCTATAGTCTTACCTTCAAGCCATGCCTCGATAATCTTGGAATATTCCACGCCATGGTACGTGGGTAGTGGCGTGTCATCGTCCTTTTCGCTTCTTTCAACCTCTTTCCTCTCTTCACTGAATAGTAAAGCCTGACTATTACCATTGCGATATACTTCGTTATATCTCTCTGCAAATTCCTTATTCTCATACGAGAACAGTTCATCTTCATTAATGTAGAGGATATCACTTTCCTTGCAGATGAAACTCATTCGGGAAGCATCCTTGCAGCTCTCATCCACCTTAACACCTAACAACTTTGCCATCTGGAATTGGTTGTCGATAAGGTTACCCCATTCAACATGAGCCTTGAACACAATCTTCAACCCCTTGCCTGACGGAGTTATGTAGAAGAGTACAATACCAAGTTCCTCGCACTTGGACAAGATTTCTTCAATCTTACTCTTCATTTCTTCATCAGTTAAGTGGTCTATGTCCATAACCACAAGACCTGTGAGTCTTGCAGCAGACTGCTTGCGCCATTTCCCCCTCCTTCCCGACTTTGAAAGAGACTCGTCGAAGGTGGCTTGGAACATCAGAGCGGGCAGACTCCTCTTCTTGCTCGCATCACCAGTCCTACGGAACTCGTCGATGAGGGCAGTGTGCCTGGGGTCTCGAATGAGACCCCAGAACACTTCGCGGGTTACTGCTTCTGAGGGCAGATTAAAGTTTCGTTGATAACTAAACATTTGTCAATCTTACTTGTCAGGTTATACAGCACTCTTCTTACGTCCAATAATCCTTCCGTGTGGAACTGGAGGAAAGCCTTCAGCAACTTTTGGTTCTTCACGAAGCAGACCTTCAGGTCTTCGTCGTTTACCAGAAACTTTGCGTTGCGTTCCATCTTCGGTTCGGCAATCTCGATGTCCCGAGTCAGCTTGTTCAGTTCCTCTTGGAAGAAGGCAGCCTTGTCCACCACGTCATCGGGGCATTTCAGTTCTATGCACATCAAGGGGTTCTTGCTGGTGGTAGCGTAGCGCTTGCTACGCCCCACCTTCTTCACATCCTTCTGCGTCGGTTCACCCTGCTGTTGTGGAGTTACCTCGATGCTGTCGTCGTCATACAACCGTGTATTCGACTTGTACGTTTTCACCAGCTTCTTCATTACAGTACGCAGATTTTGTCGATGTAGATGTTCGTCGTTCTCTTCGTCTCGCCTTGGTCAGGACTGGGAGGTTCACGGCACGTTCGCCGGTGATCTCTGCGATGAAGTTGTCCACTCCATCCGTCAGGTGCAACGCTACTGAGTTCATTACTTTCTCGACGCCAGTCTTGCGGTCGGTGTACTGGCGTGTAGCCAGTGGTGACTGGCTCATGATTCTTACAATTTTTTCCATAGTTTTTAATTTTTAATTTGTTACATTTAATACTTTCTTAATCTTAGTTAATTAGTTTTCGGATGAAATCCAAACCCATCTCCGTCCAAACCAGATAGGGCTTTACCTTGCGTCGTCCGTTGAGTGAGTAGGCATGATGTTCCCTTACTTTGTCCAGTCCACGGTTCGCGTACTCCGGTGTCATGTGGTAGCGTCCACCACGCCAGCGAATGATGCCCTTGTCCACAAGGAAGTGGTTGAGCTGAGTTGCATCCATCCCCATCGTCTTGGCGATGTCCGTACTGGTAAGGCATCCGTCGGCAGGCAGGTTCTTCCTTTCGATGGTACGCTGCATGATGCTTTCGGCCTTTTCCACGATTTCCGTTGCCGTAAGGCGACGTCCGTTCGTGCCTTGGGTTGGGATGTACCCACCCGTCAGCCTGATCTGCGGCAGCACCTCGCTGGTAACCCAGTGCTTGAACTCGCGAGCCCTATCCAGCTTGGAACTAAGGATGAGGGCATACAGTCCGCTTTCGTTGATTACGATGGCACGGGTTTCGTAGGCAGTCCCCCGAATCGGGGTAGTGCTCTTGTCATCCGCATCCACATGTTTGGCAATTGCATTTTCTGGTTTGCTATACCCCAGCGCCGTTGCCACGTCCTTGCCTACGAAGAAGGTTTCGCCTTTCTCATTCGTCAAGGTTCGGATTTCACCGAACATCTCGTTCTTGAAAACTTGAATGTTTGTTTTCATCGTTGTTGAGTTTTGTGAGGAAGAAGGACGTGATTGGTACCTTTTCACTCGCGAGTCTCTCGACCTCACTTCACTCTGGTTAAGGTAATAAGTTAAAGATCTCTTGTCAAACCACGTTCCCGTTCGTTGACAATGCAAAGTTACGGCACAAAAAAAGCCCCGACAATCTTTGTCGGAGCTTGGGGAAACTTTTTGGAAAACTTGGGGAAGGTGGGGAAACTTTTTTCAGGCTAGGGGAAACTTTTTACGTTTCTATGGTATGGTTAGGGGAAACTTTTTATACCTAACAGGGGAGTTTGGGGATACTTTGTCTCTTATAGCTCTTCATTTCGTCCAAAAGACGCTTGCCCAAAAGGCAGAAGGGCTTTTTTACACCTCTTTCCTCCCATTCACTTATAGGAGCCATCATCTTACGGTCACGAAAGGGACGTGCCACACTGTCCTTGTTGCACTGAAAACTAAGAAGCTTCGTGAACTTCCATGTCTCTACATCGGTGATAAAGTCGGAATAACTACCGGGATAGCCCTTTTCGCGGAAAGCAGCAAATACCACACTCCAGCAAGTGTTACTTGCCCAGAGTCCTTCCTCTATGGTCTTCTCTACTGCTTTCGTCATCAGTTCCCTTGGGTCAACCTGTGGTGCTGCCAACATATCCTTTGCACGTTGCAACCTGTTATGGCAAGAGTTGTAACTTGTTCGAGTTTGTTTCTTATATGTGCCCTTTACCACACCCACAATCCAATCGTTTTCTGTTATTTTTCTTGCACAATCCAAATAATCGTCATTCTCTGGTATCAACCAGGGAATGCCATTCTCATCCACATGATAGGTCTTCAACGTGTATTCGTCATCGACTAATGCCAGCACATGGTCTCCATCATAATAATTTTCGTTTCCATCAACTAAAACGATATCACCGTCCTCAATATTGACATCCTTCATGGAATCTCCAATGGCTTCAACCATGAACTCTGATTCTACAACAAGTCCTTTTGGAACTTTCTTGGTGGCTCGCATCAAATCACCTATGTTTACGGGTCTACCGCATGGAACCCTGTTCTCAAAGTATGGCAAGTCAAAGTCGCATAATCTGGGCTTCCAACCCTGGGCTTCTAGCCCCTTAAAAATCTCATCTAATTCTTCCTGTGTCATCGCGTTATATATATAAAGATGTATAAAGTCGCTTTTCGTAGGTACAAAGATACGAATAAGCGAGGGGAATACAAAAAACTTGTTTATTTTTATTTCCGAGCAATATCTTCTTGCCGGAAAATGTGACATTGTGACATTGTGACATCAGCATTTTTCAACTACTTTTAAGAGGTTGCAAATTGATATTATTTACGGTAAGAAATTTATAAATTATAAGTATTATAATTTATATTATATATATAATATATTATATATATAATATAGTTTTTCGCTTCAGTATCTCTCCCCCTAGATGTAAAACATCAAATGTCACAATGTCACAATGTCACAATACGGTGGGGAGAGAAAAAGAGGAAGCCCTAAGGCTCCCCCAATTCACTGAACACCAGCTCAACCTCCGCTGGCGTAAGCAATCGTTCCTTCTTTTGGAGTAGAGGGGAAAGGCGGGGATTGATACTGAACCACTGGCGCAACTTTCGCCACGCCCCGCGAGCCGTATAATTCGGCAGGTATACCTGAGCCAACTCCATCCGTCCGTAAGGTCGCACTTTTTCCATTTCTCTTTGTGTTAAAGGGTCACAAATCTCTGCTTTCGTTCTATACTACAAAGATACGAAAAAAATTTCAAAAATAAGTATCCATAAGTTACTATAAGTGACCATAAGTTACCGAACGTCAAAGGTGTTTTGTATCTTTGTATTGTGTTAAAGAAGATGCATGTTGAACCCTTGTTCGAGGCGCGCCGAACTATAGGTACAAATCCGGAAGACCTAAGGCTCAATTCCGAGACACAAAAGAACGACTTAAAAGACTATTTAACCCTTAAAACTTAAAAATTATGGCAAATCGAATTATTGGAGCAATCCCTTACTCTCTGGGTCTTCGCCTGAAGAACCCTAGCGAGAAGGACAGCGAAAAGGAAATTGTGGCATTCCGACAGGAACGCGAGACCATCGACCTCGACCTCCTGGCAAAGCACATCAAGGAGCACGGCAGCTCGTTCTCAAAGGGCACCATCTACGGTGTGCTGCAGGACGCAGTGGAGTGCATCGTGGAGTGTCTGCAGGGCGGTTATGGCGTGAACCTCAACGGCCTAGGCAAGTTCGGCGTTACGCTCAAGTGCAGTGGTGCTGACATGGACGAGGAGTTCTCTGCCGCCAACATCACGGGTGTGCGTGTGACCTTCAACCCCGACAGCGAGATGGTGAACCAGCTGAACACGAATGCCGAGTTCGAGTACGTGGCAACCCGTGCTGCTCAGATGCAGGCGAAGAAGGACGAAAAGGCTCGCGTGGCCGCTGGCGAAACGACTCAGGACATCACGCCTAGTGGTGGCAACTCTGGCGGAAGTGGCAGTGGTGACCCCGGCGATGTAACGCCTTAATCCTGCTAAGTCATGAAACCTGAACGTCGTAGGGAACTTTGCAGGTTCCTCTGGAAGTTGCTAACCGCACTCCTTGCCGCCTTTGGCGGAGCAAGCGCAGCAAACGCTGCCATCGCCCTAGGTTGGATGTAAACATTATTTTTCTTTTTCATATTGTTGATTTAGCGAGAGGTCCCCACAGCCGTAGTGATACGTTTGTGGGGATTTTTTTCATCCATAATTATACTATCAATTATTTTTTGTATATTTGTGGGCAAAATAAATCCAAATTTTATAATGCCTTAATAGGCTGAACTGAACCAAAAGAAGAAAGAAGGTTATTTATGGCAAACAAATATTCGCTTCATGCGAAACAAGTAGAACCTGCACTTAATGTATTAGATTTATTCTGTGGATGTGGTGGATTATCTCTTGGATTTGAAAAAGCCGGATATAATGTACTACTTGGTATTGATGTGTGGGAAGATGCCCTTACTACATATAAGTACAACCATAAAAATAGCGATGTACTATGTGCAGATTTATCCACTTTATCACCTGAAGAAGTAAATAAAAAAATAAAAGGTGAAAAAATAGATGTAATCATAGGTGGGCCACCTTGTCAAGGCTTTTCCGTAGCTGGTAAACGTATCATCGAAGATAAACGTAATGAATTATATAAATCATTCGTTAAGATGGTAGCATATTTCAAGCCAAAGGCCTTTGTTCTTGAAAATGTACCCAATATCCTAACCATGGGTAATGGTATTATAAAGAATGCTATAGTGAATGATTTTGAATCATTAGGATATACTGTAGTCACTAAAGTACTAATGGCTTCTAACTACGGTGTACCACAGAATCGTAAAAGGGCTATTTTTGTTGGAATGCTAGATGGCAAAACTTACGAATATCCCGAGCCAACTGTAAAAGAACCTATTACTTCCTGGGATGCCATCTCTGACTTACCAGAAAATTCAGTAGTAGATGGTACTTTCTATACTTCTGAACCTCTAAGTAATTATCAAAAACTTATGAGGAAAAACAGTAATGGCATATATAATCACGAAATCACAATACATACGGAAAGGACACAAGAAATAATAGCTATGGTACCTGATGGAGGAAATTACAAAGACCTTCCAATAGAATTGCAACAAACAAGAAAGGTACATATCGCTTGGACTAGATTAAACAGTAAGAAACCTAGTATTACCATTGATACAGGTCATTTCCATCATTTTCATTATCTTTATAACAGAGTACCTACAGTTAGAGAATCTGCTAGAATACAATCTTTCCCAGACGATTTTGTATTTCTGTGCGGAAAGACTAGTAAATTAAAGCAAGTCGGTAATGCTGTACCACCCATTTTAGCACAAGTAATAGCAACCAAATTAAAAGATATGTTATGATGTACCACCCAGAAAATCAGTTTAGATGTACTATAATAAGGGGGAAAAGCCAATCAGATATGGAAGATCTGCTCCCTTTGTATGCAAATATGGTACATAAATTTTGCCCCTGTGAAGAAAGCGTTTTTAAGGCTGCTTGTTGCAAGGTGCTAGCAAAGGCTCTGTTTCAAACTGCATCTTTTGATACATTATCAGATAGTAACCAGAAAACGGTATTAAATCATTTGACTGAAATAGCGGGTACACTTTTAGGGCTATACTATCCAATAGAAGAAAATAGTACTACTTATATTTACGAATCCGAATCCTGTAAATATCTAGTAGAAAAAAGTGATTATCCTACCTTCTTTAAGAATTTGTGCCTTAATTTTCAATTTCCAAATGGTGCAAAATGGGTACAATTTATAGAAGAAGATTTGAAGAATAACATAAGAATAAAGCCCTTCTGTTATGTTGTTGCACTATTATATTATGCCCAATCGCAAGAAAAGAAGGTACTTCTAACAAAGCAAGAAATAGGCTATTATGTACTGAATAATTTGGATGTTTTGCAAGGATTGGTCGGATATGATGTGGTATATAACCGTATTATGGAAGATAGGAGAAATAAAGTAAAGCGTGAAAAATTATCTGGGTCTAGGGATTGGCAACACATAAAAGAACAGTTTAACCTTCTGGAATTGGCGAATATAGTAGAGACAGATAGTACATTTATCTGGCTTAATAAAAACGAAAATAAAGCCATAGCCATATTTCTGAAGCACTTAAACCAAATAGATTTTGATGCCTATAAGTATGATTTATCTACAAAAGTAGGACGTAACACATATTTTTCGGATTGGAAGGCATACTATGGAACATTTAATAGTGAACTTATAGATATGCAAACCAGTTTTAACGATGAAATAGAAATAGCTAGTAAGGGTGAACAAAAAGCCGAATCTGGGGCTACTAAATCATCTGTAGATTTAGGAGATGAAGGCGAAGCATTAGTATTCCGTTTGGAACAAGAAAGGGTTAAAGCATATAGGGAAAGATTAGTAAATAAAGTACTGTTACTAGGAAAGACTAAGGGACTGGGCTACGATATTTCTTCTATAGAAGCAGATGAAAACCCTACGAAACCAGAATTTGCTCGATATATAGAAGTGAAATCTACAAAAAGAATAACAGAACCTTCTTTTGATAGTATATGGAGTGATTCATTAAATATAACTGCTAAAGAATGGGTGGCTGCTGAACAATATGGTGAATACTATAACATATATCGTGTGTACTTTACAAAAACAAAGACATTTATAGTAAGAATACAGAATCCATATAAAAAATCTGTTGATGGTGAAATAGAAGTTTATCCTACTATTTATCAAATGAACTTTGATGCTAGTGTAATAGAAAAAAGATATGCCGAATAAGAAATTAAAAGTAGCATCCCTTTTCTGTGGCTGTGGTGGCTCTGACTTAGGTATGATAGGTGGTTTTACATACTTAAATAAAAGGTATAAAAAACTATCCTATGATATTGTATATGCTGTTGATTTTGACAAATGGGCAGTGGATACATATAATAAGAACTTTAGCCATAAAGCCATCTGTGCTGATGTTATGGATGAGGATTTTAATGCCCTTCCAGATATTGATATAATGATAGGTGGATTTCCCTGCCAGTCATTTAGTACGGTTAATCCTACAAAAGATACAAATGATGCAAGGGCAAACCTATATAAACAAATTGTTCGCTTCCTTCATACTAAGCATCCCAAATACTTCATCTGTGAGAATGTAAAAGGTTTACTAACTTTGAAAAAGGGTGCTATTATAAAGAAGATTGTAGATGAATTTACTGCTGAAGGGTACAACGTACAATATAAGTTAATGAAAGCAGTAGAATTTGGTGTACCTCAAAGAAGGGAAAGAGTAATTATTGTTGGTATTAGAAATGATATAGAATGTAACTATGTTTTTCCTACTGGGATTTGTACTGAAGAAAAGGGATTCACCCCTTTATGTAAGGTAATTGATGAATTGGCTATCCCTGAGCAGAAATACTACTTTTCACAAAGGGCTGTAGATGGTATGAAAAAAGCCAAAAATAATATGAAACGTGGACTCTGGCAAAGTTTAGATGCCCCCTGCCTTACCATTACATCCCATTTGGCAAAGACTAGTATTAACTCTAGAGACCCTTTGCTTTTAGTTAATCCTCAAACAGAATTATATAGAAGATTCACCCCAAGAGAAGCCGCCAGAATACAGTCTTTCCCTGATACGTTTTTACTAAATGATTCTGAGTCTAAATCCTATAAACAAATAGGTAACGCCGTACCACCAGTGTTTATGTGGTACATTGCGAAGTCATTACAAGAAGCTATAGAAAATGTAAATAATAAAATGATTTAATTTGCCGGATACTATAATTGTATTGTGACATTGTGACATTGTGACATTGTGACATTTGCATTTTTAATAAGCAAAGGAACCTCCCTGTTGGGGAGGTTCCTTGTTTAAACAAATATCTACTCGGTATTACGAAAGACACTTGAGGGAGGTGATGGCTTCGGCGGGCTTATCAGCACCGAAGACAAAGGAACCTGCGACGAGGACGTCGGCACCAGCTTCGGCAAGCTGCTGACCGGTGCGGAGGTTGACTCCTCCGTCGATCTCTATCAAGGCGCTGCTGCCGGCCTGCTGGATGAGCTGACGAAGCTGACGGACCTTGATGAGGGTGTGGGGGATGAACTGCTGTCCCCCGAAACCGGGGTTGACAGACATGAGAAGCACCATGTCGACCTCCGTGATGATATCTGCCAAGAGGGAGACTGGCGTGGAGGGGCATAGCGTGACGGCAGGATGGAGACCTGCCTCGCGGATCTGCTGAAGGACACGGTGGTGGTGGGTGAGCGCCTCGAAATGGACATTCATGTAGTAGGCTCCCAGATCGGCTACCTGACGAATGAACTTCTGCGGCTCGACAATCATAAGGTGGACGTCGAGGGGCTTACGGCACAGACGTGCGACATGACGAAGGACAGGGAAACCGAAGGAGATGTTGGGAACGAAGACGCCGTCCATGACGTCGAGATGGAGATAGTCGGCCTGGCTCTCATTGAACCATTGCATCTCTCGTTCGAGATTGCCGAAATCGGCCGCCAACAAAGAGGGTGCTACTAACATGTGGGGCGAACGGGTTTGTAGTTGCGAGCAAAGTCGCGAATGAATTGAAGTACTTCAGGGTTGAGGTGCGGTGCTTCTTGGGGTAGTTGTTGGATCATAGGCGAAAACTAGTTGGAGGCCCCTCTCCCCGCTCCCCCCGTGGGGAGGAGAGCCTAAAGAGAGTTTAATGGTTAATGTTTAACGGTTAATGGTCAATGGTCAATGGTGTTTCGTGACTCGGACTTCGTAACTCGGACTTCGTAATTCGGACTTCTTTACTCAGACTTCTTTACTCAGACTTCGTAACTTGGACTTCGTAACTCGGACTTCGTAATTAGTATGTTCTTTACTTATACAACGAAAGCAACCTGCCGTTTATTGTGCGGACAGGTTGCTTTTTTTATGAAAAAGTTGGGATGTGGGGACGGGACTATGCGTCGAGGTAGAGATCGCGGTGCTGCGCCATGCGACGGAGGTTGATCATGGCATAACGCATGCGGCCGAGAGAGGTGTTGATGCTGACGCCGGTGGCCTCGGCAATCTCCTTGAAGGACATGTCGCGGTAGTAACGCATGACGACGACTTCGCGCTGGTTGTCGGGGAGGAGGTCGATCATGTCGCGGACATCTTCGTGGGACTGCTCGACGAGGAGCTGATCCTCGACATTGGGTTCGCAGAGCGAGGGATCGTTGAAGAGGTCGCCAACGACTTCGCCCTCACCATCGACAACTTCGTTGGAGACGACGTTGCGCATGGCAGTACGCATGCTGCGGAAACGGTCGAGGACGAGGTTGCGTGCCACACGCTTGACCCATGCCAAGAACTGACCCGACTCGGTGTAGTTGCCGTTGCGGATGGCCATGATGACCTTGACAAAGGTGTCCTGGAAGACATCGTTTGCCAGCTCATTGTCGGCTACCATACCATATATGAAACCAAAGACACAGTCTTGATGACGTGCTAAAAGAACATCGAATGCTTGGAAGTCGCCTTCTTCGTACATGCGGACCAGTTGTTCGTCGGTCTGCTTGATGTAATTATCCATTACCTTTCAATTAACTATTTCTGGGGTAATGTTTTGTCGATAGGCGTATTGTTTTTAATGGTTAGCGACTGCAAATGTAATAAATAATTGTAATTCGGTGTTCACAAATTGCAATATTTTTGCATTTTTTTAGATTTTATTGCCTTACAAGGGCGAAAAGGGGGGCTAAATGACACACTTCGCGTCGATGTGTGCACCGCGAAGGAAGTCCTCGATGGACATCCGACGCTTACCGGCAAGCTGGAGGGAGAGTACGGACACCCATCCCTCGCGACACGCGATGCGGAGGTAGGACTTGCCGTCGGTCAGGAGGGTACCAGCTAGCCCCCTCCCATCCTCCCCCGTAATGGGGAGGAGAAATTCAGAATCTGACGCAAAGTTCTCCCTCCCTTTAAGGGAGGGCTGGGGTAGGTCTTGTACCTGGTAGATCTTCAGCATCGTGCCATTGAGGGTGGTCCAGGCTGCGGGATAGGGAGAGAGGCCACGGACGAAGTTGTAGACCTCGCGGGAGGTGAGGTCGGCCCAGCGTATCTGACACGTCTCCTTGAAGATCTTGGGGGCAGGACGCAGGGGACCATCGACCTGCAGCTGGCTCTGGGGGATGGGATGGACCTGACCCGCCTCGACATCGTGGACGGTGCGGAGGACGAGGTCGGCACCCAGGAGCATGAGTCTGTCGTGGACTGCCTCGGCATCGTCGTCGTCATGGATGGGGACGGACTGGCGATAGATGACCTGACCGGTGTCGATGTCGTGGTCGAGGAAGAAGGTGGTGATACCGGTCTCCTTCTCTCCGTTGATGATGGCCCAGTTGATGGGGGCTGCACCACGGTACTGCGGAAGGAGGGCAGCATGGAGGTTGAAAGTGCCGAGGCGTGGCATGGCCCACACGACTTCGGGGAGCATGCGGAAGGCTACCACCACCTGAAGGTCGGCCTGGTAGCTACGCAACTCGCTGAGGAACGTCTCGTCCTTCAGACGTTCGGGTTGCAGGACGGGGATGTGCTGCGACAGGGCATACTGCTTGACAGGACTCTGCTGCAGGACATCGTGGTGACGGCCTACGGCCTTGTCTGGCATAGTGACTACGGCTACTACCTGGCATCCGTCCTCTACAAGACGGCGAAGGGACTCGACAGCGAAGTCGGGGGTTCCCATGAATATGATGCGAAGTTTAGACATAAGAATTTAAAGCCCCTCTCCCCGACCTCCGTCGCAAGCTCCCCAACGCTGACGCCTAACTTGCGTTGCCCCCCGTGGGGAGGAGAGCCTAAAGAGAGTTTAATGTTTAATGGTTAACGGTTAATGGTTATTGAGAGGTCAATGGTCAATGGTCAATGGTTAATGGTCAGTCATTACTAATATCAGCGAGCAGTTCGCGGTAGATGGTGAAGACGCGGGACTTGCGGATGAAGCCGACGAAACAGTTGTCGTCGTCCACCACAGGGAGCGTCCAGGCACCGGTGCGTTCGAAGACCTTGACGATGTCCTCCATCTCGTCGTTGGTGAAGAGGCGCGTAGGCGGTTCCACCATCAACTGACTGACGGTGAAGCGCTGGTAGAGCTCGGTGCGGAACATGATGTGACGGATGTCATCGATATACAACACTGCCACCAGCTGGCGCTGGGCATTGAGGACGGGAAAGACGTTGTGCTTCGAGGCGGAGATCTGCTTGACGACCTCACCCAGCGTCATCTCGGGAGTGAGGAACTTGCTGTAGCGGTCGATGACGGAGTCGATGGTCATCAGCGTCAGTATGGCCCGGTCCTTGTTATGGGTGAGCAACTCGCCACGACGTGCGAGACGCATGGCATAGATGCTGTGAGGCTCGAAGATGTGGATGGTGAGGTAGGCACAGACAGAGACAATCATCAGCGGCATGAAGAGCTGATAGCCTCCCGTGAGCTCGGCAATGAGGAAGATTCCCGTCAGGGGCGCATGCATGACACCACTCATGAGTCCGCACATGCCCAGAAGGGCGAAGTTGTTCTCTGCCAAATGGATGCCAAGGAAACCGCCCTGGTTCCACAGCTGCGAGAAGACGAAACCGAAGATGCATCCCAGGAACAGCGTGGGGGCAAAGACTCCACCGCATCCCCCTCCCCCATTCGTGGCAGAGGTGGCAAAGACCTTGAAGACGATGACGAGGGAAAGATAGATGAGGAGCATGTGGTTGTCGCCATAGAAGATGGAGTGGTTCATCGCCGCCAGCCAGTCCTGTTCGCCGTTGCCGGAAAGCAGGAGTTCGATGAGGTCGTAACCTTCACCGTAGAGCGACGGGAAGAGGAAGATGAGGACAGACAGCATGGTGCCTCCCACAGCGAAACGAAGATAGGGATGCTTCAGCTTGCGGAAGAGGCCCTCGAGGAAATTCATGGTGCGGGTGAAGTACAACGACACCAAGCCACAGCCGATGCCCAGCAGGACATTGGCAGGGATGCGGGTGGCAGAGAAGACGTATTCGTGATGGAAATCGAACATGGGGTCGATGCCGGTGATGGAGAATGTCACCGCTGCCGCCGTCACGCAGGATACCAGCAGAGGCAGCAGCGAACCCATGGAAAGGTCTATCATCAGCACCTCGAGCACAAAGGCCAGACCTGCTATGGGCGCCTTGAAGATGCCTGCCACAGCACCGGCAGCACCACAGCCCACGAGGAGCATCAGCTGCTTGGCATTGAGGCGGAACATGCGACCCAGGTTGCTGCCGATGGCAGAACCCGTGAGGACGATAGGAGCCTCGGCACCGACAGATCCGCCAAAGCCGATGGTGATGGCAGAGGCTATGAGGCTGCTCCAGCAGTTGTGGGACTTGATGTTGCTCTGCTTACGGGCAAGGGCAAAAAGAATCTTTGTCACGCCGTGGCCGATGTCGTCCCGCACGATCCGACGAATGAAGACGGAGGTGAGGAAGATGCCGACTACGGGATAGATGAGATAGAGCCAGTTGGACGAGGAGTCGCTGAACTGGTGGGTCAGCAAATACTGGATGTGGGCAATGAGCCACTTTAGCAACAAGCCAGCAAAAGCCGTCAGTACACCCACAAGGAAAGCCAGCAGGAGTATGAAACGATTCTCCTGAATGCCTCGCTTGCTCCAAACCATGAGTTGGGCCCAAGACCGGTCGATGATGTTCCTGCTCATTATACCTTATTTATTATTATACTACCTACGAATCACCGTCACCGTACCGTCGTTGGCAAGTTTGATGATGCTGGAGGGACGTCCGTCGGACTTGCGCCCTCTGGCAAACTGCACGATGTAGTCGACCTTCGACTTTATCTCCTCCGGGATGTCGTAGAAGCTTCGGGGCGAAGGCTGTCCGCTCAGATTGGCAGAGGTGGAGACGAGGGCACGCTGGAACCGATAGCAGAGTTGCTGGGAGAACTGTTCCTTGGTGACACGAATGCCCAGCGACCCGTCCGCGGCTAAGAGGTTGGGGGCAACATTGACGGCATCGTCGAGTATCAGCGTAAGTGGACGTTCGGCATATTCTATGAGGTCCCACGCCACCTCGGGAACCTGTCGGAAGTAGCGCTGCATGCGGTTGGCAGAGTCCACGAGGCATATCAACGCCTTGGAGTCCTCGCGCTGTTTGATTTCGTAGACCCGGCGCACGGCTTCCTCGTTCTGTGCATCGCATCCGATGCCCCAAATCGTATCGGTGGGATACAGGATGACGCCACCCTGCCTCAGCACCTCAACGGCATTTTTTATATCTATTTCGCAGTTCATCTAAATAAATTAAGAATTAAAGGACCCTCTCTAACTCTCCCTTCGCTCGGCCTTTAGGACGCTTGCGTAGGTTGCCGGAGCAAGAAAGGGCGAGAATTATAAACCTTACTATTATCTATAACTAAAACAAACTCTCGACTCTCAAAACATCCCCCCTCACTTTAAGGGAGGGGCCGGGGGTGGGTCCCCTAAAATTCACTCGTAAAGTGGAACTTGATATGTTTGAAGTCCTGTTGAGCCATTTGCAAGACGTAGTTGGAATCGGCAAGGAAGACATCGCGTCCCTCCCTGTCGCATGCCATATACTGGTACTTGCGCTTCTTGAAAGCGTCCAACTCCTGATCGTCGTCACTCTCTATCCAGCAAGCCTTATACAGCGAGAGGGGTTCCCAACGGCACTTGGCACCATACTCGTTTTCCAGTCGGTACTGGATGACCTCGAACTGCAGTTGACCTACGGTTCCGATGATCTTCCTGCCATTGAACTGGTTGACGAATAGCTGTGCCACACCCTCGTCCATCAACTGTTCGATGCCCTTCTGCAATTGCTTCGTCTTCATCGGGTCGGCATTCTCGATGTACTTGAACATCTCGGGAGAGAAGGAAGGCAAGCCGCGGAAGTGCATTACCTCGCCTTCCGTCAGGGTGTCGCCAATCTTGAAGGTGCCGTTGTCAGGCAGACCTATGATGTCGCCGGGCCAAGCCTCGTCGATGGTGGACTTGCGTTGCGCCATGAATTGCGTAGGACTGCTAAAGCGCAGCGTCTTGCCCTGTCGCACATGCAGATAGGGAGCATTGCGGACGAACTTGCCAGAGCATACCTTGCAGAAGGCGATGCACGAACGATGGTTGGGGTCGATGTTGGCTGTTATCTTGAAGATGAAACCCGTGAACTTAGGTTCGTCGGGCTGTACCATGCGTTCCTCGGCCTGTGTGGGACGGGGCGACGGGGCTATCTCTACGAAGCAGTTCAGCAGTTCCTCCACACCGAAGTTGTTCAGGGCAGATCCGAAGAAGACGGGTGCCGTGCGAGCCTCGAGATAGTCGGATACGGAGAACTCGTCGTAGACGCCCCCTATCAGTTCCAGGTCGTCGCGCAGCTTCTGTGCGTCATCCGCCCCGACGTGTGCCTCCAGTTCCTCGCCGTCGATGTTCACCTCCACCTTCTCCGTCACACGCGTCTTTTCGGGGGTAAACAGGTTGAGGTTCTCTTCGTAGATGTTGTAGACACCCTTGAACTTCGCCCCCTGATTGATGGGCCACGAAAGCGGACGGACGCGAATCTGCAGTTCTGTCTCCAACTCATCGAGCAGGTCGAAGGGGTCTTTTCCCTCACGGTCCATCTTGTTGACAAAGACAATGACAGGGGTCTTACGCATGCGGCAGACCGTCATCAGTTTGCGGGTCTGTGCCTCCACACCCTTGGCACTATCTACAACGATAATGCACGAGTCGACTGCTGTGAGGGTGCGGAACGTGTCCTCTGCAAAGTCCTGGTGGCCCGGGGTGTCGAGGATGTTTACCTTGTATCCGTTGTAATCGAACTCCATGACGGAGGTGGTGACGCTGATACCGCGCTGCTTCTCGATTTCCATCCAGTCGCTGGTTGCCGTCTTCTTAATCTTGTTACTCTTCACAGCACCAGCCACCTGTATCTGTCCTCCAAAGAGGAGCAGCTTTTCCGTTAGCGTCGTCTTTCCCGCATCGGGGTGCGAAATGATGGCAAATGTCCTTCTTCTCGTTATCTCTTCGTTCATCTAATTTTCAATAATCAATAATCAATTTTCAATCTATAATTCCAGTTCGCCGTTCTTGTCCTTCTTGTATGCATCGGCCAGCAACGCCAGCAGATGGGAGATGTCGGCAAGGGCGGTCTGTGTCTCACTACTTACCTCGCGACCCTGCAGGCGGAGCATCATCACCCCGTAGAGGCAATTGAAACAAGTCTCGAGTTCACCCATCGCCTCCTTGCCACTCTTGGCTCGCAATTCGACAATGAACGGCAAGGCCTTGTAATATGCTGCCGAGTAGAAAGGATGCTTGGGGCTGTGGAGCAACTGCTGGTGCAAATCGACGAGAAGCGACAGGGTGCCTTTGTTCATCTGCAGGTGTCCCGACTCGGTGCAACCTTCCTCACGCATCATCCTCACTAGGTTCTCGATCCACTCCATTTCTTCGCGAGCCTCCGCGTCGGAGAGCTGGAAGCGGGAGACGTATTCCTTCTCTATCCTGTCCGTATCCAAACCGAAGGCACGAAGCGTGTCTTCCATCTGCCACATATAAAGCAGATACTCACATACATTACTGGCTATCAGTTGTTTGGCTACTCTCATTTAATATAAAGCTTTACCTCTGAGTGTGAAATAAAATCCTATCAACGACACCACCATCACTACCACACCAATGGTGCGATTGAGCCATGAGATGCCACGAATGTCGAAGCGATTCCGTACCTTATTAATACTATAGGTTAGGCACCACCACCATGCTACGGCTCCGGCAACGATGGCCAGATAACCTACCCCCTGTTCGAGTGGATGACGGGGTACGATGAAGGCAAACCGGGCAAAGAGGGCAACGAAAAGGAATACGATAAGCGGATTGCTCAGAGTCACCAAGAAACCCGTCAGACCATTATGCCAAAGCGTGCCTCGCTGTCCCTTCGAGGGGTGGATGGCCTTTGTGGGATTCGACTTGTAGGTAACCCATCCGAAGGCGAAAAGCATGACTGCTCCCACCAACTGAAGGATGTACATGTTGCGGGGACGCTCCACGAAATCCATCACAAAACTCATTCCCAGTCCTGTAATAAGTGCATAAATGATGTCGCTCAAGGCAGCACCGATTCCTGTAACAAAACCGTACCAGCGCCCCTTGTTCAGCGTGCGCTGTACCGTAAGGACACCGACAGGTCCCATCGGCGCCGAAGCAACGACTCCGATAATTATGCCCTTGAATACAAGGTCAATAGCATCTACATGTTGAATCCACATCATAAACTGGGCGCAAAGATACGAAAAAATCGGCAAATGAGCAACATTTTACCCTCATCTTACCACAGAAGCCCAAAAGCGCGGATTTGCGGCAGACGAAAAACTTGTATAATTTGTTTGACTGCCCTTTGATTATTCGACAAAAAGCATTACCTTTGTACAGCGTTACAAATTGAACATATTAACACAAAAACCTTATACAATGTCACAATCCGAAAAACCTTACGTAATTGGTCTCGATCTTGGAGGCACCAATTCCGTGTTTGGCATCGTTGACGCTGATGCCAACGTCGTAGCACAAACCTCAGTGAAAACCAAAGGCCACAACGACAACGCCCAGCAGTATGTGGACGATTGCGTCGTGGAACTTCGCAAGATCATCGACCAGGTAGGCGGTATCGAGAAGATTCGTGCAATGGGTATCGGTGCTCCCAACGGAAACTACTACACGGGTTGCATCGAGTTTGCTCCCAACCTTCCTTGGGGACGCGACGTAGTGCCTTTGGCAAAGATGTTTGGTCTGGCTCTGGGACTCCCCGTAGCTATGACTAACGACGCCAACGCCGCTGCTATCGGTGAAATGATCTATGGCGCCGCAAAGGGTATGAAGAACTTCATCATGATTACCCTGGGTACGGGTGTAGGTAGCGGTATCGTTGTCAACGGACAGATGGTTTACGGATGCGATGGTATGGCAGGTGAACTGGGACACGTCATCGTAGAGAAAAATGGTCGTGAATGTGGTTGCGGACGCAAGGGATGCCTCGAAGCATACTGCTCGGCTACCGGTGTTGCACGTACTGCACGAGAGATCATCAGCAAGACAGACCGCCCCACCCTGCTCCGCGACATTCCTCTGGACGAAATCGAGAGTAAGGATGTGAGCATTGCCGCTGCAAAAGGCGATGAGGTGGCAAAGGAGATATTCGAGTTCACAGGTCGCCTGCTGGGCGAGGCATGTGCCAACTTTGCTGCTTTCAACAGTCCTGAAGCCTTCATCTTCTTTGGCGGTCTCACGAAAGCCGGAGACCTCATCATGGAACCCATCAAGCGAGCTTACGATGAGACAGTGCTGAAAATCTATCGTGGCAAGGCAAAGATGCTGGTAAGCCAGCTCGACGACGCCAAGGCAGCTGTCCTCGGAGCAAGTGCCCTGGGATGGGAAATCGCAATGGAAAGAGGCATTGTATAGACATTACTAACACATCTTCATATTATCATCGGAAACATGGGAAAAAGTCTTCGATACTTTCTTGCATTGGCTTGTTTCATTGCAAGTAATACTGCCATAGCCCAAAACCTGAATGGTGCATATTTCCTCGATGGATTTGCGTATGGACATGAAATGAATCCAGCAAAGGACTACGACCGTAAGGGCTATTTTTCATTCCCTGCCCTAGGAAACATAACTATGGGAACACGAGGAAATCTGGGCATACAAGATGTTATTTACACCAATCCCAACGGGGATGGCGTAACTTCGTTTCTTAATCCCCATCTGGATGTCAAAGAGGTAATGAGCAACTTCCAGAAGAATAACAAGTTCCTCTTCGATAGTCGGATTGAACTCTTGAGCTTTGGATTCCGTGCTTTCAAAGGTTACAATACCTTTAATTTAAGCACCCGCTTGAATGCTGGATTGAAGGCGCCCTACGAACTATTCGACGTAATGAAGAACCT
Source organism: uncultured Bacteroidales bacterium (assembly GCA_902801325.1). Classification (GTDB taxonomy): domain Bacteria; phylum Bacteroidota; class Bacteroidia; order Bacteroidales; family Bacteroidaceae; genus Physcousia. The sequence continues at coordinate 43,135 of CADCHQ010000013.1, read as the reverse complement.
GCAAAATCAAGACTACGATGTCAAAGATTTCTATGCACAGGCTCAAGGTTGGGTAGAAATGGGATTCGGACATAGCCACGAAGTAGGCAAAGCTTGGCGCGTGGGAGGAAAGATGAAAATCCTTTTAGGTGCAGCCAGAGCCGAGGCCAATGGTAACAGACTGCAACTTGAGAACACTGGCAGAAACCGATGGACTGCCACTGTAGATGCCAGCGTGGAGACAAGTATGAAGGGACTCACTTGGGGAGAAACTGAAACAAAGCGACATTCACCTCAATACATGGAGCAACATCCTAAGGAAAAGCCTACCTACGAACAAGTTGACTTTGGGAACTTGGACCTTGATGACCCAGGTGTAGGAGGTGGAGGTGTGGCTTTCGACCTTGGTGCAGAGTGGGATTTAGGCAAGCAAGGACTCGTAAAAGGATTAAAGATCTCGGCTGCCCTGCTCGACTTAGGTTTCATCAAATGGAAGAACACCCTTACAGCATCGAACCACGGTGAAAGTTTCGTTTTCCGAGGATTCGACGAAGCTACCATCTCTGATAGCGATTGGAGTGACTGGGAAGAAGAGGAATGGGATGACGTGGGAACTCGACTTGAAGACCTCTATCCACTAGAAGCCGAGAAAACGGTAAGTAAAGTCCATGCTATAGGAGCTACACTTAACATTGGTGTTGAGTATGCCCTGCCCTCCTATGACAAACTGAGCTTCGGACTCCTTTCTACAACGCGAATGCAAGGAAAATACTCCTGGAACGAAGAGCGCCTCTCCGTTACCCTTTCACCTGCTAAAGCCTTTGAGATTGCACTCAGCGGCGCTGTTGGAACATTGGGTGCCAGTGTGGGTGGTGTCATCAATGTCCATCCCCGTGGTTTCAACCTCTTTTTCGGTATGGACCACATGCTTGGAAAATTCTCCAAGAAAGGCATTCCCCAAAAGAACAATGCTGACTTCACCTTTGGTATAAACTTCCCCATCGGAAAAAGCAAAATGTAATTATAAGCATGATTATTCTATTTTTCAAGACACCTCAAGGAACTATCATCGCAACGGAATGCGAGAAGCATCTCAGCGATGAGGATATACAAAAGCTCTGCTGGCTTTATGGCAAGGCAGAACTACTCGACAAACAAGAGTTGGAAGGCTTCTACATAGGCCCTCGTCGCGAAATGGTAACTCCCTGGAGTACCAATGCAGTGGAGATTACCCAGAACATGAACATCCAGGGGATATCTCGCATAGAAGAGTATTTCCCCGCTAAGGACGAGAATGCTCCGCACGACCCTATGTTGCAGCGCCTTTACAAGGGCCTCAACCAAGACATCTTTACCATCAACGTTAAGCCTGCCCCCATCCGTCTCATCGACGACTTGGAAGCATACAACGAGGAAGAAGGCCTTGCCTTGAGTCCTGAGGAAATAGATTACTTGCATAATGTCGAGAAGCAACTTGGGCGTAAGCTAACCGATAGTGAAGTCTTTGGCTTTGCACAGATCAATTCAGAGCATTGCCGTCATAAGATATTTGGTGGAACCTTCATTATCGACGGAAAAGAGATGGAAAGCAGTCTCTTCCAGATGATAAAGCGCACGACTCAGGAGAATCCCCATCACATTATCTCGGCCTATAAGGATAATGTAGCCTTTGCCGAAGGTCCCGTCGTAGAGCAATTTGCGCCCAAGGACCATTCCACAAGCGACTACTTTATCATCCGCGATATTGAGAGTGTGATTAGCCTGAAAGCCGAAACCCATAACTTCCCCACTACAGTAGAACCCTTCAATGGTGCTTCCACGGGAACAGGCGGTGAGATTCGAGACCGAATGGGAGGCGGAACGGGTTCGTGGCCTATTGCAGGAACGGCAGTGTACATGACCAGCTATCCCCGCAACACTGAGGAAGAACGTGAATGGGAACGTCTGCTCCCCGTTCGTAAGTGGCTTTACCAAACACCCGAACAGATCCTCATCAAGGCTTCAAATGGAGCAAGTGATTTCGGAAACAAGTTCGGACAGCCCCTCATCTGCGGTTCTGTACTCACCTTCGAGCATCAGGAGAATGGCGAACAGTATGGTTACGACAAGGTTATCATGCTTGCCGGCGGTGTGGGCTACGGCACGAAACGCGATTGCCTGAAAGGTACGCCAAAGAAGGGAAACAAGATTGTCGTTGTTGGTGGTGACAATTACCGCATCGGATTAGGTGGTGGTTCCGTATCAAGTGTTGACACGGGTCGCTATAGCAGTGGCATTGAACTGAATGCTGTTCAGCGTGCAAATCCTGAGATGCAGAAGCGTGCCAACAATCTCGTGCGTGCTTTGTGCGAAGAGGAAGTAAACCCTGTCGTAAGTATTCATGATCACGGATCGGCAGGTCACGTCAACTGCCTTTCAGAACTTGTAGAAGAGTGTGGCGGTCTTATCGACATGACACAATTGCCTATTGGCGACCCCACCCTATCTTCGAAGGAAATCATTGCCAACGAGAGTCAGGAACGCATGGGCCTTCTCATTCAAGAGGAGCATCTCGAACATGTACGAAAGATAGCAGAACGCGAACGAGCTCCGATGTATGTAGTGGGAGAAACCACTGGCGATGCACACTTTGCCTTTGAACAAGGCGATGGCGTACGCCCCTTCGACCTCGATGTGGCACAGATGTTCGGACACTCGCCCAAAACCGTTATGGTTGACGAGACAGTGGAACGTAAATATAAAGATGTAAGCACCGGCAATGCTTCCTGCTCGACTATTAATTCCCAATTGGAGAAAGTCCTTTCCCTTGAAGCTGTTGCTTGCAAGGATTGGCTTACGAATAAGGTGGACCGCTCCGTAACGGGTAAGGTTGCACGCCAACAGTGTCAAGGTCCTCTGCAATTGCCTTTGAGCGATTGTGGTGTGGTTGCCCTGGACTATCGTGGACGAAAAGGTATTGCTACGGCACTTGGCCATGCACCTCAGGCAGGACTCGCAAATCCCGCCGCTGGCAGTGTCTTGTCAGTAGCAGAAAGCCTTACCAATATTGTATGGGCACCATTAGTGGAGGGACTCGATAGCGTAAGTCTGAGTGCCAACTGGATGTGGCCTTGCCGTTCGCAGAAGGGTGAGGATGCACGTCTTTACGAAGCAGTCGAGGCACTTAGCGACTTCTGCTGCCAGTTAGAAATCAATGTTCCCACGGGTAAGGATAGCCTTTCCATGAGTCAGAAGTATCCCGATGGTTCTAAGATAATTGCCCCAGGTACCGTTATCGTTAGCTCTGGCGGACAGGTTTCCGACATTCGCAAGGTGGTAAGCCCTGTATTGGCCGACGAACCCAAGAGTGCTCTGTATCACATCGATTTCTCCTTCGACCAGTTGAGACTTGGCGGAAGTGCCTATGCACAAAGTCAAGGTTTCGTAGGAAGCGATGTTCCTACGGTAACCAATGCCGAATATTTCCGTGATGCCTTTGAGGCTATACAAGAATGTATTCGCAAGGGCTTGATTCTGGCAGGTCACGACATCTCTGCCGGCGGACTTATCACGACGTTACTCGAGATGTGCTTTGCAAACACACAAGGTGGTTTGAAGATAAACCTGAACAACTTTGTGGAGGAAGATCTTATCAAGATACTCTTTGCCGAGAACCCAGGTGTCGTTGTACAAGTTGCCACTTCTCACGAAACCGAGTTTAAGAAACTCATGGATGAGTTGGGGGTTGGCTTCATCTATATTGGTGTGCCTTGCCGTGAACGTACACTGCGTTTGCGTAAAGGCGAATTTGAGGAAACACTCGACATAGATGCCTTGCGAGATGTTTGGTATCGTCCTTCGATGCTTCTGGATCGCAAGCAGAGCATGAACGGACAGGCCGATGAACGCTTTAAGAACTATAAGCATCAACCCGTAGAGATACAGTTCGGTCCGAAGTTCACCGGACGCCTTTCGCAATATGGACTTAATCCAGACCGAAGGAAGCCAACTGGCATTCGTGCCGCCATCATTCGCGAGAAAGGCACCAATGGCGAACGCGAGATGGCTTATTCAATGTATCTTGCAGGCTTCGATGTGAAGGATGTCATGATGACGGACCTGGTTAGTGGACGTGAGACTCTCGACGATGTGAACCTTATCGTCTTCTGCGGTGGATTCTCAAACTCCGACGTCCTTGGTTCTGCCAAGGGATGGGCAGGTGCTTTCCTCTATAATCCCAAGGCTAAGGAAACACTTGACCGATATTTTGCTCGCCCCGACACCCTCTCGCTTGGTATCTGCAACGGTTGTCAGCTCATGGTGGAATTAGATCTCGTAGATTCACCAAAAGCAAAGATGTTGCACAATACCAGCCATAAGTTTGAGTCGGCCTACCTCTCCCTTGCCATTCCTCAGAACAAGAGCATTATGCTGGGTTCGCTCAGTGGTCAGCGCTTGGGTATCTGGGTGGCTCATGGAGAAGGCAAGTTCTCGTTGCCCGGCAAGGAAGAGGACTACAACATCGTGGCTAAGTACAACTATTCTGCATATCCCGGCAATCCCAACGACAGCGACTATGCAGTAGCAGGTATCTGTTCGGCTAACGGACGTCATCTGGCTATGATGCCCCACTTGGAGCGTGCTATCTTCCCATGGCAATGTGGATGGTATCCTGCCCAGCATCGTATGGACGAGGTAACGCCTTGGATAGAGGCCTTCGTCAATGCAAGGAAATGGATTGAAGAAGTGAAGAAGTAGGACCCACCCCTTTCCTTCCCCTCCCTTCGCTCGGCCTTTAGGACGCTTGCGTAGCTTGTCGGAGCAAGAAAGTGAGGGGGATTACCGTTCTCGTCCTTTAAGCGTGAGATAGATAGGGGCCTTTTCAGTCTTCAATATTCAATAAGATAATGTTCAATAAATAATGTGGACGCTCTTTAATACATTCCTACGCATAGGGCTATTCACCATTGGTGGTGGCTATGCCATGATACCCCTCATCGAACAAAAGGTTGTTGATGAGCACCGATGGATGACGCGAGACGATCTGCTCGACCTTATCGCCGTGGCTCAATCGTGTCCTGGCATTTTTGCCGTGAACATCGGCATCTTTGTCGGATATAAATTGCGTGGCATCCGAGGCGCACTCATTACCACATTGGGAACGGTACTACCCTCCTTTGTCATCATATTGAGCATTGCCCTCCTGTTCCAGCAGTTCCGCGACAACATCTATGTAGAACGAGCCTTCAAAGGCATACGTCCTGCTGTTGTTGCCCTCATTGCCGCCCCTGTGTTTCGAATGGCTCGCATGGCGAAGATTAATCGCTACAATGTGTGGATACCCGTCGTTGCCGCCCTGCTTATCTGGCTCATGGGTGTCAGTCCCATTTATGTCATCCTTGTCGCAGGCATTGGAGGCTACATCTACGGAGAGATAGAGAACGAAAATAAACTTAATAAGACCTCGTAAGATGCTGGCATATTTCATACTCTTGTTCTGGACCTTCTTGCAGATTGGTCTTTTCGGCTTTGGCGGAGGATATGCCATGCTCTCCATGATACAAGGCGAGGTGGTGACGCATCACCATTGGATGACGATGGGTCAGTTTACCGACATCGTCGCTATATCGCAGATGACACCAGGCCCCATTGGCATCAACTGCGCCACCTATGTGGGATACACCTCACTTGTGAATGCCGGCTATGCCCCGATATGGGGAGTATTAGGTTCCTTGGTTGCCACGTTTGCTGTAGTTCTACCATCCTTGATACTGATGATTATTATCAGCCGTTTCCTCATGGCCTATCGACATCACCCCCGTGTGGAACAGGTGTTCTCGTTTCTTCGTCCTGCCGTAGTAGGTTTGCTGGCTGCAGCAGCCCTTTGCCTTATGACGGCTGAGAATTTCTCGACTCCTCGTGAAAGTCCTTGGCAATTCTGGGTTAGCGTGCTTCTATTCCTCTTTGCGTTCATTAGTAACAGGGTGTACAAGTTAAACCCCATCCGCATCATCTTGCTTTGCGCCCTTGCAGGAATCGTTCTTATGTAATCTGACGACCCTACAAGTTACAGGCTGACGGAGAGCAAACCATCTCCAACTCATAATAGTACAACCAACGAATGCAGGTTGTACTATTATTTGTTTATGGCTCTACAAGCTTAGGCTCGATTTCATTTGAACATAGGTTCGAACATAGGCTCGAGGTTGCTCAAGTATAGGCTCGAAGTTGGACAAGTATAGGCTCAAGGTTGGACAAGTATAACTACATGCTTGGGCAATCCCCAGACGGGGGTATTATATTGGTCTTTGCAAGATACATAAATGAAACAACCCTGCGACATTACTATCGCAGGGTTGCATGCTATTATGAGGTATTCAAGTCTTACTTAAAGAGAAGGGGAGCCATCTCATGGAGGCTGCGACGCCAAGTAAGGAATTCGTGGGCTGTGCCTTCGGAAACATATCCTACTGCGTTAAAGCCTGCCTGCTTCAGGGCATCTACACTCTGACGAATGCCATCGGGATTCTCCTTGCTACCGCAACTCTGGAAGATGACACCAATCTCACTGGGCTTCAGCTTGAGGTCCTGAGGCTGATAGGTACCACCTGAGAGCAAGCCATAATGACCAAACACTTCGGGGCGACGGAGAGTGATGAGACGGGTCTCGAAGCCTCCCATGGAGAGACCTGCCATAGCACGGTTACGCTTGTCTGCCTTAGTGCGGAAATGGCTATCAATGTAGGGCACTAACTCGTCGACGAGAACTTTCTCGAAGTCCTGAGCAGTAAACTGCTGGAGTCCACCAAAGCGTATCTCATTCGTCATTCCATAGGTCATGACAATGATGAAGGGCTCACACTTGCCTTCAGCAATCAGGTTGTCCATAATGAGGTTGGCATGACCCTGACGGCTCCAAGCCGTTTCGTCCTCACCCCATCCATGCTGGAGATAAAGCACGGGGTACTTCTTCTTACCCTTTTCATACTGAGGAGGAGTGTAAACAAAGGCACGACGCACTTGCTTGGTGCTTTCCGACCAGAACAGAACCTGCTGAACATTGCCGTGAGGAACATTCTTCATAGCATAGAAGTCGCTGTCGTGGGCAGGAATCTCGATACCGCTCTCCCAACGTGTGGAACCATAGTAGTTCTGAGCTCCTGGATCATTGAGTGTACCACCATCGACGGTAAGATGATAGTAGTGGAAACCTTCATCCATTGGACCTGCTGTCTGACCTACCCATGAACCATCATAAGCCTTATGGAGTTGGGTGCCACCGCTTCCGCCAAGTCCAAGACTGACAGTAATATGTTGGGCTTCGGGTGCCTCGACACGGAAGCGAACATAACCCTGAGAGTTGACTTGAGGATAGAGGCGACCGGGCTGGTTCATAACGGAGGGTTTGAAGTCCTCCTTAACACCTGCCAATTCAGGGAAAGCAAGGTCGGGATTGAAGGTGGGCTGCTGCTGGCCCTGTCCACGCTGCTGACGACGAGGCTGACGTGCAGGACGCTTTGGAGTGTCCCAAAGAGGCTCCTTCATGTCGTGGATATACTCATAAGCGAGCTTAGGCTTGTATTCACTATCGAAAGGCAATGGATAGTTGCGTGCGCCCAACCATGAATCGCGGTCTGAGAGGTTCCAGAAGGTGACACAATCAATAACGTCGCTGTGCTTGCGGAACTGACGGAACACACGAGCATACTGGTCAGCAAGGTGTTGCTTGATGCTGTCGCTGACTGTTGCGCCTTCACGACTGAACTGTAGGCCGCCACCCATCTCTTCATTGACGCGGATGTCGAGTTCGGTAACGTGGATGTGCTTAACGATAGTCTTATACAGGTTGAGGGCATCGTCGATTTCCTTCTCTGAGGGACCATAGATGTTGTAGTGGCCTTGCATACCAATACCGTCGATGGGTACACCAGCCTCCTTCATCTTCTTTACCATATCATAAATGCGATGGCTCTTGACGGGGTCGCACTCGTTATAGTCGTTATAGAAAAGAAGTGCTTTGGGGTCTGCTTCACGGGCAAACTGGAAGGCTTTGGCAATGAACTCATCGCCGCAGAGCTTATACATGGCGCTCTGGCGATAAGGGTCGGTGGCATTGCGGTCGTCCGTCATAGCCTCATTAACAACGTCCCAGCAGTAAACGACATCCTTATAGCGCGATACTACAGCATAGATGTGGTTGCGCATGCGCTCATAGAATTTCTCTTTTGTTGGGTTGTCACCAAGCATCCAACGGCCTATCTGGGAGTGCCACATAAGGCAGTGTCCACGCAGCTTAATACCATTCTCACGGCAGAAGTTGGCAATGCGGTCGGCATTATCCCAATTGAATTCGCCTTCACGAGGCTCTGTGGGCTCGGGCTTCATGTCGTTCTCGCACGTCATGCTGTTAAACTCACGGGCAATGAGAGCCTTTTGCTGAGGATTAGTGACATTGCGCTGATTGACAGCCACACCAATCATGAAATAATCTTTGTAGGCATCTTTCAGGCCTTGGGCATTCGTCGGCATGCTCATGAGCAGCAGGACGAAAGACGGGAAAAGGTTTTTAATTAGCTTCATTTTAATATAAGAATTAAATGGTTAAGCATTTGTACCACAAAGTTATAAGAAAAAGGAACATGCACATGCACGCATGTGTTTCTTTCGCTTTCGTGTTTGTCTCAAAACGCAAAAAAGGGAGAAAACTCCCTTTCTTGCATCAATTCCGAATAGTCTATGGCTTTCGGATGAAGAACTTATTTCCAATGCTTATTTCTCTTCCGTCTCCTCTTCAGACTTCTCTTCATCGAAGTCGGTGATGCCGTTTTCAATGAGGATGTTGTACCATTGGATGAGCTTCTTGATATCAGAAGCATGGACACGGTCTCGGTCGAACTCGGGAAGGACTTCTCCCATGAACTGGAAGAGTTCATCCTTTGTGGCGGTCTTCAGGTTGAGGGAAGTGACAGTCTTTGCCTGTTCCTTTGCCTTGATGTTATTAAGTACCTGACGCAAGGGAACTTCTTCCTCATCGGTATACATGGCGATGTCGGCCAATGAGATAATGCGATCGGTGCCAAAAGCAGGCTGACGCTTGTGAGCCTCATCAAGGGTTTCTACAATAAGACTACGGTTACCACGCGAAACAAGGCGATAGAGCCCTGGTTTGCCAGAAATGGCGAGAATTTTCTTTAACATATGCTTTAAGTTTTAGGATTCATTAATGGTGATTTGCGAGAATATGTCCTGCAACTGGGGAATAAGTGGCGAAACCTCATCGTTCGAGACTACGAAGTCGGCTCGACTTAAGGCCTCATCGGCATGCTGCATGGCAATGCGGCTAAGCACCTCTTGTTCGCTTAACCCGTCACGAGAAAGCACACGCTGCACACGAAGGTCTAATGGAGCATCGACAAAGAGCACCTTATCGACTTCCGTATCAAAATGGCTCTCATAAAGGATTGCACTCTCAACTGCGACAATGGGTGCAGAACAACGAGAATACCATTGGTGCAGGTCGCGACGAACAGCGGGATGTACGATAGCATTGACCTCTCGTGCATGTTCCTCCGATGCAAAAAGGTACTGCGATAGAAGGGACTTATCAAGTTCTCCGTCCTCATTATAGAGGCCAGGCACAAGAGCAGAAAGCGACTTAACTACGTCGGGCTCGCAAAGAGTAATGATGCGGGCTCGAATATCGCAGTTATAGATGGGGATTTGGAATACCGACGACAAAATGTTACAAACATACGACTTGCCGCTTCCTATTCCGCCAGTGACGCCTAACTTTATCATTGTCTGCTATTCCTCCTCGCTGACGGTTTCCACCAGATAGTCGACCTCCTGTGGCTGTATGCGTACGTTGCTCACGCCATCGGGGATGCTCTTCAGGCGAATAGGGATTTTTGTCTTGCCCTGCTTCTGCAAATCGAGTATCTCTTCATAGGTAACAACCGACACAAACTTATCACGCGTTACCTCGCGATTGCGTGTATAACCGACAGTATAAGTAACTTGAACGGCAGAAGGGAAGGTTCTCAACTGCCTATCTCCGGGGAAGTTGAGGGAAACAACGGGAACATCGACGGTGTTCTCCATATAGACGTCCACCAAAGCAGTAAGTTTCACCTTCTTAGGTTCGGCCTTACTACCAAGAACAGGGGCAAGGGCAACTTCCATCGATGTATTCTCGCGAAGCCCCTTTAAGTTAACAGGAGCAGTTGGGACAGCAGTGAGTGTGTCGAGGATATTGGAAGAGGCATAAACGAGAACGTCGCTGGGCTCTGTCTTAACGCCTAACAGATAATAATGGGAATCAGTCTCAATATCCCCCACTACCCTAACGGGAATTGTAGCATGAAGCCCGTGGTTGTAGTAATATACAAGGGTATCGGGAGTGAAAGATACGACTTTTGTTCCACCGATTAAACGTTCTTGCAAAGCATCAACAACATCGGAATGGGGGATAATCGCACGTCCATAGACGCGCCCTCCCGAATACTTCTTGTAAGATAGGCGAAGCGTGTCGAGCTTATGATTCCAATAGCGGACAAGCGTAGTCCCTTTGTCGCGAATGGTTACGCGAATGTTTTCGGGCAAAGGAGTAGTTATTACCACATCCTTGGGTACATCGACGAGGGCGATAGGGACTTCCACCTCGTTCTCATAAGTCTCGTCAAGCGTTTGCAATAGCCAGAAGCCTGCCGAAACCGCAAGGAAGAAGAGGAATACGCCAAACTCGCGACTCCTGTAACTGAATAAGAAGTCGCGAACTCGCTTAAACATCTTAACTGCCCGAAACTTGTTCACTTTAATTCTGACCTACTTGCGCTGTAGCGAAGACGGAATTGCGATCGACCTTGACACGAACATCACGAGCAATCTCGATAATGAGGGTGTTGTCGGCTTCCTCAATTGACTTTACTGTGCCATACAATCCACCGGCTGTGACTACAGAACTGCCTACGCTGATGCTATTGCGGAAGTTCTGGATTTCCTTTTGCTTCTTCTGCTGGGGACGAATCATGAAGAACCACATGATGGCAAAGATTACTACCATCATGATAATGAAAGACATTCCTCCTTGCTGGCCTGTAGCTGCGCCCTGAAGCAAGATAAACATTGCGTTCATAATCATTTTACTTATTAGATTATTGTATAAAACGTATTAATTACTTTTTCTCAATCTTGTTTTCTGCAATCAGTCGCTTTGAAATGGTGTCGAGCATACCGTTGATATAGCTTCCACTACGAGGCGTGCTATAGTACTTTGCCACTTCAACATATTCGTTGATGCTCACATTCAAGGGAATACCTGGGAATGACGTAATCTCTGCCAAAGCCACTTGCATAATAACGAGGTCCATCAAGGCTATGCGGTCGAGATCCCAATTCTTCGTCTGGTCCTTAATGAGTTCACGGAAACTGTCCTCACCCTTCAAAGCAGCACGGAAGAGCATAACTGCGAAATCGCGATCATCGGAATCCTTAAACTCAGGAAGCAAAGGTTGCTGAGGTCCCATCTTCTCGTCGAAACGACGGATAGTCTTCAGTACGAAGGTGTCGATAATAGGTTTGTCGTCGTTCCAATAGATGCAACGGTCCTCGAGAATCTCGTCCAGGTCTTCGTTCTCAACTATCAGATTGCGATAGATCAAGCGCCAAAGCTCGCGGTCCTCCTCATACGAGCTGTCGCCATTCTGCATGTATTCCTTATAGAAAGGTTGTTCAGTTATCTTCGTATAGAATTGACGGAGGAAATCCTCCTCGTCGCTCCAGAATGTGTTATTCTTTTCATAGAACGCACGCAACTGTTCGTTTTCACGAAGCTGGGCGATGAAACGATTCTGAATAAACTTTGTGGAGATCGTGTCGTCTTCGCCCAAGCGATGGGCTCTGCTTTGACGCATCTCGATGATTCGCGTTGCCATGTGGTGAATACTTACCATCAACGTCAGCAGGAATTGGTAAAGCTCGTATGCTTTGTCAAGGCTGGACAGAAATTCCTTCTCCGCGGCCTCAGGTGTCTGGCCTTCTCTATTGTAGTGAGAATAAAGAATTTGCACCGCCTTTAGCCTAATTAATTCTCGGTTAATCATTTGTGTGTTTATATATGAAATGCAGCATTTTAGAGTGCAAAGGTACGAATAAGTGTGCGAAAATACAATTTTTATTAGTCATTTTATCCTACTTAAGTAAAAAATATATCCAAATTATTTGGTAGTTTTGAAAAATAGATGTTACTTTGAGCCCAGATTTTCAATTAATTACGTTTACATTACATCATTTAAGGACTATCATCCTATGGAAGAATTAAAAAGGAACGACGATGTGAGAGAGCGCGAAATAGTATTCTCAAGAACCATCAAAGCAGGAAAGCGCATATATTACGTTGATGTTAAGCGCAATAGAAAAGACGAATTGTATCTGGCCATTACCGAAAGCAAAAAGATAGTAAGCGGCGAAGATTTCTCGGCTCCGAACATCAGTTTCGAGAAGCACAAGATATTCCTCTATAGGGAAGACTTTGAGAAATTCCTGGGTGGCATGAACGAGGCCATCTCTTACATCGAAAAGGAACAAGGTAAAGCTGAACCCAGACCTGAGCCCAACCAGAACGACATCAAGATTGATATGGAGTTTTGAGTACGCCCACGCGCACTCTTATATATGTATGACCTTCGGGTCACATATTCTTCATATTTACTACACTTAGGGGAGCATTACAAGTGATGAGTGGTCTCAACTCATCAAAATAATGCATTATTTTTGCATTACCTGCTCTAAAATTTGGTAGAACGCTTACTTATTCGTATCTTTGTGCCCGCTTTCGGAGCACACACCACGTGTGATGGCGAATTAAGCACATAACTTAATTTATAGTAACACAAAACAAAAAGATGAAAAGTATTGACATCAAAGGTACCGTTCGTACCGAAACTGGCAAGAAAGCCACCAAGCAACTCCGCAAGGAAGGTATTGTACCCTGCAACCTCTATGGTGAGGCACGCGACGAAAAGGGATTGCCCGTTGCCTTGAGCTTCAGCGTTCCCGCTGCAGGTCTTCGCAATCTGGTTTACTCACCCGAGATTTTCAGCGTAAATCTTGACATAGACGGCAAGCAGTACACCGCTGTTATGCGCGAACTGCAATTCCATCCCGTAAGTGACCAACTTCTGCACGTTGACTTCTACGAGGTAACTCCCGAGAAGCCCATCGTAATGGAAGTTCCCATCAGACTGAATGGTTTGGCAGAGGGTGTTAGAGCTGGTGGTAAGTTGGCCGCAAACGTGCGCAAACTGAAGGTTCAGGCTCCCTACACTCAGATTCCCGAGCGTCTCGACATCGACGTAACCTCTCTGGGCTTGGGTAAGACCATCAAGGCTGGCGAACTTAAGTTCGAGGGTCTCGAAATGGTTACTCCCGCTAGCGTTGTCGTATGCCAGGTTAAGATGACACGTAGTGCCATGAGTGCTGCCTCTAAGGCTGCTACTGAGTAACATGTTCGACTTCCTTCGCCGCATCTTCGGCAAACAGGAAACAGAGAACGACATGAAGAACCTCATCGTTGGGCTTGGCAACATCGGAATCGAGTACGAAGGAACCCGCCACAACATAGGTTTCCGCATATTGGATGCATTGGCGAAAGCCAGTGCGTCCAATGTCGTTTTTGAGGACAAGCGTTACGGATTCGTAGCACACATGCGTGTCAAGAACCAGGAACTTGTGCTCGTGAAGCCCTCCACTTACATGAATCTTTCAGGCAATGCCGTTCGCTATTGGATGAGAGAGGAGAAGATTCCCCTTGAACGCGTGCTCATCGTTTGCGACGATATCAGTCTTCCTTTGGGCACTATTCGCATGCGTCAAGGAGGTGCTGACGGTGGACATAACGGTCTCAAGCACATTGCTCAGGTATTAGGCACACAGCAATTCAATCGCTTGCGCTTCGGCGTTGGAGGAGATTTCCCCAAAGGTGGACAGGTTGACTTCGTCCTCGGGCACTTCCTTCCTGACGAAGAAACCCTAGTCAACGAACGCAAGATGCAAGCGGCCGAGGCCATCAAGGCCTTTGCGTTAAGTGGCATGACCTTTGCCATGAACCACTTCAACGGCAAGTAAAATCCCCCAAAATCAACTATTCTTTTTAACTCGAATCTTTGTCCGACTTTAATCGTTGGCTTAAGATTCCCTTGCCAGACAAAAAACAAATCTACAATTTGTTTTTGTCCTCACTTATTCGTATCTTTGCCACATGGACAAAGAATATAAAGAAAAATTGGTCGAACGATTCCTCAAGTATGTCTCGTTCGACACTCAATCGTGTGAAGACAGTAGTTTGTGCCCAAGTACGCCTAAGCAGATGGCTCTGGCACAATACTTGCGCGACGAGTTGAAAGAGATGAAACTCGAAGATGTGGAAATGGACGAGCATGGTTACGTCTATGCCACATTGCCCGCAAACACAGGCAAGGAGCTCCCCACAATAGGGTTCATTGCCCACATCGATACCAGTCCTGATTGCTCGGGCAAGGACGTGAAGCCTCGCATTATTACGAACTACGACGGCAAGGATATTGCCTTGAACGACGAAGTCATTACGCGCGTCGAGCAGTTCCCCGAATTGCTCAACCACGTAGGCGAGGATCTCATCGTCACAGACGGGACCACGCTGTTGGGAGCAGACGATAAAGCAGGCATTGCCGAGATCGTTTCTGCCGTCGAATACCTCATGGGGCATCCCGAGATAGAGCACGGCAAGGTGCGCATCGCCTTTAATCCCGATGAGGAGATAGGTATGGGTGCACACCTGTTCGACGTAGAGAAGTTTGCCTGCCAATGGGCTTACACGATGGACGGAAGCGAGGTTGGAGAACTGGAGTACGAGAACTTTAACGCCGCAAGTGCAAAGGTGACCATCAAGGGACGTAATGTCCACCCGGGTTACGCCAAGGGAAAGATGATTAACGCCTGCATCGTGGCCCAGGAGTTCATAGGTTCACTCAAAGCCGAACGCCCTGAAACCACAGAGGGATACGAGGGTTTCTTCCACCTGACAAGCATGAACGGAACGGTGGAGGAGGCAACTCTGAGCTACATCATTCGCGACCACAACGCTGAGAAGTTCGAAAGCCGGAAGCGAGGACTCGCTACTCTGGCCAACTACCTTAACGAGCAATATGGCGAGGGAACAGTGACGCTGGCCATCAAGGACCAATATCGCAACATGCTCGAACAATTGCTCGACAAACCACACATTACCGACATTGCCAAGAAGGCCATCGAGCAGGCGTGCGGACATTGCGAGGTGATTCCCATCAGAGGCGGAACCGACGGAGCCCAACTGAGTTTCAGAGGTCTCCCCTGCCCTAACATCTTCGCAGGCGGACTTAACTTCCACGGGCGTCACGAGTTTGTTCCCATACAAAGTATGGAGAAGGCAACGATGACGGTGGTGAACATCTGTCGAATTGTGGGCTTAGGTTCGATTGATATAGAATATAGGTTCGACGGACAATAAACAAAGGTTCGATTGACATTGAATATAGGTTCGATTGACATTGAATATAGGTTCGAGGCACAACGAACATAGGTTCGAGGCACATAAGGCCTAAGGGCTTCGAGCGGAACGCCTAAGGGGTTATTTCGGAAGACCTAGGGATTATTTCGGAAGGCCTAAGGATTATTTCGGAAGGCCTAAGGGCTTCGGACGGAAGACATAAGTCTTATTGAAGAAAGGATTAAATACACATGAATCAGGAAGCAAGAGTGGACAAGTGGTTATGGGCGGCTCGCATCTTCAAGACGCGAAGCATTGCCGTTGCCGCTTGCAAGAAAGGGCAAGTGACCATGGGCGGTGTTGCGCTCAAGCCCTCTCGTATGGTGAAGGTCGGAGATGTGGTCGACGTCAAGAAGCCGCCCATCACCTACTCGTTTCGCATCCTTCAAGCCATCGAGCATCGCGTAGGCGCAAAACTCATCCCCGAGGTGCTGGAAAATATAACCCCGGCTGAACAGTACGAACTCCTAGAGATGAGCCGCATAAGCGGATTTATCGACAGGGCTCGAGGAACCGGCCGCCCCACGAAGAAGGAACGCCGACAACTTGATGACTTCCACGAGGACACGCCCATATTCTTTTCCGATTTCGATTTTGACCTTGACGATTAAAAATAACACATAACGATGAAACGCTTCGCACTTCTACTTACCTTATTCCTCAATGTTGCTTACTTAGTGGCACAAAACGTGTCTCTTTCAAATCCCTCTTTCGAGGAGGACGACGCAAGCAAACTTGAGGCTGTCAACAATTCGGCCGACGGACTTAGAGGCTATACGCTCAGCGCCCCGAAAGGATGGACGGTGACTGGCACGGAAGTAACCCGTCTGCTTGTCAATAAGAGTTGCTACACCGACAACAATTTCGGCCTTGTCACAACGATTGCCGACGGGCAGCAAGCCTATTACTTGCGCATGGGATGGAGCACCGGAAGTACGCAACTCAAGCAAGCGGTCACACTCTCGAAAGGCACTTATGAACTGAAGGTCGCCCATCGTTCGGCCTTCGTCAACAATGCCGCTTCCACCCTCTCGCTCGTAGCAGGCGACGCCAGTCAGGCAATAGCCTTCGATGCGGGCAGTCAGGGCATCTTCACTACCCGGCAATGGACCGAAAGCACCTTGACATTCGGCGTGAAGCAGTCGAAAAGCGTTTCCCTCGGTGTGGACATAAGTTGGCAAAGCGGTGGGTCGTGTGTCATGCTCGACAAGATATCCTTAACCAAGATTTCGGACGAGTACATCGAACCTCAAGAACCCGACGAACAGGACGTGGAGTCCCCAACTGAGGGAGTCATCACAAGCAAGTTCGTTGAAGAGAAGGAGATGATGACCGACCTCTTGAAAATGCTCGCACGCTTCAGCACATATTTGGTTAATGACTATCAGGCTTGCACCTATCCCAACAGCATCGGCGAAGCATGCGGATGTTTCCGGGGCGAGAGCACTATGGCAAGTAATGAGGCAGGTGTTCGCACCAATGCCGACCTCTCCATGATATGTGCTTTCCTCGTCAAGTATGCTAAGCCCGCCGGCATAAGTCTTCCCGCTGGAGTCACTTGGAACACTATTGAGGACTACGCCATGAAGACGCTCGTCTTCGCCTACTCTACGCATAAAGCCAATAAGCTGAAGGTTTGCTCGGGCGGAGACTATTGGGGAAGCACCAGCACAAGCGATCGTGTCTGGGAATCATCCCTTTGGGCAATGTCTGTGGCCTATTCTGCTTACTTCCAATGGGATAAGCTCTCCGACGAGCAAAAGGGATACATCTACAACTTGCTCAAGGCCGAATGCAACTACGAACTTAATCGCTCCATCCCCACAGGCTATAACGGCGACACCAAAGCCGAGGAAAACGGGTGGGAAGCCGATGTCCTGGCGGCAACCTTGGGTTTGTTCCCCAACGACGAATTGGCATCTAAGTGGTTCGAACGCCTGCGTGAGTTTGCCATCAACAGCTATAGTCACGCCAAAGATGCCCAGAACAAGCAGGCGATAGACCCTTGGTTTAATCAAAAGAGCGTAGCCAACCTTTATAAAGGACAAAATCTCTATGACGACTACACCCTGCAAAACCACAACTTGTTCCATACTTCGTACCAGAACGTGGTTATGCAAGAACTGGGTGAGGCGGCACTTGCCCTCCAGATGTTCCAGCGCGGACAAGGCTTCGAGGAAAAGTGGAAGACAAATGCACTTATGCATAACAATCAGGAAGTTATGGACAGCGTGCTTTGCTGGTTAGCCTTAACCGATGGCGAACTTGCAATGCCTAACGGAAATGACTGGAGTCTCTTCCTCTACGACCAGATTACGTCGTACACCACACAAGCGTGCTACCAGCGCGACCCTAATGCCTTGATGCTGGAGAATCTTGCTTACAAGTACATCAAAGCACGTCAGATGACCACCAACGACGGGAGTTGGCTTCTTCGACCCGATGTGCAAGCTCGCCGAATGGGGGTAGAAGCCCATCGCGTGATGATGACCTATCTCATGCACCTCCACAACTCCACTGCCGACCTCGCGCCTACCGACTGGGAGGCATTCCGTTCGGCACGAAGCGAAGCTAAGATCCTGCCTTGCCAGAATGTTGTCCGGGCATTCACGAAAGACCGTTTCACCACCTTCTCGTGGAGTACTGGCCTGAAGAGCTATACCGGATACATCGCCTCGAACTCTGTCGACAAGAACAAGATAATTGTGCCTTATCGCGCCAACAATACGGGCAACTTCCTGGGTTGGTACACCGTGAGCGACAAGAAAACAGATGCGACACCCGTCATTAGCGGGAACTATGACCTGAAGGGCGATGCTTACACGATGAATGGCGAGATTAAGACCAACGAGCAGATGTTGGACAATCGGTTCGTCATCTATTCCTCACCCGGTAATGCCGTTGTTTATCTCGACTTTGTCAGAGGTCTGGGAAGTGGCACGATTACTGGCGAGCGCGGAGGACTTATGGCTATTTCTGTTGACGAATTTACCAAGACCCTTCGAACGCTTTACTACGACGATAGCCACAAGCAGCTCGACGGCAGCTCCCTGCAGCAATTCCAAACCAATTGGTTGAACATCGACAACGAGATTGGGTTCGTGAGTCGGAGCAATAAGGCTATGGCCTTTGGAGACAAGAGTGCCAACAACAGCATTATGACGGCCAAACTCTATCCCTCCTTCTCCAACGAAAGCCGTACCTTTAGTAATGGTTCGACGGTCGATCGTCGCAACATTATATATTATAGTAACATATCGGCTAAGGAAACCGCTCGCATGGAAGAGGAACTGCAACTCCTCGTCGAAGCGCTTCCTAACGGATGGAACGGAGCTATTGTTCCCGACCCCGACGGCACTTGCTATCTGCTCCTCTCACACTTCTATGGAGCCACGTCTGCAACCAAGCTCTCCGACATCAGTTGCACCCTGGGAGCTCCCGTATTTGAGAGTGAGACCACCATCTCCAACAATCGTTCGTCGGCAAACTTCAATGCTACACAAAACCATAGTGTTGCCCAAGTGCTGAAGATATTCGTTCAGGGCGATGGCATCAAGGCTCGGCAAGATGCAGACAATAATGAAGTAGCCTTCCTGACGGCAGACAGCGATTGTCAGGCAACAGTTACCATCATTTCGGACGGGAAGACAAATACCAACACAATTACACTCCCCAAGGGGAAGGAAACCCGCGTATATGTCGAGAACGGTGAAGTGACGACAGGCATAAAAGCACTCAAGCGCAACCCTTTCGTCGCAAGCGGCACCTACACCGTTAGTGGTGTGCGTGTCGCAGATAACGACAAACTTCCTCGCGGTTTATACATACAGAACGGAAAGAAAAGGATAAGATGATTGATCGGGCGACTATAAATAAGATAATGGATGCGGCGAACATTGTGGACGTCGTTTCCGACTTCGTCACACTTAAGCGAGCAGGCGCCAACCTCAAGGGGCTCTGCCCATTCCACGATGACCGCACGCCTTCCTTCATGGTTAGCCCTGCGAAGAACTATTGCAAGTGCTTTGCCTGTGGCAAGGGTGGCAATCCCGTTGGCTTTATTATGGAACACGAGCAGATAACCTACCCCGAGGCTCTGCGCTATCTTGCCAAGAAGTACGGCATTACCATCGAAGAGAAGGAGATGACGAAGGAGGACATACAACGCCAAGACGACCGCGAATCGATGTTTATTGTCAATCAATGGGCAAACGAATGGTTCCAGCATCAGATGAATGAAACACCGGACGGACGCGCAATCGGACTGGCCTACTTCCGCCAGCGCGGTTTCCGAGACGATATTATCAAGAAGTTCCAATTGGGATTCTGTCCCGACAAGAACATAGAGGTGGAGCGAACCAACGAAGATGGCGACACCATTCGATTGCGCATGGGAGTCATGAGTGCCGATGCTTTGAAGGCGGGTTATCAAGAGAAGTATCTCACCAACGACCCCGAATCGGGAATCGGAACGGGCATTTCCATCCGCAACGAGAAAGGGGCTTTGCGTGACCGTTATTGGGGTCGTGTCATCTTCCCCATATTCACGATGTCGGGCAAGGTTGTGGGATTCGGAGGTCGCGTGCTTGATGCTGCCACCAAGGGCGTAAACGTCAAGTACCAAAACTCTCCGGAAAGCATCATCTACTCAAAGAAGCGCGAGCTTTACGGCCTTTTTCAAGCCAAGATGGCTATACGTAAGCAAGACCTGTGCTTCCTTGTTGAAGGTTACACGGACGTAATGGCGATGCACCAAAGCGGTATTGAGAATGTGGTTGCCTCCTCGGGTACAGCCCTCACAGACGACCAAATACGCCTTATCCATCGATTGACCGACAACATCACGGTTATTTACGATGGCGATGCTGCAGGTATCAAAGCATCGCAACGCGGTATCGACATGCTGCTTGCACAAGGGATGAATGTTCGTCTGTTATTACTTCCCGATGGCGATGACCCTGACTCGTTTGCCCGCAAACATAATGCCGAGGAGTATCAGCAATATCTCGCTGACCATCAAGTCGATTTCATTCGCTTTAAGACAAATCTTCTGTTGGAAGAAGCCCAAGGCGATCCTGTCAAGAAAAGCCAACTCGTGAACAATATAGTTCAGAGCATCGCTGTTATCCCCAATGAGATAACGCGGGCAGTCTATGTTCAAGAGACGGCAAACATGATGCAAATGCAAGAGCGACTTATTGCCTCAGCCGTTGTCAAACAGGTGCAAGCCAATCAAGAGGAGGCTCAAAAGCAACGTGAAAGGGAACGAGCAAGAAGAAACCTGCCTAAACCAGAGGATGCACCTCCTGCCAACGAAGACCTTCCACCATTGCCCGACGTGAAGGATATTCCTACAGGCGTGCAAGAAAATAATGGAGAAGTGCCTCCGACTCCCGATAACCCTTACGAGCCTTTCGTTCAAAGTATTCGCACACGAGAAGAGAAACGTCTCGAGCAAAAGGAACGCGAACTGATGCGACTAATCGTTCGGTTTGGCGAAAAAGCGGTTGGAGAAATAGCAGAAGAGGACGGTACTCAACGAACCATTACGGTAGCAGAATACATCGATTTCTCATTTCAGCAAGACGGATTATCGCTATCCATTCCTCTCCATCACAGTCTGCTTCAAGCCGTTCTTTCAAGCATCAGTGATGAGGGATTTGTAGCCGAACGGTACTTGCTCAATTACCCAGACCCGCAAATCAATGCACTCGCTTTCGAGTTGGGAACTGATCCCGAGCCCTTGAGCAAGATGCACAATGTAAGTAAAGACAACAATTACGAATCCGAATACTACCTGCAGCTCACCAATCACGTTCTGGCCGACTATAAGTTGGAGATCGTTCGACAGAACCTTCAACATGTGATGCGACAATTGCAAGATCCCGCTCTAAAGCAGAATCCCACGCAACAACTCGAGATTCTAACGGAACTCAAACAATTAAAGGAGGCGGAACAAAAACTCAAGCTACTGCAAGGAGGCGGAACTGCAGATTAACCTTCACACGCCTCTATGCCGTATTGAGAAAATTGCCCGATGCATCGCTGAATAGTGGTTTCGTCGGGCTTTTCCATTATTAGATTATCAGGATTATATTGACTCCAAAGCCTGCGATGCTTGTCTTTACCCACATCGTGGTAAGGCAAAAGCTCAACCTTCACTTTCATGGGCAAATCGGAAAGGAAGCGTGCAGTTGCATCAATATTTTCCTCATCGGCATTAACACCTTCTATAAGGGGAATGCGCACAATAAAAGGTTTGCCCAAATGAGCAAGCAAACGAATATTGTCAAGGATGATTTGGTTGGAAACACCCGTATATTGGCGGTGTTTCTCATTATCCATTAGCTTTATGTCGACGAGAAACAAATCGCACTCCTCGGACACCCGACGAACCACTTGCTCGTTTGCATAGAGAGATGTATCGACAACACGATGAAAGCCCCTACGGCCAAGTTCTTGCAACAAAGGAACGATGTTGTGCATAAGCGGTTCTCCACCGCATAAAGTGACTCCCCCTCTGCCAATGGTCATCACGTCTCGTTCTTTCTCAATCTCAGCCAGTAAGTCATCGAGTTCCCACTCGCTTCCACACATCTCTAAAGCTTTGGTCGGACAAGCCTCGGCACACTTGCCACAACGCCTGCATTCGATGCCCGTAAGGCATAGGCCTTCCGACGTAAGGCCTAAGGCCTTATTTGGACACGCCTTCACACAAGAACCGCAACCTATGCATCTCTTCTGTCGATACATCTTTTCCGGTGCCGTATGCCATGATTCAGGATTGTGACACCACACGCACCGAAGCGGACAACCTTTTAGGAATATGGTCGTCCGAATGCCTGGTCCATCGTGAATGGCATAGCGTTTGATGTCAAATATCTTCATTCTCGGTTCGAGCAATGATTTCGTTTTGCAATTGCTCTGTCATATCGTTGAAATAATCGCTATACCCTGCTACGCGTACAAGCAAATCACGATACTGGTCAGGGTGTTGCTGTGCATCGAGGAGGGTTGCCGTATCAACGATGTTGAATTGGATGTGATGTCCACCAAACTTAAAATATGTGCGAATAAGACTGCCAAGTTTCTTCATGTCCTCTTCGCGCTTAAGCAAGGCAGGAACAAAACGCACATTCAACAGGGTTCCTCCCGATTTCGTTTGGTCGAGTTTGCCTAGTGACTTGATAACAGCCGTAGGTCCATGTGTATCGCTTCCATGAGACGGAGAGGTTCCATCGCTAATGGCAAAGTGAGCAAACCTGCCGTTAGGTGTTGCCCCACATACCGAACCGAAGTAATTGTGACAAGTAGTGGAGAGCATATTCAAGTGTGTCTCACCTCCTCGCGTATTGGGTCGTCCCTCTATGGCCTTAACCAAATCTTCATAGACACGAACGGCTATGGCATCGGCATATTCGTCATCATTTCCAAAGAAAGGTGTATGATTGCGGATATATTGACGCATTATCTCCTCGTTTTCCCAATTGCACTTGCAAGCACTAAGGATTTGCTCCATCGTGTAACGCTTGTCTTCGAAGACGTGTTTCTTCAGTGTGGTAAAACAATCGGTAATAGTACCAAGTCCCGTGCACTGGATGTAGGTGGTATTGTATCTCGCACCACCGCTATAGTAATCCTTGCCCTTGTCTATGCAATCATCGATAAAGAGGCTAAGGAAAGTAGCAGGGGCATAAAGCGAGAACATGCGTTCGATGTAGTTGTTGACCGAGAGTTTCAGATTGACAAAATATACCATCTGTCGATGCCAAGCCTCGTAGAGTTCCTCGAATGACTTAAACCCACAAGGATTACCCGTTTCTAGGCCAAGTTGCTTGCCCGTCTCTGGGTCAATGCCATTATTGAGTGTAATCTCGAGAATCTTGGGGGTGTTGAGATAACCCGTAAGCAGATAGGCCTCCTTACCGAATGCGCCAACTTCAATACAGCCCGAACAACCGCCTTCGCGAGCATCCTCGAGTGTCTTGCCTGCTCGTGTCATCTCACGGACATAAGTGTCTGGGTTAAAGACAGAGGGATAGCCGTGTCCTTGGCGAATAACACGAATGCCTGCCAAAAGGAAGTCGTCGGGTGTCTGCTCGGCAATGTGGATAGAGAGACCTGGTTGCAATTCGTGCAACTCCTCTTGAACCTCGAGAATCATGTAAGAAATCTCATTGGCAGCACTCCTACCCTCTCGGTCTACGCCTCCAATATTGATGTTTGTAAAGTCGTTGTATGTTCCAGATTCCAAAGCCGTTACACCAACCTTTGGCGGAGCGGGTTGATTGTTGAACTTAATCCAAAGGCATGAGATGAGTTCTTTTGTCTGTTCACGCGTGAGTGTTCCTTCCTCAATACCCTTTTGATAGAAGGGGAATAGGTGTTGGTCGATATGGCCTGGATTCATCGAATCCCATCCGTTCAATTCGGTTACCGTTCCCAGATGAACAAACCAATACATCTGTATGGCCTCCCACATGTCACGAGGTGCATGGGCTGGCACATGATGGCAGACATCGGCAATCTTCTCCAGTTCGCGCTTTCGTTGTGGATTTGTTTCTGTCTTGGCCATTTGCTCGGCTAGTTCCGCATGACGTTCTGCAAAGAGGATGGCTGCATCACACGAGATGGCCATTGCCTCCAACTCCTGTTGCTTGTCAGTGGCTTCGGGGTCATAGATGTAATCCAATTCGCTAATGCGCTTCTCTATACGTGCTTTCAAGTCGAGCAAACCTATACGATACATCTTGCCGTCCATAGCCGTATGACCTGCGGCGCGTTGTTCCATGAACTCCGTGAAAACGCCTGCATGATAAGCCTCTTCCCACTCTTTGCTGACGTGATTAAAGATGCGCTCACGCTGGGTCTTGCCCTTCCAATAGGGAATAACCTCTTGTTCGTACGCGTCTATATCCTTTTGCGAAATGTGGTAGGATTGCAACTCTCGTGTGTCAAGTGTATGCAAGTCCTCAACCGAGTGACACGTCAACTCAGGGAAGGTGGGTACAGCCTTGGGAACGGGACCTCGCTCGCCCACAATCAATTCGTCACGTCCTATGTAAATCGTCTTCTTCTTACATATCTCATAGAAGTTCTTGGCTCGCAACACGGCAATGGGCATCGTGCCATAGTGCTGCTTATAAAAGGCTGTTTCGATTAGCGCACGCTCGATGGAGAGTGTGGTTGGGGTTTCCGTACTTTCCTGGCGCAAGCGCTTTATACGTTCGTTCATTCCACCCATGCATTCAGGGTGCTTGATGCTGAATTGTGACATTGACTAGACTAATATACAATTAAATACATGAGAAACATTCATGGTCTTCGTGTTCACGAATGATAGATGAAACTGTTTCTTGTGTGCAAAATTACGAAATAATTGTGAATTGTATGCTCGGCAACGTTGGAAATGTTCCACTCGCCTTTAATAATTATCAATATTAATAATCAGCTTCAATCCATCTGCAGATAGAATAAACGTAAGATTTATCTGATGCAATATGCGTTTGGAACGTGACTTCTTGTGCCTGAGCACTACACAATAGAATAGGTAAGTCGTTTGTCAAACCTTCCCCTGTCAGTTTCAAGAAAGCCTCTTTCTTAGTCCAAAGCGTAGTAAATGCTAGTGTTGGATACGCAGAGCCTAGGATTTCCGTGATTTCATCCTCATTGAAACAATAGCGACAAACATCCATGTCCAAATCTTTTGGAACGGATTCCACATCACAACCTATGGGAACATCATCTATAACACACAGGGCAGTACGTTTGCAATGGCTCATATTGAAATGGATATCCGAATGGCCTTTAATCTCTGGCTTTCCATGAGAACCATAAATAAATTCGGGCATTCCCTTGATACCATATTCCCTCTCCAACCCTTCTATGAGCAACATATATACTGCAAGAGAAAGCTGTTGGTCATGCATTTGTCTGTATCGAAGAGCGTACTCTGCTCGCTGTGCACTTACTTTCTGTAAGGCCTCCGATACGTTAAGTTCTTCTATATGGTCGTTCAGATAAACCACTATTCCTTCGACTTCAACTCAAGTTTAATATGTCCTATATGATGGAGAAGAGCAATAAGCAGGACCTCTATTATGTAGGCAATCAAATAACTGTACCAAAGGAGTTTAGGCATAGTATGACTAACGCCCCAAAGGACGGGAATGACAGTCAGTGAGAGTGCTAAAGAGATGAATAGCGCCATCTTGTGATACCCATAGAGCTTGTAGACAATCATCAGGGTATATATGTAGCAGAAGGGTATGAAACTAATGGCAAAGATACGCAAGGCGCTATCGGTTTCAAGAATGTAATCTGGATTATCGGCTCCAAACAAGGCGGCTATGGCCTGAGGATCTATCCAAACAAACAGGCAAGTGACTGCCATCGCAATGGTGATGAAGCGGAAAGCCTTCCGCAATACCACATTCAAGCCTTCTGCATCGTGCTTTCCCACCTGAATGGCACCAAGCGACTGCAAGGTTTGACAAGTGCCAGAAAGGAAGAGATTGTAAACCTGCAGCAGGTTCATACATACAGCAAAGGCGAAGATGCCCGTTTGTCCTAAGGTTGAAAGAACAATTCTATTAGCGGAAAGCAACAATAACGTGAGGCTAATAGAGGCGACAGCAAGGGGAGTTCCTTGGGATACTATCCTAGCAATAACACTCCCAGCCCCACTCGTGATACCGATATACTTCAACCTACGATGCTCAGGTTTCCACCAATGACTCAATAATATAGCGATGCCAACAAGATGACCAACCACAGTGGCAGCAGACGAACCCGTAATTCCCCAATCGAACCATTGAATAAAGACAATATCGAGACAGAGATTAAGCACGTTATCTATAATGACAGCTAGCGAAACCAATCTTGGCTGGCCATCGACTCCAACCATCGTTGATAATCCCCACATTAGGATAAACGCTGGATTACCTATCAACAATACCTGCATGTAATCACGGGCCAATGGCAATATCTGCTCGTTGTTACACAATAGACGCGTAGTTCCATCGAGGAAGAAAACTCCACAAATAAGAGCCAGCATTATCCCAAGCCCAACACTCAACGTTAGAGAGATGGAGAAGAAACGCCGAGCGTCGCTAATATTCTTCTGTCCCAATGCATATCCTACCAGCATACCCGCACCGGCATTGATGAGTAAGTGGAGGGTAAAGATAAACTGGTTGACAGGCTTCGACAAGTTAATGGCACTCACGCCGTCAGCACTAATGAGGTTACCCACAATAATACCATCCACCACATTGCCTAAGCAACCAGAGAGCGCTACCAGAACATAGGCCCATAGGTAGTTATAGAATTGCTTGTTGATATTGTCCATTCCTTTCTTTAGACAGTACTATCCTGTAATGTTAATTCTCAAAGAATCCGAATCCGCCTATTGCATTAAGCATACGCTCCACATAATCCCACGATGTGGGTGAGAATGAGAAGCCAAGGCGATAGAGGACCTGCGTAGTGTAGTCGTTGTCACGCTGCACGTCGGCAGTCTTCTGCCCATGAGCCATATCCTGATAAGCCAGCATACTTGACAACGCCTTCGCTTTTTGTGGATCATTTGAGGCCTCATTCATTGCCAGTTGGAATTCCTCTTGCTCCACAAAACGAATGCCTTTACCAACGGCAGTCAATCCCATAAGGACATCACCCAAGAACTGTCCGTGAATGTTGTATGGATGGAAAACGGTACAATCCTTTGGTGTAGTTGCAAGTAGAACGATAGCATGACTCACTTCGTTGATTGGAGAAAACTCCACACGCTTGTTTCGCATACTATATGGACAACATCCTAGCATATTATATACCTTGATGCGACCCATAAAGGAATTAGTGGAGAAGTTTGCCTGGAACTCACCATCGGTAGAGCGGGCTGACAGATTACCCACACGCATAATCTTGGCATTGAGGCCATGCAAGGCAACGGCGTCAAGTATGAGGCGCTCGGCCATAAACTTCGAGTAGATGTACTTATTACCTAAGTACTGCCCCATGTATAATCGCTGTTCTGTGAATGTCTCGTCCTTCATTTCTCCTACCCACATTCCTCTTGTGCTAGCTGTAGAAACATGTACAAGAGTGGCTTTCGTCTTGAGACAGAAATCGACACACCTTTGCGCGCCACCGATGTTCACATC
Source organism: uncultured Bacteroidales bacterium (assembly GCA_902801325.1). Taxonomy (GTDB): domain Bacteria; phylum Bacteroidota; class Bacteroidia; order Bacteroidales; family Bacteroidaceae; genus Physcousia. The sequence continues at coordinate 15,451 of CADCHQ010000013.1, read as the reverse complement.
CTCAATCTCCGTACCTTCGGAGAAATGCTTAACCACAGCCGCACAATTAAACAAGGTGTCAATCTGCAAACCTTCGCCAAACTCACTGGTCACATCACCAAGGATAACATGAATGCGCGTTCCAAAAAGGTCCTTAAAAGCATTAGCAAAATAATAGTAGAGCAAAGTACGCAGTCGGTTTTCAGCTTTCTCCTGCGTCTTACCGCGCACTAAACAATAAATATTTCCAGCATCTGAGTCTATCAGCTCACGCAGGATGTGAATGCCAAGATAACCTGTGGCACCTGTCAGCAACACATTACCCAACGAACGACGCTCACCATGACGGAAACTATCGAGAGTGTTGCTAAGTAATAAATTGTTAATCGCAGTATAGTCATAGCTAGCAATGGGGTCGGAAGAATCTCCTGAGGATTCGACGTCTCCACTATCACCTGTGATAAGCGCAGCAAGTCTTCGTGGTGTCGGGTTGGCGAAAACATCACCATATGCCACATGTATACCAGCCTTGTCAGCTTCAATGATGACACGGGTCACAACTAGAGATGTACCACCTAGTTCGAAGAAGTTGTCGGTTGCACCCACCTGCTCCATCTGCAGGATATTGGCAAAGATGTCACAGAACGCTTTTTCAGTATCATTAGATGGTGCCACATAAGCAGAAGTAATAGCCAACTGGGGCTCGGGCAGAGCCTTGACATCGGTCTTCCCGTTGGGAGTCATCGGCATCTCCTTCAGTTGCAGATAAGCAGTAGGTACCATATATTGCGTCAGGCTCTTCGATATTTCAGCTTTTAAGTCTTCGGGAGCAATCTCATGTTCAGCAGTATAGTATGCACAAAGGTGTTCCTTACCGTTCAATTTGCGGATGAGGATGACCACTTTCTTCATACCCTCTACCTTTAGCATCACATTCTCGATTTCGCCCAATTCGATTCGAAGGCCACGCAGTTTTATCTGATGATCGGTACGTCCGAGAATGACCACATCGCCATCCGGCAACCATTTTGCATAATCGCCAGATTTATAGATGCGTTCGCCATGATATTCGATGAAGCGCTCGCGAGTCATCTCATCCAGATTGTTGTAACCACGAGCCACGCCACGACCACCGATATAAAGTTCACCTACTACCCCTACTGGCAACTCGTTTCCATCAGCATCCACAATAAACTCTTTCACATTCAATTGAGGTTTACCTACAGTGACAATTTCGGCATGTGTCAGTTCCTTGTTGTTTGAGGCTACGGTAATCTCTGTCGGGCCATAACAGTTGAAGATGCGAGCCTTTGTTACATCACGCATTTGCTTCAGCAATTGGTCGGAGAATTTCTCTCCACCGGCACGACAAATCTTGACACGACTAATCGCTTGGCAGAAGTCTTCACTAGTGAGCCAAGTCTGCCAACGTGAAGGGGTACCACTAACCATATTGATGTGTTGCTCATTGATGAGTTGTGCCAAATCGAGAGGATTATTGGCCTGTTCCTCTGTTGCAACAATCAAAGTCTTGCCGTTATAATATGCCATACCAATATCTTGCAAAGCGGCATCGAAAGATATTGTAGTTACACTAAGGATGCGATCGGCATCGGTTAGCACACCTTTAGCAAAGACATTCGCAGGATGACCATAAAGATAGTTACAAATACCTTCGTGGCGGAGCATCACGCCCTTCGGGCGTCCCGTGGAACCAGAAGTGTAAATGAGATATGCAAGGGCATCGGGAGTAATATCACATTGAACATCATCTGTACTATGAACCTTCATTAGTTCTTCCACATCGATGGCCTTCTCAGCAGGAACACTACCCAGTCGGTCAGTAGTAGTGATAATGTAACGCGCCTCGCTATCTTCGAGGATGAGCCTTATGCGGTCGGCTGGATATTCGGGATCGCATGGGATATAAGCTGCTCCAGTTTTCAGCACACCGAACAAAGAGAGGATGAGCCGACTAGTACGAGGTAGCAGCAAAGCCACGCGATCGTGTTCCTTTACACCTCTCCTGCGCAAGTTCGCCGCAATATTGTTGGTGACTTCATCCATCTCCTTATAAGTGAAGTTGGCATCTATTGCCACCAACGCTTCATGCTCGGGTTGAGTTTGAGCATAATGACTAATACATTCGTGGAAGAACTTGAATGGAGCATCTCCTGTCGCTGTTTGGCGCAAGTGACTTAACTCTTCTTCCTGATTCTTACTGACGATGGAGAGTTTGCGCACCTTTGCTTGTGGTAGTGCTATCATACGTTCTACGACTGCAACAATACTCTCAGCCAAAGCAGTACCCACACGATCAGAATAGAGAGAGTCGTCGTATTGAACCACAACACCGCGTGACTCAATCTTAATGTTGATTTTGAACTTCGGCACATTCAGTTCCAACAATTCCTGATGAATAGTCTTTCCGCCAACGGTATATTCCGACAATACGCCTACTTGATAAGCATAGGCGATGGAGGGCAGGAAACCATAGTCGGTAGCGATGCGAGCAAAGGGGTAATCTTCATGGCGCAGGGTCTCATCGAAGGTGTCACATGTCCTCTGCAAGAATTCTTCTACGGATATGTCGTCTATGTTCAACCCCAATGCTAAGGTATTGACAAACATGCCCACAGTATCAGCAATCTTCAGGTTGGACCGTCCGCTACTTACCGTACTGAGGTATACCTCTCGATTGTTCGTATATCGAGACACCACATAAGCCGTAGCCGCTAAGAACAAATGTGCTGGGGTAATCTCATGCTGGCGACAGAATGCCGAAACCTTGTCATGATCGGTCTGAACCACAGCCTCGCCAATAAGACCTTGTCTGTCGGTTTTGGGCAAGTCAGCAGGAATCTCGCTTGCTCCCTCACAGGTCTGCAGCTTTTCGGCAAAGAATTGCTGAGATGCACGGAACGCATCACTTTCCTCAGCCTTTAGTTGGTCGTTGACAAAATCAATATAGGAATAGTTCTCATGCTCAACCGATGAGCCTTCCAGTACGGCACAGATTTGGCGAATAAAGATATCAGCTGATCCACCATCGAATAGGAGATGGTGAACATCCATCAACAAGTGGACACCACACTCTGTCTTTACCACTTCAAAGCGATAAAGCGGTGGACGTTGCAGGTTGAAGGGTTGCACAAACTCATTCTTGTAAGCAGCCAATGACGCTTCCGTCATTTCGTTGATAGCGATAGATGGCAACAAACCTATGTCTATCGTCTGAACAATCTGGTCACCTTCAGTCGTGAAGTGTACACTCAACTCCGGATGGCATGCAACCACTTTCTTGACAGCCTCTGCTAGTCGTTCTGCATCAGTACCTTCTGGGTATGACAACAGATACGGTATGTTATAAATGGTAGAAGTCGGATTCTTCAAGCACTCAAAATAGACACCTGTTTGAGCATAAGAAAGTGGAACACAACTTAATTGAGGTTTCTCATTTTCTATTGTCGATTGTCCTTTTGACTTACCATTATCCACCAATTGTCCATTGAGCATTGAACTCAGTATCTCATTCTCTATGAACTGTATACTGCCACTCTTTACCAAAGCCCTTGAGTCGACGGTTACGCCAAAGCGCTTGTTCACCTGTACGGCCAATTTGATGGCAGAAATAGAAGTCAAGCCAGCATAACCTAGAACTGTCGTAATACCAAAATCCTGATTGCCAACTATGCCTGCCACCATATCGTGTAGTTCTTTCTCCAGCACATTCATCGGCACATTACTTTCTTCCACAACAGTTGCTTTCTTCTCTGGCTTTGGCAGAGCCTTCTTATTTACCTTCTGATTCTGATTAAGTGGGATTCGCTCAATCTGCATCGTCACAGCAGGCACCATATAAGGAGGCTTCTGGTCGAGGATAAAGTTATTGAGTGCCTCAATGTCTATTTGTTGGTCACTCACGATATATGCAGCTATAAACTTGCCACCACCCTCTTCATCAAATGCTTGAACCGTTGCATCCTTAATACCTGGGAAATCACGAATGACGGCTTCTACTTCCTTGAGTTCGATACGGAAACCACGAATCTTCACCTGCCCGTCTCGACGACCTACAAATTGGATGTTGCCATCTGGCAGATAGCGAACGATATCGCCTGTGCGATAAATACGGGCATATTTCTTATCTGTAGTAAACGGGTTGCCAATATACACCTCTGCAGTCTTTTCAGGACGATTTAGATAACCACGACTTACTTGCGGACCGCTTACCCAGAGTTCACCAGAAGCACCAATTGGCAGACGATGACCCTGAGCATCTACGATATAGAGACGAATATTGTCGAGCGGCTTGCCAATAGGAATATCTTTCAGCTTTTTATCTACACAATAAATAGTATTGAATATGGTACACTCGGTAGGTCCATAAACATTATAGAACTTGTAGTTTGTAGGTGGAGTCAAGGACGCTAGTTTTTCGCCACCAGTAGAAAGATATAGCAAGGAGTGGTTCTCTATACTAGAAGCAAACTGGAAGCCTACTTGCGTGGTCATGAACGAGTGAGTGATATGGTTCGCCTCGAAGTATTCGTTCAGGGCTATCAAGTCAAGTCGCAGTTCTTCTGGAATAATGTAGACAGTTGCCCCACTGGTAAGTGCAGGATACATGTCCATCATGCAGGCGTCAAATCCATAACTGGCGTATGCAGCAACATTATGCTCAGGTTTCAGTCCATAGAATCGCTGATACCAAAGACAGAAAGCCACCAGATTTCCATGTGTCAACTGACAACCCTTCGGAACGCCCGTAGAACCAGAAGTGTAGAGAAGGATGAAAAGGCTGGCAGGCGTAACTGCAGCATTCGGAACTGTTGTGCATTCAGGAAGATTTGGAATATCCTTTGTCAACATGACATCGCCCTTATACTCATCCACGATATCACGCAGTTCTTCGTCGGCTATCAGTAGCTTAGCACTGGAATCCTGCATCATGAAATTCAGACGTTCTTTGGGGTAACTCGGATCAAGCGGTTGATAAGCACAACCTGCTTTTAATACGCCAAGTGAAGCAATTGCCATCCACTCACAACGGGGAATTAATACAGAAACAACATCTTCTGCAGCCAAGCCCTTCGATGTAATATGACTGGCGATGCGATTACTTATTTCGTCTACCTCTTTATAAGTATATCGCTTGTCCTTATACACCACAGCCACGCTGTCGGGAGTTGTTTTTGCTTGCTTGCCAAACAACGATACGATGGTTTGCGTATCATCGTAATCGAAATCTGTCTGGTTGAATTGGTCAAGCGTCTCCACTTGTGATGGTGTGGCAATATCCACGTCCCGTAGATATTCCCTACTGAGGAATCCCTCTACTATTGCCTCATAACTCTCCAGGTACTGACTAATGAGAGACTCGCTATACGCATTGGCGCTGTATTCAGCTTCAACACAGAAGTGACCATCGCGGAAATAGGCCTTCATATAAATGGGGACCTCACGGGTATTGTTATTCAGTCTCTGTGCCGTCATCGGCTTTCCGCAAAACTCCAAATTATCAAACAATGCCCCATGCCAGGCAAACAGAGTTGCGGACTGAATATTCAGATCTGTCACCACGTCAGCATAAGCGTATGCTTCGTGCCGACGGCAACCAGTCATCTGCTCTTGTCCGGCTTTCAAGAAATCGAGTATGGAGGTATCATCCGTAAACTTTGAATAGACCGGCAATGTCTTCACCAACATAGCCACTGAGTGAGCTAATCGCTTATCGGAACGTCCGTTATGAATGGTATTGAAGAGAACCTCGTGTTCATTATTGAACTTAGCCAGCAGATAAGCATATACTGCAGTAAAGAAAGTACTTTTGAAAATGCCATGTGTTTTGCAAAAACCTTCTACTTGCTCGGCATCAACATTCATTATTCTTGTCTTCAGCCCCTCCTGTGGTTCTGTTTCTTCCCTATCGGGCAACAATGGACTGAAGCAATCGCTACAATCAAAATTCTGGGCATACCAGGACTTTGCCTCTTCAAAAACAGGAGTCTTTCTGGCCTTGGCCTCAGTTTCAGCCACTTCACCTAAAGTCAGTTCCTCAAGTGGAAGCACCTCACCCCTATAGGCCTTTTCGATATCTGCCAACAACACCTTGCGTGTCGTTCCGTCACTAATGATGTGATGGATGTCCTGAAGCAGGTAGTAGTGCGACTCATCTTTCAGCAGTCGAATACGGAACAAACGGTCTTTGTGAAGGTCAAAAGGCTGAATGAATTGAGCCTTTATCTGCTCAACATCCGTCACATTCTCTATGGTCAACGAGAACGTTTCCTCATCATCAATAGTCTGAATGGACTCGCCATCAGCATTCTCTTCGATGCGGGTAAAAAGCGTGGGATGCGCTTTCACCACCGTCTCTATAGCACGACACAATCGCTCGCCATCGAGTGAACCGTCTAACGTATATAAATAAGGTATATTGTAACAAGGCTCTCCAATGTGTTCTATACACTCGACATAAAGGCCGTACTGTTCTCTCGACAGAGGTGCTATTGTTTTCATAATTATATAAGGGTATTATTGTACAGTATTAAGTTGTGCAACCATAAGTTGGTTACCATTTGATGGAAAAGATTCTGGGTGTGATGTTCAATGAGATCCATCCCCATTTCAAGTTGCCATCATTTGAGGCACGTTTCAGGCGTTCCATCGTATCTGTGCCTGTCATATAGGAGAAACCTGCCGACACATTGACTTCTTTAATGATTTGATAGGAGGCACTCAACTCGAATTCGTGTCCAAGCCTCTTGTCCATGTCGATTAACTTGGTGCTCATGGCGAGATAATGGTAACCTGCTCCTATCTTTAACCCCTTAACGGGTTTTGCATAAGCACCGACAAAAGCATTTTGCATACCTGGAGTGAAACCATTGACATAAGTGCTCACATAAAAGAAGTCCATAGCCCCATAAAACTTGTGGTGAGAACCATAGATGGGGTTAAAGCCTTTGATGACATCATGTTTGATCAAACCGATGTCACCTTTTGCGGGAACGGCAAACTTTTCATCACCACTTAGGTAGTCGTAGCCTGCCTCGAAACCGAAGTAACGACTAGGACTTACCCGACCCTTCACGCTAGCCATCCATGCTTTTATTTTGATACCATCCTCATTATGGCCCATCTGGCGATAGTAAGAACCTTCCAACGACCAGATTTTATCAGTGTATTTCACGTAACCACCAATGAGTTGCTGCCATTCCGTCCGTTCGTCCTCACCTTTTTCTCCGCCTTGCATACCGATGTTCATGAACAATAGTGAAGCACCTAACGGAATCTTAGGAATATCGTAATGATACCACACCGTCTGCATCGTTTTATACGGCTGTGCACCATTCTGATAATAAGTACCGCCCTCCATGTTTTCAGCATTTTGGTTGTAGGATAATATGGCATGTACTTTGTGCCCATGTCCCTCATAGCCAAGTTTCAGAGCATCGTGTGAGATTCCTGCCATCGACCAATCATTCGGACCAATGATGCGTTCGTCATCGTAGGCGAGTACCTGACGACCAACTTGTGTGAACAGACCGTTATTTGCAGAGAGTTTTGCCCATCCTTCGTGCACGTTGAAAGCGCCTTTGCCCGATTGGCCCCATATGCCCTGATGCTGTACGTTCAGACTCAATTGTAACCAAGGTTTCGTTGACAACGAATCTTTGTTTAGGCGCAGGTTCTCATAACCGACTATCAACCTTTCGCGTCCGAGTACGAAACTCGAATTGTCATCTTTCACCTCATCATCCTCTTTTTTCACCACTCCTCCATCTCGGATTTCACCACGCGTCATCATGTGCAAATCTAAAGAGAAAAGATTATGCTTTTCCTTGTTCTGGCCACTGACGCCAGTCGCCAAAAGCAGCAATCCCGCAGTAGCAAGGATTCTGAAAGAAATGGCAGAGGACTTCATGGAAATTACTCTATATCAAAAAGATTGATGAAACCCGTCAATTTGAACACTTCCTTGATGTCGTCGTTCAGGTTTTTGAGCACGACCTTACTTCCACCACTCTTAGCGCCCTTCAGAATGCTGATGAGGATGCGCAGGCCACTTGATGCGATATACTCCAGTTTCGTGCAATCGATGTGCACACTCTTTCCGTTGGCGGTGTAGAGTGGTTGCAGCTTCTCATTCACTTCTGTAGCGGCTGTCGTATCGAGTTCTCCCTCGAAGGTCACAAGGAACTTGTCCGCTAGTTCTTCAATAGTTGTTTTCATGTTAATCTGTATTTATTGATTATTCTATGCTAATGTTCTTTGTCAGGGTCAGTACGTTCTTTCCGTTGATACGCTCATAGTTGACAGAATCCATCAATTGTCGCATGAGATGTATACCCAGTCCGCCTACGGGACGCTCTTCGGCAGAGAGCGTTGTGTCGGCAGACGAGGCTTCTGTGGGATTAAAGGCTATGCCAGAGTCGGTTATGATGAACCTCAAACGCTTTCCATCATGCGTTACACAAATATTGACATCACCCTTTCTACCAGCCGGATAGGCATATTCAATCACATTGACTACAGCCTCCTCCAAAGCCAGTCGCATTTTCGAAACCAATGACTTGTCGATGTTCAAATGTGCCAAAACGTCCTTGATGAAAGTGTTCATCTTGGTCACTTCTTTCACATCATTGGCCAGCGTCAGTTCTTCATCGAGCACTATCTCCTCCACCATTGGCGTATAGTTAATGACCAGCAGAGTCAGGTCATCGCCCTGTTCGGTATGCTCTGAGAATTTCTCCACTTCGGCAATGGTCATATCTATCATCTCCTTCGGACTCCGTGTGCCGTAGCGTGCCACCAATTGTCTTACTCGTTCCATTCCGAACTGCTGTCGCTGCTTGTTTCTGGCCTCTGTCAGTCCGTCGGTATAGAGGAAAAGTGTCGAACCAGAAGGCATGACCGTCTCCTGCATCTCATATTTGAAATCACTAAACAGTCCGATAGGAATGTTGGATTTCACATCGATGGTTTCTGGCGTTTGGTCGAAGAGTATCGGAACTTCATGCCCGGCATTACAATAGCGCAAATGGCCTGTCGGCAGGTCGAGAACGCCGATGAACAAAGTGGCAAACATGTTCGACTCGTTATTGCGACAAGCCGTTGCGTTAAGGCGGTTCATGATGTGCTCAGGGTTGCTTTCACGCGAGGCTATATTGTGGAATAGTGACTGAGAAACTGCCATAATGAATGCGGCAGGAATACCCTTTCCGCTCACATCACCTATGCAGAAGAAGAGTTTCTCGTCACGGATGAAGAAATCGTACAAGTCGCCTCCCACTTCGCGTGCCGGAATTTGTGAGCCGTGCAGTTTCACGTCGTTGTGTACAATGCTACTTTCACGTGGCTGCATTTGCGTCTGTATGTCTTTGGCTATCTTCAGTTCGCCATCGATGCGTTGTTGTTTCATCAGACTCGTCTGCATCTTGCGGTCGTTGCGAGCAAAGAGTTGGATGATGAGTCCTAACACGAGCAAACCGGCCAACGACATCCACATGGTGGTCTTTCGCATCTTTTTCAGTTCGCCAAATGCCTCGTCGTCATAGCACACCTTCACCAACCACCATTTCGGCTCTAAACGTTTCCTGGCATAATACACGCGTGCCGCACGGCCTTTCTCCTCATCATAGAACTTAAAGCTTGTCACACGCCCATTGGACTTAAGTTCCTTCTTCACCGTGCTATCGTTGACCATCCGGGCAATCTTTTCTGCCTGTTCGTGGCTGCACAGACTATCGTCTGGTGTGGATATCAGGTTGCCTTCATTCGAAAGCACGATGCTGAAACTCGACGGATGCTGACGGATTTGTCTCAGCATATCTCTTATCCATTCCGTAGATACATCAATACCCATTACGCCTATGGGCTCACCTTGTTTGTCTCGCAAAGGCAAACCATAAGTGGAGACGGTATCTTGAGCGCCCTCGTTATCGATATAGGGCGTACTCCATTTGAGCGTGTCACCTTTGATGCAAGTCTGATAAAACTCCAGCGAAAAATAGTCGTGCTGAGCAGAACCTATCTGACGTACAACGATAGAATCGCCTTCCCTACGGGCGTATGGCTCATACCATCGGCCCTTGTCAGGAAAATAGTTAGGGCGGAAGGCTACGGCTGCACCCACTATCTTGTCGTTATCGGTCATCACCATATTGCGAACCAACGTCGCCATATAGTCAGCATCGTCCAAATGCTGCTGTGCGTGCCAAAGTTGGTTATACGACACTCCCGCAGTCTCTCGCATGATGCCGTCCATGCGTTGCGCCGACACCTGCAACGTAATCAGCATCTGTGCCTCCAGATTGCGCTCCAGCATACCACGAGTGTAGTAATACTGAAAGGCGGATATGGCCTCCAGAACGATGGCTGCAAGGATGATGATTACCAGTCCTGACCGCCTGCCATTCTTGCTGATTGCTTGCCTGATGCCTTTACGCTCAGTTTGCATGTTACATATTCTTTGCGGCGTACACTTCCTCCAGTGTCATAGGTTTCTTGATGGTGCCTAACTGGCGCACGCCGTCCCGTGTGATGACATAGTCGAGTTCGTTGCGCAGACCTGTGAAATCGCGCCAAGGACCTAATTTGTCGTAGTTGATGAAGTCGGTAAACTGATGTTCGGCCTCCCACTTGTCGATAAGTTCGGGGATGAAATAGATGCCTGGCTCAACGGTGAACACGAAACCGGGTTCGAGCGGACGGGCCAGACGGAGGGATTTGAAGCCAAACTGAGTGCTCTTTGCCTCGCCTTCGTTGTACCCTACATACTCCTCACCCAGATTCTCCATATTATGCACATCGAGTCCCATCATGTGACCTAGTCCACAAGGGAAGAAAAGCGCATACGCACCGATGTGAGCGGCTTCTACGGGGTCGCCCTTCATCAGTCCCAGTCCTTTCATGCCCTCACAAATCTTGGTGGCTGCAGCCAGATGTGCCTCACGGAAGGGTACGCCAGGACGGAGCACGTCGACTGCCGCACGGAAACTATCGAGGTGGATGTTGTAGATGGTCTCCTGCCTCTCGGTAAAGCGTTCACCAACAGGCATCGAGGATGAGAGGTCGCCGGCATAGTGCATGTTTGTCTCTGCTCCAGCATCGAGGAGGAAGATGTCGCCCTCCTGCAGGGTGTGAATGAAACCATGATTATGCAGCACCTGACCTTTTACGGTGGCTATGGTGGGGAATGCCAGCGTGTTGCCTCCCTTGCAAGCCACTTCTTCCACAGCGGCTGCCACCTCGGCCTCATGAATGCCGGGACGCACCTTGCGATAGGCGGCCAAGTGCATCTGCGTGCTTATATTTACGGCCTCCTCGATAATAGCAATCTCCTCGTCGTCCTTGTATATGCGTTGGCGCACGATGGCCTTTACGAAGCGTTGCGACACGCTGATGCTCTGTTCGGCAGGATTTAGTCCGAGCAGTTCCCACAACCATATCTGATGGTCGCCTCGGTAAGGCGGCAGGAAGTGGATGTGCTGCCCACGCTTGCGTGCCTGGTCGAGGTAGGTCTTCAGTTCCTTCATGGGACGACTGTCCTTGATGCCCATAGCCTCGCACTTATCGTGCAGGGTGGGTTGCGTTCCCGTCCACACGATGTCGTCGATGGTGAGTTCGTTACCGAACACTATTTCACGGTCTTCGTCGATATCGATGACTGCAACCAGAGCGGCGTAGTCGAGACCAAAAAAGTAGAGGAACGACGAGTCTTGACGGAAGCGGTAGGTGTTGTCGGCATAGTTCATGCCCACCTCCATATTTCCGAGGAAGAGCAGTATGCCACTTCCCACATCCTTCTTCAATTGCTGACGACGGCGCTCGTATGACAGCGGACTCACCCTCAATCCCTCCCTGCGAGGGAGGGAAGCAGATACCTCTCCAGATTGTATGTTATTCATCGTAATATAACCTTATTTTTTCCAATACGTTATCAATATCAAATAGCACCTCTTCGTTTCTGAAACGCATCACATGATACCCCATCCTTTGCAGGTCTTGCTCCCTCTGTTGGTCATCCTCCTGCTGTCGTGGTTCTGAGTGATAGCCACCATCCACCTCTATTACAAGCCCTTGCTCACGCGAAACAAAATCTACTATATAATCTCCTATAACATGCTGCCGTAAGAATTTTATGCCAAAATCGTTTTTACGCAAATGTTTCCACAACACATCCTCCGCGAGTGTAGCATTCTTTCGGTTCTCCCTTGCAAAGTCTTTCAACAATGCGTATCTATCAGGCGAAGCAGTCTTATAGCTCATAACAAATCACCCTCTTCCCCTATCCTCTCCCCTCCCTTCAGGGAGGGGCAGGGGGAGAGTCTTTTATTGGGTAGGTCCGTACAGATTTATTTTCTTATGTTTACTGATTTGCAGATTGGTTTCGGGGAAGTACTCTGAGAGCAACTGATAGAGGTCTGGGTCGAACTCTCGCAATTCCTCTCGCGTGTTCACCCAGTTGTGCTTCCCATCAGTGTGGGGCATCTCGGCATTCACATTAAACCAGTCCTGCACGGCCTCGGCAAAGTACTCCTCCTTGTCGGTAATGCGATAAGTGCCGTCGAGGTCTCCCCTACCCTTTGCAGCCTCGTAGAGGGCTTGCAAACGAGCGTTGAAGGTGGTGTCGACCTGAATGATGCCGATGCAATGGATGGCGTGAGCAAACTCGTGGATGAGGATGTCCTCAGCATGGTACTTGTCAATTTGATAAGCCAGCACATTCTCCTCGGCACATGAAGTCAGGGGTTCATCAATGGTTCCCCCCAAACCACGGGCACGAAGATCCCAGTTGAGACTTGTGTCGTTGACCAGATAATGATGCTCGGGCAGGTCAGTAGTACCCTCATATCGGCCCATGATGGCCACCCTTGCCCCCGACTTTATCATAGCTTGCAGCACTTCGGGGGCCAACATTGATGTCATGGCATAGAGCGTGCGATGAGCTGCCACAAAGGCGGAGTCGGGCACACGCCACGATGACACCAAAGGCAGTCCGTTGACATCGACATACTTCACATAGAAGGAGTCGAGTCCTAAGGAATCAGGGACAGAAGTGACAATGCACTCAGGAATCTGGAGACCAAGACTCTCCCCCAGCCCCTCCCTGTTAGGGAGGGGGGCAGAATCTTTTTGGCAACTTGCGAATACTAGTAGTAATAGGCTTGTTAATATACAACACTTCTTCATATCCTCAATTATTCAATTTTGAGGCTGCGCCTCTAGCCTGCTCACACTCGGCATTCTGAGAACAAGTTCTCGACTGCCCTCGCTTAATCGCAGCCTTAAATTTTTAATGCTTAACTTGAAACTTCGTTTCGAGTTCCGTCGCGACTCGGCATAGCTCAAACAAGTTTGGCTCTGCTTGATTTGCTCCCGAATAATAGTCCTAAAACAAGTTTTGTCCGCTCATTCGGAAGCAAATTCGCAGAGCGCTTTTGCGCTCTGCTCTCGCTGCTCCGTCACTTCATATAACTATACCGATAATCCGTCGGCGACACCAGCGTTTCCTTAATGACGCGCGGGATGATCCAGCGGATGAGGTTAAACTCACCACCGGCCTTGTCATTTGTACCACTGGCACGAGCGCCACCGAATGGCTGCATACCGACCACAGCACCCGTGGGCTTGTCGTTGATGTAGAAGTTACCTGCGGCATAAGCCAGCGTGTCGGCAATCTTCTCCACAGCCAGACGGTCGCGGCCAAAGACAGCACCTGTCAAGCCGTAAGGCGAGGTCTCGTCGCAGAGGCGAGCAGTCTCGTCCACCTTATCGTCGTCATAGGGATAAACGGTGATGATGGGACCAAAGATCTCCTCTTCCATCGACTTGAAGTGAGGATTAGAAGTCTCGATGACCGTGGGCTCTACGAACCATCCCACCGACTTGTCGCACTTGCCGCCAAGCACGATTTCGGCGTCCTTAGCCTCGCGGGCAAAGTCGATGTACGACTTGCACTTGTCGAACGAAGCCTCGTCGATGACAGCATTCACGAAGTTCATGGGGTCACACACGTCGCCCATCTTGATTTCTGCAGCCATGCGCTTCATGTCGGCAAGCACATCGGGCCACAGGCTCTTGGGGATGTACATACGGCTGGCAGCCGAACACTTCTGTCCCTGGAACTCGAAAGCTCCGCAGAAGGCAGCTGTGGCCACAGCTTTCTTGTCGGCCGAAGGATGAACGAAGATGAAGTCCTTACCGCCCGTTTCGCCCACCAGACGAGGATAGGAAACATAGCGGTCGAGGTTCGAGCATGCCTGTCCCCAGAGGCTCTTGAAGGTGGCCGTACTACCCGTGAAGTGAATGCCTGCGAAGTGTTTCGACTGCGTGCAGATCTTGCCTATCAGCGCTCCGCTACCCGGCAGGAAGTTGATGACGCCGTCGGGCAATCCTGCTTCCTTGTAGAGCTGCATCAGGTAGTAGTTCGAAAGCAGCGCAGTGGTCGAAGGTTTCCAAACAGCCACATTGCCCATCAGCACGGGAGTCATGCACAGGTTGGAGGCAATGGATGTGAAGTTGAACGGAGTCACAGCCAGCACAAAGCCCTCCAGCGGACGATATTCCGTGTGGTTGATGTTGCCCACGCCATCCTTGGGTTGCATGTTATAGATCTTCGAAGCGTAATGCACATTATAGCGGAAGAAGTCGATGGTCTCGCAGGCCGAGTCAATCTCTGCCTGATAGAAGTTCTTCGACTGGCCGAGCATGCAAGCAGCGTTCATGATGGGACGATATTTTGTAGCCAACAGTTCGGCCATCTTCATCACAATGCCAGCTCTCACAGTCCAATCCGTCTTCGACCATTCCTTCCAGGCCTCCATAGCCGTATCTATGGCCAGCAGAATCTCCTTCTCCCCCACCTTATGGTAGGTAGCCAGCACATGCTTGTGGTCGTGCGGACAGCGCACTTCGCCCGTGTCGCCCGTCCTGATTTCCTTGCCACCAATGATGATGGGGATGTCCACCACGATGTTCTTCTGGTGTTCCAACTCAGCTTCCAGAGCCACCCGCTCGGGTGAACCCTTCAGATACCCCTTCACCGGCTCGTTCTGCGGCAGTGGGAAATTGATGATTGCGTTTCTCATTTTTATAACGTGTTAAAAGTTTAAGGTTTAGTCATATCGAGCGTAAAATTAGTAAATATATTCCATATAAAGTACACGCGCACGCGAAAAAATTAAAAATTAAAAGTTAAACGCTCGGCATCTGCGAAGCAGTGACGCTTGCGTAGAGCATCGGAGCAAGAATGAAAAATGAAGAATGAAAAATGAATCAAGCGTCACAAGTGCCGAGCGGCAGAGCGCGAAGATTGCTCGGCCGAAGACCGAAATCATGGCGAGACAATCATCTCCTTAAACAAAATTTACTTCTGTTCCCCAGTCTTCAGAATTCCTTGCATTGGGTCCCACAACTCCTGACGGCCGTCGGGGAAGGTAACCTCAAACCGGGAATCATCAGT